>NZ_HE578959.1:198074-199091 GCF_000307285.2 Kurthia sp. Dielmo
GCGTCCGTCAAATTCAGCTGAAAGAATGTGTCTTTTTCTTTGTCTCACTTTCGTGGGTCAGTTCCTCAGCGTGTCCTTCTTTTTATTTCAATTCATCACGCACATACTCACGGAAGCGTGCATCGGTAACGAATTTACCGATGAAGCGGTGAATGGTGCGTTGTAATTTACGTTGTTCTTTTAATGAGTCCGTATTAGCGAAAAAGGCTAATTGCATTGTTGTGCCATTGACCTTAGTTGCATACATCGCCATTGTCAGTACCCATGCAGTAGAGCCACCTTTTTCAGCGTATTGTTTATAGCGGCGCGGATTAACCTTTGCTGTATCAACGATAGGGTCTAATACATCGTAAAAAGCATCGTTGAAAATAGCACGGGTATTTAATTGCTCCATTAACTTTACATAGTCTGCTGTAGATGCCTTTGGTAGGCGATCTGACCACACACGCTGTACATCGAGTGGTAAATAACTCAGTAATTCTTTGCGCTGTTCAGCAGAGAGTTGAGTATTCTTTAGTGTTTCATGGGCTTCTAGAATCCCCGCTTCATATGTGGCTGCATCCATTTGACGCAGTACCTCAGCACCTTGCTCAGGCTTTAATTGATGTGCCTTCATATACATATAAGGAAAATACTGCGATGCAGAGAGCGGATACAACGCCGTTTGGTGAGTGAGTCCCATTTTCTTTGCACATGCATTAATATTATCTAAGCCAAGAAGCTCGATTAAATAATCTGTATTTGCATTCGAGCTATTGCGTATCATGCCTTTTGCGACATCTTCTAATGATACGACTACACCTTCTAGCTGTGATAGCCAGGCGGAATGCGCGCCGCCATCAAGCTGAGGTAAGTAATAATGCTCCATTGCCGTGACAGGAATTTCTTTTTTCGGATTGATCGTGCCTTCCGCAGCTTGACGTGCAAACTCTATTGCAACAAGCCATTTTACCGTACTTGCAAGGGGCATTTGCTGTGTCTCATTGACGCGAACCCATTCTTTATCCTCGAATTGGA
>NZ_HE578959.1:199385-230853 GCF_000307285.2 Kurthia sp. Dielmo
CATTCTTTATCCTCGAATTGGATGCGAAGAGATACAGTGCCGTTGTCGCGATGGTTTTTAATATAGTTGACTAAATAACGCGGGCTTGGACCACGCATTAATAAGACAGCGACAAAGACAGAAAAAATGATAATTGCGATACCGATTGCCATAACTTTCAGCTCCTTCATACCTCTATTATACGGGAAAAGAGCTAAATAGTTCCATAAAAGCTATGACAACTCTGAATTAAGCCATTTCTTGCATACGTACAGCAGGAAGTTGGCTTAGAATCAATGCACCAATAAGCTGTAAGACTGTCTTGACGATAATTTGCCCGATAATCGCAGCAGGCACCGCTTCCCACGGTAGAATATTCGCACCAAGGGGACTTAATCCGATGATGACAAAGACGGCAGAATCGAGAATACCACCAACAATGCCACTATAAAAGACGCGCCAAGCCATAGGTAGTTTTAGGCGTGAATAAATTTCTGTATCGGCTGTTTCCGATAATAAAAAGGATAGCGCAGACGCCGCAACAATTAATAATGTATCACCAAGAGAAGCGGAAACGATAGCAGATAATAAAAGAGCCAGTGCAATTAAGCCATATGTTTTTTTACGCCCGTATTTATTTTGTACGAGGTCACGTAAAATGAATGTTGCGCCGATGAAGAAGGTCCCCATTGGTACGATAAATATCCCGAAGTGAAAGGGTGCGAGTGACGCGGTGACAACATTGGCTGTTACAATGCAAATTAAATAAAAAATCACACGAATCATGCCTTCACCTTCTTCTCTAAGTACAGCTCAAGCCCGTGCTTTCGTAATAAACAAGAAGGGCATTCCCCACATCCATCGGCGATAATGCCGTTATAACAAGTAAGCGTATTTTGACGGATATAATCAAGCACACCAAGCTCATCAGCAAGCGCCCATACTTCCGCCTTATTGCGCCACATAAGCGGTGTATGTAGAAGCAACTGCTCATCCATGGCCAAATTAATCGTCACATTTAAAGACTTCATAAAATTATCGCGACAATCGGGATAGCCACTAAAATCCGCTTCACTAACACCTGTAATAATATGCTGTGCCTCAATTTGACGCGCTAAAATACCAGCGAACGAAAAGAAGACAAGATTACGTCCTGGAACGAAGGTATTTGGTAACCCACCATTTTCTCCGGCCTGTACGTCGATATCATCTCGTGTTAAGGCATTCGGTGCTAATTGATTTAATAAATCCATATTTAAAATATATTGTTTGACCTGTTGTTCATCAGCAATTTTCGTCGCACAGTCTATTTCAAGCGCATGACGTTGGCCGTAATCAAATGTCACAACTGCTACTTCCTTAAAGCGTTTTAGTGCCCAAAAAAGGCAAGTTGTACTATCTTGACCGCCGCTAAATACGACAAGTGCTTTGTCTCGTTTTTCCATAAATAAGCTCCTCAATGAAAAAAGCGATACCCTAAAAGAGTATCGCTCTCTTAGTTTTTTTAGATGGTCGCTAAGAACATCTCGTGTTTATCGGTTATCTACTTTTTCAGGGTACATATCATGATTCATTAAGCGATGCATCGCCATGTCTTCATATTTTGTGGCGGGGCGTCCATAATTGCACCAGGGATCAATCGATAACCCGCCGCGTGGAGTGAATTTGCCCCATACTTCAATATAACGAGGCTCTAATAAGTTAATTAAGTCATCCATAATTTTATTCATGCAATCCTCGTGGAAATCACCGTGATTACGGAAACTAAATAAATAGAGCTTCAACGACTTGCTTTCGACCATTTTTTTGTCTGGAATATATGAAATATACACCGTCGCAAAGTCAGGCTGCTTCGTCATCGGACATAGACTTGTAAATTCAGGACAGTTGAATTTTACGAAAAAATCACGTTCCGCATGAAGATTGTCTACTGCCTCTAGTACCTCAGGAGCGTAGTTAAAAGCATAATTTGTGTGTTGATTACCAAGTAATGTTAAGTCACTTAGTCCTTGCTCATCTGTTCGTTGTGTCATGTTACTTCCTCCTTCCGCTAGAAGAAGAGAAAATATGAAAAAAAGCCGTATCCACTATCGGATACGGCATAACTGTCATATGATCCCATAGTTTTTTATAGAGGGTTTCAGCTATGAACCTCTTCTTTTAGCTTTATGCCTTTAATTTATCACAGTTATAAGAATTGCACAATATTTTCTTTAAAAAGAAAGATTGAGACGATAAATCATCCAGGTATCCATCTCTGTAAAGCCATATTTTTGATAAACCGGTTTTCCCATTGTAGAAGCTTCTAGCAGCAAGACCGGCACATGACGTTTTTTCGCTTCACTTACCAATTTATCGAGCAGAGCAGATGCAAGTCCTTGTCCACGATAAGAGGTATGTGTATAAACATTCGTGATATACCCTTTTATACCACTTGCATTCGTATAGCTTGGTGGAAAAGCATAAAAAATTACACCGGCTGTTGCAATGATTTCGTCCTGTTCTTCGACAATCCATTGTACAAGCGAATTATCTCTAAAATTGCGCTCAAAAAAAGTATTTAATTCATTGTCAATAATGGTATCCGGCGTACTGCCCTCATCAATTAATTGCCGTTTTCGTAGTTCGATTAAAACCGGAATATCTTGAGGTGTTGCAAGGCGGTATAGCATGGAACCAGCTCCTTTTTATTCAATATTTTAATAAAATGGTAATTTTTTGTTATAATAGTGAAAAAAGATAAGGGGTTGAAGAGTATTACTACTTTAGATGCTTGGCGATTTATAGAATCTATTTTACCAGGAGATTTACCAAAAAATGAAGATTTACGTGCTAATCTTTTTTCGGATTATCAAAAAAGACCAGCTGTATTACATAACGAATCTTATGATAGACAATTTTGGAAAGAAATACGCCCAAAAGAAGAGGAGAAATACGCATTCCGTTTCAGATATTATGCAGCTTTATACAATCAACAAGATTTAACAGAAACACTAAGAAACTTTTTCAATAGTAAAGAAGCCATCATTAATCAGGTTTATACAAAGTACTATAGTTATGCTTTTGATGTCAATGAGTTGGGCGAATATGTGGAAGGTAGTTTATTCATTCCACATTTGCAATTGATTTTAGCAGATATTGAGCGCCAAGGCATAATTGGCTATAGTGACTTTTCAAAACGGTACAATGAATATTATCAAATACTTGAAGAAGATGCTATAAAAACCTTTAAAAATGGTTTAAATGAAGAGTGTTTTGTCGAATTTCATAATAAATTTTCCACATTTTTCTCAACATTAGCTAAAGAGTATACAGTGAAAAAAGCAACTGTAAAAATCTTTGCCATCAAAAAACCTAAGGAAAATTCAAAAGAAATAACCGAAGATGTAATGCCGGAGTTTAATAGCTTCTTTTTAGATGATTTGTATAAGATTGGCAATCAACCAAATCGCACGCTTCAACAGTTTATAGAAGGTGTAGATTTAAAAGTAGATATTAATGAAAATAGAGCTTCTATCGAGGAAATGCTACAGCCTAAGAATTTACCTAATGGGCGATGGCCTTCTTTTGTACAACATCGTCTTTCATTGATGCAGCAAGTTGCAGTTAATCAAGTCTTGAATGGAAAAAATGCGATTTCATCTGTAAATGGACCACCAGGAACTGGTAAAACGACATTATTAAAAGATATTTTTGCAGACTTAATCGTTCAACGAGCGCAAAAAATGGCGGCATATTCTAATCCTATGGAATCCTTTTCAACGTATGCCACGGTGAAAATTGGCGATAAAGAGTTAAAATCCGTTATGCTGGCTCCTGAAATTGCGGCTTTTTCAATGGTTGTAGCATCTTGTAATAATGGTGCGGTTGAAAATATTTCAAAAGATTTACCGAAAAAAGCAGAAGTAAGCCGGTCGTTGAAAACGGAACCAACGACTAAATATGAAAAATGGGATACCGTTTACGCTAATGAAGCGGAGGATGTTAATTTCTTTTCAAATACAGCTTCTATTATTTTAGGTGGAGAAGAAAGCTGGGGGCTATTTTCAGCAGCATTTGGTAAATCTACTAACATAAAAAAAGTCGTCAATAGTTTGTTTGGTAACAAAGACAAAAATCAAGAATCCATTTTTAAGGAGTTAAATGCACCTTTGCCTAAAAATGCATGGCATGAAGCAGTTGATGAATTTCACACATTATTAGCAACAGTAGAAATGCGTAAAGTACAACTACAGCAATATGTTGAAACAATGCAACATTATCAACAAATAGTTGAGGATGTTTCACGAATGAAAGAACGACAGCAAAAATTGTACCAAGAATTGATAGATTTAGAACAAAAAGCTGAAAAGCACAAACAAATACTTGAATTATTAAAAGAGCAGGAACGTGCAACGAAAAAACCAGGTTTTTTTGCGAAATTAATGGGTAAGCAAACAGAGGAACAACAAAAAATTCTTCAAAAAATTGCTACTAAGGCGAATGAATTAGAGTAATTATTTATCACCCAGGAAGAAAAAGAAAAAGAGCAACACCAGTTAAATGGTCGATTACAACAGCAAGAGCAAAAATTAGAGAAGCTAAAAGAAGATAAGAAGCAGTTTAATGAAGAAAATGTTGAGCTCTCAACGGATGAGTTCTGGCAGTCTGCTAATTATGAAGAACGACAAAAAAATGTATTATGGCAAGCAGACCAATTAAATTTTGAACGTGGATTATTATTTCTAAAAGCATTAAAAGTGCATAAATATTTTATGATGAAGAATAGTAAATCAATGCATACAGCTATTACGATTTTTGCGAACCGTCAAGCTATTAATACAAATACAGAAGAAGGGCTCCAAATTATTCGTCATACTTGGAAAATCCTTCATCTACTTTTCCCATTAATGAGTACAACTTTTGCAAGCTTTGGAAGAATGTATAAAGAAATCGGGGCAGATTTTATTGACTATTTATTCATTGATGAGGCGGGACAAGCAAGTCCTCAACAGGCAGCTGGTGCTTTATGGCGTTCTAAGCATGCTATTGTTGTGGGAGATCCAATTCAAATCGAGCCGGTTGTTACATTAGATGCAGCTATACTGAGTGATGTCCGTAAAAAATTCGGTGTTAGCGAACAAAAACTAGGAACGACCGCATCTGTACAAGTAATGGCAGATTTGGCTAATCCGATGGGGACGTTGATTCAAGGTGAAATGGATGATATGCCTAAACGGTTAGGAATTCCTTTATGGGTGCATCGTCGCTGTTTAAATCCAATGTTTTCGATTGCGAATGATATTGCCTACAATAATCAAATGGTTATCGCAAATGATACACCAGGAAAAGGACAGTGGTTTGATAGTAGTGGTAAAGCAAGTACAGCGCAATATGTTCCTGCACATGGCGAACTAGCCGTTCGAAAATTTAAGGAGCATGTAAAAGAAAGTGCGAAGTTACCTAGTTTATTTATTATTACACCATTTACAGCTGTAAAAAAAGGATTAAAAGAAGCATTTGAAAAAGATAAAGAGGTCATGGCATTATCAGGTATAAAAAAATGGCTAGATAGTTCTATTGGAACAGTGCATACATTCCAAGGAAAAGAAGCGGATATTGTCTACTTTATTACAGGGACAGATAAAGAAACGGATGGGGCAGCAGAATGGTCTTGTCAGCAACCAAATCTGTTAAATGTAGCCGCAACACGTGCAAAAAAAGAATTTTATGTTATTGGAGAAAAAACACGCTTCAGTACGAAGAAATACTATAAAGAAATCATTTATTATTTTAATCAATTTAATTAATGAAAAGAGGCTAGGACATAAGTATAAAAGCAACCGCTCCTATGAGCATAAGAAAAACCGGAATCGTGCGGTGACGCGGTTCCGGTTTTTCGTTGCGAACACTAAAAAAGAAACATGACGTGTTTTGTCCCAGCCTCTTTTAGCTTTTCAATTCCTTTCAACGACCATATTTAGTAAAATAAAGCATATACTACTTATCCTTTTGCCAATGGTGAATCGTGTATGAGGAGGGATTTTCAATGAATGTAAAAGAACGTGTTTGGAAAGGTTTTATTGCACAGGATTCAGTTGATTTGACAATTCTCCCGGAGGAAGTGGCAACGTCTTGGCTGCATTGCCGAGCATTAGAGGTTGACCCATATGCACGTAAAAGTGAGGCAATCTTAACGCCGCCCCAATTACGTGAGCAGCAAAGGAAAAATGAACGATTGATTGCGCTTGTACAGCAGGAACTACGCATGTATGAGGCTTATTTCAAATTACAATTACCCATTTTTATTTTAACGGATGCAAATGGATACATATTGTGGCGCGACGGTCATGAGGGAACAAAACGCATTGCAAATGACATGTCATTTTCAGAAGGGCATCGCTGGCATGAGCAGGATGTTGGCACCAATGCGATTTCGTTAGCGATTCAGACGGGGGCTGTGATGTCACTGACAGGTTATGATCACTATGCGGTAGGCTCTCATGCATGGGCTTGTACTGCGGCGGCAATTTATGATGAGCATGATAAGGTATGTGCAGTACTAGACATTTCCTCACATTTAAACGATTCTGCGGCAGCACAAGAAGTAAATACGTTTATGAAGCTACTGACAGCAACGATTTCATCCAAAATAAAGTCACGTTATCTAGAAGAGAGAAAGCAACTTGTAGACTATAGCTATCATATGACACAGCCAGGGGTTGTCTGTGATGAATTTGAGCGTATTGTCAAAATCTCGTCGCAACTTTTTATTGAAGAGGCACAGTGGCAAGGACAACCAATTCATGCATTTTTAAAGGAACAAGTGCTACAAGCATTGCCACAGCCTATTTTTCTAGATGACCAAATGATTGGGTACTTTTATCCGATCGTACAGCAGGAAGAGGAAACAAAACAGTTTTTCTATCAAGGAGTGCCTTCTAAAAATGAAGCATATCGTGCATTTATGGCGCAAGTGGAAAAGGTGGCAAGTAGTCCATTACCCGTGCATATTTACGGGGAATCGGGAAGTGGGAAAGAAGTCATCGCCAAAACATTACATGAGAATAGCGCCGTTGCGAATGGGCCACTTGTAGCGATTAATTGCGGAGCCATTAGTGAAAGTTTATTAGAAAGTGAATTATTTGGTTATGCGCCGGGTGCCTTTACCGGGGCAAATGCGAAGGGCTATAAAGGGAAAATTGCCGAAGCGCATGGGGGTACATTATTTTTAGATGAAGTAGATAGTATGTCAAAGCGTATGCAAGCAGCGCTCTTACGCGTGTTAGAAAATCAAGAGGTGACCCGTATTGGTAGCACGAAGGTCGAGCGAGTATCATTTCGCATTGTGACCGCGAGTAACCGGGATTTACGTGCAGAAGTCGAAGCGGAAAATTTTCGAATGGATTTATTTTATCGACTATATGTTTGTCCGCTATCGATTCCGCCATTGCGTGAACGTAAGGAAGATATTTTCGTCTTTATGCAAGATTATTGTATGAAGAAAAATTGGTATCCTTATTGGCTCGCTACTGCCTATGAAGTGGCACAGCACTATGAGTGGTACGGCAATATTCGTGAGTTAAATAACTTTTTAGAGCGGCTACATGTCTATTATGAACATGTAGAACCAACGAGAGAACAACTGCAACAAACGATTGAAATGGGGACAATTGAACGGACAAAAAGAAAGCGTTTGCAACAAAATGTAGCGCCAATGTCTGAGGAGGAGAAGCAATTACGAGCCGTACTTGAACAGCATCATTATCACATTTCAAAGGCCGCCGCTGCGTTAGGAATGGCGCGCAGTACACTGTATCGTAAAATGACACGCTACAATTTGAAGTGAATTAAGACAAAAACGCAACAATGTGTTGCGTTTTTTTTATTTGTTCAAAAGAAAAATACCGGCGTGACGGCATTTTTAAAGTTGGCATGGTTTTTGCATAAAGAAAGGTGTAGGCAAAAGAATGGAGGGGGTAGCAGTGAAGCACTATGACGTAGTCGTCATTGGCGCAGGACCAGGGGGTTATGTAGCGGCTATTAAAGCGGCGCAGCAAGGGATGCAGGTGGCAGTCATCGAGAAGAAAAAGATTGGCGGCACTTGTTTAAATGTCGGCTGTATACCGTCAAAAGCATATTTAAAGCATGCCGAATGGTTATTAACTATGAAAGAGGCACAGGCATATGGTATTGAACATACAGTTGGGCCAATCCATTTCGACCAATTAGTAGCACGAAAAAATAGCGTCGTAACATCTTTACAAGGCGGTATTCATCATCTGTTTAAGCAAAATGAAATCGCTTACTTTGAAGGAGAAGCAACAATTACGCGCGACAAAACGGTGCAAGTAGGAGCGCAGCGCTTAACAGCAGATAAGCTTCTACTTGCGACGGGTAGTACACCATTTGTACCACCAATCAAAGGCATTGAAAATGTGCGCTATCATACGACTGATACATTTTTTGATATGACAACCTTACCGAATAAGCTTGTTATTATTGGAGGCGGCGTTATTGCAGTTGAGCTCGCTTTTGCGATGGCTCCGCTTGGTGTCGAGGTCAGTGTATTAGAAGTAGCACCCGACATTTTAGGAATAGAAGATGTAGCGGTTCGTACATTATTGAAAAAGAAATTACAAGAACTTGGCTGTACGGTGCACACCGGCATTACGCTACAACAGGTCACAGCAACAACCGTACACACATCAGTTGGAAACGTTGACTTTGACGAATTATTAGTGGCAACGGGACGCAAAGCGAATCTAGCGCTCGCTACGCAACTTGGCCTAAAGGCGGACCGATTTATCGAGGTCAATGCACATTATGAAACATCGGTGGATGGTGTATATGCGATTGGGGACGCGATTGGTGGCTATATGCTCGCTCATGCAGCGAGTGCAGAGGGCTTACATGCCGTCGCACATATGACCGGAGCCAATCCAGAACCTTTACAGCAAACACTCATTCCTCGTTGCATTTATACGACACCGGAAGTCGCAAGCTTTGGTTTAAGTGAAGAGGAGGCAAGAGCGAATGGCTATGATGTTCAAGTGAGCAGTATGCCGTTTAGCATTATTGGTAAAGCCATTGCCACGAATGACACAGAAGGATTTGTCAAAATCATTTCTGAAAAAACGTATAACGAAATTTTAGGCGCGGTTATTGTCGGCGCCCATGCGACAGAAATGATCCATACGATAATGGCTGTCAAAAAAGCAGAGGGCTGTGTTGATGAATTGGCAAATTTAACATTTGGGCATCCAAGTCTATCTGAACTGACAGGAGAGGTAGCGAACAGTCTGATTTCACAAGCGATACATGGCTAATTACAAGGAGGAATTACGATGAAAAAACTGACAAAACAAAAAGCGGCATGGATTTATGAAAAAATGAATGATATTCGCAATTTTGAGGATGAAGTACATCGCATTTTCACGAGTGGAGAGATTCCAGGGTTCGTGCATTTATATGCAGGAGAGGAAGCAGTGGCAACAGGTGTTTGTGCACATTTAACAGATGAAGATTATATTACAAGTACACACCGAGGTCACGGACATTGTATCGCAAAGGGTTGTGACTTAAATGGCATGATGGCAGAAATCTATGGCAAGGAAACGGGTCTTTGTAAGGGAAAGGGCGGCTCGATGCATATTGCTGATATTGATAAAGGCATGCTTGGTGCAAATGGGATGGTTGGCGGTGGATTCCCAATCGCTGTTGGTGCAGGACTGCGTAATCAATACTTAAAAACAGACAGTGTAGTTGTTTGCTTTTTCGGTGATGGTGCAGCCAATGAAGGTGGTTTCCACGAAGGCATTAATATGGCGGCGATTTGGAAGCTTCCGGTTATCTTTGTTTGTGAGAATAATATGTTCGCAGAATCGACGCCACAGTCTTATTCATCGGCTTCTAAAACCATTGCGCAGCGTGCGGCGGCGTATGATATTCCAGGTGTCAAAGTAGATGGCATGAACTTAAAAGAAGTATATGATGCGGCAGGCGAGGCGGTAGAGCGTGCGCGTAAAGGTGAAGGGCCAACACTAATTGAATGCCTCACATATCGTAAATATGGTCACTTTGAAGGGGACGAGCAAAAATATAAAGCAAAAGAGGGACCTGAAAAAGAGCATGCAGATACAGATTGTATTGAGCTATTCCGTAAAGAAGCGATTGCAGGACGTTTATTAACGGCAAAACAGGCAGATGATATTGAAGAAAAGTCGCGCCAGGATGTGGCGGCAGCAATTAAGTTTGCAGAGGAAAGCCCTGTACCCCGTCCAGAAGCATTACTAGAAGATGTATACGTAGACTAATAAAAGGAGTGAAGGAACATGACAAGAAAAATTACATTTATGCAGGCGATTAACGAGGCTTTGGATCAATCAATGGATCGTGATAATAACGTGATTTTGCTAGGTGAGGATATTGCCGGTGGCGCAACAATCGACCATCTAGGTAATGAAGGTGCATGGGGCGGTGTATTTGGCGTCACCAAGGGACTAGTTGAAAAACATGGTCGTGAGCGCGTCATTGATACGCCAATTTCTGAGATGGGCTATATGGGTGCTGCGGTAGGTGCAGCAGCAACTGGCTTACGTCCTGTACCGGAATTAATGTTTAATGACTTCCTTGGCTTCTGTTTCGATACATTACTCGCACAGGGCTCAAAAATGCGCTATATGTTTGGCGGAAAAGCGAAAATTCCGATGACGGTACGTACATGTCACGGCGCAGGAGCATCTGCTGCGGCTCAGCACTCAGGCTCTTACTACGGGATGCTAGGCTCGATTCCAGGGATTAAAGTGGTTGTGCCATCTAATCCATACGATGCCAAGGGACTGTTAAATGCGGCAATTGAAGACGATAATATTGTCATTTTCTCTGAGGACAAAACGCTGTATGGGATTAAAGACGAGGTTCCAGAAGATTATTATACAGTGGAAATTGGTAAGGCTAAGGTGAAGCGAGAGGGCAGCGATTTGACGATTGTGACGATTGGGAAAATGCTGTATGTCGCAAATGATGTAGCGGATGCTCTTGAAAAGGATGGGGTTAGCGTAGAGGTGATTGATCTTGTAACGGCGGCACCGTGGGACCAAGACACGATTGTGAATTCTGTGAAGAAAACAGGGCGTCTAATTATTATTGATGAAGCGAATCCGCATAATAATACAGCCACAGACATTTCATCCGTTGTCGCGAATAAGGCATTCGACTATTTAGATGGACCAATTAAATGTGTTTGTGCACCAAATACGCCCGTACCATTTGCAACAAACTTAGAGCAATTATACTTACCGAATAAAGAAAAAGTACTTGATGTAGCGGCTGAATTAATTCAAGATTTAAAAAAATCGTAGGGCGGTGATCGTATGGCAACAGCAATTTTAATGCCAAAGCTTGGCTTAACAATGACAGAAGGTACTGTTGACGCATGGTATAAACAGGCAGGAGATTCAGTTGAAAAGGGTGAGGTCATCGCGACGATTAGCTCGGAGAAATTGACGCATGACGTGGAAGCCCCAGAAGCGGGTGTTTTGCAAATTGTGACAGCAGAAGAACAGGAGCAAGTATGCAAGGAGCCAATTGGCTATGTTGGTGCAGCTGGTGAGGAGGTTGCAACCGTAGCGGTCCCAGAAGAGCCTGTGATTTCTAATGAAGCTACAGCAGAAGCACCGATTGAAGTGAAAGCGCCAGTAAGACAGCAAGGTACACGTATTTTTATTACACCAATTGCACGAAAAATAGCAGCAGAACGTGGCTATGATTATACGCAAATCCCAGGTACGGGTGGCAATGGTCGTATTACACGACGTGATGTGGAAAGCTACGTGTCGGTAGCTGAAGCGGCACCGGTAAAAGCTATCAGTAATACCGGTGAAGGACTAACAGGTATGCGAAAAGTGATTGCAAAACGCATGCACGCAAGTCTTCATGACACCGCACAAGTAACGTTACATCGTAAAGCAAATATTAGCTCATTAATGAAATTCCGCGAAAAAATGAAGAAAAAATTGGGGGACGAAGGCAAAGCATCGCTCGGCATTAATGTCCTGCTAACGCGCGCGGTCGTACTCGCACTAAAAGACCATCCTGAAATGAATGCTTCTTACGCAAATGGGGAGCATACTAAACATGAGGCGATTCATATTGGTATGGCAGTGGCAGTGGATGCCGGCTTAATTGTACCAGTTATGCGCGATGCAACCAATCAATCTTTATCACAGCTTGCGGATAGCCTGCAAAATGTCGCAACGGGTGCGCGTAATAATACCCTAAGCAGTGATTTATTAAGTGGTTCAACCTTCACCATATCAAATCTAGGGCATGCCGGAGTAGAATATTTTACGCCAATTTTAAATACACCAGAAATCGGCATTTTAGGCGTTGGCGCATTATCTACAAAGCTTGTATTTACTAAAAAAGGCAAAGTGAAAGAACAGCAGGAACTACCACTAAGCTTAACATTTGATCACCAGGTGGTAGACGGAGCACCGGCAGGCGAATTTTTACAAACAATCTGTCAGTATTTAGAGAATCCGTATCGATTGGTGTTTTAGAAGCAGTGGCATACCTTCTTTTTCTTATCTAAAAGCGTAGTTTATACAATTAATAAAAACACCTCCAAAATCATGGAGGTGTTTTTTGATTCGCCTGTATAACTTCGTGATACACTAAAGAAAAAAGTAGGTGTGATATGAATACAAAAACGATAGCAGATTATGCCAATGTTCATGTGAATACGGTCCGGTTGTACGAGCAATGGGGCTATATTTCCCCTGTGCCGCGTGCCGCAAATGGTTACCGACAATATACAGCAGTGCATCAACAGCAGATGATGATAGCCCGTCTCGCTTTTCGCCAAGAGCTCATTCAAAATAATTTGCGCAAACGTGCGACTAAAATCGTTCAACTAAGTGGGCGAGAGCAGTTTCAAGAGGCACTGAACGAAGCAACAAGCTACTTCAATCATCTAAAGGCGGAGCATCAATTTGTGCTAGAAGCAATTCATGAGGTAGAGCAGCTTTTATGCGAAACGCCTTCAGCGCCTGTGCCACTTCAGACGCATAAACAAATGGCACAGCGGCTTCAGTTAACTGAGGAGACATTGCGTAATTGGGAGCGTAATGGTCTTTATAAAATTGAGCGAAATCGTCAAAACCGTCGCCAATATTATGAACGAGATTATCAAAAGCTACTAATGATTCGTACGCTACGAAGTGCGCATTTTTCGATAGCGGCTATTTTGCATTTATTTGAGCAACTCGATAACTTTACACCGGGTGTGGATATAAAAAATCTATTAAATAAACCGAAATTTACGCAGTACTTTCTTCATGTGACGGATCAATTAGAACTTAATTTACGTAAAGCTATGACAGATGTCGCAGAAATTAAACAGCGTCTATCAAGCTTAATAGTATCAGCTCATGCATAGCACGTGTACAGCCGATATAGAGTAGTCCCTTATCATAATCGGTTGTGTAACTTTCTTTAAACGGAATAATGACCGTATCAAACTCAAGACCTTTTGCATATTGAACAGTTGTTAGTACGGGTTCATTTGTAAAGTGAACGGTTGAACCATCTAAAATAGGTAAGGCAAGCAGCGACCTTAAAAGCTCTAACTGCTGCTGGTTTTTGCAAATAACAGCAGTTGAGGGAGAAGTTATTTTTTGTGAAATTGTACGTGCAAGTTCTTCAAGCGTAGTACAAGTAAGCTCTAAAGGCTCCTCGCCGTGTCGTGCAATAGGCGTCACATTGGCATTCCTAAATTGCTTGGCATACTGCATAATTTCATAAGATGAGCGATAACTCGTCGTTAATTCTACATATTCAAGTCCGCGGCATAGCTGCATAAAGCTCTTTTTCAGCGAGGTCTCAAATGGCAGTAGTGCCTGTCCTGCATCGCCGATAATCGTGCGTTTACAAGGAAATAGCTTCATAAGTACAGCGTATTGAATCGGTGTATAATCCTGCATTTCGTCTAATACAAAATGCTTGATGGTATCAAATGTTGATAGGCCTTCAAAATAAATGCGACAATATAAATACGGGTACACATCGTAAAAAGCAAGTGGTGTAGACACAGTGCCGACAAACTGTTTATATATTGCAAAGGCAGATTTGTGGCGTAATCGCTTCTCTAGACGTTTTGCGATGGACGGAGCGGATGGGAGTTTTAACTGACCATCTCGTTTTGTTTTTAAGAGCGTTAGAATATCCTCTGCTATTAATTTTAAGCGTTGCATAACAGGCTCTTGTTGATAGGCGACGAAACGACTTTGTAAATAGTCCGCAGAAATCGTATCATCACAAATCGTTAAATCTTTTTCCTGAAGTAGTGTAGTATCTAAAGTTTTTAAGTATGCTTGCAATTGCTCGACAAAGGCATAGCTTCCCCTTTTGGCAGCTTGTGCATCTGGCTGTTCAATAAGTTCGGTTAGCTGTGACTCAAATGGTTGAAACGCACGGTCCATGAGTTTAATCGTTAATTCGTCAAGCGTATAAGCGGGAATGGGCTGTTCACCTAGCTCGGGCAGGACGGATGAAATATAATCACCAAAGACCTTATTTGGCGATAAAATGAAAACGTCTTGTGCACGTAAGGTATCACGGAATTTATATAATAAATAGGCGATTCGGTGCAGGGCAACGGCTGTTTTGCCAGAGCCTGCTACACCTTGAATAACGACTGTATAGGCGGTATTATTACGCACGATTTTATTTTGTTCGCGCTGAATAGAGGTAACAATTGTTTTCATTTTTTCAGTAGCGCCCTGTGCTAATGTCGTTTGCAAGACATTATCCTGAATTGTAAGCGAGCTATCTAATGTGTAAATCATCGTAGAGTCTTGAATTTTAAACTGACGCTTACGAATTAATGCGCCTTCTAATAATCGTTTGTCTACTGAATAATGTGCCTCATCACCTACTTCATATTCATAAAATACATTACACACAGGTGCTCGCCAATCATAAATTAATTGGTCACCGAGCGCATCGCTAAATCCAAAACGCCCAATGTAAAACGCTTCCGCCTCCTCTTCCGTGTCCCCATCATAAACAAAGTCAAAGCGTCCAAAATAAGGGGAGTCAATTAATTTTTCTAATCGCTTTTTCGCAAGCACTTTCGCATGGCCTTGTTTATCGATCATCGAAAGGGTTTGCTGATGATTGTAAATCTCCATTTTATCGAGTTCCGCATGATAATCAATGGTATATTGCTGCAGGTCTTTATAGGCGTCATCTTTTTGTGTCACCGCTTCTGCTGTAGTGGTATACGCTTTTGATAATTCCTCTAAAACATGTGTTAAATATTGTTGCTCTTGTTGTGGTATCATTCGAATTCCTCCTTTAACATCAACTGATTATACGCAGGCATTTGTCGCTGGTGTTAAAGTGGAGGGTTTGATGGCCAAACAAAAAAGCATCTTAGAATCTAAAGACCCTACGATGCTCGTCTCATTTATTTTTTCACTAATTTATGACCGCGTACCCAGCCATAATCTTTCGTGCCTTTTATATTTACATAGACATACACTTTTCCTTGGTATGTTACTTCTTTCAGCATATAAACAGCAGTCCCTTTTTCTAAAGGTTCATTTTCAGCAAAATATTCTGATGAGCCATAGTTGGGTAGTAAATCTGTAGGACCGGTTGTGATGTAAGGTGTTTTCTGTGTTGCTTTGCTATAGGTTTTGGTCGCATTAAGTGGTAATTTTTTAAGTAATGATTTTGGCATATAACCAATGTATTCACGGTAGTCGGAATCTGCTACTTTCACATAGGTTTTGCCGTTAATATTACGTTTTCCTAAGATAATAACACGAGTGTCGTTATCGATGACATTGTTTTCTGTTTGTGTTACGCCAAAGCGATAATTTAGACGTAAATTATATGCTTTTGTGGGTGTATATTGTTCGACTATACCTAAATCGTCAATACGGTTTAATTTTTTATAGGTACCGTAACGATTTTTGACAGCTTTTACGTGGCTTGCCTTTACATAGCCTGTATAAACTACGGTATCGTCAATTTCGCCCCATAAAAGGTCTTTTAAATCTGCATTATAGTTTGTGAATTTTACTTTATAGTAAGAAACACCATTAATTTTAACTTTTTTCGTCACTTGTATGTATTGATTTTTAGGGATTTTAACAGCTACTTTTTTTAATGAAGTAGCGCTATAAAGTGATGTTGTTTTAAGTGCTTTATAATCTGTTTTTATTTGTGTTTTTGTTGCGGCCTGTACGGTTGTTGCGGCGCTAAAAGGTGCAATGCTTGACGTCACAAGAGCAGTTGCTAAAAGTGCCGTACCGATAATTTTTTTCATATTTTAGGTCCTCTTTTCTCTATAATTTACCAATTATAATAAAATTTTATCATTTAAGTGATTTGCTGAGAAGGTGTATAAGGATATAGGAATCTCACGTCCTTTTTAAATAAAAAAGCCTATAGAAAATGAGGGAGGACATATGTGTAACAATCACCTTTCCTATGAGCGTAAGAAAAACCGGAATCGCGCTATGACGCAATTCCGGCTTTTCGCTGCGAACGTTAAAAAAGGGAAATGACGTGTTCTTTCCCAACCTCGTTACTGTTAATACCAAAATTTTTTATTTGAATCGACATACCCTGTTTGATAATACGTTGTTTTCGTCCATTTGAATTTCGACGACTTCACATAGTAAGTACCACCGCAACTCATGCACCAGCCCTCAAGTTTCACAATTGAATTTTTCTTCACTTTTACTTTTTTCAGCACATAGTCCTCCGCATGAGAACGGCCTTTTTTCATCTTATAGACGTAAATTGTTTTTTTTGAGCTTGACTGATTTAAAGCCATACCAGCTATTTGGCTTTGGTGAGGAATATGATTTTGCTGTTGCAGTAGCTGGCTGTTGATTATTCAATGTAACGGGACTAGCGAATAATATGACGCCAAGTGCTAATGCAGTTGTTACGTTCAAAAAACTTTTTTCATATACATAAAGCTCCTTTAATAAAGGTTTTTAAAATAATGTAGCTAATAAATATGCCCTTTTTCATATGGATATAAACGGCTTTTCTTATTTTACTCAAAAAAGAACCTTTTGAATTATATTTATAAAATTCAAATAAGTCAAATGGCTATTTAAGCGAAAATAATAGGCTAAGAAAACATAAAAATCTCGTGAAATATGGGCCTCTAGATGCCTACTAAACACGTTGTTTTTGCATATAATCTAGTCATAGAAAAAGATTTGAGCTTAAGACGAAAGGTGGATGGCACTATGAGAAAGGTATCAGAAGAAGTTTTACGTGTATGGATAAAGCAGGCACAGCAAAATCGAATTGAAGCAACGGAAAAGATTATTGAGCAATTTACGCCTTTATTAAAGTCGTATGCAAAAAAATATAGTAGACATATGCATGCTTATTTTGAAGATCTTTATCAAGTGGGCGTTGTCGGATTACTACATGCCATTAAGAAGTTTGATTTGACAGCAAAAAATCCATTCTACAGCTATGCAGTGTTATGTATTGTTGGAATGATTAAAAATCATTTTCGAAATTGCACATGGGGGATTAAAGTACCGGCAGCTATTAAGCAAAATTATGCTCGCTTTAGAGATGTATCAGAAGCATTAGAAATTCAACTTAATCGTCGACCTACTATCGATGAAATTGCGAAAGAAATGGACATTACCGTACAGCTTGCGCAACAATTATTCGTGAGTTCTATTCATTATCAATCCATGTCCTTTGATGGCAACTATAATAAGGATGATGAAAGTTCATTTGATGAAGTGATAGGGCAAGAAGATTTAAATTTTCAGCAAGTAGAATGTAAAACTTTTTTCCAACAGTTTGAGACGATTTTATCCAGTCATGAAAAAGAAGTGATTTACAAGCTCTTTTTAGAAGAGTGGCCGCAATCGCGTATTGCGAGTTATTTAAATGTATCTCAAATGCAAGTATCTCGTTTACGAAAGCATGCATTAAATAAAATTAAACGAATGCTTGAAAAAGAGCAGCTCAGCTATATTTAATTTATAGATGTGGACGACGATGAGAATTAAAACATGCATGGCAGTTTATGAAGCGACAAGTCGTTGGGTTTTTTCTTGTTATCGATTAAAAAATAACTATCAAATGGCTATGTTATGCAAATATGCATAATTAAATTTTAAAAGGGTATGTAGCTTCTGACCATACAAAAAAACTCGGTCATTTCAAAGAATTTTAAGGAGTTGTTTTTTGGAGAAGAATCGATGAAAATATAATTTCTTTGCTTTCCTTACAAAAAAAACGTAGAATATATGATATAGTGCCTTTTTTAAGAGGACGCTGTATGGATTTAATACCTAAATGTATCCTGCAAATATGAGATAGGTGGAAGAAGAAATTATGAATTATCGTGTTTTATTGTATTATCATTATACAACAATTGAGAACCCAGAGTTATTCTCTAAAGAGCATTTAGCTGCTTGTAAAGAAATTGGCTTAAAGGGTCGTATCCTAGTAGCAAATGAAGGTATCAACGGTACAGTTTCTGGTACGGTTGAGCAAACAAATGCATATATGGAAATGATGAAAGCAGATCCTATATTTAACGGTATCGTTTTCAAAATTGATGAAGCAGAAGGCCATGCATTCAAAAAAATGCACGTACGTCCTCGTCCAGAGCTTGTTAACTTAGGCTTAGGTGAAGATGTAAATCCGCTTGAACTAACAGGTCGTCATTTATCACCAGAAGACTTCTTAGCAGAAATGCAAAAAGAAGACACAGTTGTACTTGACGTTCGTAACACATATGAATATGATGTCGGTCACTTCCGTGGCGCGATTCGTCCAGATGTCCAAACATTCCGTGACACACCAGAGTGGGTCCGCGAAAATCGTCATTTATTTGAAGGGAAAAATGTTTTAACATACTGCACAGGCGGTATCCGCTGTGAAAAATTCTCAGGCTGGATGAAGCGTGAAGGATTTGGTGATGTTGGTCAATTACATGGCGGCGTTGCCACATACGGTAAAGATGAAAAAACAAAAGGCCAACTTTGGGATGGCCAAATGTATGTCTTTGATGAACGTTTAACAGTGCCAATCAACCAAGTTGAGCATGTGGTAGTCGGTCGTGACCATTTTGATGGTGAGCCTTGCGAACGTTATATTAACTGTGCAAACCCAGAATGTAATAAACAAATTTTAGCATCTGAAGAAAATGAAGCGAAGCATTTAGGCGGCTGTACAATCGAATGTACGAAGCATGAACGTAACCGCTACATTGTGCGTCACAATCTTTCACAAGAACAAGTGACAGCGGCAATTGAAGCATTAGAAGCTGAAACAGTAAAATAAATTGTTAAACTAGAGGAGCTACGTTTAGGCGTAGCTCTTTTTTTGTTTAAAAATATACATGTTTACATGTAAACAATTTGCTTTTTTATTAGTATTTGTTATAATTATCCAAATTATAAAAGGGGTGATTCGATGATTCGACTATTAACACAGGCAGACCATGAGCACGTCATGGCACTCGTTAGCGATAAGCCGGCTGAGAATTTGTTTATTATTGGTGACATTGAGGCGTATGGCTATGATGCAGAAATTCAGCAGCTATGGGGCCAATTTGAAGAAGATACGCTAATCGCGATATTACTGCGCTATGACCGCAACTTTATTCCATATAGCAAACGTGATTTTTATGATGTGGATGGCTTTGCGGACATTATTTTACAGCATGATGGTGACTTTGAGCTATCAGGTCTGCTAGAAGTTGTAGCACCACTTAAAGAAAAATTTCAGTTCAAAACGTATCGTGACAGCACATTATATTACGCTAAATGTGAAAAACTAGCTTATGACACGAAGCAGCGTGATTATTCGAAGGTAACGACATTACAGCCGCATGAATACGAGGAAAATATTGATATGCTCAAGTCGATACCTGAATTTGTGCATGGCGCATTTTCAATTGAGGTACGAAAGCGCGAAGCAAAAAACAATACCGGTCGTACATACATTTTGCGTAATGATGAAGGTGTGATGGTTGCCTCCGCTTCAACAACTGCGGAAAATTCACAGTCGGCGATGATTGTCAGCGTAGGAACGAATCCCCCGTATAAGCGTAAAGGCTATGCAACAATCTGTATGGAGAAGTTATGTAGCGATATGTTTAAAACAGGTCGTACATTATGTTTGTTTTATGATAATCCAGAAGCGGGACGCATTTATAAGCGCCTAGGGTTTGAAGATATTGGCTACTGGTCAATGACACGTTATAACAGGGGGTAAAGTATGAAAAAAACATTAGTGGCAGTGCTTGATTTTCGTGTAAATGTATACGATATTGATGCGATGGGTATCGTTCGTAATCTTGTGTATATTCGTTGGTTTGATAATTTACGTATGACATAGAAAAACCGGAACTGCGCTGTAGCGCGGTTCCGGTTTTTCGTTGCGAACGCTAAAAAAGGAACATGATTTGTCCCAGCCACGTTTTTCTGATGGCAAAATAAAACCACCTTTCTTGAAGTGTAGACTGAAAAAGGTGGTTGAATGAGAAGTTAGCGACGATGCGCTTCTTATTTTGGCTTAACGTTTACGATCACATATTCTGAATGATGCTCTGTACGGATTGGGTAGCCCCAGCCGGCGATACCTGACGAGACAATTTGCTGCATATGAGACCAATCCTTTTTACCGTAGCTGACCTGTCCCATTAATTCAATCACATATCCAGCCGGCCAAATTTGACCACCATGTGTGTGACCAGACATCATTAAATCGACAGCTAGGGCATTATTTTCTTTTGTTTCGACGGGTTGATGGTCCATCAGTAATAAAAAATCATCCGCATCGGTTTTTTTCATTAATTGTGCGGTTGTTTTTCGTGGAGCTAGCGATAAATCGCGGCGACCGATTAATGTGAACTGATCATCAACTGTTGTGATAGCATCATCTAAAATTTTAATGTTATTTTTTGTGATGGCATCATCTAGCTGTTGCTTTGAATAGTTTTTGTTGTTCGAATAGTTGGACTCATCATGATTGCCATATACATAATAGGTACCGAATCGACTGTCAATCGTACCGAGCACCTCAAATGCCATCTGAAGCTCTTTAAGGGTTGTACGTTCATCGACCAAATCTCCGCCAAGTAGTACAATATCTGGCTTCTGTTGTTCGATTTCACGTGCATATTTTTTAAGACCATTACGATCTAACGTCAGACCGGTATGCAAGTCCGAAATAAAGGCGATTTTATAACCACTTGCCGGAATCGCTTTTTCTGTTTCAACGGTATAGGTTGTTTTGATTGGGTGATGAATATTGTAATAGCCATAGACTATTAAACAAGCTGTCGCAATTACTGGAATAAGTGCAATGTGATGCAACTTTGCAAGTTTTTTAGGTAACCATTTGCGTGTTAGGAGGTAAAGAATATCGCAAACAATTGCTAATGCCGCGATATGAAGCACAATAATAAGCCATGAGCTAAAGAAATTTAGCGTTGGTGCCATAACAATCACCGCTAAAACAATACTAATGATGCGAATTCGTTTTGTTTTCTTTTGCGGAAAAAACACATGGAGTGCTCGTCGAATCAACACATAAATGTAATAGGCGAGGGATAGCATAATAATGAGAAAGACGCCAAGTGCAAGAACAAAATTCATAGTGACTACCTCGAACTTTCTTAGAAGGAATTAATACAGTTCGTATTAGAGTTAATTTTAATGAATAGCATGTGCACTATGCAACAATTAGGGTCGATATGACAAGTTGAACTACAAAATAGTGCGCAAAAAATTACTAACTTTGATGAAAGGGCAAGTTAAAAAAGAAAAAAGCATTTTTTTATAAAAAAACGTAATTTGATGAGTTATTCAATGGATTTATATCATAAAATGGATTTTTTTAAAATTTCTAAAATCCTTATGCATAGCAATTTCTAAAGAGATTAAGCTCTAAAAAATATAATCTTGTGTTTATTGTTGAAATAACAAGGTAATAAGTAGTGATAAGTAATAAATTTTTAATAAAAATATGCTTTAACATAAACAGGAGGAATGAGAAATGGATACAAACAATAGTAAATTGTACGGAATTTATGATACGGAAGTAGAATTACAGAACGAAATGGATCGCCTTCGTGAACAAGGTTATAGCGAAGAGGATATGTATATCGTTTCTAAACGTAATGACGAGCTATCAATGTATCATGGTTCGGCAGATGTTGATAATGAGCATGCTGAGGAGGGCTCATGGTGGGATCGCTTTAAAGCCTTTATGATGGGTGAAGATTCTGTGCGTAATCAGCACTTTACGCAAATGGGAATTCCTGAAGAGGACCGTGATCGTTATTATGGCGATTTAGAAGCCGGTAAACTATTCTTATACGTTGATAAAGATAAGGGCTACGGCACATATTTTGCAGAAAATTCTACGAGTTATGACACGACAACAGGTACGGTAACAGGTGCAGCTTCAACTAATTATACAGAAAAAGAGCCTACCTTAGACCCGACGAATGATGCAACATTAAATGACACAGCTTATAATACGAATAACGCATTTGATGATACAACGCACAATACGGCATTAAATGAAACGGCACATCATGATGCAACGATTGATGATACGCTAAATCATACGGATGATGAGGAAGCGCGTTTACGTCTTCACGAGGAACAGCTTGAAATTGAAAAGAATCGTGTGCAAACGGGTGAAGTGCAAGTTGATAAGCATGTTGTAGAAGAGGAAAAAGTAATTGAAGTGCCAGTAGAACGAGAAGAAGTGTATATCGAGCGACGCCCAGTAGATGGCACAGCATCGGTAGACACTGATACAGCATTTAATAACGGAACAGAACCGTATGAAAATGATGGTAAAATCCATATCCCTGTTTCTGAAGAACAAATCGAAGTAACGAAAAAAGATGTTGTAACAGAAGAAATCGTGGTCGGTAAACGAAAAGTAATGGATACAGAGCGCGTTTCTGAAACAGTGCGTCGTGAAGAAGCAGATATTACAGATACAACGAATTCGCTTGATCCGACAGATAAAGACCGTCCGCTTTAATGGATGAAACAAACAGTAGGCTAAAATAAGTTATATTCGAAATAGAAGCGTATAAGTAAGGAGGAACCGTGCTTTGGCATGGTTCCTTTTTTGCGTGGAATTGACTAGAAATACGCATTGCATATTAGAAATAATCTAAAAAGGCGTTCATTGGAAGATTGATTAGTTCCCTTCTAGCTATCTTCGTTTCTTTTTTGTGATAAAAGTTTGTTATAATAAGGGAACAAACATTCGGAAAGGAATAGTAATGTGCAAAAGAAAACGATACAAGAAGTTATTTTCGAAATAAAAGAGCGCGTAGAAAAAACACAGCGCAAGCAGGCGCAGCTTAATTGTCGTACTTTTTTACGAAAGCTTGGCTACAAAGCGTGGTCACAGCGACTGATTGATGACGTAGCAAAGGAAGTGGAAAAACAGGGACTCGTATTTGTATTTGAAAAAGGGATTCATAGCTGGAAAGAGATTGACCCAGATGGGACCTTAATCTGGCAGTTAGCGACAACACCAACGAAACAACCTGCTACTTTACAGCGCATTACTTGCGGAGGGCGTTTCCGAGAGTATCCACTCTATGCCTATCAGTTGGAGGCTATTAAAACGATTAATGAGGCCTATTGTAAATACACACAGATGCGAGGGTTATTAGTGTTGCCAACAGGTGGTGGCAAAACAACGACCGCGGTGGAATGGGTGCTACCACATTTATTAAAAGGGAAGCAGGTGCTATGGCTCGCGCATCGGCATGAGCTTTTAGAGCAGGCCTATCACGCGATCGTGACAGCGGCACAGTTTCAGCCTAGTGATTTACCGGCTATATCTTATCGCATCATTTCAGGTAAGCATGCGCATAGTAAAACACTTTCGACTGAGCAACTCGTCATTGCAAGTAAGGATAGCTTAGTAGCACATCCGGAGAACCTGGCTCGTTGGGCACAGGAGCAGGATGTGATTGTCATCGTGGATGAGGCACATCACGCGGTGGCAACGACGTATCAACAAGTCATTGAGCAAGTACGGAAGGCTGCTACGACGATGCAAGTACTTGGTTTGACGGCGACGCCATTTCGGACAGATGAAGAGGAAAAGGGCGCGCTCAAAAGGCTTTTTACGCATGATATTATATTTAAACGAGATTTGAAAACATTGATTGCAGCCGGTATGCTAGCAGAACCCATTTTCTTAGATTTGAAGACGGATGTAACAGTAGGCGAGGAAATGACAACAGGGCAAAAGCAAGCAATTGAGCGCTTTGACACATTACCTGATCAAATTGTTACACAGCTCGTTAAAAATCAAAGGCGAAATCATTTGATTGTGAGTGAATATGTACGTAATGCTAAAAAATATCGTAAAACGATTATTTTTGCCATTAATCAGGCACATGCGCTGACACTTCATACATTAATGCAGCAGCAAGGCGTTAAATGTGGTGTCGTCATTTCACAGCAGGCACAGAAAAACGCAGCTGTCATTAATGCATTTCGAGCAGGAGAGCTCGATATTTTAATCAATGTGAATATCTTGACGGAGGGAGCTGATTTTCCAGATGTACAGACGGTTTTCCTCGCGCGTCCTACTACATCAAGTATTTTAATGACACAAATGATTGGGCGTGCGCTGCGTGGAAAAGCAGCAGGTGGTACACAGCAGGCCTATATTGTAAGCTTTGTAGATGATTGGATGGAGCATATCACCTGGGCAAACTCGCAGCGCTTAGTTGAAGGACCGGACCGTCTAAATGAGGCAATGGCACACAATCGTGTTGCTACAACAAGGATGATTTCGGCACCGTTAATTGAAAAAATTACAGCTGAATTAGCCAAATCCTTTGATGCTTCCCGGATGACGCATGTGACGTTTTCAGAAAGTGTGCCGATTGGGATGCTAGCATTTTCCTATTTGCTGCCAGATGCTGAGGTACAGGTAGAAATTTTAGTATATGACCATTTAAAAGAAGGCTTTCATCAAATGCGAAAAGAATTGCCACTTGTTTGTGCGGCTTATCCATTAACTGATTATCCAGAGGAACGGGTGCTACGTGCCATTGCACGTGAGCTAGAAGTGCGCTGCTTTACGGGAAATTACCAGGCGCCTACGATTGAACGCCACGATTTAGTTGCTATTATTCGTCGTTATATTCAAACGAAGCAGTTCCCGCCGTTATTTTATTTTACAGAGCGTCAAGAGGTCGATTTGACGGCACTTGCGACCAATATTTTGTCACAAGATATGGGACCAAAAAAGAAAGCGGATTTTTTACAGCACTACTGGCATGAGCATAAGTTTACGCAAATTTATTTCAATTATAATGAATATTACTTTCGCCATTGTGTAGATGGGGAGCTACTGCGTATCGAGCTAGCGCCTCATCGTTTAGAAGATGTATCATTGAAAGTTTGGCGAAAGGAACAACCTGCACTCTACCGTCGTATTGTTGCTGACCTCTTTAGGCAAGCACGTGTCAAAGGTGGCTATAAATGTGAAAAAACAGGCATCGTTAGTGCGGATAAAAAAGACTTTGTGTTAGCGTATCGAACCCCTTTATCGAAGGGAGGTAAGACAAATTTGCAAAATTTACAATTAATTAGCAAAAAATTAACGTTTCCTCGGTAAAAGAGGGAACTTTTTTTGTTTAAAACGTGATATATGGGAAAGATAGGAATTGGAGGGGAATTTACATACATATGTAACTGCTTGGACAGCAGAGGATTTACATGGAAAAGTATCCATGTGTATTAGTTTTAGTATATTTGCCATATGACTTTTTAAGTAAAGTTTAATAATTAGCTTTTTAGGCAAAGGTATTAGTAGATTCTTATTAAAGGGGGATATTATCATGTCAACGATTTCGTTTATTTTACCGGCATTTAATGAAGAGGAAAATGTGCCGAAAATTTACGAAGCGATCTACAAAGAAGTACAGCAAATGCCGTACGATTACGAAATCATTTATATTGATGACGGAAGTGAGGATAACACGTTAGAAAAAATCAAAGCATTGCAACAACAAGATTGCCATGTGAAATATATTTCTTTCTCACGTAACTTTGGGAAAGAAGCGGCAATTTATGCAGGGCTACAACATGCAAAAGGGGATGCGGTACTACTGATGGATAGTGATCTTCAGCATCCACCGTCTCTTATGCGTGATATGATTTCAGGTTACGAAGCAGGCTATCATCAAGTAGTTGCATGTCGCGACCGCCAAGGTGAAAGTGCGGTTCACCGAGGCATTACCAATTTATTTTATCGCTTAATTAATAAAATGAGTTCAGTAGAGCTTGAAAACGGAGCAGGAGATTTCCGATTATTAAGTCGTAAAGCTGTAAATGCATTGTTGTCATTAAGTGAAAATAATCGTTTCTCAAAAGGTCTATTCGAATGGATTGGCTTATCGAAGAAAAATATTTATTATGAAAATGTTGAACGTCAACATGGCGAAACAAAATGGTCATTTGGTATGCTATTGTCTTATGCCATTGATGGCGTTTTATCGTTTAATACAAAACCGCTCCGCATTTGTCTTTATTTAGGTTTACTCTTTATGTTTGGTGGTAGCCTGTATATTGCAGCAATGCTAGGAAGTATTTTCATTCAAGGAATTGAAGTTCCAGGCTACTTTACAACAATTTCGGCGGTACTAATTTTAGGTGGTCTACAGCTTGTTAGTCTAGGTGTTATCGGTGAATATATCGGTCATATTTATAATGAGGTAAAACGTCGCCCACACTATATTGTTGGGGAAGCAAATGTAGATCGTTCATTAAAAATTGTGAAATTTGAGCCGAATAAATTTAAATTAAAACAGAAAAAGAGTAGCTAATAATGAATACAAAAAATGAATATATTAAATTTATTGTTGTTGGCGTTCTGAATACAGCACATTACTATGCGTGGTATGTGCTGTTTTATTCGGTTGTAGGCTTGCCTTATTTGGTAAGTCATATTGTGGCAACAATTATTAGTATGATTGGTTCATATTTTATGAACGTTTATTTTACGTATAGAGAAAAACCGTCGTGGAAATCTTTTTTATTATTCCCATTGACGCAACTTACGAATATTGCCATTCAAACAATTTGTATGTACGTGTTTGTAGATTGGCTCCATTTATCACCTTATTTTGCACCGATTGCAACAGTAATCATTAGTGTGCCTATTACTTTTGTTGTAACGAGGAGGATCATTCGTGTTTCAAAAACGTAAGGCATCTTTAGTCATCATGCTATTTAGTATGATGGCTTTTTCTATCATAGCCCATTTATTTTTCATCATTATGTGGCAGCAAGGATTTGTGATGAAAGGCATTAATGATGGTCTTTCACAAATGTTGCCGTTTAAGCAGTTTATTTATGATAAGTATGTAGCGGGTGATTTTTTCTATGCGGCTGATTTCGGATTAGGAGGCGGCTTTTTTAGCTCCATTGCTTATTATTTCACAACGAATTTATTTTTCTTACCATGGGTACTCTTGACGTGGCTTGCGAGTATGTTAATCGGTTTCACGCCAAATTTTGAATACTGGGCAGCGCTTGTTATACCGATGAGCATTGTCAAACAAACAGCGGTTTTTTATGTGGCATATTTATTTTTACGTAAAGTAACGAATATGCCGCGTGGTGCGTATGTCGGAGCGGCTGTTTATGCGCTAAGTCCCTTCTTTTTCCGTCATGAGGTGTATTGGGATATTTTAACGGATTCGCTATTTTGGGTTCCACTTATGTTACTCGGTATCGAAAAAATAATTCGCAAGGAATCTTCACTGCTCTTTATTTTAGCAGTCGCACTTGTTATGATTAGTAATTTTTATTTATCGTATATGACATTATTAATTGGGGCAATTTATGCGATTGCGAGGATGTTCTACCACTTTACAGAAAATGAGCAGCCAGTGAAGCAACAACTATGGCGCTATATCGGAGGCGGTGTGTTAGCAGCGGGCATTGCAAGCTTTGCCTTTATTCCAGCGGCCTATAGCTTTATTGGCAATGTGAGACCACCATATAAAGACGCGATTAAATTATTTGATATAAACGATGATATTTTTACGAATCCGCGTGTACTATGGGTTCCAGTCTTTATTTTTGTGTTATTTTTCGTTAAGGAATTGTATCAACATCGTTTATTCCGCTTCTTTGCGGTGTTGTCCATTGTCGGTATTATGGCGCATTTTATTCCGTATGTAGGCAGTATGTTTAATGGCTTTTCAGCACCTCAACAGCGCTGGGAATCGATTATTATTTTGAGCTTCGGGGCGATGCTTGCGATTGCGCTAAATAGTGCCAGCTATTGGCATTTCAAACGTTGGCCATTAATCGCGGCTATTTTATCAATTATGACATTATTTTTATATAAATGGTTATCACCTGATCATGCTATTTCAAATGGCTTGATAATTATCTCACTACTATGGCTCGCCTTTTTCATCGTCTTTTACTATCGTAAATGGGCATTTAAATGGCTAGCGGTCAGTATAGTCATTGTTGTATTAATCGAGGCGAATATTTTCTCGGCCAATTTAGCAAATGGCGGTGAAGGGGTAGCAACAAAATCGTTTATTTATTCACAGGCGTATCACGCACATGAACAAGAAAACCTTGTACAATGGATGCAACAGCAACTGACATCAACGGATAATCGTATTGATTGGCTTGTACCAACGCGTAATAATACGCCAATGGTCCAGGATTTTAAAGGAACGAGCGTTTATTCAAGTATTTTAAATGGTGATTTACTGCATTTTTATTTGCGTGATTTACAAATTGATATGGGGCGAGAAAGTGTCAGCCGTTATGGCACACTTGGTAATCGTACGAATTTAATGGCGCTTGAGCAAGTACAGTTTTATATGCGTCCTAGCAGCGACGAATCTGTGCCATACGGTTATGAGCTGGCAAAACAAACAACGAATTACCGTGCATACGAGAACACAGATTTATTACCCGTGTTCCGTGTGACAAATGAATCATATAATGAGCAGGCTCTTGAAAAAGCACCGGTACTTGCAAAAGAGCAGGCGATGCTAAAAGGTGTTATTCGCGAAGCCGGTACGATGACGGCACCTGAAGTAGCAACGATACCTATTAAGCAGACGAAGGTTGAAGGCGCTACATGGGTAAATAATGAATTGATTGTCGACGGAGAATCAGGTCACATTCAATTAACATTAGATACACCAAAGCGTATGAAAACGCTATATGTTCAAATGCATATTGAAGGAATTAAACATCCAACAGGCTTTACACTTCAAGTGAATGAATATAAAACAACACGTAAAAAATCAAATTCGATTTATCGAACAGGTTTTAATGATGTGACAGTCGCTGTAAATGCAGCGAAAACGGTGACCATTACGCTGCCTAAAGGGCATTATCAACTACGTGATTTAGCGATTTACGGGGAAGATTATCAAACACTTGATAAAGCACTTGAGCGTAAAAATACAGCGCAGATGATTTGGGATAATGGCAAGGCATTTGGGGAAGTTACGGCACAAGATGGTGATGTGCTCGCAACCTCTATTCCATATGGCAAAGGTTGGCGTGCGACTGTAGACGGTAAGAAGGTAACAGTAGAAAAAGTGAATTATGCATTTGTTGGCATTCCACTTGAAAAAGGCAAGCATACGGTCGAGTTCACGTATTTACCACCGTATTGGCCAATTGCCGCCTGGCTTTCAATTTTGTCAGTCCTTGTATTGCTCGTATTAAGAATATATAAAGCTAAAAAAATGAACTAACGAGACAATATAAAAAGAAAAAGACACTTTCAAAGGGGATAAAACCTTTGGAGGTGTTTTTTGATGGAAAAACAAGTGTATTCATACGAAACAAAACGGAAAGCCATTAGAGCTGAAGAAATAGAAAGCCGGTGAAATACATCATAAAATGGAGCTAGATGTTTGTTCTAGTATCTTTTTAAGTGTTTATAACTATAATTTAATAACCAAAAAAGGATAATATTTCTATATAAAAAAGTGATTTTAATGCGTAAAATTGTATATGTATTAATTTTTTTATAAAGGAGTCCTATTTTTTATGAACGCAGCAAAAGTTTTAAGCATGATTTCGATTGTCTGGAATGCTCTTGTTTTAATTACGGTGGCAAGCTCTGGCGTATTTCTAACAGCAATACTACTTGCAGATCAACCATCACGTGAGACAGGCTACATCGTTTTCGTATGGGCAATCTTTTTTGCAATTATTCTTTATTTACTCGCTATTCTTGTGTTATCTATTTTTGCACACAAAAGCATCAATACCGCAACAGAGGGTGGCTGGGCGATTTATTTAATCGTATCTGGTATTTTTACAAACTGGTTTGCGGTAGTTGCCGGTATTTTATTAGCAGCAAATCCTTCTCAACAAATCACAGCGCAGGGTCATTATAAAATGGCGCGTGGCTTTATTACCGCTTCTATTGTTTGGAATGCACTGATTGTTTTGGCGATTATCGTGCTAAATATCGTGGTTTCATTTATTGAAGGTCAATCATTTGGGGATGCAATCATTAGCGTCGTACTAGCTGGTTTCCCAATTATTGCCGGTATTATTTTTATTATGTTAAACATCTTTGCGCGTAAAGCCATTGGAAAACCTACGCAAAAAGGTTGGGGTATCGCAATGATCGTTATTGGCGTATTTACAAATATTTTTGGACTTATCGCTGGTATTTTACTTGTGACAGCAAAAGAACAGGCTAGTGAAAAAAATGTGGCAGAGCCTGTGTTAAATTAATTGCGTCATTAAAAGAGGTTGGGACAAAATACGTCATGTTCCTTTTTTAGCGTTTGCATCGAAAAACCGGAACCGCGCGACAGCGTGATTCCGGTTTTTCTTATGTTCATAGGAGTTGTTTTACATGTATAAAGCCGCATTTTTTCATTATGAAACGGGTTGTGGCGGCTTGACATCATCTGGAATAGCGGGTTTATACGTAATACCGGCACGATTTCGGTCAAATTCCTCACGTGCTTTTTGAATAATATCAGGATTTGTGAAGCTATCAAGTGCGGCACCTGCCATAATTTGTGCGGCTAAATGCATACCCTTCATGCCGATGCTAGAGCCGAACGATGCGGTAGCCTGCCACGTATGTAGCTGAACAGCAGACGGCGCACAAGTTGTCATGATTTGGCCCATTGGTGTAATCCAAGACACATCGCCAATATCAGATGAGCCCGGCATTGGAATGCGGAACATCTGGGGAATATGCTGGAAGCCTTGTGCTAAATCGGTCGTTTCTTGAAAGCCCATCTGCGCCATCGATGCTTTAGAGCCTGCTACAACCGATGGATCAATATTTTGTTGTAATGTTCTAGCAAAGGCTTGTTCCTCCGCTGTATACGAAATGTCTGGTAAGAGCTGTGCATTGTCATACATGACTTCATTTAATGTTAGATTTGGTAGCGTATCATAGCACCCCGCTTTAATTT
>NZ_HE578959.1:231605-233737 GCF_000307285.2 Kurthia sp. Dielmo
ATGACAGACACCTCCTTTTTTGAATAGTATAACGGGAACATATGTTCTTTTTAACAAATTAGTACTGGCAGAATCATTGGGTTCGCATTCATCCCCTCCCTACTCACTACGTTCCTTGAGGGAGGGGTATTCTGCAAAGAAATGATAAAAAAGGCACTAATCGCAAGACCAAGTTGTGTTTCTGTAAGTTGTAAATCTTTACCCATATTAACAAGCGCTAAACTAATAGCCGTTCGGTCAACATACGACACAATCCATGCAAAAAACAATGCGGCGAGAATCCACTTACTCTTATCTTTTTTCATTTGGAAATACCTCCCTTTAGAAGATGTACCTTTATCATAAAAAAATCTTTCTTAATAATCATTGGATAAAATAATCGAATTTTCTAATAAAAATTGTGACATCTTCCAATAAAATTTGTTTTAATTAGAATAAATACTATATGTTGTGCATATAAGGGGGACAATATGACATGAGAAAGCCACAACAGTGCTATATTTTTCATCAAGGCGCGTATGAACGTACCGAACATTGCCCGACTAGAATTTGGCAGCAGCAATGGATCCAAGCAACCGATGCTATACGTTATACCAGCTATAGGGAACTTTTATTTGTATAAGTGAAGCACTATATACTTTGCGAAAAAGTAACAACTGATAGACAGGAGCAAGCGTTGCGCCTTTGTGTGACCTTTTTTATTAAAACGTATGAAGAAGCGGAAAATACGCTTCATTATATGCAAATGCGTAAACAAATTGGCGTGCTATATTATGAAAAGTTAGGTGTCAATCAATTGTTTATGAAGCAGGACCCAGAGGCGATTACGCAGTTTTTAACGCAAACACTCGCCCCCCTTCAAACGCCACGTGCACAGGCTAGTGAGCTAGAGGACACGCTGCGAAGCTATATCTATCACAGTCGTTCTATTACAAAAACCGCAGCTGCGCTTCATATTCATCAAAATACGCTCTATCATCGTCTTACGAAAATCGAAGAGCTTGTGCAAATGAATTTAAATGATTGGAATGATTATCTAGCATTATCACTCGCATTTCATCTACAACAATTTGAGTAATCATGCTATGCTTTAACTATCAAGTATTCATTCATATAGGGAAATGAGTGCGAAGCTCATGCAGCCCCCGCTACTGTAATGCTGACGACTTCACAAAAACCACTGAAAGGGAAGGTGTGAACGAGGATGATGCACAGCCAGGATACCTATCGCAATACTTGAATCACATGCTTTTCGGTGGGAGAAGCAGGGGCTTTTTTGTCGCTCCTTTTTTCAACCAAAGTCAGGCAACAAGGAGTGAACAGAATGCAAGGCCCATTAAAAATTGATTTTGAAAAAATATGGCAAGAAGGTATGCACGACTGGCAAGGGAATATGCCGGAGCGAATGGTTGATGATGCACTCGAAGAAGATTTCTGGCGTCAATCCATGCAACGTAAAAAGCCGAAACAAACCGATGCCCATGCTATCCCTATTTTTGACGCAATGAAGACGCATATTTCCCCGCAGGATTCTGTACTTGAAATCGGTCCGGGTTGGGGTAATTATACCTTTCCATTAGAAGAGTATGCGGCTAGTCTAAGCTGTGTGGATAGCTCAGAAAGCGTACTCAGTTATTTAGCACAGTATACAAATGCAGCACTTATTCACGGAAAATTTGAAACATTGCCTCTTGAGCCACATGATGTTGTCGTAGGGGTCAATTGTTTTTACCGTATGTATCATATGAATGCAACCTTACGAAAGATGAATGCGCTCGCACGAAAAAAGGCGATTATCGGTATGACAACAGGACCTATCCAGCCGCATTATGAAGTACTAGATAAGCAGTTTGGCTATGCTATTAAATATCCACGCCGAGATTATATTGAAATTTTAAATATGCTGTATCAGCTTGGCATTTTTGCCGATTGCCAAATGCTGCCGCTTGAACGCATTTATACATATCCAACAAAGGAAGCCTTACTGACCGCACAAAGTAAAAAAATTCGCGACAATGCGTATCAGCTTGAGCATGTTGAACAGGCGTTGGCTGATTTTGTTACCTATGACGGGGAGCAATATATATACAAGCATCGTTTTTATGCGGCTATTATTTCATGGACACCACAAT
>NZ_HE578959.1:234012-259800 GCF_000307285.2 Kurthia sp. Dielmo
CGTAGACATGTTTACATATTTACATGTCTACGTTTTTTTGTGCGTAAACTTCTACTAACTGCGCTGCAATATGCTTCAACTCACTTCCGAGCTGATCGCGTACCCTGCGAAATGCTTGTAGCTGTTCTAGATAATCCTGTTGTACAAGCGGCTCTTCAATAGAAATATGAATATGTAGTTTTGGTTAAATTGAAATATGCACACCTACTTTTTCCTCATAAATCTTGTGAATGAATAATGCAGTAGCATGCATAAATAATTTGCGAATATGCTAAACATTTTCTCAGACGTAACCGATTTTCATACGCTTTAAGCAATTTAATAGAGACTCTTACCTATTGCCTGTATAATGGAGGATAACATAAATAGTAAGAGGAGCCGATTCGACATGAATCACTACGCAACGGATTATATACGTGTTGGTGAAGCATTGAATATTGTGGAGTGTCGCCTGTACCAATTGGATTATCACATGCGTCATGAGCTTGATGGACATATCGAACAGTGGCAGGAGCGCCAAATGATTTATGGCTTGCTACAAGCTGTATATATTCGTTTATATGAGCTGAATGAGATTGATGATGTGACGTTAGTGTGCAAGCATGAGCGTACGGATTTATCGAGTGCTACAGCCGTATTAACATTTAGAAAAATGTATTTTATTAGTGATCAAGTCGTGCGCCACTATCCCGCAGATTTTGAAAGATATTGGGCATCGCGCATTACCATTGAGCAATTTACGCCGCTAAGTGACGCTATTTGGCAACAGTTGAATCATGCGATGCAGCAAAAAATTCAACTCGATGGTGAAGCGGATGTTGCACGAGAGATTAAACTACTACAACGATTTTTAGCTGAATAATTAATGAAACCCTTCGACGAAACTGTCGAAGGGTTTTTTAATCGTTTGCTAGCAAATCCTCAGAACGCTAGAAAGCGGGTTTTGGCTACGACATATTTCAAAATATGTGCCAATTAATGCTAATAGGCGCATCGATTTTAAATTGTTTAATAACAATATTGCAAAAATCGTCAACAAAAAAATTTATTAGGCGACACCGTCACAAATAACCATCATTTTTGAGGACTGAAAAAGGCTGTTTTATGTGAAAACAGCGCTTCTGCGGGTTGTTTTAGTTAAAAGTGGGGCCCCTAGAGGTGTTATAAATAGGGGATTTTCCTTAAAGAAAAAGATTTATTCAAAAAAACGACATGCAGCGAGATTTTGCTACTTTTTTTAATTTTTATGTGTGGAAATTGCCCTTTTTAAGGCTAAAACGGTCAAAAAATACCCGGTAGAGACCCGGAAAAGGGCCGAACTTGAACGAATGATTTGCTAAAACATAATATTTATCGCTTTAAAAATAGTAATTATCACGTAAACCCTTTAAGTGACGCAAATTATTATAATAATAGTGTGTAAATAAGCTCAGTAGAGACGCTTATTAAAAAATATGTCGTATCGAAAAGACGCTTTCTAACGTAATGAACAATTTCAAATGAAGATATAGAAAAAAGAGGCTGGAGAAATCCAGCCTCTTTCGTGATTAGCGTTGTTTGTAATTTGCCTTTTGTGTTTTCGATATTTTTTTCCAGCGGCGCTTTTCAGCAAGCTGTTGCTGCGCATTTGTTTTGCGCTCGATAAAGGCAACCTCACGTAATAGCTTAAAATAATTTTGTAGACGGCCAGGTTCCAGCTCGCCACGCTCGATTGCACCGCGAACAGCACAGCCAGGTTCATTTTGATGGGTGCAATCGCGGAAACGGCAATCTTCTGCATAGCCTTCAATATCCTTAAAGCCCGTATCCAAGCTGTTTTGCTCGCTCCAAATATGCAGTTCGCGCATTCCAGGCGTATCAATTAAGCACGCACCGCTAGGTAATTGGACGAGTTCGCGATGCGTCGTCGTATGGCGCCCCTTCGCATCGTCCTCACGAATAGTAGAAACTTTCATTGCGTCTGTTTCTACTAAGGCATTGGTTAGAGAGGATTTACCAGCACCAGATGAACCAAGTAATGCCGCTGTTTTTCCAAGCGTTAAATATTGACGCAAAGCGTCGAGCCCTTCGCCTGTTACTACACTTGTCACGACATAATCAACACCCATCGCGGCTGTTTCTGTTTCACGAATAAAGGGTGTGACGTCTTCGCACATATCTGCCTTCGTTAAGACGACAACTGGCATTGCACCTGATTCCCATGCGGCAACGACATAGCGTTCAAGGCGGCGGCTATTAAAATCATCATTTAAGCTCATTACTAAAAAGACGATGTCAATATTTGCGGCAACAACCTGTTCTTCTACTTCAAGTCCGGCAGCCTTTCGCGTGAAGACCGATTTACGCTCGAGTAGATAATGGATGAGGCATTTTTCCTCGCCTGGCATTTGTTCGACGAGCACCCAGTCGCCGATTGCAGGATAATCAATGGCATGTAATGTATGAAAAGCATAGCTACCACTGACGGTTCCGAGCCAGTTGAAATGCTCACCCTGTACGCGGTAAGCATGTTTATGTTGTTGAACGATACGTGCAGGATAAAGTTGTTTTTTCGTGTCGATTTGTTGCTGTTCAAAATATGTTGTGAAGCCTAATGTTTGTAAATTCAATGTGAATTCCTCCTATTTTTGCGTATAAAAAAACCTATGACTGAGCCATTTGGGCGCATTCATAGGTCAGAATTCCATCGTACAAAAATAGATACACTCATCACTAGTGTAGGCGTCGGTGGATGACTAAAAAAGCGCACAAAGGCTCATGAGACGATACAATCGCATTCATATTTTTCATAGTCAGCACCTTCTTCCGTTTCAACGTTACTACCACTATAGCTTAAAATATTTTTTTAGTCAATATTTTACAAAAATATTGCATAAAGCAGAATATTTGTGTTAAAAATAGATAAAGGGTGGTGAGGCCATGCGGAAATTGACAGTGAAAGAACGCGTCGTCGAAGCAGCGCTCGATTTATTTCAGGAAAAGGGCTACCACGGTGTTAGCGTTGAGGAGCTGGTTGAGCATGCCGAAACCTCAAAAGGTGGCTTCTATCATCATTTCAAATCAAAGGATGATTTGCTGTATGAGATTCATGATATTTTCATCTCCTATGTATTGAATGAAACAAAGCGGGCGAGCGAGCAATATGATTCCGCGATTGATCAGCTAGATGCCTTGATGCGTACGTTTATGAATGTCTTTAATATTTATCAGCGGCATATTACGGTTTTTTATAATGAAAGCGTTTACTTGCTGCCAAATCATGAAGAGGCCATTACGAAAAAGCGTACGGCGTATCGAAAGCTACTGGAGCAAATTTTAATCAATGGACAGCGCCAACAGGTTTTTAGGCAAGAGCTGTCGATTACGATTACAGCAATGTTGATTATTGGGACAGTCAATTGGACATACAAGTGGTATAAGCAAGACGGTGAACTAACGATGCAAGATATTACAACGTATTTCAATGATGTGATTTTGCGCGGTGTAATGACAGAGGCGGGGTACCGTGAAGCTGCCACAAAACAGTACTTATTGTGAGCTTTTATACCACACAGACCGACTAGTCGGTTCAAATTGAGGAGGAATAATAATGAATTTTGAGTTAACGAAGGAACAACAGATGATTCGTAATATGGTACGTGATTTTGCACAGGCGGAGATTGCCCCACATGCTCGCGAGTTAGATGAAACGCATGCCTTTCGTGAGGAAAGCTTCAAACGCATTGGGGAGCTTGGCTTATTAGGTATTCCATTCCCTGAAGAGTACGGCGGCGCGGGTGGCGATATTGTGTCGTATGCACTTGCGGTAGAGGAAATTGGACGTGCTTGCGGTGGTACAGGCTTATCGTATGCGGCAGCAGTAAGTCTTGGGGCAACGCCATTTTATAATTTTGGTACTGAGGAGCAAAAGCAAGAATATTTAGTGCCACTTGCAAAGGGTGAGACACTAGGAGCTTTTGGACTGACTGAACCAAATGCAGGGTCAGATGCTGGTGGTACGCAGACACGTGCGGTGTTAGACGGAGATGAGTGGGTGATCAACGGCGAGAAGCAGTGGATTACGAATGCCTCTTATTCACGTCAAATCGTTGTTACAGCAGTAACAGGTAAGGATGAGCGCGGTAAAAATATTATTACGGCGATTATCGTACCGAGTGATACACCAGGGGTCACAATTCGCTCGGATTATCAAAAGATGGGTGTTCGTGCATCGAATACTTGTGAAATCATTTTAGATAATGTACGGGTACCGCGTGAAAATGTGCTAGGTGATGAAAAGAAAGGTTTTGGGCAATTTTTAAATACACTAGATGGTGGTCGAATTTCAATCGCGGCATTATCGGTAGGGATTGCACAGTCAGCGTATGATAAGGCATTGGCTTATTCGAAAGAACGCGTCCAGTTTGGGCAATCAATTTCAAAACTACAAGCCATTCAATTCAAGTTAGCCGATATGGCAATGGAAATCGAGCTTGCGCGTAATATGGTTATGAAGGCGGCTTGGTTAAAAGATAACGGTAAGCCATTTAAATTAGAGGCAGCTTATGCGAAGTTATTCTCTTCTGAAATGGGCTTCCGCACATGTAATCAGGCCATTCAAATTCATGGTGGCTACGGCTATATGGCCGAGTACGATGTAGAGCGTCATTTACGTGATATTAAGTTAATGGAAATTGGTGAAGGTACATCAGAGATTCAACGTGTTGTAATCGCACGTCAGCTTGGCTGTTAATCCAAAACGAAAGAGAGGTGACACTACTGCTTTTTAAATAGAAGTAGTAGGACTCATTTGGCTCAATTAGTGGAACAAACGATAGGCGAATTTCTTGAACAACGTGTAGCTCAGGTCCCGGATAATGAAGCATTAGTTTATGAAGATCTTAATTTACGTATGACGTACACGCAGTTTAATAATCATGTCAATGATGTCGCAAAGGCATTGATGGCGGTGGGGCTTGAAAAGGGCGATCATTTCTCTGTATGGACGACCAATGTTGCCCAGTGGCCTGGCTTACAGTTTGGCTCAGGTAAAATGGGCGCACCACTTGTGACGATTAATACAAATTATCGTGCCAATGAGCTCGAATATATTTTGAAGCAATCTGATTCAAAAATGCTCGTACTCATTGATCAATATCGTGATCATTCCTTTATTGAAACACTGTATGAAATTTGCCCAGAGCTGCGAGATAGCTCACCGGGTAGCTTAGAGAGTGCTGCACTGCCGCTTTTAAAAACAGTCGTCGTTATTAGTGATCAGGATTATCCAGGCACCTATAGCTGGCATGATTTTATTAAGCTCGGGGAAGATGTGCCGGATAAAGCACTAGCACAGCGAAAAGCTTCACTGACTGCACATGACGTCATCAATTTACAGTACACATCAGGGACGACAGGCTTTCCTAAAGGTGTTATGCTATCGCACTACAATTTAATTAATAATGCGCTTAACATTGCAGAATGTATGAAGCTCACGTCAGATGACCGGCTATGCATTCCAGTGCCATTCTTCCACTGCTTTGGCTGTGTCATTGGGACGCTAACGATTGTATCAGCAGGCGGGACGATGGTGCCGGTGCGAGAGTTTGAGCCGAGCATTGTGTTAAAAACGGTTGAACAGGAGCGCTGTACAGCTCTTCACGGGGTGCCGACGATGTTTATTAGCGAGCTGAACTTACCAAATGTCACTGATTTTGATTTATCCAGTCTTAGAACGGGTGTTATGGCTGGATCAACTTGTCCAATTGAAGTGATGAAAGGTGTAATGGATACACTTGGTATGAAAGATATTACGATTTGTTACGGCCAAACCGAATCATCACCTGTTTTAACGCAAACGCGTACCGATGATGCCATCGATTTGAAAGTGGAAACGGTTGGACGCGCGCTACCAAATACGGAGGTGCGTATCGTTTATCCGGGTACGATGGATGAGGTGCCAAGCGGCGTACAAGGTGAAATTTGTGCTCGCGGTTACTGTGTAATGAAGGGTTACTATAATAATCCTGAAGCAACGCGTGAAGCAGTTGATGCTGATAACTGGCTCCATACCGGAGATTTAGGCACGATGGATGAAGCAGGCTATGTACGTGTGACAGGACGTCTGAAGGATATGGTCATCCGCGGGGGCGAAAATATTTATCCGCGCGAGGTAGAGGAATTCTTATATCAGCATCCCGCTGTTCTTGACGTACAGGTTGCGGGTGTACCGGATGCCAAATACGGCGAAGAATTAGCCGCTTGGATTATACCAAAGGATAATCAGGCAGTGACGGAGGAAGAGATTCGTGCATTTTGCGATGGCCAGATTTCGCGTCATAAAATTCCGCGTTATATTTTCTTTATGGCCGAGTATCCGATGACCGCTTCTGGGAAAGTGCAGAAATTTAAGCTACGAGAATTATTTGAAATTAGGCGAGGTGAAGAATAATGTTTCAAAAAGTATTAATTGCCAATCGCGGTGAAATTGCACGCCGTATTATTCGAACGTGTAAGCGACTTGGTATTCAGACGGTGGCCATTTATTCAAAGGCCGATGAAACGAGCCTACATGTGCGAGAGGCAGATGAAAGCTACTGTGTCGGTGAGCCGCCAGTGAATCAAAGCTATTTAAATGTCGATGCGATTTTAGCAGCGGCGAAGGAATCTGGTGCAGAGGCGATTCATCCAGGATATGGTCTATTATCTGAGAATGCGGGTTTTGCGAAGCGCGTTGAGCAGGAGGGGCTTGTGTTTATCGGTCCGACTTCTGAAGTTATTGAGGCGATGGGTAGTAAGCTTGAAGCGCGTAAACGTATGGCTTCTGCGGGCGTGCCGATTATCGAAGGGGTCAATGAAGCGATGGCTAGTGCAACAGAAGCATCTGATGTGGCCGCAAAGATTGGCTATCCGGTCATGCTGAAGGCTTCTGCGGGTGGCGGCGGTATTGGCATGCAGGTTGTACATGATGAGGCCGAGCTGTTGAAGGCATTTGAAGGCAATCAAAAGCGTGCCGAAAGCTTTTTTGGTGACGGGACGATGTTTGTCGAGAAATTTATCGCTGAGCCACATCATATTGAGGTACAGGTGCTCGCCGATCAGCATGGCCATACGATTCCTGTGTTTGAGCGAGAATGCTCGGTTCAGCGTCGTAATCAAAAGGTTGTTGAAGAAGCCACATCACCATTTATTTCAGCAGAAACGCGTGAAAAAATGCTCGATGCAGCAGTTGCAGCCGCTTCAAGTATTGGCTACACGAATGCGGGCACAATTGAATTTTTAGTTGATGCCAACGAGCAATTTTATTTCTTAGAAATGAATACACGCCTACAAGTGGAGCATCCGGTTACAGAAGAAATTTCTGGATTGGATTTAGTCGAATGGCAGCTAAAGATTGCATCTGGTGAAGAGCTAACGATTGAGCGCTCGCAATTAACGATTCATGGGCATGCGATAGAAGTGCGTATTTACGCAGAGGATCCGGTACGTTTCTTCCCGTCACCAGGGACGATTACGAAGCTTGTGTTACCACAAGGAGCAGGTATTCGCCATGAGGCAGGTGTCGAGGAAGGTAGTGTTGTGACGCCGTTTTATGACCCAATGATTGCAAAATTAATTACGACAGGGACGACACGTGATGAAGCGGTTACGCGTATGCAACAAGCGCTCGCAGATTATGTGGTAGAAGGCATTAAAACGAATATTCCGATGCTACGGGATGTAGTGGCACATCCGGAATTCAAGGCAGGACGCACAACGACAAAATTTGTTGAACAATATTATTTGCCAGAAGTGGCGAAAAAATAGAGAGGATGGATGAAAAATGATTAAAGCAGAGATGGCAGGCACAGTATGGAAAGTGTTAGTAAAAGAGGGCGATACAGTGGAAGAGGGTCAAGAAGTCATGATTTTAGAGTCGATGAAAATGGAGATTCCCGTAGAAGCGGAAGAAGCAGGCGTTGTAAAACGCGTAGTTGTCAACGAGGGCGATTTTATTGATGTTGATGCGGATTTAGTCGAAATCGAATAGGAGGGTTTTTCATATGAAGCAACCAAACGCTGTACAGCTAAAGGAAGTCGGACCGCGCGATGGGCTTCAAAATGAAAAGGCCATCATCACAACGGAAAATAAAATCGAGCTCATTAACCGTTTAAGTGATACCGGTCTTGATTATATTGAGGTGTCGAGCTTCGTGCATCCTAAATGGATTCCGCAGCTAGCTGATGCGGTTGATGTGTTAAAAGGCATTGACCGAAAACCAGGTATTACGTATGCGGCACTCGTACCGAACTTAAAAGGGCTTGAGCGGGCACTTGATGCAGATATTGATGAAGTGAGTGTCTTTATGTCCGCATCTGAGGGCCACAATAAAGAAAATATTAATAAAACGATTGCTGAAACCTTTCCGGTGCTCCGGGAAGTCGTTCAGGCAGCGCGTGCAGCAGGAAAGACGGTGCGTGGCTATATTTCAACGGTGGTTGCCTGTCCATATGATGGCTACACAGAGCCAAGCCAGGTGAAATATGTTGCCAATCATTTATTTGATATGGGCGTACAGGAGATTTCGCTTGGCGACACAATTGGCGTTGCCGTTCCTACGCAGGTAGAACGCTTACTAGATGAATTACTAAAGCACTACAAACCTGAGCATTTGGCGATGCATTTTCATGATACGCATGGCACCGCAATTTCGAATATTGTGGCAAGCCTACCCTATGGTATCACACGGTTTGATAGTGCGATTGGCGGTCTTGGCGGCTGCCCATATGCAAAGGGCGCATCTGGTAACGTTGCGACGGAGGATGTCCTCTATTTATTTGACACAATGGGCATTGAAACAGGTGTAGATATGCAGAAGTTATTACATGCATCACAGTTTATGGAACAACAAATGAAACGACCGCTAACATCAAAGCAAATGGCGGTTTTCCGAGGTGAGCAACTATGAGCTATGTAATCGTAGAAGTAGATAATCATATTGCGACCATTACATTGAATCGTCCGGAGGCGGCGAATTCGATGTCACTGGCGATGTTAGAGGAATATAAGGCAGCATTAGAAACCATTGCACATAACCGTGAAATTCGTGTTGTATTACTGACGGGAGCTGGAGATAAAGTATTTTGTGCAGGAGCAGATTTAAAAGAACGACAATCGATGGATGAGGTACAGACGCGTCAGACGGTCGCACTTATTGGCGAAGTGATTCGACAGACAGAAGCGTTACCTCAGCCAGTCATTGCGGTCATTAACGGAGTAGCGGTAGGTGGGGGTTTAGAAATTTCACTTGCCTGTGATATCCGTGTAGCTAGCACGATGGCAAAGGTTGGCTTAACGGAGACGGCACTAGGCATTATTCCAGGTGCAGGTGGTACGCAGCGTTTAGCACGATTAATTGGTGCGGGGAAAGCGAAAGAACTCATTTACACCGCACGCCGCATTTCAGGCGAAGAGGCACTGCAGCTTGGGGTCATTGAACATTTATATGTGCCGGAAATGCTAATGGAGGAAGCGCAGAAACTAGCGCAGGAAATGGCAAAAAATGCACCATTATCACTGATTCAAGCAAAAAAAGCGATCCAAGCGGGCTTGCAGACGGATCTCGCGACAGGACTTGAAATTGAAGCCTTAGCATACGAGCGTCTTTTGCATAGTGAGGACCGTTTGGAAGGCTTACAGGCATTCAAAGAAAAACGCGCGCCGCAGTTTAAGGGGCAGTAAAGGGAGGAACGAGAGATGATGGAGAAATCATATCGTGAATATAAAGAGGAAATTGCAGCAGGGGGTGCGCCGAAGTACCATGAAAAAAATGCGGCGCAAGGGAAATTATTCGTACGCGATCGCTTAAAGCGCCTATTTGATGATGATGTATTTGTTGAGGACGGCGCCTTTGCCAACATTATGGCGGGGGACCTACCGGCAGATGGCGTTGTAACAGGTATCGGGAAAATTAATGGACGCACAGTTTGTGTGATGGCAAATGATTCGACAATCAAGGCGGGTTCTTGGGGAAAACGTACAGTCGAAAAAATCATTCGCATTCAAGAAACAGCGGAAAAATTAGAAGTACCGATGCTGTACTTAGTCGATTCAGCAGGAGCGCGTATTACAGACCAAATTGAAATGTTCCCAGGTCGCCGTGGTGCCGGACGTATTTTTTATAATCAAGTGAAGTTATCTGGACGTATTCCACAAATCTGTTTATTATTCGGCCCATCAGCAGCGGGTGGCGCTTATATTCCGGCGTTTTGTGACATTGTGGTTATGGTACAGGGCAATGCGTCGATGTATTTAGGGTCACCACGTATGGCAGAGAAAGTAATTGGTGAAAAAGTCGATTTAGAAACGATGGGTGGCGCGAAAATGCATTGCTCGGTTTCTGGATGTGGCGATGTTTTAGCGAAAACGGAAGAAGAAGCGATTGATTATGCACGCCGTTATTTGACGTACTTCCCGCAAAACTTCCGTACAAAGACTGATGTAGTAGAAAGTAAGCTACCACAAAGCTTTGATGATACATTAGAGGATATTATCCCGAAAAATCAAAATGCGGCATTTAATATGTATCATTTAATTGATCGTGTTATTGACGAGGGCTCATTCTGTGAGATTAAAAAGCTCTTCGCAAAAGAGCTCATTACAGGCCTTGCGCGTATTGATGGGCAGCCTGTCGGAATTTTAGCCAATCAGCCAAAATCAAAGGGCGGCGTATTATTCCATGACTCAGCGGATAAGGCAGCAAAGTTTATTAATTTATGCGATGCCTTCCATATTCCGCTTATTTTCCTATCAGATGTGCCTGGCTTTATGATAGGTACGCAAGTAGAGAAGCTTGGCATTATTCGTCACGGTGCTAAAATGATTTTTGCGATGAGTGAGGCCACTGTGCCAAAGCTATCCGTTATCGTACGCAAAGCTTATGGTGCTGGTCTTTATGCAATGGCTGGTCCAGCATTTGAACCAGATGCTTGTATTGCCCTAACAACGGCACAAATCGCAGTAATGGGGCCAGAAGCAGCAATTAATGCGGTATATGCTAATAAAATTGAAGCAATGCCGGAAGATGAGCGAGCTGATTTCATTGCACAAAAAACGGCTGAATACAAAGAAGAAATCGATGTGTACCGCTTAGCATCAGAGCTCGTTATTGATGATGTTATTGAGCCGAATGAACTTCGTCAGTCATTAGTTCAAAGACTTGCGGCATATAAAACGAAAAATGTATCTTTTACAGAGCGAAAACATGGTGTCAATCCAGTTTAATTATGAAAACCGAGCAGTCCATATATTGGGCTGCTTTTTAAATTTGTCTAAAATTAAAAAAGAAGATACCTCCTGGTTATAGAAGGTACCTTCTTTTTAAGACAGCTGAATATTTAATGATTTGCTTAGCTTAATTAATTCTGATTCGACGTAATCTTTGGCATAATCGAAGCCAAGAATGGCGATAATTTGGCCTTTCGTGTCATATAAAGGCGCACAGCATGTCTTCCATTCGCCGTACTCATCCGTATAAATCGGTGTCACACTAATAATGCCATTATAGGCTTGCTCAATCGTTTGTAAAATAACCTCGCTACCAATATACACAACACCATTTGGAATAATAAAATCCTCACTTGCAGTTAAATTGACGATTTGACCGGCTTTATTTTTAATAAAAATAAAGCCCCACTGTACCCCAACTTCCTTCATATAAACTTGTGTTAATTGCTCGGATACGGGCGCTAAAAAAGTATCATCTCCTAAATGTGCAATAGCCTGTTCTAAATCGATTGGTAAAATACCAATTGATGTGACAACAGCGGTCGCGCGTAGCCGTTTATCGAGCTCCTTTTCTAAAATAATACGCGTGCTAAAGCCCGTATCCTGCTTAGCTTGTGCTTCTTTAATTTTTTTGTATTTTCTACTCATTGTGGGCTGACTAATGCCTAATACCTTCGATGCTAACTTTAATGAATTGTATTGCTCCATAGCCATTGAAATTAACTGTTCCTCGACTAATTCTTGTGCTTCTTGCAGTGGCATCAGTGTATGAAGCGAAAAATCCTTATGAGAAGACTTATTTTTTGAAACATTTAAAAATTCTTGTGCTGTTTGAATTGAAATGAGAGATTCATCCGATAAAATAATCGCTCGCTCAACAAAGTTTTCAAGCTCACGCACATTTCCTGGCCATTCCTGGAGGCTTAAAAAATCTATAGCTTCTGTAGAAAAATATTTTGAAAAGTGATATTTTTCATTGTACCGTGCATTAAAATGCGCAATTAGTTCCGGAATTTCTTCAATACGATTTCGTAGAGGTGGAATGACAATTGGAATAATATTTAAACGATAAAATAAATCCTCGCGAAATGTACCATCCTCGACCATTTGAATAAGTGATTTATTCGTTGCAGCAATAATTTGGACATCAATTTTATATTCTTTAGAGGAGCCAATGGGTGTAACGATTCGTTCTTGTAGCACACGTAAAAGCTTTACTTGCATTGTTAAAGGTAGTTCACCTACTTCATCCAAAAAAATAACGCCATGATTAGCTTCTCGAAACTTACCGATTTTTCCTGATTTATGGGCATCTGTAAAGGCACCGGCCACATAGCCGAATAATTCACTTTCAATAAGTGTTTCTGGCAAAGCTCCGCAGTTAATCGCAATAAAAGGCTGATCTTTACGAGGTCCTGATCTATGTATTGTGCGTGCTGCAACTTCCTTCCCCACACCAGACTCTCCGAGTAACAGTGTTGTTCCAGAAGCCTGAGCGGATTTTAATACTTTTGATAACACCTCTTTCATCGCATCACTTTTAATAATGAATTCACTATTTAATGAGGCAAGTGCCTCTTTTTTTGCATTCTCTTTTTTTAAAATATTGTAGGCAATAATGTACTGATTGTCAGAAGCAATCACATACGTTAGTACACGCCGGTTATTCCAAGTGACTTGCAAAAATGTTTGCTTTTCTACATGTGGTTGTAGCTTTTGAAAAATGGAGGTTTGAAAGGTTGCTTGCTCATAATCTGTAAAATGCTGAAATCGTTCCACATTTTCTAAAAAAGATGTATTTGTTGAAAAGGCCTGCATTATTGCGCCATGTTGTTCGATGACCATTGATACATCAAACATTTGACGTAGTACGGTGAATTGATTCATGAAGATATCCCCCTCAAAGTCGATTAATTTCATTTGTGAATAAATAATTTCATAAATGAAAGACACTCCTACTGATTTTATAAGAAAAACCAGAAAAATCAAACAATTTATTCTTGGCATGGTTCTTGCATTATACATATCGAGGGGGAATGAATATGGAAAAACCAATCACTTTTACACAATATGAAAAAAGCTATGAAAAAGAATTGAGATCAGAAGAACCTTTTGTACGAGGGATGTACGAAAATTTAGAGAAACGAATTGAACAGTTCGAAAAGGATCTTATTGAAAAAAATACAAAAGTTAAACTGAAAGATTTTTTAGGTGTCAGCGTGGTAATGGCAGTCATCACAATCATTGCTTTTACGCTATAAGCTTATGTAAAGGAGAAATAGAATATGTCTAAAACGAAATCAAATGTTAATTCAGATATTGCCTTTGCCTATTTGCCGACAGCTACGAAAGATCGCAAAATGACCTTTTTTGATTTATTACTCGTGCAAACCGTTATCGGGTTATCTGCTTTTGGTCTCTTAACAGGAGCCTACGCAGGAAATATGTTGGAGACGAAAGATTCGATGGTCGCGGTTATTTTTGGTAATGCGTTCCCGATGTTTTTAATCGCACCAGTCGCGATTTATTTTGCTAAATACGGTGTGGATACCTTTGTGGGCTTTCGGAGTGCACTCGGTTATAACGGCGGGGTTGCATTCTTCGTTTTATTTTATTTATTATCACTCGGTTATAGTGCAGTTGCTTTATTTATGGCAGGAGAGGCCATGGCGACAGCGAGCAGCCTCTTGTCACTACCAAGTAGCCTAACAGGAACGACCGGAACCTCCATTTTTGCGATTATGTTATTTTTCATCGCACTTTTCATTGTCTTTAGGGGACCAGGAGCCATTCGAATTTTTAATTTAGTAGCGGTTCCGGCATTTTTCCTTTTTTTAATCGGCTTGATTGTGGCAATTATGTTTTCTGATCATATCCCAGCACTTAGTAAATTATCACCAGTTGGGGCATTTGAAAATCATCAGCGTTCCTTTATGACTGCTCTTGAAATCAATATTGCACTAGGTTTTTCGTGGCTACCGTATTTAGGGCAATATAGCCGTCTAGCTAAATCGACAAAGGCTGCTTACAGCGCAAGCTTTTATAGCTACGGTGTTATTGTCGTTGTAGCAGCAATTGCGGGCGCACTCGCTGCTTTAGTATCTGGCTCCCTTTATCCAGGTGACTGGATGAATGCTGTAATGGGCAGTAAATTTGCGATTGTCGGGCTATTACTACTAACGGTTGCCAATTTAGGCGCAACATTATTCTTAATGTATTCCTTTGCGATTAGCTTTAAAACGATGTTTTCAAAAAGCTCATGGATTCTAGCGGTGTCGATGATGTTACCGACCGTGTTTTTATTGCTAAGCTCTTCTTTCTACGACGCCTTTAATATTTTTATGTCGGTGATTTCGTTCTCGATGGCGAGCTTAGGCGGTATTTTAATTGCCGATTACTTCTTTATTACACGCCAAAATATTTCGATGCGCGACTTGTATAACACAAAAGGTGCCTACCGCTATTGGTTTGGCTTTAATCCATCGGCACTCGTTGCGCTACTTGTCGCTTACTTTTTCTACTGGGGTATCTACAACCCCGTCACATTAGAAGCGCATAGCTTATTTTTAAAAATTTCAGCAGGAGTGCCAACGTTCTTCTTATCGTGCATCGTTTATATAATATGTGCGAAATTTGTCTTCCGCTTCGAGGTAGACCGTGTAGCTACTAGTGATCAAACGTTTAAACAATATGTCATTCAACATCAATCGGATGAAATTCATAATTAGGAGGAATTTTATATGTTCACACAAAACTTAGATTTTAAAACAACAGATTTAGATACATTTCCATTTCCATTCCGCTCGGATAATTATCGTTACTCAAATGATTTACGCAAGCTAGAGGATGTTAACCTCGTGACGATTACACCTGAATATGAAATGCAAGTGCGCGCCAAACGCCGTCTGTTAGATGAGCAGCCAGAAGTACGCTATCAATCATTCCCGCATACGATGGAAATGCAGTGGGAGTTTTTGGAGATGGTTTTTGAAATGGCGATTCAGAAGTATCCACAGCATTTTGAGCTACACAAGGACGGCGATGAGTGGACGTTTAAAAATAATATTTTAGACGAGCAACAAACGTTTACCTTTGGGGATGCATCGACATTACCGTATGAGCCGTATGACTTTGCGGGGCGTCACTTCCACCAGGATTTCGTATTGATGGTACACCGTGATGACAACTATTATTTAGAGGTTGGGCAAGTATCGTATGCGGCGCTTTTCTCAGCACATTGGAATACGGGCATGTCATTTAATGAAATTCATGGCCCTGTACCGTTTGTATCACGTAACGGCGATGATTTAGTAGACCGTATTCGCCGCTTTCTTTTAGGGATTAACCCGGGGGAGCCATGGACGCGTATTAACTGGAACTTGATGGCAGATCGCTGGGATGTAAACTACGAAACGATGGATGTATGGGAGCCTCAACGTAAGCTCGTAACTGCTGAAAATGCTGGTAAACTTGTACGGTTACGCGTAGAGGAGCAAAAATTTTACCGTATGCCACGTAGTAATGCCATTCTTTTCGTGTTAAATACACAGTTCTTACCACTCGAAGATTTAAAGCTACGCCAAGAATGGTTTGATTTAACGTATAGCGTGCTACAAGATATTCCTGAACCAATGGCTGAATATAAAGGAATTGCACCATTTTTACCACAATCAGTTGAATTTTTGCGCCGAGAAGATGAAAAGTTAAAGGCACAAGGGGGCGCATAGTATGTACAACAGTCCAGTATTATTTGACGCATCCCCTGCATTAACCACGCAGTTAGTGCCGAATGCTTATTTTAAAAAAGCGGCGATTATTACTGATCAGGCACAGCATAGCGCAGTAAGTGCATTAATTGAAAAATTATATGATACACCGCATGACGTCCATGTCTTTAAGGATGCGGAGCAGGCACGTGCCTTTATTGTAGCGCAGAAAATGGGTACACATTTTTATGTTGTTGCCAACTGGGACGAAGCCACGACTATTTTCACAACAGCCGTTGAAGAAGGCGTTTCTGAAGCTGAAATTCAGGTTCAACTTCGGGATGATGTAAAAAAATATATTTACTGTATGAAATGCTTTACATCGAGTGAGATTTTAAAAGAAGCGGTGAACGTACAGTGTGCATGTGGTGCGCATCTAGAGGTAGGTCCGTTTTATTCAAAAGTACGCCAAGGCTATATTGGCTATCCATTTATACCAGAAGCATAGGAGGAATTTGTATGAGATTAGCTGGAAATATTCCTGTGAAGATTACACAAATTGTAGAGGAGTCGCCAACTGTTAAACGCTTTACATTAGCTCCGACAGTGGATGATAAACTTCCAGCATTCACTGGAGGTTCTCATTTAAAAACATTTATTACAACAACAGACGGTACGCAAATCGAGCGTGAATATTCCCTTGTGAGCCATCCTCAAAATCGTGCATACTATGAAATTGCGATTAGTAAGGATACGAATTCACGTGGTGGCTCTGTTTACTGGCATGAATGCATGGCAGTAGATGACGAGCTAGAGGTGACATTCCCACGAAATTATTTCGCGCTAAACCCTTTTGCGAAAAATCACGCATTTTATGCCTCTGGAATTGGGATTACACCATTTTTAGCGATGATGGAGGATATTCAATTCGACCAAACGTTTGAGCTACATTATGCTGCACGTACACCAGAAGAATGTGCTTTTTATGAGGAGCTACAGAAGCGCTACGGCGATAAGGTGAAGTTTTATTTTTCACGAGTTGAAGAGCCAAACCGACTTTGTACGGAAGTAATGAAGGAGCATCGTATTGGCACGCATGTATATTTCTGTGGCCCTGTCGCAATGGTCGAGGAATTCCGTGATGCAGCTTTTGCTTATGGCTATCCTGAAAAGGCTGTGCATTTTGAGCTGTTTTCAACAGGGCAGGACACGAGAGAGCGCAATGCCTTTACCGTCGCATTAACCGATAGTCAAAAGGAGATTGAGGTACAAGCGGAGGAAACGTTACTAGATGCGTTACTACGCGAAGGCATTAATGCCCCATTTGCTTGTAAAATCGGTGGCTGTGGCAGTTGTGAAGTTGAAGTAGTAGACGGAGAAGTGGATCACCGCGATCATTTTTTATCGAATGAAAATAAAGCAAAACGTAAAAGTATTTTAACTTGCTGTTCACGTGCTAAAGAACAAAAACTATCACTGAAACTATAGGGGGAATCACAATGACAACATTAACAAATACACAGGTACTAGAATTAAAGAGCTATATTAACGGCAAATGGGTAACGGCGGATAACACGGTGGATATTATTAATCCAGCGACGCAACAAGTGATTGCAATTGCCCCACGTATGACAAAGAATCAGACAGAACAAGCGATTACAGCAGCACGTACGGCATTTGATAACGGGGAATGGGCAAAAACAACGGCACAGGAGCGCGCTGCGATTTTACATAAAATCGCAAACAAAATCGAGGAGAGTTTCGAAGAATTTGTGACACTAGAAACAATGGATAACGGGAAAGTATATGGCGAGGCCGAGGGGGATATTCAAGATACGATTGCGTGCTTCCGCTATTATGCGGGCATTATCTTGCACCCAGACGGCGAAACATATCCAGTGCCAGATGATGTTCAAGCAATGGTTGTGAAGGAACCAGTTGGCGTAGCGGGCTTAATTGTTCCGTGGAATTTCCCATTATTAATGAGTGCATGGAAAATTGCACCGGCACTAGCGGCGGGGAATACGATTGTTTATAAGCCTGCTGAAATCACACCAGTTACCGCCTTTAAATTATTTGAAATTATTGATGAAGTTGGTTTACCTGAAGGTGTAGCGAATATGGTACTCGGTCAGGGCTCAATTATTGGTCAAACGATTTCAGAAAGCAATGATGTCGATATGGTGTCATTTACTGGTAGTACAGAGGTTGGGCGTGGTATTATGCGTGCAGCAGCAGGCAATTTAAAGAAAATCTCACTAGAGCTAGGCGGGAAATCACCGAATATTATTTTTGCAGATGCGGATTTTGAAACGGCAGTAGATTACGGTTTATTTGGGATTTTCGTTGGCTCAGGGCAAGTTTGCTCATCAGGAAGTCGTATTTTAGTACAAGATACTATCTATGATGATTATGTGAAGCGCTATGTCGAGCGTGCTGAAAAAATTAAGGTAGGACCAGGACTTGCGAAGGATTCACATATGGGTGCTATTGTCAGTGAAGCACAAATGAATTCTATTTTAGGTTATATTGAAAAAGGAAAAGAAGAAGGTGCAACACTATTAACAGGCGGTCATCGTTTAACAGAAAATGGTCTAGATGAAGGCTTCTTCTTAGCACCAACTGTCTTTGCAGATGTGACACAAGATATGACGATTGTACGAGAGGAAATTTTTGGTCCAGTTGTGACAATTCAAAAATTCTCAACTGAGGAAGAGGCGGTTCGCTTAGCAAATGACACAGATTACGGTCTAGCAGGTGCAGTTTTCTCAAATGACGGCGCGAAAGCCCTACGTGTTATTAAACAAGTACGTGCGGGCATTACTTGGGTCAATGATTATCACCCGACCTATGTGGAAGCGCCATGGGGGGGCTATAAGCAATCAGGTATCGGTCGTAGCCTAGGAAAATATAGCTTAGAAGAATTCCAAGAAGTGAAGCAAATTAATATTCGCCTAAATGTAGCGCCAGTTGGTTGGTTCCCCCAATAAATAAGAAAAGCACGTGTGACGAGGAAATTCGTTACACGTGCTTTTTTACTGTTATAAAAAACAAATCATCTGCAATTCATTTAAGTAATGACCATCTGGCATCTTCATTACTTTTGGATCATGACAGAGAATTTCAAAGCCCATGCGTTCATAGAGACGTACAGCAGGTATCATCGAATCAACGACCGATAGGCGAAGTTGCTCAAGCTGTGGGTTTTTGCGAGCATCGTCAACCACGAATTGAAATAGCCCTTTACTATACCCCTTTCCTCGGTGCTCTGGTGCTAAATAGACACCCACAATTTGCGCTAGATGCTTCATTTTTTCGTATGGATTTTGTTCGAGTGTTGTGACACCTACAAGCTTCCCATTATCAAAAATGCCATAGGTTGTTGTGAATGGATTGCTTAGTTGCTGTTCATAAACAGCAACATCTTTTTTCTGTTCCTCCTCAAATGTTGGTGAAAAGGATTCAGGCTCTTCGCGTACAGCGCGGTGACGGATTGTTAAGTAAGCGCTTGCATCATTCGCGGTTAATTTTCGAATATCCATACTAAAACCTCCCGTAAAATAGTAATACAAAGATATGAATTGTAGTACACTTTACCCTTTTTCGATGGATTTCATTCTATATAGTTGAACTATTCAGTTGGACTGTATATAATCGGATTATATACAGTCCAACTGAATAGAGAGGTGAGCATATGAAGAAGCATCCGCTATTACCATTATCCGAAACGATGCACTATATTTTAATTGCGCTACAGGAGCCGCTTCATGGCTACGCAATAATGCAAAAAATTGACGAGTTAAGCGAGGGCGAAGTCCATCTAGCAGCCGGGACGCTATACGGTGCACTTGACAATATGGCGAAATACGATTGGATTGAGCAGGTTGGCTTAGAGGGACGTCGAAAGATTTATCATATTACACCAGAAGGACAGCGGATTTTAGCAGTAGAAAAGGCGCGATTAGTCCATTTACTATCACTTTACTAGGAGGGTTTGCGATGAAAAAAACAAATTGGTTCCGAATAAATGTCTTAAAAGAAGAGCAATGGCTAAATGGCTTCCTACAGCAAGGCTATAAAATTACAAAAGTTACCTCATGGTGTTCAGGTTTTGTCTTTGAAAAGACATCACAACCCTATGTCGTACGAATTGATTGTCAAAAAGCTATGAAAAAAGAAGCCTTTGAAGAATATAAGCTGATGTATGAGGATTTTGGATGGAGCTATCTACAAGGCTCCCGTAGCTCAGGAAAGCATTACTGGCAAAAGGTATCCGAGGGACAAGAGGCAGATCAGCTTTTCTCCGATAGACAATCGACGAAAAATTATTATAAGCAGCTTATGAATTATAGTCTTATGTTTGCCCTACCATTTTTCGTGCTGTCATGTATTATTTTCCAGCAAGGCACTTTGTCACCAGACAATATGTATTTAGCAAGAGGTTTGTGGGACATGGAAGGCTCGCTGTTTTGGAAGGCTTTTCTGTTTGAAACGCCGTTCGCGCTACTGCGTTTATTCTGCCCATTAATTGTTATTGGCTCGGCTATATTATCACTGAGCGCATATTACGAATATCGTAAGCTACAGCAGCAAGTATAAAGGGATTAAAATCCTGCTAAAGCGGGGAAAGGTTAGGGAAGAATGGAAAGGTGGCGAAGGTTTTGGGCGAACGGTTAAATTTAGCGTTGAATTTTGATGGTATCATTGTAGCCAATGTTTATTATCATTGGAGTGCAACGACATTTGAAAGCATTTGTATGGCAATTGATATTGTAAAAAGATTACAAAGAGGGTTGCCGACGCTCGCATATGACAATGTGCTGCTCGCGGATTTTGGGCTGACGACTGAAAGTGATGCCGGGTATAACGAAGAAAGCCTTCAGTATATGACGGCTCACTATCCACAGCATAGTTTTCGAAAACCACAGAGTCGTACGTATGGATTAATTGGCATCACACCGCAAGACAAAGAGAAAAACGCGGCATTTGCAGATGCGACCGTCACGATACGGATTGATGCAAAAAAAGAGATGGTTATCGATATGGGCATTATCGAAGGCTACCCAGATTACGCCACATTTGAGCGTGAATTTATCGACGAGTATGAGCTAGAGGATGTCGAGGGTGTCGATTTAAATACCGTTCTACCCGCCGGCCTCGATTTTTATAAATTAACATTAGATGAGGCGCGCATTTTAGCAAAGGCCTTTTATGAAATAGAAGATGCTGCCCCGACGTATTTCACGTATGGGCATAAAATATATCCCTATTTAACAATGTAGAAAAGACACTGAAACACTATCTCAATTTATAGCTTCATAACAAAAAGAAGGAACCGCGCTTTTTTGCGCGATTCCTTCTTTTTTAATCCCTATTTACCAGAAGCTAAGAACGGGAAGAATCCTTCTAAAAAGCGTTCTGTTGCTGGCATGAAGTAAGAGCCAAAGTGGTAGTCTGGGTCTAATGTTGTGACAATCCAGCGGCCACCTGTTGCTAATTTTTGGTCGTACATAATCGCACCACCATCTTCTGTTGCAATTAAAATTTCAGCATCCTCTGTAGGCCAGAAGCAACCATGTTGGTGCCAAGTACAATCATCAAGTGTTAAGAAATCTTTAAATAGAATATGCTCTGGTGCTGTTAAGACAAGACCGCTTTTCGCGTCTTTTTCTAACCACCACCAGAAGTTTGTTTCACGGTTTTCCCATTTTTGCTCAGGAATCCATTCCCAAGGCTGTGGACCAAATGCGACAATTGTGCCGCCGTTTGCCGCGAATTCACGAATTTTTTGTGCACCCTGCATTAATAATTCCCCGTTTAACTGTGAAGGAACAACAAGGACATCTAAATCGCTAATGTCTGTGCCTACAAATTGAGGGTGGTAAATTAATTTTTCGATAAATTGGTTGATTTTTGGTTCATGAAATGTGCGGTAATGCGCTTCATTTCCTGAATAAATAACACCGATTTTTTTCATATTATTGTGCCTCCTGTAAGCGTGCGAGTTCTTGTGTTAAAAACGCAAGGAATTGTGGGCGAATACGATCTGTTGTTTTATTATGACCACTGTAGCCTAGTAGCGGACGACCTGCGTGAACAACGATTGTACCATTTGTTGCATGACGATCCACATATGTAACGACATGACCGCTCTTAAAGCGTAAATGAACTTCTTGCTCAGCTGTTGTATGGTAGTAACCACGTGCGAAGAAACCAGCGACACCTTTATTTACCGTCATATCTTCTGTTTCGACACCATCAAAAATTGGCGTATTGTTTTGTAGATAGACATTATAGTCTGTGTGGTGCTGAATGCGCTCAGGCATAAATAATGACGCACCTGGTAGCCAAGGGCGGAATAGGTGACCACAGAAAACGACGATGTTTTTGTCAGCTAAGAAGCGTTCGATAATGGTTTTATTAGCATACAAAAATTCTTGGTCCACGAAGTTTGGAATGATTAAAACGTTTACATCTTCTAGCGCAGCGGACGTTAAGGTATATTGTGGAATGTTTTTAATCGCTAAATCTGTCATTTTCACCATTTGGCCATTGATGCCAAATGCATGACCCGGATCTAGGCGGGCAATTGATAAATTCATAGAAAGTCTCCTTTAGTTTTACATATAAATGATAATCACTCGCAATTAGCATACTATATTCGCTATCATTCGACATTAATTTTGTCGAAATATCGTCTATTACACGTATTTTCGACAAAATTCGTTGAAATTGAAAATGATTATCAATAGAATAGAGAAGAATAAATAATTGATAATGATAATCAAATAAATAGTATAGAAAACGCTTTATTTGTGGAAGGAATACAAAAATGAAAAAGAAATATGGCTTTTTAGCAGCGGCAACATTAGCAGCTGGGCTGTTAGCAGCATGTGGGAATGAAGAGAGCAAAACAACTTCTTCAAGCGACAAACAAACAACAGCAGAAGAAAAAATGATTCAAGACCAATTAGGTAGAGATGTAACGATTCCAGGAGATGTGGATCGTGTCGTTGTAGGGGGGATTTTACCGTACTTTTCAACCTGGTTCGTTGCGACAAACTCAACAAAAGAAATCGTTGGGATGCACCCGAACTCATATAATGCAGCATCAAACTCAATGCTTGCGAAAATGTCTCCAGATGTGTTAAAAGCATCAACAGACTTTATCCAAAATGGTGAGTTAAATGTCGAAGAGTTAATGAATGTTGACCCGCAAGTTTATTTTGAAATTGCAAATGATACAAAATCAATCGAAAAATTAGATGAAGCGGGTATCTCAACAGTTGCCTTACAAACTGTTGAAGTAGCAGATGCAAATCCGGTAGAAACATTCAACAGCTGGTTAAAAGTAACAGCAGAAATTAAAGGTGGCGACGCATTAGATCGCGCTGACAAATATGTTGATAATGTTACAAATGTGCAAAAAGAAATCGATACAAAGCTAAAAAATGTTGAAAAAGAAGATAAACCACGTGTCCTTGTGCTACACCAACATAGCGATAAATCAATCGTTGTAGCGGGGCAAAACCTATGGGGCGAATACTGGGTCAATCAAACAGGTGGCTATGATATCGTGTCAGGCGACGGTGTCCAAGGCCAAAAAGAAGTGAATATGGAACAAATCTATAAATGGAATCCAGATATTATCTACATTACGAACTTCACTGAAACACAACCAGAAGACTTATTTAACAACAAAATTTCAGGTCAAGACTGGAGCGACGTGAAAGCCGTTCAAGATAAAAAAGTGTATAAGATTCCTCTAGGTATTTATCGCTGGTTCCCACCATCAGGTGACGCACCACTTATGCTGAAATGGATGGCAAATCATAACCAACCAGAATTATTTGATTACGACATGAACGATGAAATTAAAACGTATTATAAAGATTTCTACAACTTTGATGTAACAGATGATGAAGTGGAAACGATTTTACATCCTTCTTCTGAAGCTGCAAAACAATAGGAGTGTCCTAACATGAAGAAATGGCAAATTGCGTTAATGTGGCTACTGCCGATTGTTGTAGCTGTTGTGTCACTTGGGATTGGTCGTTTTTATGTAGACCCTATAACGATTGTGAAAATTCTTACATCACAGGTTTTCCCAATTGACCAAACGTGGTCGAATATGGAAGAAACTGTTGTGATGAATGTACGTTTCCCACGTATTCTTTTAGCACTACTAATTGGTGGTGGCCTTGCGATGGCAGGTGCTAGCTTCCAAGGGATGTTCGGAAACCCGCTTGTATCACCTGATATTTTAGGGGTATCTGCAGGTGCCGGCTTTGGTGCTTCACTAGGTATTTTATTATTTGGTCAAGGCGTAACAGCACAATTACTTGCGCTTGTCTTTGGTCTACTAGCGATTTTATTTACATTCTTTGTAGCCGGAAATCGTAAAAATGCGGCCATTTATATGTTCGTTTTAGCCGGGGTTATTACCTCTGCGTTATTTAATGCACTTATTTCATTAACGAAATTTGTGGCCGATCCAGAGGAAAAATTACCAGCGATTACGTATTGGTTAATGGGGAGTCTTGGTACAGCAACGTATCGTGATTTATATATTGCAGGTCCGATTATTTTATTTGGTATGCTAATTTTATACGTCTTACGCTGGCGTTTAAATTTATTAACATTACCTGAAGATGAAGCGAAGTCAATGGGGATTCCGGTGACAGCGCTGAAATGGGCAGTTATTGCGGGTGCCACAATTATTACAGCGGCGACAGTAGCGGCTGCAGGGATTGTTGGCTGGGTTGGTTTAATCATTCCCCATGTTGCGCGTATGTTTGTTGGGAACAACAATCAATTTGTCTTACCCGTATCACTGGCAATTGGGAGCGTTTACTTATTAATCATTGATGATTTAGCACGTAGTTTAACAGCAACAGAAATTCCGTTATCGATTTTAACAGCGATTATCGGTGCGCCATTCTTTGCTTACTTATTACGTCGTATGGGAGGTCGTTGGGCGTGAAGTTAGAAGTACGTAACGGAAATTTCCACTATATGAAGCGCAAACAAACGCTACCAAACTTATATGCGAAAAATGTAAACTTTACACTTGAAGCAGGCGAGATTTTATCAATTCTTGGTCCGAACGGTGCAGGTAAAACGACGATGCTAAAATGCATTACCGGCTTACTTGACTGGACAGAGGGCGAAACCATTATTGATGATCAGCCAATGACAAGCTATTCAAAAAAAGAGCTGTGGAAGCGTATTGGCTACGTACCGCAAGCACATAAAATGACATTTGGTTATTCATTAGAAGAATTAGTCATCATGGGACGTGCACCATACATTAGTACGTTAGCACAGCCTTCGAAGAAGGATAAAGAAGCGGCACTTGAAGCGCTTGATACAGTGGGCATTCGTCATTTAGCCCATAAATCATGCAACGAAGTCAGCGGTGGGGAATTGCAGCTTGCATTAATCGCTCGTACACTTGTATCGAATCCGGAAGTCTTAATTTTAGATGAGCCAGAATCGCACTTAGATATTCAAAAACAAATTGTTATTTTACAAACAATTCGTCGTTTATCGGAAGAAAAAGGCATTTCTTGTATTATTAATACGCATTATCCAAACCATGCCTTTTACTTAGCGGACCATGTCTTAATGACAGGTAAGGATAAGGGACTTGTCTTTGGTCCAACTAATGAAGTGATGACGGAATCACGTATGAAGCATTTCTTCGGCATCGAACTGAAAAAATCATTTTCGAAGAAGAAGATTTATTACTCGAAACGATGGTGCCACGTGCACTAGGCCTCCGTCGCGATATTAGCACATGTAAGTTTAACGAAGATATTTAAAAACAAAAGAGGC
>NZ_HE578959.1:260058-270499 GCF_000307285.2 Kurthia sp. Dielmo
TTATGTCCCAGCCACTTTTTTGATACCTTATTTTTTCATGGTTTTGTCTGTAGCAAGGCGTGTATGCCAAGAAAGTGCTTCCTCTAAAATATGTGGCGTTTGTGCGTTGCCGGTTTTTTCAACGGCGCGGTCATAATAATCTTGTAGCTGTGCTTTGTAGTCCGGATGCGAACAATGCTCGATAATGAGCCTAGCACGTTCCTTTGGCGCGAGGCCGCGTAAATCCGCAATGCCTTGCTCGGTTACAATTACGTCAACATCATGCTCAGTATGGTCGACATGCGATACCATTGGGACAACAGATGAAATGGCACCGCCCTTCGCATAGGATTTTGTTACGAAAATGCCAAGGCGTGCATTTCGAGCGAAGTCACCAGAGCCACCTAGACCATTCATCATTTTAACGCCGGATACATGGGTTGAATTGACATTGCCATAAATATCAACCTCCAGTGCAGTGTTAACGGAAATTAAACCTAAACGACGAATAATTTCGGGGTGATTTGAAATCTCTTGTGGGCGTAGTACAAGCTTATCTTTATAGTTATCAAGATTACCATACACTCGATCGCCGCATTCTTTACTTAATGTAATCGATGTTGCAGAGGCAAAACGAACCTTGCCTGCATCAATTAGGTCAAATACCGCATCCTGGAGTACCTCTGAGTACACCTCTAGGTCATGAAATTCTGAATTTAAGAAGCCATTTAACACCGCATTCGCCACAGAACCAACACCTGATTGCAGTGGTGCTAATCGTTCTGTTAAGCGTCCAATTTTAATTTCTTCACGTAAAAAATGAAGCAGATGCTCAGCAATTTGTGCCGTTTCTGCGTCAGGCTGGACAATTAATGACGGTGCATCCGTAATATCAGAGAGCACAATACCTTTAATTTTTGCTGGGTCGACAGGAATGGCCGTTGTTCCAAGACGCTGCTCGATATTTGTCATTGGAATTGGCTCGCGATGCCCTTGATCCCCTGGAATATAAATATCATGTAAGCCCTCTAAATCAAGCGGGTGAGAAGTATTTAATTCAATAATAATATTCTGTGCATACTGTGCCATGATTGCTGAGTTACCGACAGATGTTGTCGGTACAATATGGCCCTCTTCAGTAATCGCAACGGCTTCAATGATTAAGTAATCAATCGGACCAATAATACCTGTACGGACTAATTCAGCATTTTGAGATAAATGCGCATCCATATAGAGTACCTTACCCGTATTAATAAGGTTACGAATGACCGGATCTCCTTGATAGGGTGCACGTTTTCGAATAATACCTGCTGCTGCCATTTTTTCATCAACTTCTGGGCCAAGTGAAGCCCCAGTAAAAACATCAATTTGGAAACGCTCCTTTTTAGCGCGTTCGACAAGCGCTAGTGGGACCATTTTTGCATCCCCTGCACGCGTAAAGCCACTCATCCCCACAAGTGACCCGTCGTTAATCCATGATGCTGCCTCCTCAGCTGAGACAACCTTATCTTGTAATGTAGCATAGCGAATACGATTTTCCATTTGCAACTTCCCCTTCCAATCATAAAGATTCATTTAGATGGAGACCGACACTACGACAACTGATGATGTGCTAATTACTCTATCATACCTGAAATTATGCGTTTATGTGTGAAAAATTATGTTTCCTGTATTAAAATGAAAGAAATGATGTTAAAGGGGTGGGGTAAATGTTGCATGAATTATATTGTCGAACATTTCAAAAGGGGTTTAAGCTTGCGTCAAAGGTGATGACATACCGAGAGCCTGAGCTATTAGAGGGGGAAAATAGTTTAGCTCGCTTACCTGCGCGTATTCGCCAGCAAGTGAACCATGTGCTTGTCGTAACAGATAAAGGATTAATGACGGCTGGGCTTGTTTTACCTTTTTTAGAGAAGCTAACGAGTGAAGGAGTCTCATTTACACTATATGATGATACTGTTGCCAATCCAACGATTCAAAATATTGAAGAAGCATATGCTCTTTATAACGAGCATAGCTGTGAGGGAATCGTCGCTTTTGGTGGTGGGTCACCAATGGACTGTGCGAAAGGGGTAGCTGCTTGTGTGGCGCGACCAAATTTAACGATTCCTCAAATGAAGGGCGTGTTAAAAGTTCGTAAAAATATGCCACCATTTTTTGCAATTCCAACAACCTCTGGGACAGGAAGTGAGGCAACGGTTGCGGCAGTTATTTCAGATAGTCAAACACACGAAAAATATGCCATCATGGATCCGGTTTTAGTACCGCATGTGGCAGTGCTTGACCCACTGCTCACAGTGAATTTACCGCCTTTTGTGACAGCGACAACAGGCATGGATGCACTTACACACGCCGTAGAGGCCTACATTGGAAAAAGTAATACAGCAGAAACACTTCGAGCGAGTGAGGAAGCGGTGCAATTAATTTTTGACAATTTATATGAAACGTATATACATCCTGAAAACCTTCAGGCTCGCGCTAATATGCAACGCGCATCCTATGTAGCAGGCTTTGCATTTACCCGTGCCTTTGTTGGTAATGTTCACTCTATTGCCCATACATTAGGCGGTTATTACGGCATTCCACACGGCTTAGCAAATGCAGTGCTATTACCTTATTTACTTAACTTTTATGGTGAAACGGTACATACGCCACTCGCAAAATTAGCGGCACTTGTTTCGATAGGAGATGACCATGATAGTGATGCTGTACGCGCTAAAAAATTCATTGAGGCCATTCAGCAGTTAAATGCGGATATGAATATTCCAACAAAACTAAAAGGTATCCAGAATCGAGATATTCCAGTGATGGTAAAACGTGCGTTAGCGGAATCAAACCCTTTATATCCTGTTCCGAAAATTATGAATGAGAGTGAAATGCATTATATTTATCAGCTAGTAAAAGGCTAAATAATTAAGTAGTGTCAAAATATATTAAAAAATCGGAATCAATTAGAGATTCCGACTTTTTAATGCGAAAATTCATAAAAAAGATTAAAAAAGTCTTGAAAAATAAGTAAAATAGTTCTAAAACTTATTTAAATGAGTGTATCTATAGTAATGTAACAGGTAAAAGCATCTTTAACCGTCACATGAAGCATTTATCAGATGCCCAAAAGGATATGCTAGAATATACCGAGAATACGAAGAAAATGCTGCAAATGATTAATAATATTGCGAAAAGCACGCGTATTTTAGGGTTAAATGCAGGGATTGAAGCAGCGCGTTCAGGCGAAGCTGGAAAAGGGTTTTCAGTCGTGGCAAGTGAAATTACAAAGCTAGCGAATCAGTCTGCCGATTCGGTAAATGAAATCAATCAAGTGATGGACAATTTAACACAGCAAGTTGTTGAAATTTCAAAAATTGTGGATGACACATATACGATTTCAAGTGAGCAGGGCGAGGCAATTACAAGCATTACTGAAGCATTAGATCAACTAACACTTGTTTCTGAAAAAGTAAGTGAATTGTCGAAGAAAATGTAGCATAAAAAAAGAAGGAATCGTGCGTTGTTGGCACGATTCCTTCTTTTTATTTTGGATTAATATGAATAGGGAGATAAATGCTTTCTAGCGTTTTTCTTATTGGCGAATTAACCCAGTCGTTTTCGCAGCGAGCTGTTCCTGTGCGGTTATATATTCTTTATATAATTGGTCTACATAGGCTTTTACTGGTTGTACGGTTTTAATCGCACCGATCCCTTGCCCGCTTCCCCAAATATCTTTCCACGCCTTTGCATCGCCACCAAAGCTCATTTTCGATGGGTCACTTTCAGCTAAATCATTTGGATTAAGCCCGGCATTTTCAATGGATGGTTTTAAGTAATTGCCATGAACACCTGTAAAAAGATTACTATAAACGATATCATCGGCCTGGCTAGTCACAATCATCTCTTTGTAAGCCTCGACCGCATTGGCTTCCTCTGTCGCGATAAATGGGGAGCCAATATAGGCGAAATCTGCCCCCATTGCCTGGGCCGCTAAAATCGATTGACCTGTCGCGATAGAGCCCGATAAAGCAAGTGGACCATCAAACCATTCGCGAATTTCCTGGACAAGTGCAAATGGGCTAAGTGAGCCGGCATGTCCACCAGCTCCAGCAGCCACCGCAATTAAACCATCTGCGCCCTTTTCAATCGCTTTTTTCGCAAATTTATTGTTAATGACATCATGTAGGCATAGACCACCGTAGCTATGTGCCGCGTCAAATACTTCCGTACGCGCGCCGAGCGAAGAAATGATAATCGGCACTTTATATTTCACGCAAAGTTCCATATCATGCTCTAGGCGGTCATTCGTGTGATGGACGATTTGATTAATGGCAAAAGGGGCTGCTGGATTCTCTGGATTTTTCGCATTATAGCTTGCTAATTCTTCTGTAATTTCCGCGAGCCATTCATCTAATAATTCCTTTGGACGGGCATTGAGCGCCGGCATCGAGCCGACAATCCCAGCCTTACATTGTTCAATCACTAACTTTGGTGTGCTAATAATAAACATGGGTGAACCAATTACAGGTAAACGTAAATTTGAAATTGCTGTCATACAAATCGCCTCCGTTTTCTAGTTAGCTTCACTATACTGTATTTTTTTTACAGTATATACATACAAAGTGTAGGAATGAATAAAAAAAATTACTACAAATTGTGTAATTCCTTTAATTTTAATGCCAATTGTAACGTAAAGCGTGTTTCGCTATGCTGTAACGAGCAATGCAGTGCCTCTTCGATTTTTTCAAGTCGATATAATAGCGTGCTACGGTGAATGAACAGTGCTTTCGCTGTTTCAGAGGCATGGCCATTATGCGCTAAGTACTGCTTCAAGGTGTCAACTAGCTGCGGGGACAGGGCGGCTAATTGCTCTGTCACAAATGCGTCGTAATGCTCGATTTCTTGCAGTAGCGGTAAGACGCCTAAGGTTGCATAGTCTATACAGGCTGTACTAATTAACGGAAGTGCCTGCTGAAGTTTTGTGAGCTCTGTGCGTACATCTTGAAGCTTTTGAATAGGTCGGCTATACAGCAGTTTAATCGGCGCAGATTTTTGAATATGGTCATAAAAAGCATGACACTGTGTACGGTCTTTAAATAATAAAACAGCGTGCTCATAATGCTGGATAACGGTTAATGCGGGCTCAAATGGCTTTGCTTTTTCCGTCATATCGATAGTCGTTTCGACAACGGCAATAAATAAAGGCAATGTTAGATCAATATTTAATAAATTGGCCTGTGCTAACACACTTTGCATATCAAAAGGTTGCTGTAATAAGCGCTCAAGTAACTGCTCCTTTTTCTTCTCATAGGCCTCAACCGCAACTTTTTGTTTCATAAATTGAATCGCATACATGTTTTTCGCCACTTCAATCGATAGCTGTACATAATGCGTAGTAGGAGAGGGCTTAAGTAAGGCAATATAGCCGAGTACATCATGACCGACATGAATCGGGTGGTGTTCATTCAAACTGTCATAAGGCTGCTTCGTATCAAGCCAGGCTTCAGATAAAACGTGATGGAAGCGGTCGAAAATAACAACAGAATTTTGTAAAAGTTCGCTAATTTTTTTCGTGAGACCGTCAAAAGCATCACCAATTAATGTTTCGTTTAATAATGTTTGCTGATAGAGGAGTAATTGCTCGAGTTGCTGTTTATCATCTTTTTCATGCTGATACAACATGGATACACCGACATCTTTACCGAATTCATTAAAAACGGTGCCCATATCTGGAATGAGCTCAATCGGCGTTAAATAACCGATTAAACAAAAACCAAAGCGCGTGTCATCGATTTTAAATGGGACTGTAAACCATGACGGGACATCGGTATACTGCATCATTTGAAAAAGCGCACAGCTTTCTAACAAATGTAAATGTGTTACGACTTCCTCCGTTAGAAGTGGTGTACATTCATTGACGTTTAGCGGAAAGGAATTGGCTAATGGATGTGCCTCGCCACTCCAAGCCTTTAGCACATATTGCCCGTTATTTGCCATGGCAATTGCTGAAAAATCGATTGGGAGCTCTTTACGACAAGCATCTGCTATGTAAGAAAAGGCATCCTCTGTTGATAGGTGAACAAGCTGTCTTGAGGCGTCACGTAGCTGTTTCGCTACACGCTCGACAAGTTTCTGTGTTTGCATCATAAAGCCCCCCTTTTTTACTATTATAGTCTGCTTTTTTCCAGATTGCGAAAAGGTACTATAGACGCGTTAGAGAATGAGAGAAAAGGGAATACCATAAGAGAGGGTTGCTAGAGAGAATTTACTGTAGCAGCACATCAAGTTTGAGAGGAGAAGGTATAATGCTAAGCTTTATTTGGTATATCATTATTGGTGGTATTTTAGGATGGCTCGGAGGACTAATTGTCGGTAAAGATGTTCCAGGCGGAGTAATTGGCAATATTATCGCCGGGATTATCGGGGCGTTTATTGGTGGTTCGTTATTAGGTCATTGGGGACCAAAAGTAAGCGACTTCTATATTTTACCTACTTTACTTGGTACGATTATTTTAATTTTAATTGTCAGCTTTATTATGAAAGCGATGGGCAAATCAAGAGCATAATTAGTAATTTAAAAGGAATTCCTGTTACTTGGGAATTCCTTTTTCATGTTAGGAAAGAAATGCATGAAATCTTGTCATCCAGCGGTGAATAAAGGGCTTATAAAGAAAAGTGGACGTGACATCAGGATGTAATTATTCATTACTACTGCATTTTTATACAAATTTCGCTCGAATTCATCATAACAGTTGGAATTTTCTAAATTTATTGTACAATTTATCGTAATCATATATACAGGGGGATTTCATTCATGACAACAAAAGTTGGGATTATTGGATACGGAAATTTAGGTCGCGGTGTAGAAGGGGCGATTGCACAAAATGACGATATGGAGCTAGTAGCGGTATTTACGCGTCGTGATCCAAAAACCGTAACGATTGCAGGGGATGCGGCAATTCATCACGTTGATGATGCTGAGCAATTTATCGGTAAAATCGATGTCATGATTTTATGCGGTGGTTCCGCAACGGATTTACCAGAGCAAGTGCCACATTTTGCACAGTGGTTTAACACAATTGATAGCTTTGATACACACGCAAAAATTCCAGAATTCTTTGCAACGGTTGATGCGGTAAATGCGGCATCAAATACCGTGTCAATTATTTCAGTTGGTTGGGACCCAGGTCTATTTTCATTAAATCGTGCATTAGGAGAAGCGGTCTTGCCACAAGGGGATACGTATACATTCTGGGGAGATGGTCTAAGCCAAGGTCACTCAGACGCTGTTCGCCGTATTAATGGCGTAGCGAAAGCCGTACAATATACACTACCTGTTCCTGCAGCAGTAGAGCGTGTACGTAACGGTGAGGCGCCTACGCTGTCAACACGTGAAAAACATACACGTGTATGCTATGTGGTAGCAAAAGAAGGCGCAGATACAGAAAAAATTACAGAAGAAATCATCACAATGCCAAACTACTTTGCAGATTATGATACGACAGTTCACTTTATTTCAGCGGAAGAATTTGCGAAAGATCATACAGGTATGCCACATGGTGGATTTGTGATTCGTAGTGGTCAGTCACAAGCAGGGCATAAACAGATTGTAGAATTCAATTTAAAATTAGAAAGCAATCCTTACTTCACATCAAGCGTTTTAGTTGCTTATGCGCGCGCGGCACATCGTCTAGCGCAAAAAGGTGATTTTGGTGCAAAATCGGTATTAGATATTCCAGTAAGTGCGATTTCGCCAAAATCAGGAGAGGCCTTACGTAAGGAACTATTATAGACAGGCAACAGTTGCATTCCCGCAAATAGGCATGCTATACTAGAAAAAATTAAATGTTCGTTTTAGGAGGAGTCTGTCACAAAAGGGTATCTATGCCCTTTTGTGATAGGCTTCTTTTTTGCGTTCATTTTATTTTCTACTAAAAAAGGGTATTTATAGAAAAAGAAAAGGAGGCGTTATCTATGCAGCTATGGATGATTTTTTTACCGGTTATTGCCGCGCTTTTTATGCCATTGTTATTTAAAAAAATCAAACTACATACAGGCTGGTTTGTGTTAATCGTGCCAGTTGTGCTCGTCAGCTACTACGCGTCAAAAATTGGTGACCGGGCAACCTACGCATCGTGGACATGGGTAGCAGATTTGCAGCTTAAAATTGACTCATCTCTTGATGGACTTGGGTTATTATTCTCCATTTTAATTACCGGAATTGGTGCACTTGTTGTACTGTATTCCATTTTTTACTTAGATAAGACGAAGGAGCAACTACATAATTTCTATATGTATTTACTGCTCTTTATGACAGCGATGCTTGGCGTTGTTCAGTCAGACAATGTCATGAGTCTTTATTTATTTTGGGAGTTAACGTCGATTTCGTCATTTTTATTAATCGGTTACTGGTTTACGCGTGATGCTTCGCGTTTTGGTGCTTTAAAGTCAATGATGATTACCGTCTTTGGTGGCCTTTTAATGCTTGGTGGGTTTTTAATTCTCGCCAACATCACAGGCACGATGTCGATTTCTGAAATGCTTCTGCATACGACAGAAATTAAAGAAAGTCCGTATTTCACACTAGCGGCTATTCTTGTTTTACTCGGTGCGCTTACGAAATCTGCACAGTTTCCATTTTATATTTGGCTACCTGATGCGATGGAAGCACCGACGCCTGTTAGTGCGTATTTACACTCAGCTACGATGGTAAAGGCAGGGATTTATTTAGTGGCGCGCTTCACGCCCATATTTGCATATAGTACGACATGGATTTGGCTCATTGTTATTCTTGGCCTTATTACATTATTCTGGGGCTCCTTCTTTGCGACGAAGCAGCGTGATTTAAAAGGCATTCTCGCCTTTTCAACAGTCAGTCAGCTCGGCATGATCATGTCGATGCTTGGCGTTGCGGCGATGAGCTATCATGTGGATGGCAATGCCGAAAATGTCTTTAAGTATGCAGGCTTTGCGGCGCTATTTCATTTAATTAATCATGCGACATTTAAAGGTGCCTTATTTATGATTGCAGGAATTATTGACCATGAGACTGGCACACGAGATATTCGTAAACTTGGTGGCCTGATGAGTTTAATGCCGATTAGCTTTACGGTTGCAATGATTACAAGCCTTTCAATGGCCGGATTGCCACCATTTAATGGCTTTTTATCAAAAGAGTTATTTTTCACAACGATGCTTAGTGCACAAGACTTCAGTTGGTCAACAGTCGCAGTACTGATTCCCGTTGTTGCATGGCTAGCGAGCGTTTTTACGTTTGTGTACTGTTTATACTTCGTGACAGGTATTTTCTTTGGAAAACGTCACGAATTACCGAAAAAACCGCATGAAGCACCAATTGGTATGCTTATTTCGCCATTGGTGTTAGCATCATTTGTTGTTGTGTTATTTTTCATTCCAAATGTTGTGACAGATGCATTAATTAAGCCAGCTGTTTTAGCGATTCAACCAAATCAATTCTTAACAGTTGGTGATATAGACATTCACATTTCAATGTGGCATGGCTTTAATACGGAGCTGTTGATGACAATTGGTGTGGTTGTCGTTGGTTTTGGATTATTTATGACGGTTAAACATTGGCGTAAGGTGTATTCACTTGTGCCAGAGTGGTTTTCACTGAATCAACTGTATCGTCGTATGATGCGTCTAGCCGATGAGGATATGACAAAGGTATCGAAGCGCTATATGACAGGCTCGATTCGTACGTATTTCATTTATATGTTTGCGGCAATTGTCATCATCGTCGTGTCGACGCTCTTTATGAAAGACGGCTATGCCTTTGATACAGCACACGCTAGTGATATCGGTGCCTTTGATATTGCCCTCGTTGTTGTGCTTGTGCTCGGGACATTGACCGTATTATTTGCGCGTACACGTCTTACGGCGATTATCGCGCTTGGTGTCGTCGGGTATTCGGTGGCGATGTTCTTCGTATTATTTAATGCACCAGATTTAGCGCTAACACAGCTCTCGATTGAAACGGTGTCCGTTGCGCTATTTTTATTAGCGTTTTACCATTTACCGAAACTTAGTCGTCATGAGGCACGCTTACCCTTTAGATTAGGGAACTTTGTGATTGCGCTCGCGGTAGGTGTCATGGTGACGCTCATGGCGCTCGCTTCACAGTCGCAAAAATTATTACCATCAATTAGTGAATATTATAAAGAAACCGTTTATAAAGAAGCGGGCGGCGGAAATATCGTCAATGTTATTTTAGTCGATTATCGTGGCTTTGATACATTGTTTGAAATTACCGTATTAGCGATTGCAGGTATGGCGATTTTCGGCATGATTAAGCTACGTCGCAAGAAGGGAGCGGATAAAAATGAAATTAAATAATGTCATTATGCGCACGATGACGCAAATGGTGTTCTTTATCATTTTCTTGTTCTCGATTCATATTTTCTTAGCAGGACATTTCGCACCTGGAGGCGGATTTGTCGGCGGTTTATTAATG
>NZ_HE578959.1:270776-275561 GCF_000307285.2 Kurthia sp. Dielmo
CGGATTTGTCGGCGGTTTATTAATGTCATGTGCCATCGTTTTACTACTAATCACCTTTGATTTAAAAACGGTGCAGACATTATTGCCGATTAATTATATGACGCTAACAGCAATCGGGCTGGCATTAGCGCTACTGACGGCTTGTATTTCAGCTTTTGCGGGCGAGGCCTTTTTCACGCATTACTTTGACTATTTCACACTGCCGCTTCTTGGTAAAACAGAGCTGCATACGGCGATGTTATTTGATACCGGCGTGTATTTAGTCGTTGTCGGTGTGACAATGATTATTATTCAATCGATTGGAGGCGACGAATAATGGAAATATTAATGGCCTTTGTGATTGGCTTTTTATTCTTCGCAGCCATCTATTTAATTTTATCGAAGAGCCTTTTACGCATTATTATCGGTACAGGTTTACTAAGTCACGGCGCGCATATGCTTATTTTAACAATGGGTGGCCTTGGCAGTGATGCGCCACCGGTTTTAGCAGATGGGGTTGCGAATAGTAGCATGGCCGATCCATTACCACAGGCGCTTATTTTAACGGCGATTGTTATTAGCTTTGGGGTAACGGCCTTCTTCCTAGTGCTCGCATACCGTGCGTATCAGGAATTAAAGACAGACAATATTGATGAAATGAGAGGAGAAGAGCATGATGAATAGTCCATTAATGCCGATTATTATTCCATTCGCCTTTGCGATTCTCCTAATGTTTGCGCCTAAGCAATTACGATTCCAGCGAGCGGGCGCATTAGTTGGCGCGATTTTAACGGTTGCTGCGAGCATTTGGCTTTTACAAAAGGTGTATATAGACGGCATTCAGGTCGTGACATTCGGTAGCTGGCCGGTGCCATATGGCATTACAATGGTGTCGGATATGGTATCGATTTTATTCGTACTTACATCGTCGATTATTACGCTATTTACGATTTGGTATAGCTTCCGAACGATTGGTATCGCACGCGAGCAATTTTTCTATTACCCAGGAGTTTTACTAATGCTCGTTGGTGTAAATGGCGCCTTTACGACAGGCGATATTTTTAACTTATTCGTCTTTTTCGAAGTATTGTTGATGGCGTCGTACCTACTTAGCGTTCTAGGTGGTGAAAAAATTCAATTCCGCGAATCGATTAAATATATTTTAGTTAATGTTGTATCATCTGCATTATTCGTTATTACCGTGGCGATGCTCTATTCTGTTGTAGGGACACTGAATATGGCAGATATTGCGCAAAAGGTGAGCGACGTCAATCAGCCTGGCATTTTGACGGCGATTGCGATTTTATTCCTTGTTGTCTTTGGTCTAAAAGCAGCGATTTTCCCACTATTCTTCTGGCTACCAAGCTCGTATAGTGGACCACCAATTCCAGTACTAGCACTTTTTGGTGCGCTCCTTACAAAGGTAGGGGTATATGCGATTACGCGTACTTTCACACTTTTCTTCACAGGTGATGTTGCCTTTACACATACCGTATTACTTTATTTAAGTGTCGCAACAATTGTTGCTGGCTGTATTGGCGCACTCGCTGTCTGGGATGTTAAGAAAATTATTATTTATAATATTATCATTGCTGTGGGTGTCATTTTATATGGTGTTGCAACGTATAATGACACAGGGTTACGCGGTTCGATGTTTTATGTTGTGCATGACATGCTTATTAAAGCGGCTTTGTTCTTCCTTGTTGGCATTATCGTGTATATTACAGGACAAACGAATTTGAAGAAAATGGGCGGCTTAATGAAGCGCTACCCAAGTCTGGGTTGGCTTTATTTAATTGCTGCATTTAGCTTAGCAGGTATACCACCACTAAGTGGCTTTATCGGAAAAATGCTACTTGTAAAAGGTGGCTTTGAAGCAGAGCAGTTTGCGTCTGGCATTTGGATTTTACTATCGAGCTTAATTGTTTTACTATCGGTGATTCGTATTTTTGTTTATGCTTTTTGGGGCAAAGAACAACAACTATCACCTATTAAAAAAACAGTCTATTGGCAGATTTGGATTCCGACAGCTATCCTCGTCCTGTTAACAGTAGCTTATGGTGTCGGTGCAGATGCATTGATGCCCTATATGACACAGGCTGCAGAAGTGCTTGCGAATCCCCAGCTCTATATTGATGCTGTAAAAGGAGGTAAGTAAGATGGCTGTACAAATCTTATTAAATGTCTTCCTAGCGCTTGTGTGGATGTTTTTATCGAATACGTTCACAGGAGTAGGCTTTATTACTGGCTATCTTCTTGGCCTTATCATGCTGTATATGATGCGTCATATGTTTAAAAGCCGCTTTTATTTACACCGCGTCTGGGCCGTTATAAAGTTATTCCTGTTATTTTTCAAAGAGCTTTGGAATGCCAATGTCGATGTTGTGAAGCATGCGATGAAGCCAAAAATTACGATGACACCAGCCTTTTTCGCGTATCCAACAGAGCTAACAGCAGATTGGGAAATTACATTATTATCGAATTTAATTACGCTAACACCTGGCACAATTGTTGTACACGTATCAGATGATGGCAAAACGCTTTACATTCATGCCATTGATTTAGATGATGTGGATGAGGCCATTGCATCGATTCAAAATACATTTGAAAAAGCGATTGTGGAGGTGACACGTACATGATGACCTTTATGCACATTATCATTATTATTTGTATTGTGGCGATTGGGCTCGCGATGCTAGGGATTGTTTACCGTCTCATCAAGGGTCCTACAGCACCAGACCGAGTTATCGCATTAGATGCGGTAGGCGTAGCAATCATTGCACTTGTCGGCCTATTTTCGATTTTTGTCGGCACAAGTTTTTACATTGAAATCATTTTACTGCTGGCGATTTTATCATTTATTGGCACAATCGCCTTTGCGAAATTTTTAGAGAAAGGAGAGATTATTGATCGTGACAATTCTAATCAATAGTGTCATCATTCTTTCTCTTTTACTCGGGACGTTTTTCATCGTTATGACGGCAGTTGGACTTGTCCGTTTTCCCGATGCATATACGCGTGCACATGCCGCATCAAAGAGTGCTACATTAGGCGTACTCTTCATTTTAATTGGTGTCTTTATTTACTTTTGGCAAATAGAGGGAACCTATAATTCCCGCATCATTTTAGGCATTGTGTTTATTTTCATTACGGGCCCCATTGGTGGTCATATTATGGCGCGTGCAGCGTACTTTTCAGGTGTGAAACCGACAGAACGTACCGTACGTGACGACTTAAAAGAAGAGTATGAGCGAAAAAAAGCGTTCATTATAACACTTTATAAAAAAACACGTTTGAAGCGTCGCTTTGAACGTGTTTTTTGTTTCTACATTTCATCGGAAGGGAACAGTGTACAAGAGGTGATTGTGATGACAGAAAAAGAAAAAATGCTAGCAGGTGAGCTTTATGATGCAAGTGACAAAGACTTAGTGCGTGATCGACTAAATGCACGTCGGTTGACACGCTTGTTTAACGAGGCAATGGAGACAGAAGGGTATCGCCGAAAGGAATTATTACAAGATTTATTTGGCTCAACGGGTGAGGAATTATTTATTGAGCCTAATTTTCGTTGTGACTATGGCTACAATATTCATGTGGGCGAAAATTTCTATGCAAACTTCTCCTGTGTCATGCTAGATGCATGTGAGATTCGTATTGGGGATAATTGTTTTATGGCACCAGGCGTACATATTTATACTGCAACACATCCGATTGACCCACAAGAACGTAATCGGGGACTTGAATATGGCAAGCCGGTCACAATCGGCGATAATGTTTGGATTGGTGGACGCGCTATTATTAATCCAGGTGTCACGATTGGCGATAATGTGGTCATTGCATCAGGCGCAGTTGTTGTAAAGGATGTGCCAGATAATGTTGTAGTCGGCGGAAATCCAGCGAAATTTATTAAAAAGGTCATTTAATTACCAAATAACTATAACTCGCTAGTCTATATAATAAAAAGAAAAGAGTGGTTACTACATGGAAACTTTCGGTTTATTAGGCTTTCTCTTAGCTGTACTTGCCTTTATACAAATAACTATAATGAATCGTAAAATAAAAGACCTCGAAAAACGGATTGGTAGCTGTCCAATAGAACTATCAACGGAAGAGCAGCAGCATGTAAAAGAGTTGAAAATGCAGAAGCAAACTGTCCAAGCTGTTAAATTTGTACGCGAAAAATCAGGTGCTTCATTAATTGAAGCAAAACAATATGTTGATTCATTGTAACGACGTTTCATAAAAATTAAATGAAGGAATACAGAAGATGGGGGTGATGATTATGTATGTGAGAGCCGCAACGATAAAAGATGCAGAAGGGATTGCACATGTCCACGTGGATACATGGCGTACAACCTATTTAAATATTATGTCACCAGCGTATTTGGCGACATTAACATATGACATACGAAAAGAATTATGGCAAAAGCATCTTTCAGATAAAGAAAAACATATCTTTGTGCTAGAAAATGAGCAGGCAGAGATTGTTGGGTTTGCGGCATGTAATCAACGCCCGCTAGAGCCACATATTGGTGATTTAACAAGCATTTATATTATCAAAGAGGAACAACAAAAAGGATATGGACGCTTACTAATGAAAGCTCTTTTTCAAACGTTTAATGAGTTAGGTTGCGAAAAAGTATTTGTTGAAGTGCTAGTAGAAAATGATACGCGTCATCTATATGAATATTTTGGTGCTAAAATCGTTGAAATTGATACGATGAACCTTGGCACACAAGAACTAGAGTTTTTCATTTATAAATGGGACTCCGTAAAAAATGTCTTAGCACAGCTAGCATAAAAAAG
>NZ_HE578959.1:275840-291710 GCF_000307285.2 Kurthia sp. Dielmo
CTGACGATTGCGGCTTTTTTAGTTGAATTTAATAGCTATTAAAAATCGTTGCCATGTCATTACAAAATGTTAAATGTTTAAATGGTTGCTTTTCAGTATAGATTCTTGCACCTTCGCCACCAATGACGAAGCGAATATGCGGATGCTGTGCCGCAAATTTTTCGAGATTGAGTAATTCATCAGGAAATAATTCAAACGGCTTTAATGTAGCTGCTGATAATAAAACGACTTGTGGCTCAAGCTTTAATATCAGTGCTTCGATCGTAGAAACAGAGGGTGAGCTACCAATCATAAAATTACGATAGCCTTTAATACTTGCTTGAATTAATAAAATTTCAATAGCAATTTCGTGATTTTCTCCAGGCAGGCACGCACCTAAAACTAATGGACGTTCATTATTGACCGGGAAGCTTCGTCGAATGGTCGCTAAAAAATCACGAATAATCGTTGAAGCAAGTGTTTCTTGGTACTCAAACCAAGAATGATTTTGCCAATTGTCGCCTACTTGATGCAAGAAGGGAATAATCAATTGATGTAAAAATTCATTGATACTTAAAATAAGATGCGCTTCCTGTAATATTTTATGAAAAGCTGCTTCGTCGCAATTCCAACCATACTCTAATAATTTAAATAAATAATGAGTCGTTTGTGGTTGGAACGCTGGCAACGTATTTGTCTTTTCCATTGCGCTACGAATCGTTGCACCGTCACGAATATAGTGTTGTATTTGCAATAAACGTAAAACATCTGACTGCGTATACTGGCGATAACCATTCTCTAGCCGGGTTGGTTGAATAAGTTGATGGCGTTGTTCCCATTTTCGAATTGTTTCTTTTGTAAGACCTGTAATATGTGACACTTGTGAGATTGTATAGTGATAATCTGAGTGATTTAGCATGATGACCCAAATCCTTTCTTCCTTTAAATTATAGGCGATTTTGAGCATTCATTCAAATTGTCTAATATTATTAAAAAAACATTATACAAAAAAATATAAAAAATAATAAATTTATAAAAAAGAAAGGAATTTAGTTTGTATATTTATAACTAATTAAGTCTTTTTTTAAATATTTATATACTTTTTAAGGTCTAAATGCTTCTAAAAGACATATTTTTTTATTTTTTTAAATATGTATGTTTCAAAGAGACTATTGATGATGATTCATTAGTACAACTTTTAAAAAAATAAGTTTGACAATGTTTAAGGAGAGGTAAAGTCATATTAGATTTATCAGAAGTTCATACTAATCAAACAGGAGGAACTTAACCAATGAAAAAGAATTCATTTAATGAACAAGAGATTCATGCATTATTAAAAGACGCACAAAATGGAGATACTGATGCAGCAGCCGAGCTTGTAGACCGATTCCAGCCTCTCGTGTTGTCAATTGTAAATAAGTATTCACGCAAGATGAATGAACGTGAAGATGTTGTACAGGTGGGCATGATGGGGCTAACGAAAGCGATTCAAAAATTTGATTTGAATTTAGAAGGAAAATTCATTTCATACGCTGTTCCGACAATCGCTGGGGAAATCAAACGTTATTTCCGAGACTGCACATGGGACGTACATGTGCCGCGCCGCGTCAAAGAATTTTATATGCATGTCAATAAAGCAGTGAATGAATTAAATGAACAATTACAGCGCTCGCCTAAAGTTTCAGAAATTGCGGAATATCTACAGGTAAAAGAGGATGTTGTATTAGAAACGATGGAACTAATGAGTGGCTATAACACATTATCTCTAGAAGCTCCTGTAGAAATGGGCACAACAGATGGTGCACCCTCTACATACAATGATTATCAAGGGATGATAGATGACAATTACGAGAAATTTGAAGATCATCTAGTGTTAAAACAGTCTTTAAATTATTTGACTGAGCAAGAACGAGAGATTGTTGAACTTTTATTCTTTAAAAACTGGACACAAACAGAAGTAGCGGATAAGTTTGGCGTGTCGCAAATGCATATTTCACGTATGCGTCGAAAAATCCTTTTAAAATTAAAAAATACAATTCGTGCGCATGATAATTTAGATATGCCACAGCGTTTTTCAAAAAATGCGTAGTATCAAAGAAAATCGCGTCTAAAAAAGAGTCTGGGACAAAACACGTCATTTTCTTTTTAAGCGTTCGCAACAAAAAAACCGGAACCGCGCCACAGCGTGATTCCGGTTTTTCGTATGTTCCTAGGAACGGGGATTTTTACACGTATGTCAAAGCTTCTTTTATACCCTACATATGCGCTGGTGCCTCAATACCTAAAAGATTTAAGCATTGCTCTAAAATAATAGACGCGGCATACAGCACGGTTAAGCGGTCCTGCTGCGTGTCATCCTGCGTTAAGACTTTTTGTTGACCATAGAATTTATTAATGGTGCGAGAAAGTTGTAAACTAAATTTAGCAATTTGAGAAGGGTCTGCCTGTGTATAGGCACGCGCAATCGTCGCTTCAAATGTTTCGAGCACTTTAATGAGCGGCCATAATGTATCATCGATTGCTTGAAGCGGAGTAGTATGTGCTTTAAAATCGGCTTTTTCAAGTAATGTATGAATACGTGCATTCGTATATTGCACGTATGGACCAGTCTCGCCTTCAAATGTTAGCATTTGCTCGATTGAAAATTCGATATCATTTAGACGGTCGTTTTTTAAATCATTGAATAATACGGCGCCGATACCAACTTGTTTGGCAACTACATCACTATTTTCAAGCGTTGGATTTTTTTCTAGAATGGTTTGCTTTGCAGCTTCCATTGTTTCATTCAATACATTTGCTAATAAGACAATTTTGCCCTTACGTGTCGACATTTTTTTGCCGTCTTTTAGCATCATACCAAATGGAATATGGGCAAATTTTGATGCGTCATAGCCCAGTTTATCAAGCACTTGGAACCATTGTTTGAAGTGTAGTGTTTGCTCGCCACCAACAACATAAAATAGTTTTTCAGGTGCGTAGTTTTCGAGACGATAAATGGCAGCAGCTAAGTCACGCGTTGCATAGAGTGTCGCGCCGTCTTTCTTTTTAATTAAGCAAGGAGGCAGGGTTTCACCTAAATCAACGACCTGTGCACCTTCTGAAGATGTTAGTAATTTTTTAGCTTCTAGCTCTTCTACGACGCGGTCCATTTTATCATTATAAAAGGCTTCGCCATTCGTTGAATTAAAATGAACGCCTAAAAGCTCATAAATTTCATTAAATTCGAGTAAGGAAGCTTCGCGGAATTCTTTCCAAAGCCCAAGTGCTTGTGCATCTCCGTCCTCAAGCGCTTTAAATGCCTGGCGTGCTTGCTCATCAAGTGTAGCATCTTTCTCCGCTTCCTCATGGAATTTTACATAAATCTTTAATAACTCTTGGATTGGCTGCTGACGAATTGCCTCAGGATTGCCCCATAAGCGATACGCAACGATTAATTTTCCAAACTGTGTACCCCAGTCTCCAAGATGGTTAATGCGAACCGCTTCATAACCCATTTTTTCTGCAATATTCGAAATTGCTTGCCCGATAACCGTTGAACGTAAATGCCCCATTGAGAAGGGTTTCGCGATATTTGGTGATGAATAGTCTACAACCACTTTTTTGCCATTCTTCGGTGCCGTCGCATAGGCAGCTCCCTCGCTCACAATTGCTGGAATAATCGTATTCGCGATAGGAAGCGGCTGTAAGAAGAAGTTCACATATGGGCCGTTTGCAACCACTTCTTTAATACGCACATCTTGCAATTTTTCTGCTAAATCCTTCGCAATGTGAACAGGAGATTGGCGTAGCTGTTTCGCTAAAATAAAACATGGAAAGGCAATGTCACCTAGTTCATCATGTTTTGGTTTTTCAAGTAATTGTTCGATTGTCGCTTGGTCAATGGCGTGATCAAGTGTGTCATGTAGTAATTGTGCAATCATTGTTTTCATTTTTTTCTCCTCCAATAAAAAAAGCCCTCGCCTCTATAAAAGAGACGAGAGCATAGATTCCCGTGGTACCACTCTAGTTGCCAAAATTTGGCCACTCATCATTGTTAACGAGGATTGCCCCGATACTTCCTACTACGTTTCAGAAGTTTTCTCCAAAGTGCGGTTCACCGTATGGATTTGTCTAGGCTTACACCAATTCCTAGCTCGCTTAACCCTCTCATATCGGCTACTCTCTTTTTCATCGAATTTGTCGAATCATTGAATTGTGTTCCATATTACTAGAAAAAAATACATTGTGCAATGTTTTTTTGAAAATAAAAAAACGCCCTTTCGGAACGTTTGTTCTGTTTTTGCCGCAGTTTAAATAAATTACGTATTATTCGATTTCTATTATTTTTAGTATACCTGATTGTAAAATATAAGTCTATTTTTTACTAGAAAAGCTCGGTATAGTAGACGATACAGTGAGGGGGAAAGCGCATGAAATGGAATAAAAATTTGAAAATTCGTCTTGTAGGAGAAGGGTTATTTAACCTATGCTACTGGATGTATTTCCCGTATATGGCCATTTATTTTAGCAGTCAATTTGGCGTACAGCTAGCAAGTATATTGATGATGATTCCACCGTTTGTGCAGCTATTCGGCCAATTGATCGGTGGGGTTATTGCCGACACACTTGGGCGACGAACAACGATGCTTATTGGTGCTAGTATTCAGGCAGTGATGTTTGCATTATTTGCGTTATCAACGGAAAACTGGCTTGATTATGTCGCCTATGTGTTGATTGGCATTGGCGGTGCACTTTATAGCCCCGCGAGTGACGCGATGGTTGCCGATTTAGTGCCAGACGAAGAGCGCAAGCACGTATTTGCGACATTTATTACCGTCAAAAATATTGGTGCGGTACTGGGCCCGGTAATCGGGGCCACGTTATTTTTCTCTTATCGCACATCTTTATTATGGGCCTGTACGCTTATTTTAAGTGTGTATCTACTCATTATTTTTATTGAAATGACCGAGACCTTACCAGGAAAAAGGCCCGCTAAAAAAATCACACGTAGCCTCCTAGAAAAGGCCGGCAATTATCGCCTGATTGTGCAAGACCGCGTATTTTTTCTCTATATTTTAGCTGGTGTGCTATCGATCTTTACCATTATGCAGCTCGACTTATTTATCGCTAAATACATCGTTGATGAAGTACCCGCACAGTGGCATTTAGATAGTCGTTCTATTCTAGGTCTTCTTTTAGGCATTAACGGTCTGATGTTTGTGGTGCTTATTTTACCGACAACACGCTTACTTAAAAATTGGCGGGACCGAGATGTGTTTATTTTATCCTGCCTACTAAACGGTGGTAGTTTATTTCTTATGAGTATAACAACCAATCTTGTGCTACTCATTGTACTCATTGTGACATTCACGCTGGGTGAAATTGTCCGCGCACCTGTCATCAATCATTTTGTTAGTAGACATGCACCAGAAGCGATGCGTGGCCAATATATGGGTGCTTCTAACATGCAATATACGATTGGTCGTATGTTGGCGCCTCTTATTTTTTTCGTATCCTCTCCTATACTAGCAGGAACAACGCTATTTATCGTATCAATAATAAGTATGATGCTTTATCTAAAAATTTCTCACTATCCGTACAAAGTAAAAGGATTGGAATAATCAATTCCAACCCTTTAATTTTAGTGAGCAGCTCGTAATTCATTTTCTGTTACCCATTTATGATTTTTAATCATTTGTCCATCTGCATCTTTATAATCGACCATATAAACGGTCGTTTTTTTAGCGGAATCAATTGTCGCTCTAGCACCGGCCATTCCTTCCATATGGTCAGCAGTTAGAGTTACTTTGTCACCCTTTTTATACGAAGTAGGGGAGGCTTTCTTGATTTCTTCATGAATGACCCATTTATGGTTTTTGACAGGTTCTTTTTTACCCGTAGTCGGCGTGTAAGTCACGCTATATACCGTAGTGTCGTACGCACCTGAGACAGTCGCTTGTTGTCCGTCCATACCAGGCATATGATGGGCCTCCATGATTACCTTACTACCTACTGAAAATTTAGGATTCTTTTCTTTTTTAACAGCATCCGGTGCTCCTTCACTTGACGAATGATTCATCGATTCATGATTCATATCATGTTGCTGTTTTGGCTGTTCTTCCGTCGTGTCAGCTTGTCCACATGCACTCAGACTTATTACTCCAATGATAGCTGTTGTCATAATCCATTTTCTCATGTATTCTCATCCTTTCTTTTGTTTCATTATAAAAAGAACTTATGTAGAACTTATGAAGAATGGCGAGGAAGATCAATTTGACAAGTCATGCCACCTATATCATTATTTTTCATCATAATGGTTCCTTGATGGGCTTCTACTAATGCTTTTGTAATCGTTAGTCCTAACCCTTTATTAGAAGAGGATGTACTACTAACATAGCGCGTAAATAGCTTTTCAGGAGTGGGTGAGCCACCACCTGTATCTGCGATAATAATACAAAGAGATTGCCCATTTTCCTTTGCATAACACTGAATACGTCCATCTGATTCGACAGCGTGAATGGCATTTTCAAAAATATTTTGTAAAATTTGTGTAAGTCGTTTTTCATCGACGAAGCCCTTTAAATGAGGTGCTACATCAATCGCTAACTCCATTTTTTTTGATAAACAAATCGGCGCATAAAGCATCGCCGTTTTTTCGATAATTGGTGCAATGAATTGGTTTTTTCGCTCAATAGTGAATTTCGGATCATTAATCACATTTAATTGATCTAGCTCTGCTACAAGACCAATCAATCGATCTAACTCCGCTGTACAATTTGATAAACGTGCTGGTGTTACTTCCCAAAGGCCATCTTCAAAAGCACTTAATTGACTTTTTAAAGTAGCCAATGGATTCCGTATTTCATGTGCCAGATTTTGAGTCATTTCATTTCGTGATTGCTCATACTGAGCGAGTGTTTTATCGAGTGTCTGTAGGGAACACCCCAATTGTCCGATTGCATCATTTGGCATAGAAGGTAAGGAGACATATCTTTCTCCTTTGACGAGCTTAAGCGCAAAAGCTTGAAGAATGTGCATTGGCTTGATAATCATTCGCGCTAATAAAAAACTCGCAATGCTAATTACTACGAAAAGAATGAGTAATGTCCAACTAGCTGTTTCTCGTAAAGCCATATCAAAATGGGCGAGGAGTGCGTCATTTTGACTAGAATCGAGCATTTGAAAATGCTTATGTGCTTTATGTAATAAGATATACATACTGATTATTAGCGTAGAAAATGTGAAAAGAGTCAACAGAATCGTTATTTTCACTACAAGTTTCATGAGAGATGACTCACTTCTTCTAATTTATACCCAATACCAAAAACAGTTTGAATGAGTGGGTAGTTTATTTTCTTCCGAATATTTTTTATATGCTGATCAATAACCCGTGGGTCTGTCTCTTCACTAAATAAATTTTCAATCATTTCATAACGACTAAATACTTTCGTTGGATTCTCAAGTAGTAATGTCATAATTTTCCCTTCATTTTCTGTCAACGTAACGGCTTCATCCGGTAAGGTAAGCAGTCGTGCTGTTGCTTCATAATTAATTGCACCCACTTGAAGATTCGCTGATTTCGGTAAAAGCCTTTTTGCACGTGCTACGATTTCTTTTGGATGAAAAGGTTTAATCACGTAATCGTCAGCTCCAATATGAAATCCATTGAGCTTATCTTCAATGCTAATTTTTGCGGTAAGCATAATGACAGGAATCGATGTTTCTAGCTTTAGATAGCGACAAATATCTTCACCACGCATATCGGGCAGCATTAAATCTAAAATAACTAAATCAACAACATGTTTTTCAAGTAAATCTAATGCCTGACTTCCTGTATGCGCTATAACTACATGCGCTGGTAATTTTTCAAAATACGTTTGTAAAACATCGGTAATAGGATGTTCGTCGTCAACAAGTAAAATGGTGTTCATTTTATACCCCCCGCCCCTTATTGTTGACTAATTAGAGCGAGGTTGCAAGAAACTTGCGACCAATCAAAAAAGATAGCATCTCTTTTTTTAGAAGAGAGCTATCTTTTTTAAAATCGTAAATGTTGCTTAGCTGCTTTTCGTGCCTCACGTTTTTCAATGGAACGCCAAATCGCCAAATACACCGGAATAAAAATAAGACTGAAAAGGGCGATGACACCGATTAAAAGTGGCACATTCGGTGCTTTAGCCATCGTGTTATAAAAATAAGCACCCACGAAAACGAGTACATAGATGATAAGAAGCCATAACCAAAACAACGCCTTCGTTGTGTAATTTCTCATAAAATCCCCCCTGCATGTAAGTGTACCATGAAGCGAACATACAAGGCATCTAACTTCTGGGGATATTTTGTTAATTAATTAAAGAGCGTTTTAATCTGCTCAAGCGCCCAGTCTAGCTCTTCTTTTGAAATCACAAGAGGTGGTGCAAAGCGGATAACGGTTGCATGCGTTTCCTTACATAATAAGCCCTTTTTCATCAGTGCCTCGCAGTAAGGACGCGCATCTGTGTGTAGCTCAATACCAATAAAGAGCCCTGTGCCACGAATTTCTTTAATAGCTGCATGGGTGATTGTTTCAAGTTGTTCCTTAAAGTACTGCCCGAGCTCAAGCGAACGCTGTACAAGGTTTTCCTCTTCAATGACTTCAAGAGAAGCAGTGGATACTGCACAAGCTAGTGGATTGCCGCCAAATGTTGAGCCGTGTGAGCCAGGGTTTAAGACGCCTAAAATATCATTATTCGCCACGACCGCAGAGATTGGCATCACACCGCCGCCTAATGCCTTCCCTAAAATAAGCATATCCGGCGTGACATCCTCCCATTCATAAGCGAATAATTTCCCCGTACGCGCAAGGCCTGTTTGGATTTCATCACAAATGAATAATACTTGATGTTTGCGACAAATTGCTTCTACTGCTTTTAAATAGCCTTTTGGTGGCATAATAATGCCCGCTTCCCCTTGAATGGGTTCAACGATAAACGCCGCCGTATTTGGCGTAATCGCTTGCTCGAGTGCCTCTGCGTCCCCGTAAGGCACGACCTTAAACCCTTCTAACATTGGCCCAAAGCCTCGCTTATACTCCTCCTCAGATGAGAGGGATAAGGCGCCCATTGTACGACCATGGAAATTGCCGATACAGCCAATAATTTCTGCTTTCCCTGCTTCCACACCTTTGACATCATATGCCCAGCGACGTGCCACTTTAATTGCGGACTCCACCGCTTCAGCGCCTGTATTCATCGGCAGCACCATATTTTTTCCGGTCATTTGTGTCACCTTTTCATACCACGGTGCCAATTGGTCATTATGGAAGGCACGTGATGTTAACGTGACCTTCTGTGCTTGGTCGACAAGCGCCTGAATAATTTTAGGGTGACGATGCCCTTGGTTGAGTGCCGAATAAGCCGATAGCATATCCATATACTTCGTGCCCTCCGGATCATATACCCAAACACCTTCGCCACGCTCAATCACGATTGGCAGTGGGTGATAATTGTGTGCGCCTAATTTTTCAGTTGTTGTCATAATCGATGAAGATGCTGTTGTCATAATCAATCCGCCCCTTTAAAAAAAGTATGTGTCGACTTTATCTATGCAAAAATCATGCCAACTTTTACTAAGCGTCAAATCCGCATCATAAAACGCTTTTTATTGTATGACAAGCCAGAAAATTAAGAAATTTTTTGGCGTTTTACCCATTTCGCCAATTTTTTTTGCTATGCTAGTGAAAAGAGGTGACAAAATGGAAAAATTATTAATCAATGCCATGGATTGTTTGAATGTAGGCGTTCATATAATTGATGCGACAGGCAAAACCATTGTATACAATCATAAAATGTCCGAGCTAGAGGCGATGAATCGTAGTGAAGTGCTCGATAAAAATATTCATGATGTCTTTCAGTTTCAAGAAAATGAGGAAAGTACATTACTAACGGCACTTCATACCGGGGAAGCAGTGCTAAACGTAAAGCAGCAATATTTTAATAATATCGGGCGTAAAATTATGACGGTTAATAATACCTATCCGATTGTTGAAGCGGGTGAGGTAACAGCCGTTATGGAAATTGCGACGGATGTTACGAAAATAGAGCGACTTTTACGACATCAAAAAGAGGCACTAAAGCCATCCTTCCATTTTGATGATATTATTGGTGAAAATAGTGGGCTTCTCGATGTTATAGAGCTCGCAAAACGTGCGGCGCGTACAACGTCTAATGTGCTATTAATTGGCGAAACAGGAACCGGAAAGGAATTATTTGTGCAAAGCATCCATGATGCTAGCAACCGCTCCGATAAGCCACTCATTGCACAAAACTGTGCGGCGTTGCCTGATACGCTAATGGAGAGTATTTTATTTGGTACAACGAAAGGGGCATTTACGGGTGCAGAGGATCGTCCCGGCTTATTTGAGCAGGCAAATGGCGGTACGTTATTGTTAGATGAGTTAAATTCATTACCTATCCATCTACAGGCCAAGCTACTGCGCGTACTACAAGAGAAAAAGGTGCGCCGGATTGGCGGCTTACAAGAGATTTCAGTAGATGTACGCATGATTGCGACCATTAATGAGGATCCATTTGAATTAATTGTACAGGAAAAGCTACGTAAAGATTTATATTATCGTCTTGCAGTTGTTGCACTAATGATTCCGCCGCTTCGAGAGCGCATGGATGATTTAGATTTACTAGTGGAAAGCTTTATTCATAAATACAATGATTTGCTGCAAATGAATGTCCAATCGATTTCACCCGCTGCCCGCGAGCATTTTCGTCAGCATGACTGGCCGGGGAATGTGCGTGAACTTGAGCATGCGATTGAATCAGCCATGAACAGTATGGAATATGAGCAAATTATTGATGAGGTACATTTGCCGTATTATTTCCGGATGAAAGCTCCTAAACTTCAAAAAGCGATGTTTACATCATTTGAGCAAGATTCGTCAAAAAACTTAAAGGAGCAATTACTCGATGCAGAGCGTGTCATTTTAGAAAAAGTATTAACGGATACACAGCATCATATTACGCTTGCCGCAAAACAGTTAGGCCTTAGCCGACAAAGTCTCCAATATCGTATGAAACGCCTCGGCTTACAATAAAAAAGCCGCCTGCGTCGAAACGCAAGCGGTCAAATGAGAAGAATATGAAAAGTACACTTATAATATAACCACTATATGCTTAGTGTAAACCTTATTTTTTCAAAAAAAGTAAATAAAGTTGAAAAAGTAAAATATACCTATTTTTCAGTTTCTTCCTCAGATTTTGTTAAAAGCGCTTGAATGCGCTCATTATACATTGCATGAAGCTGATTGATTTCTTGCTGATGCTCACGGCTCATTGCGACAAGCTCATTATTTTTCGCCGCAGATTCCTGCATACGCACAAGCTCAATATCTTTTGCATGAGATGTTTCAATCGCCTGTAATTGATTTTCTAAGTCGTGGTTTAGCTGATACGCTTTTTGAAGCTCGTTATCTTGCGCTTTCAATTCTTTTTTATGTGCTGTCACTAAAGCTGTATGCTCTTGCTTCGCTAATGCAAGGTCATTGCGGAGGCCCTTATAAGAGGCAATCTCTTCCTCTAGCTTCGCGATTTTTTCACTATAGCTCGCAATTAATGCCTGCTTGTCGCCCATTGTACCGGCAAGCTCTGCATTTTTTGCTTCAAGCTCTGCGATGGCGTCATTTAGTTCATCATACTGTGTGTTCATCGACTCCACAGCCGCATCCTTTTCCTGTACTTGCTTTTGCAAGTCTGCGATGGTGCGGTCTTTTTGTTTCACAAGCTCTGTGGAATCAACAATTGCCTGGTCACGTAAATAGCCTGAGCGCTCGATCATATTTGCGACTAATGTATAAATACGCTGTGTATGATGTTCTAGCTCATCTAAATCTGGCGTAAATTCCGTCGCTTTATCCTTCATCGTTTGAACCTGGTATAGGGCGACTGCTTTTTCTAACCATTCTTTTGCTGAATAGCCACTTTCCTCGATGATTTTTTCGTTTTTTCATGCATTTCATCTGTGATTTTGAAGCCCATTGTTTTATCTGCCATTTGAAAAACTCCTTTGTTAACATTTTGTGATTTACGCGGGGTTAACTAGCCTTATGTACGTTAACATCAGTATAGCATAATCATCTTTTCTTTTTGTAGCGCCTTGTATACAATGAAATAAACAAAGGGGGAGTATGATGACAGCATTAACGTATTTTTCAATTGGGAAGCCTAAAAAAATGAGTTATGGGCGCGATAAAACGATGGAGACTGGCATTTGTAAAGAGGCCGTAACAGAGGCTTTTTTAACAAAGGATGGCTTTACAGGCGATGGTGTAGCGGATTTAAAGCATCATGGTGGCCTAGACCGTGCCGTTTGTGTGTATCCGTATGAGCATTATTTGCAGTGGCAGGAAGAATTCGGCGATACATTACCACCCTCTGCATTTGGCGAAAATATTACGGTACGTGAGGCACTTGAAGCAGATGTCGCAATTGGTGATATTTATCAGCTGGGGGATGCGATCATTCAGGTGACACAGGGACGCATTCCTTGTAATACAATCAATCGTCGTGTAGGGAATCCACAGATGATGAAGCGCATGGTAGAGACCGGCTTTACGGGCTATTTATGCCGCGTACTAGAAGAAGGTAGCGTCTATAGTGATTCAGAAATGACGTTACTGCAAAAAGACCCAGCGAATATAACCGTACTCTTTGGGAATGAGACATACTTCCATCATGCGAAAGATGTAGAACGCATGAAAAAAATCATTGCGGTCGATGCACTTGCAGATGATTGGCGCGAGCGCTTTGATACACGATTAGCAAAATTAACATATTAAAAAAGGCCTTCCAAATTTGGAGGGCTTTTTTTTAAAGGCCAAGTTGTTTCTTTAAGGCTTGCGTTAATAATGGAATGAAAAGATATACATACTCAACTACCCATCTACAAAAAAACAGTATACTAATAATATATGACATAACTAGTTAAATCTCATGTTAAGGTAGGAAATGGGCAGCGAATATTTAAAAAGAAAATACTCATTACATTTAATCCGCATAAATATAATGATTTAATTCTGTCACCGTCGTTGGACCATAGTCAAAGCAGCGTGTAATGTCCTGACCATTATCATGTAGCTCGATTGGATCGACCTTTAAGCCTGCATATTCTGTAGCACGTAGGTAGAAGTATTTTGTCTCCGGAACATGTGTAAAGCCTAATGCTTCAAGCTTTCCTTTTTCATATTGTGGTGCTTCAAAAATAATAATAGGGGCTTTTAATTGATTAAAGACGAATTGCTTCATTTCCTCAATCGCAAATGTCGTATAGTCATTGTGTACTGTATCACTTAATACAGTGAAATTTTCTAAAAAGACAATATCCGTGAAACCCGCAAGTGCATGGAAGAAGCCATATTGCGCAAATAAATGATATTCGCGTTCGATATTTAAGTTTTTATAGGAATATTTTAAAACGTTTAAACGCAATTGACGTAATGATAATTCAATCATCGGTGTATGCTGACGCACATAAGGGTACTGGACCACACGGTTTTCTGCTTGAATCACGCCACGAATACGGCGCTCATATTTACGAGACACTTCGATTTCATTTAAAAAGGTGAAACGTGCCATTGTACGGTCCTCTAAATAAGTAAGCTCAACTTCACTCTTTTGTGGAACAACCGGCACAAATTCGCCGTAGCTTAAATCGGTTGTGCCATCAAAATCCAATTGTAAAAAGGCAATTTCCTGCATCATTGGGTAAATGCCTGCATCTAAAAATAAATAATCAAGTGATTTACGCATTTTTGTGCTTAAATGTTGCATGTGAATGTATAGACTTTTAAGTAATAATTCATACACTTCATGCTGGTCAATCATTTCCTCTTCGTTTACCCATTTGCTGTAAAATGGACGCGTCATAAAGGCAAGTGTTTGTGTGTCATGTTTCCAAATTGTTGGCTGCATCGCCTCATAATTTTTATAAAAGGCATGGTGAATTTTTAAAAGAAGCGGCGACCAATTAGCAGAAGCCGGCTTTTCAACGAAGTAAAGTGTTGTTTGCGGTGAATCTTCTTTTTCAAAGAAACGTGCCTTCGGGTAGTCGACGCGCGCTGTTAATTTTATGTAAGGCACTGAAAGCCCATTTATATCAACGGTTAAATTTGTTTCAATTATTTCTACATATTTCTGATCTATTTCATAATACATATTGTACACCTTCCGCACATAAGATATATGAATTATACCAACATAACAAATGTGTGCAATATCCTATTTAATAAAGAGCTGTTTTAGCTCAAGACATTGGTTTTATTCTCCATAAATAGGTGCTTTTTCGTACGATACTTTTAAAATTATTCATTTAAAGGAGTTAAAAATAAGCGTATTTATCTATTTTAAAATAACAAAAAAATGCATAATCTAAATAATTAATATTTTTAAATACATACGGCCTATATAAAAAACTTAAAAAACCATTTTGTATATAATTTGGCGAAATAGCCATATGTCTTTTAACACAAATTTGAATTCACTCATTTTTTTCGTATAATAAGGAACCAGAAATGAGGGACATAAATGACAGATATGATGTGGCTTCTTTTAAAAGGGGGCATTATCGGCGTGACAATCGCTGCGCCAGTAGGACCTATTGGAATATTATGCATCAAACGTACGTTAGAGCAGGGGAAATGGATTGGCTTTGTGTCCGGATTAGGTGCCGCAACAGCAGATGGTGTATATGGTATTATTGCGGGTCTTGGGTTAACGGTTATTATTCATTTTTTAACAGGCATTTCAATATGGTTGCAGCTTATTGGCGGCGTCTTTTTACTTTATCTTGGTATACAAATGCTACGTGCGAAACCTTCACATGAAGCAGCAAAAGCAAGTCGTGGCAAAAATCCGTTAAAGGCGTACCTTTCTACTTTATTTTTAACGATTACAAACCCCATGACGATTTTATCTTTTTTAGCAATCTTCGCAGGGCTTGGCATTACGACGACTGAGTATAGTGGTGTCATTTTAGCAATGGGTGTCTTTTTTGGCTCCGCGATTTGGTGGCTACTATTAAGTACAGGCATTGCGTCCCTAAGCCGCTTCATTGGCAAAAAATTATTTCAAGGCATTCATTATGCATCTGGTATTGTGTTAATTACATTTGCGCTTGTCGCCTTTTTTACACTTTAACTAAAAAAACAGACAACCATTTTGGCTGTCTGTTTTTTTAATTCCGATCTTTAACGTACACGAATAGTGACACGAGCACCATAATACCGACAACAATTCCTGTACCCGTTGCCATCAGTGCCTGCTCATTCGCAACAGAAACGCCGATTAAAGCCCAAGTTGTCACTAATAGGAAGAATAAATCACGTGATACTTTCACGGCTAGTATCGTTAATAACGCTGCAATGATAACTAGCACAAATGAGCCAAATACTTCATTAATGCCAAGTGAGACACCATTGTATTTTAAAACAAAGCTAATATTTGCGATTGTCGCAACTGAAATCCATGCTAGATAAAATGAAAAAGGTAGTCGCTTTCCAAAACCTTGCTCATCATTTTTATACTGTAAATAGATGAAAATGAGTGTCACAAGCAGTAATAGCATGAAAATAATTGATGTACCAAAGAATTCGAAGTGCCAGCAAATCAGCCACGCGATATTCCATACACAGGTTGCGACAAAGGCAACACCAACTTTTGTATTAAAATCGCGACGCTTTACACGCTTGTAAATAACAATCAGCCAGACAATTAATAGAACATATATTAAAGACCAAATTGAAAAGACATAGCCAGCTGGTGTAAAGAGTACATTGATTTTATTCGATATTTCACCTGTTGTTTGCCCGTTAAGTGGTAATAAATTGGCGAGGGCATTAACGATGACCATCGCTCCAAAACCAATCCA
>NZ_HE578959.1:291836-293953 GCF_000307285.2 Kurthia sp. Dielmo
GGGCATTAACGATGACCATCGCTCCAATACCAATCCACATTGCAATATATAATCTCATTCTAGAGCCTCCTTTTACAATCTATACCCAAAAGTAGATAAAACAATCCGAGAAAACGTGTTATGTTATAATCAACTGTAAAAAGAACGGAGAAACGTATGAAAACTATCAAGTTACAACAAACTTTTTTTAAATCGTCCAATAGAGCCCATAATTTCTCTGGTTCACCTGCATTTGTTAGTAGTGTAGTAGAGCGTACGATTCCTGGCGCTATTTTTTGCGTGAAGCAAAGCTATGTGATTCGCACGGATTCCGGACTTTATTTCGTGACAGGGCCTGTTGAAGAGGAACTATACGCCTTTTTACAGCGCTGTATGACGGGCGATGGACGTTTTACGCTATTTGTGACAGATACGAGTTGGCAACAACGACTAGATGCGGCTCCGCTTCGTAAAATACCACGCTATGCCTATTCACTCGATACAGCGGTCTATCAAGCATTACCTCGCTTGCACACTGCATATCCTATACAGCGCATTGATGCCAAAACCATTATGATGTCAACGGAATTCCCACAAGTCTATTACGAAGAATATTGGGGAAGCGTGTCACAGTTTTTAGCACATGGCAGTGGCTTTTGTATGATGGACGAGGAACAAATCGTTGGGGAGGCAACTGCCATTTTTCAGTCCACTACTGCGGCGGAGGTCGATATTTTCACGCACCCTGATTACCGCAGCAAAGGCATTGCCAAGCAACTAGCGATGGCTTTTATCGATCATTGCTTAGCGCAGAACATCACGCCTCACTGGGACTGTGATGTAAGGAATACCGCCTCGATTGTCTTAGCGGAGAAAATCGGATTTACGACGAGAAAGCCTTACGCAATTTATGTAAGGAAGTAGAAACTGTCCAATAAATGGGCAGTTTTTTTGTAGATGTACAATCGCAGCTTCATCATTTCTTAAGATTTCTACTAGCCATTTCTTTATTTTTCTTCTTTACACTGACAATAGTAAAGGAGATTGACATATATGAAAAAAATCATTGGGATTCTTTTAATTACTTTAATCATTGGTTGGTATACGCTGAGTAATTGCGCACCAGAGTTAACGACAACTATCTCACTACAGGAGCATATAAATGATTCGCTCACTCTTGTGAATGACGACTATGCCCTAAAGCAGGACCCAACGAATCTTGTGAAAATCCCTCAAAATAGTGCATCCAATCTACAGGTTAAAGATGGTTATTATGTCCAAAACAACGTACTACAGCCACTTTTGCAGTTATTAAAAGCGGCGGCGGACGTGGGGATTACGCATTTTACGATAAATAGTGCGTATCGAAGCGGGGTGGCACAGCAAAAGCTCTTTGAAGCAAAAGGCGCTACTTATGCACAGCAGCGCGGTCATAGTGAGCATCAAACGGGTTTATCACTTGATATTGGCTCCACACAGGGAACAATGGATGCTACAGAGGAGGGGCAATGGCTCGCGGAGCATGCACATGAACATGGCTTTATTTTACGCTATCCATTAGGAAAAGAAGGAATTACAGGAATTGCCTATGAGCCATGGCATTTTCGCTATGTGGGGCTACCGCATAGTCAGGTGATGTTTGACAAGGAGCTGACGTTTGAAGAATATTTAATGTATATCGAAGAACAAGGAAGCTACATAAAAAAAATCAACAATACTACTTATTTTGTACAATATACAACGAATGAAAAAACGGCTGAAATCCCTGATGTGACAAGCTTTTCAGTCTCAAGGGATAATCGCGGTGGAAAAATAATCACAAATAATTTAAATTAATTTAAAAAAAGTGGTTTATCTTTATTTTATCGGGGAACAGTAGAACTAATAATGATGCAATCCCATACCACGCTATACAAGCAACACGAACAAGTAAGGCGTCGTATCGAGAATGTGTTATGTCTCGATCGTAGACACATGTTGCGGGACTTAACCAAGCCGTTAACATTGTGTAAGTAAATAAAGTTATTTAAGCAACATCACGTAACAAAAATAGAAGTTTCAATTGATTGCATCATTAGGTGCTACACGGACTGGCGTTTTTGAGCCAGTCCTTTTATTTATTCAAAAAAAGCGAATGG
>NZ_HE578959.1:294280-297416 GCF_000307285.2 Kurthia sp. Dielmo
ATATAATAAATGTATGCAACAGCGCCTCTTAGAAAGGAGGCGGTTTATGTCGGCGGTTCTTTTGTATGTTTTTTCGACGCTTATTCTACCGATTACACTACTAGCTGCGCGTAGTTTCTGTAAAAACTATTGCTACAGCAAAGAGTGGACGGACAGTAAGGGCGTCAAACATTTTCGCGGCTATAATTGTCAGCCAAAAGAAAAAGACCCTAATCATGAAGATTAAGGCCCATCCGAAGTTAAACACGTAAGCTGCTGTAACAGCTAATGTGTACGCTCTCACACAATTCAACTACTTGAGAGGTCCGACACTGAGAGCTGTAACTCATCAGTGACGTCTGTTGCAAAGGCGGTGTTCGCGCACCGTCTTTTTGTATGGCTTCATTATAGCATATTTTTCAGTCTTGTTACCGTAACTTGTTTTGGAAATAAGGAATTTTTAATAAAAACGCACATAACGGAATGGCTACTATGAGTCCAATCACATTTTGTACAATATCACCAGGAATCGATGCCAGCGGCGCTACCCAGTTATTATACAGAATCCCTTCGCCGACATAGTACACCGCAATCATCACTGGCATTGAAATCACCGCAGCCATAATATTAAGCCCCATATGATTTCCTTTATGACCCTTCGCCCATGCAATCTTCCCGACAATATAGCCCTGTAAGCCACGTGCTACAAAGGTAATTGGTGCCCACAATAGCCAGCCACCTACCATATCAAAGAGTGCCATACCAATCGCCCCAGCGTATGCCCCTTTTTTCGGTCCAAATAGGATCGATGTAATAAATAGCATCGCTGTCCCCATATGCACAAGCCCACCATTTGCTTTAATTGGCAATTTAATATTTAGTAGCATTGTACAAACAAATACAAGCGCAATAAGCACCGCTGTCATAACCAGCTCTAATGTTCGTTTATGTGTTTCGGAATATCCATTTACATTTTGCATATTCATCTTCCTCACTTATTGTTAATTTACAGATTATTCTGAAGCAAAACTGACATAAAGAAAAGTACCAATTTATTAAAAAATGATAGGGTCAGTTTAGTTAGTAGATATGATAGAATGAAGAAAATTAAACTAAAGAGATGGGTTGAACGATAATGAAAAAAGTAGCGGTTATTCAGGACATGTCCTCTTTTGGGAAATGCTCGCTTACTGCAGCTATTCCAGTGCTTTCTGTCATGGGCGTACAGGCTTGTCCGCTTCCGACAGCTATTTTAACAGCACAAACAGCATATGATAGCTATTATTGTAAGGACTTAACAGCTGAGATGCCTCACTTTATCGAGGAGTGGGGGAAAATGAATGAAACCTTTGATGGCATTCATACCGGCTTTGTGACAGGGGAGCAACAGATTGACCACATTATGCAGTTTTTAGCGCGGTTTCAAACGACAGATACAACGGTGCTCGTCGATCCTGTCATGGGCGACATGGGAGATTTGTATAAGATGTATACGAGCCATTTACTAGAACGAATGCGCGCGCTAGTGAAACAGGCAACGATTATTACGCCAAACATTACAGAATGCTGCTTATTAACCGGCATTCCGTATGAGAAATTACATAGTTATCACGAAGAAGAAAGCTTTATGCAGGCAGTAGAGGAAGCGGGACAGGTGCTCCATGCACAAACAGGCGCACAGGTTATTATTACGGGTGTAACATCATCCTATACAGAGCAGTCTTCGATTAGCAATGTCGTCATCGATGCCAAGCAGAGCTTTTATCATAAACAGCCATTTAACGGCCAAAGCTACTCCGGAACAGGCGATTTATTCGCATCTGTCGTCATAGGTGGGCTATTACGCGGTCAAAGCCTAGAAGAAACAATCAAACTAGCAGAGCAATTTTTAACAGCTGCTATTGAAACCACCGCTAAACAAACAAGCCTGACAAAAGCAGGTGTTTATTTTGAACAGCATTTAGGCATGCTATTGTAGAGAAAAGAATCGCTTTGGCGGTTCTTTTTTTATGGTGGAAAACGGTGAAATGAGGGTATTTAGGGAAGGAAAGGTGGCGAATTTATCATGATTGTTCAAAAACAACAATTCCAATTAGCGTATACATTTGAAGATGGGCAAGAAATTCCTTTAACATTAGGCTATGAAACATATGGTACGTTAAACGAAGCGCGCGATAATGCGATTTACATTGCACATTATTTTAGTGCGAGTAGCCATGCAGCGGGGAAATACCATGCGGATGATGCAGCGCCTGGTTATTGGGATGCACTGATTGGCCCTGGGAAGGTAATTGATACCGAGCGATTTTTTGTGGTGAGTATCGATAATGTGTGTAATGTCGCACCTTATCTCCCAAGTGTTGTGACGACCGGTCCTACATCGATTAATCCAAAAACAAATCAACCATATGGCTTGGATTTCCCTGTATTTACGTATCGCGACATGGCCAAGATTGCTCATCAATTTTTAAGTGAACAGCTTGGCATTTCTCAGCTTTATTTAGCGATGGGGGCTTCTGCAGGAGGGTTTCAAGTATTAGAGCTCGGCTGTGAGTTTCCAACATTTGCGAAGCGGATTACCGGCGTCATTACCAATGCACAAAATCCGACATGGACTTCATTGACTGTCTTACAGCCGGCGATGCGTGTTTTAGAGCTAGATGCGAATTGGCCAACAAAAGACGCGAAGGAAGGCTTACAGCTAGCCGTACAAATGATGAATACGGGCGCTTTCACTTCTACGTTCTACGAAAAAACATATCCACGCATTCAGGATGATGAGGCAACCTATACAGATTTGAAAATACCAGCTACCTATGAAATAGCGCTTTCGCAAACAATTAAACAAAATCTACCGGTACTTGATCCAACACATTGGTATTATACATGTAAAGCGACCATGCTACAGGATTTGGCCCGTCAGCGAGGTTCGTTACAGGAAGCAGCTGCGCGATTTGAAGCTGATGTACTACTCATTTCATGTGATGATGATTTACTGCAGCCCTCATCCTACAATGCTGAATTTATTACGCTGTTGAAGAATGCCCATAAAACAGCAGACCATTTTCATTATCAAAGCACTTATGGGCATATGGCAGGGATTTTAGATATCAAGCCTTATGAAAATCGATTAAAAGAATTTTTACAATAGACAAGG
>NZ_HE578959.1:298080-299051 GCF_000307285.2 Kurthia sp. Dielmo
ACTGGAAAGTGGAATGGATATTGATGAAGAATCCTTCCCTTATAAAGATACAGCCATCGCATCAGCTGCGGGGGAAGGTCATTATGAGATGGTGCGCTATTTATTACAACAGGGGGCAACGATAAATTTTGAGTCCCCTCATCCCTATAAGGATGTCCTATTCAGTGCCATTCTTTCTGGAAATAAAGAGGTCGTTCAACTATTAATCGACCATGGTGTGGACACAACAATTCGTTATTTTGAACGAAAAGATGCCGAACTGATGGCGAAAGAACAAAATCAAACGGAAATTCTAGCGCTCATTCAGGCTCATAATGCGACCTTACCCGCCGACCATGTGCCGCGTACAACGCCTAAAGAAGAATATGATGATGAAGACGAGGACTATGAAGATGAGGAGGATGAGGAAGAGTACGAAGAACCATCCAGTCATGCGGTAATTCGAGCGGCGTTTGAAGAGATGTACGGTCCGATTCAAACGACCTATTATCAAAACTTCCCTTCTGAAGTTCCGATTCAGGCGCATATTATTGCCCCGTCAACCGCGCATCCGTATTATGTTTTATTTACAACAGGTATGAGTGACCGCGCCGTTGGGTACAACCTGTTATATGTGGAAAATATGATGAAAGTACCCGCAGATTGGCTTGAAGGAGGGGCAGACTGGTTGGATCGAGAAAAAATATGGCCGATCAATTGGTTGATTAAATTAGCATGTATTCCGCATGATGAAAATGTTCAGCCGGCTCGAGGGGTCATCGTCCCCAATAAAGGGGATTTAGCAGACCCGTATGGCATTGAAACCTATTTAAGCTGTATGTTAATTTCGGCTCCTACTGATTCAGATATTCAGCATTTGCAGGTAGAAGGCGAAGAAGTTCGCATCGATGAACTAGTGCCGGTGTATAAAGCGGAGTGGCAGTATGCGGAAGCAAATGGTTATCCTGCTTTACAAGAAAAATTAACAGCCG
>NZ_HE578959.1:300201-301186 GCF_000307285.2 Kurthia sp. Dielmo
TGAAGCGCTTGAAAAGGCCGAAGCAGAGGCAAGAAGAAAAGCGGCAGAAGAGAGAAAAGCGGCTTATGCGGCGTTACTTCGTACAAGTGAGCCAGGTTTTGAAAAACTTCTCCCAGAAGAACCGGTAGAGTATGAAGATGGGCATCCTGTTTTTGAGGGGAATAATTTATACTTTACCGCAACACTGCCCGAAGAATTATATTTAGGCGAAAGCGATGTACAGCTCGAAGAATGTTTCCGTCAACTAAATGAAGCGCTCGAAACAGGAGCGTTATCTGCTTCCCGCTTTACACCAATGCAGCTACAGGATTTAGCGGCGGGTGCGCCGAAGCTAAAAGGTTTAGTTTGGCATCATCATAAAGAACCTGGGAAAATGCAGTTAGTCAATGCCTATGCGCATCTAGTATCACACACTGGAGGACGTTCGACGTGGGCACATGACCCTAACCCGACCACATATACGATTGATCACTCAGGTATTGAGCAAACAGGTATTTACCGAACGGAGGAAAAAGATGCCTTAGAGGGTCTGCGCGAGGTTGAACGCCAGTTAGAAGTCCGCTTTCCTAAGGATTTCACCCAATTCTTCCGTACGATCAACGGGGGGCGTTTTGAACACCAACACTTTTTAAGTGTAGGGATTGAACTCTTTGTAGGGGACTTACTGTCCTTTAATCCAGCAAGTGCGGATTATGTGTTGGACTATGTCAAACGGATGGGCGATCATATGCCGGCTCCGTTTGTGCCGTTTGCTTGTGATCCTTTTGGCAATTTATTTGGTTTCATTTATCCAACCGGAAGTAAAAATAGCTTGCCGGTCGGAATTATTTATTGGTCCCATGAAGGCGCCTCCCCTTTTCAACATTTAGCAGGCTGGCTAGGGAAAAGCTATGAAGAAACAGCAAAAATTGTTTTGGAAGAACACACACGATTGTGTTCTATTACCTTTACTGCATTTGTAGAACAACTTTATTAACACAAAAAG
>NZ_HE578959.1:301665-302892 GCF_000307285.2 Kurthia sp. Dielmo
GGAATTTATGCAGCTGATGTACTAAGGTTGTTAGAAAAACAACAGGCAGATAATGTATTAGTTGTGAATCGACCACCGTCTATTTAAAGAAGACACGGAGAAATCCGTGTTTTTTTGTGTATAATGGAGATAAATGACAAATATCTATTGAAAATAAAGAGGGCCACAATGAAAAATAATAATAACGATTCAGAATTAGTTATTACAAAACAAATTTATGCCGCCATAATAGAAGGTAATGCAGAGGAAGTTAAAATATTAATGAAAGAAAATCCAGCGCATCTTTATGAAGATGTGGTTACAGGTAGCTGGTTACATTTGGCAGTGAGAGAAAATCAATTAGAAATAGTAAAATGGTTAATAGATTTTGGATTAGATGTTAATGTGGCAAATAAAAATCGTGGAGGCACAGCATTATCGATTGCTGCTCAAGAAGGACATTATGAGATGGTCAAGTATCTTCTTAAACGTGGGGCTAATGTGAATTTTGAACCGCCTCATCCCTATAAGGATGTCCTATTCAGTGCCATTCTTTCTGGAAGTAAAGAGGTTGTCCAACTATTAATCGACCATGGTGTGGACACGACGATTCGTTATTTTGAACGAAAAGATGCCGAGGTGATGGCGAAAGAACAAAATCAAACGGAAATTCTAGCGCTCATTCAGGCCCATAATGCGACCTTACCCGCCGACCATGTGCCGCGTACAACGCCTAAAGAGGAAGACGAGGATGATGGCTATGAAGAGGAGGACCAATATGTAGAGGAACCTGAGGAGCCGGCAAGTCATGACGTAATTCGAGCGGCTTTTGAAGAAGTGTATGGACCCATTCAAACGACCTATCGTCACAAATACCCTTCTCAATTGTTTGTACAAGTGCATATCATTGCGCCATCAACTGCCTATCCTTATTATGTTTTATTTACAACGGGCATGAGTGACTATGCCATTGGGTACAACCTGTTATATGTGGAAAATATGATGAAAGTACCTGCAGATTGGCTTGAAGGCGGGGCAGACTGGTTGGATCGAGAAAAAATATGGCCGATTAATTGGTTGATTAAATTAGCGTGTATTCCGCATGATGAAAACGTTCAGCCGGCTCGAGGGGTCATCGTCCCCAACAAAGGGGATTTAGCAGACCCGTATGGCATTGAAACCTATTTAAGCTGTATGTTAATTTCTGCTCCTACTGATTCAGATATCCAGCACTTGCAGGTAGAAGGC
>NZ_HE578959.1:303951-309782 GCF_000307285.2 Kurthia sp. Dielmo
GGGATTTATGGAGCTGATGTACTACGGTTGTTAGAAAAACAACAGGCAGATAATATATTAGTTGTGAATCGACCACCATCTGTCTAAAAAAAGACACGGAGAAATCCGTGTTTTTTTAATGGGAAATAATTTGTATTAAATAAACGTAGGGCGTGTGAAAAAGCCATCTTCTCCAATGCCCATCATTTGCGTAAAAAGAAGATTCTCTAAACGGCTAAGTGGTTTAATACGCGCACTTTTTTCAATATTTGAGGACGTAAAGCCTCGTTGGATAAACGTATAAACTTCGCTAATGGAATGCTTGTCTAATGCATCATCAATTTTTTGTAGGGGAGTAGGCAATTTGCAATAAGCTGCATAAAATTCACCATGAGCCATCGCTAATTCCTTCCACATACGCTGGTAAAACATACGTCCTTCTGTTCGAGCGATAAAAAGGTCGTCGATTTCTTCTGATGCCATATTTAAACGAAAGGCCGCTTCTTCATAATGAATAATAGGCGGCTTGTTTCTTAGCTTTTCAAAATGCGTATAGGCCGCTTCTTGTTCAGCTACAGTCCACTTTCCGCTCCAATAGTTTGGGTCATGCAATGTTCGCAAAAAGTTTATATCCTCGCAGTGAAAAGCTGTAGATAGACTATTTTCTAAGCAGGGCAGTAAAATTCTTCTGTCTACTAAGTCCTTTAAAATACGCGTTGTCAGCACCTTGCTTGGCGTGAATTCTTCTGAATAGTTGCAAAGGGGCATAATCTGTTGTTTTTCTTTATCATAAGCCAGTTGCAGCAGCCCTGTTACATAAAATCGTTCAGCACGCGTTAACTGAATCTCATTAGAAGTATGGGAAAGCTCAGTTAAAAATGCTGCAATTTGCGCCTGTTCTTTTTCATTCAGCTCGTCCTCTGTTAATTGAAACATTTGGTAGCGCATTTGTTGCTCTTTTAAACATGCGTCACAGTGACATTGCATTTTATCGTGATGCTCACAAATAGGGCAGTAACGCATCGTATCGATTTCATTCATACGTCGAATTTGAGAGCGATTTTGTAGAGGTAATAATAAAGGTGTGTGACCACATAGCTCGCAGTGCTCATGTACAAAGGCATCTGGAAAATACTGCGTTAACGTATTGGGCTGTACATCTAGTGCATAATAAGCAATTAAATTAACAACTGGCATCATTTCCTCATAATAGGCCTTCACTAATAATTCGACTTCTTGCGTCGATAAATGGGAAAGCTTTGTATGAATATGCTGTACATCTAAATCGTCATAAAACGCCATATGTTGTCGCCTCCTTTCTTTAATCATAGCGTAAAAAGAAACTAAGAAAAAGCGAGAAATCCATAAGAACTTCTCGCTTCTTTACACCCTACATGTTAATTCTTTTGTCATAAATACACTATTGGGATCTTCCTTATACTGACTAAAAGGACCGCAGGCGATAAAGCCAAAACGTTCATATAAGCGATGAGCCGGCTTAAATGCGTCCATTGAACCTGTTTCTAAAGATTAGGAATGTAAGATATTCATTCGCCATAAAACATAAAAACCTTTATTATAAACTTATTCGTTAAAAGCTAGATTTTCTTTTAGATACTTGATCTTTTTTGATGGAAGAATCCAGGATAAATTAAGCCTATAAAATAGCAAGATAAGAGAAATTATGATAGAATCAGAATATAAAAAAGACGGTGATGATACACTTTAGCCTAGACGTAGCTTAAAGGATTTTGGTAATCTAACAAAGAAAAGGCGGTACTCGTTTGGAGTATCGTCTTTTTCTTTGTCTTTTTTATCTCTATTCAATCCGAATTGGATTCGACTAATTTTTAAATTTCCCTCGGTTCGTTCGATTTCGACATTCAAAAAGAAACGAAGTACAACGTAAATGCAGAGAAGATATACCATAAAACCTCCCTTCCGAGAGGCTGTTGCCTACACTTATTTTATCATACTTTATCTAGTTTTAGTCAAAAAAACAAACGTATGTTTTCATTTTTAAATAAGGGAAATATAAAATTACTCTTAAAATAATACCAAAAGAATGTTGTAGGAAATCGAATACAATCTGATGTAAATGGAATCATTTATACATTACATATAACGACACAAATCAAATTAAAGCAAAAAATGATAGGTGAAAACTATAAGTACACGTACAACTAGCAACAACGTCTTATTCAAGTAAAAATCTTTGATGGGAACCTAGTTGCATCTTACACATATGATGAAAATGGTTTACGCATAACAAAAACAGTTGGTGACACAACATATGCATACTTCTATAATAACGTTGGGACCCGCATTAAAAGCGGTATTTTTGAATATGTTTTAGATCGTGAAGGATATTAAAATTTCGTAAGAAGAGATTATTATTTAAGCGATAGCTAGGGGAGTAGCAATAAAAAATAGAATATACTAGAGGTGAATAATGTGAAAAATTTTCTTATTCCGGATAATTCGATGAATATAAAGATTCCTTATCAATTTTTACATCGTCATATTGATTTGAAATGGCGTGATATTTATTTTGGGTTGTTAGGTGAATATATAGATTCTGCTGTAGCTATTGAAAAAGCCATTGATGAATTAGAAAATGAAGATGGCGTTTCAGATACAATTGCTAGTATTGCTATTGCATCCGAAAAAGATTCGATGAAAATACAAACATATTTATTAGAATTAATCCCGAATGGAATAATGAATCAACAAAAAGATGTTTATGAATTAAAGTACAAATGGTTATATCTTTTTCTTTTGTATCTTTATGAAAATAAAGAAGAGCAAGATTATCAAATTGAGCGAAGTGATGGAACCGAAGTCCCGAATATTTATGAAAAAGTTTACTGGCTGTGTTCCGATTTCTCTGCAAAAGATTTTGATTTACTAGAATGTTTTGAACCCATTTTTCAGTTGACATCAAAAATGACTGTTATAGCTGTAACGAATGAAGAGATTAATAGTGTATGGCTTTCCTCATTAGAACAATATAAAGAGCAATATTTAAAATAAATCTTAAATAGGGAACTAATCTATAAAGCGAGATAGTGATAAGGCTGTTCTATTGTCAGCACAAAACTTAGATTAGTAGGGATAATTTTAATCATAAAACATTAAAAAAGTGAAGTCGATTAAGTGACTTCACTTTTTATTTCTGGTACATCATACTTTCAAAAAAATGCTGATTTACTTGTATAAGTTCATTGGTTTATACAACGAAGCAACAAACACCTTTTGAAATCTCTACAGCGCACCTTCAACAAATTCAGCGGTCATAACCTTCTTATGACCGCTGAATTTAGTTAGACGAAGGTCGTTTATTACGTCCACGAACAAACCACGTATCATCCCCATTTATTTAGAACCTCTCTCAGTAAGTAGAATCCTCTATGAAATATCTTTCTTGCAAATTCGCGTAATGGTGTCTTATCGGTATAAGCAATAATTTATTAAAATAAATAATTTTATTCTATTTAATTAGATAAGTTATCTTAAATTAACCTAGTTAACTTATCTAAAATAATAAGGTTTACTAAAGTTTTGTATTTAACATGATTTACTGACGCAAAAAGAGGGACTAATAAATAGTTTGCGTTTGCTTATTTTAAATTGTCGTAGTAAATATGTGTTAGTGCTTTGGAAATTGAATTTCGTAAAACTTTTTCGGGCGTCCTCTAGAGCTTGTTGTAATCGGTGGCAACTCTGCTGCAAGTCCTTTCTCTTGTAAATGCTGTAAAATACGGTTCGCTGAACGGACCGTAATATTTAATTTTTCACTTAATAAATCCCCATTTAAAATTGGATTTTTAAGCTCTTTAACTACCGCATCTATTTTTTGCAGATGAATTAGTGGAAATGCATACTGCTCACTAAGTTCTCTTAAAAAATCTTGCTCCTGCTCATCAAAAGTAATTACTACATCTGGTAATAATGGTCCTTGTTTATGATGCTGTTCGATAATCCAGCCTTGGGTTTCTTTAGATGAACAAAGTTGTGCAGCTCTTTGTGCAAATTCACGACTCTCTAATACATCCTCACCAACACCCCAGCCCACCTTCACAGGAAATGACAAGGTTTTATGCAAATAGCCCACAAGCTCACACTTTGTTTTATCATGCGTGCGTTTCATAAAGGCCTCATAGGTAGTTAATAACACAATCGATGCCGCTTCTCGGTGAACCAAAATCGTCTCATCCTGTTCCTTTAAATCTAAAATCGCTTTGTATAAAGCGATTTGCCGGTACTCCAGCGCATCCACATTCATTTTATCAACAGGAATATGAATGTGTGCCACTACTAATTGGTTGCGACGAAATCGTTGTAGCTCCAATTGATACATAAATTTTTTAAACGTCGTTTTAATCGCATGCTTTGACGGATGTACAAGTAAATACGGGATTTGATCTACCTCGAGCATCGCCGGAATCTCTGCAACGCGCGTCAAACTAAGCTTTACGTCCTGCCTTGCATGTAATTGCTTATGCCACTGCGCTAGTTGGTCAATAATTTTTTGTGTGGAATAGGAATTGATTGTCTGACTAAATAAATACGGTGCTTCATTCGCTGACCATTCATGAATCCCTAAATAGTCATTTTCCTCATAGCAAAAATCAATCGCCAGTTCAGATAACGATATTTGATGCTTATAAAATAATTCCGTTAAAACACGGTAAAAATCCCGCTCCGAAATATCAAAATAGGCAATCGGAATTTTAAGTTGCTTAAACTGCGTTTGTGCAAAGAAATAGGGAATTTGTCCACTAAATAACGCCCCATCCCCTTCAGATAAATGCGTATCCAACAGCATTTTTAAATCATCAAAATGCTTGTATGTAAAATAGACTAACTCACAATTATTCGGCTTGATAGCATCTAATTCTTTAATCCAGGACAAAGATAATTCTGCTGTAAAAACGTTTATTTTATACATGATAGAGCCTCTTTTCGTTTAAAATAGCTATTGCCTATTTTATCATTATATGGTTTCATTTTATAAAAGACCTATTCAACTTGTGTCTTTTAATTAAAAAAGACAGAATATTCAAACGTTGAAACGTCTAGTTCATTTTAAAGGAGATGAAGAACATGAATAATGCAGACACACAAAAGTCATCGTTTATCACCCGCTTTTTAGATTTAATTGAGCGAGCAGGAAACAAGTTACCAGATCCGATTACACTCTTTGTCATTATGGCTGGACTTGTCCTAATTTTATCATGGTTACTGTCTACAATTGGTTTATCTGCCGTAAAGCCTGGCACAGAAGAAACGATTACCGTTGTCAATTTATTAAGTCAAGATGGCTTAATCTTGATTGTAACAGAAATGCTGAATAATTTTACAGGTTTCCCTCCACTTGGTATGGTAGTCGTTTCGATGATTGGGATTGGTTTAGCGGAACAAACAGGTCTTATTTCCGCTATGATGAAAAAAACGGTTATGGCCGCACCTGAGAAATTAATCGTCCCTGTGCTTATTTTAACAGGTCTAGTCGGTAATCTAGCAGCCGATGCAGCATTTATTATCTTACCACCGATTGCAGCGCTTATCTTTATGAGCATCGGGCGTAATCCAATTGCTGGTCTTATCGTTACATATGCAGCAGTAGCAGGCGGCTTTAGCGCTAACTTATTGATTAGCTCTCTCGATGTTTTACTACTAGGGATTACCGAATCTGCGGCACATATCGCAGTTGCAGACTATACAGGTCGTGCCACAATGAACTATTACTTCCTTATCGCATCCACATTCGTTTTAGTAATTTGTGGTACTTGGGTTACGAAAAAGTTTACAGAACCGCGTTTCGGTAAATTTGAGGGCACTGTAGACAA
>NZ_HE578959.1:309990-316998 GCF_000307285.2 Kurthia sp. Dielmo
AGACAAATTAGAACCATTAACTGCACTGGAGAAAAAAGGCTTAAAATGGGCAACCATTGTCACAATTATTTATTGTGTCGTTATTGCATTTACGGTCATTCCTTCTAATGGTCTTTTAAGAGATCCAGAAACAGGTAGCTTCTTAAACTCACCATTTATGACAGGTATTGTGCCAATCATGCTCTTCTTCTTCCTTTTACCAGCACTTGCTTATGGTATTGCGTCAAAAGAAGTGAAATCAGATAAAGATGTTGCAGAGAAAATTTTTAAATCAATCGCAGATATGGCCCCGTTTATCGTATTAGCGTTTGTGGCCTCGCAAATGATTGCCTACTTTAACTGGAGTAATATTGGTTCGATTATGGCAATTAAAGGCGCTGAGCTATTACAAGCATTAAACTTTACCGGCCTCCCGATGATTATTGGCTTTATTATAATTTGTGCCTTTGTCAACTTACTAATTGCCAGCGCTTCTGCAAAATGGGCATTATTAGCCCCAATTTTTGTACCGATGTTTATGTACTTAGGCTATTCACCAGCCGTTACACAGGCTGCCTATCGTGTGGGGGATTCTATCACCAATCCGATTACACCTATGCTAGCATATTTCGCCATTCTTTTAGCTTTCGCAAGACGCTACGACAAGAATATTGGCATTGGGACATTAATTTCCGCGCTACTTCCCTACTCTATTGTCTTTGCGATTGGTTGGGTCATTCTATTTGCCATTTGGTTCTTATTCGATTTACCGCTAGGACCTGGTGATTTTATTCATTTAAAATAAGGAGATGTTTCCATGTCGATTATTCAACAGGAGAAATTTAGTACATTAATTGATACGTATGAGGAAGAAATGATTGCGCTTCGTCGTCATTTCCATGCAAACCCGGAGCTTTCGTATGAGGAAGTAGAAACACCTAAGACAATCGCTGCCTTTCATCGTGCTTTAGGACATGACGTACGTGAGCATGTGGGTGGTAACGGTGTTGTCGCAACATTAAAGGGACATAAGCCTGGAAAAACTGTTGCGCTACGAGCTGATTTTGATGCGCTGGCTATTACGGAAGAAACAGGGCTCTCTTTTCAATCAACAATTAATGGGCGCATGCATGCGTGTGGGCATGACGGCCATACCGCTACGCTCCTTATTGTCGCAAAAGCATTAAATGCGCTACAGCATGAGCTTGCAGGAACGATTGTATTTATTCATCAACATGCCGAAGAGCTTGCCCCGGGAGGCGCGATTGCGATGATTGAGGATGGGTGCTTAGAGGGGGTAGATGTCATCTTTGGCACACACTTATGGGCGCCACTAGAGCTAGGGACGATTTATACGGCACCCGGGCCACTAATGGCAGCTGCGGATGCGATTTATATTACCATTCAAGGTAAAGGCGGACATGGCTCTAATCCAAGTGATACGAAGGATTCCATTTTAATCGCTTCTCAGTTTATCGTGAATTTACAGCAAATCGTTTCAAGACGAATTAATCCCCTCCACCCAGCGGTTATATCAATTGGTCATATTGAAGCATTGAATCCGTTTAATGTAATTGCAGACCAGGTGTATTTAAAAGGGACTGTTCGTACGTTTAATGCAGAAGAACGCGATTTAATTGAAAAAGAAATTGAGTCGTTATTACAGGCGACGTGTGCTTACATGAAAGCGAGCTATACGTATGAATATGTGCGAGGCTATCCAGCAGTCGTGAACCATCCTGCTGAAACGAATCATATTATGCAGACCGTCGAAAAAATGCCTGAGCTTCAAGGGTTAGTATGTGAACCACAAATGGGCGGAGAAGATTTTGCTTACTATCTTGAACACGTACCAGGCAATTTCTTCTTCACAGGTGCTAAAAATCCTGAATGGTCCGAGGTTTATCCACATCATCACCCTAAATTTGATATTGATGAGCGAGCATTAGCTATTGCAGCTAAGGTATTAGGCCACGCTACGTTAGATTATTTAAAATAATAATAAAAAGGAAGTGCTCGCATGAAGAAGCACTTCCTTTTTTATTGACCTTCTAGCTCCAACAACCAAGCCTTTCGCTGCAGTCCCCCTCCATAGCCACCGAGCTGCCCATCTATATTAATAACGCGGTGGCACGGGATAAGCAGTGCGATTTGATTGGCACCATTTGCTTGTGCAACTGCACGGGCAGCTGTTGGTTTACCTAATTGGATGGCGAGCTCCTTATAGCTTCTCGTTTCACCGACTGGAATTTGGCGGAGTTGTTCCCAAACTACCTTTTGAAAGGGTGTGCCGATTTCAGTTGAAAGGGGTGTCTGAAAAGTCATAGAGGTTCCTTCAAAATAGGCAGCTAATTCCGTAGTTAACTGCTGTAGGAGCTTATTTGTCCCAGGCACAATCGCTACATTTAATTTTTTACGTATAGTAAGGATTTCATTTTCCAGCCCTCGACGATCGACAAACTCGAGCAAATAAAGTACCTCGTCATCTGCAATGGCCATCATAGGTCCAAGCTTTGTTTCAATCCAAGTGGCAGTTAATAAGCGAATGTCGCCACTACTGCGCGGTACATTTCCCATAATTCGTGTAAAGGCATCACGAAACCCATTGCTAGATTCAAAGCCGCTATCAAGCTGTGTCTCAATTAGGGGCTTACCATTACGTATATGATTGAAGGCAATCCCAAGTCTTCGCGCACGCGCATATTCTAAAAACGTCATGCCAAATGTTTTTTGAAATTGCCTACGTGCTGTATTGGCACTGATGGATAATTCCTCAAAATCTCGGTCTCGCCATTTTCTCTCTGGATCTGCCTCGATGGCTTCCACTAATTTTCGTACGTCTGCTGATAATGTAGTCGGTGTATGAAGCGGCTGACATCGTTTACAGGGGCGGTACGAGGCAAGCACTGCCTCTTGCGCTGTTTTGAAAAATTCACAGTTTTCTTTTTTAGGCTTTTTCGCTGGACAGGTCGGTCGACAGAAAACACCTGTTGTCCTGACCCCAACAAAAAAGATGCCCTCATAGTGTGAATTTTTTTCAAGTAGCATTTGATAATATTCGTCAATCAACGCTGGTTGTGAAATCATATGCATCCTTCTTTCATTTCTTGATGAGCTTAGTCTATCAAATTCCTCTTCTCTCTATACCCAAAAAATTAACACCGATTTTTTTCATATGGTAGCTCACCAATCCTATCGTCAGAAATCGCGCATCACCTTAGAAAGCGTGTTTTGGCTACGACATATCAATAAATATGTGTCAGCACTATGAGAATAAGCCTGTTCATTTAACAAGTATCTATTCGAGTAGGAGGTTTTCATAAATCATTATCATTTCTTTGCAGGATAGTTGTGCATGCTTGGTATCATATAGCATAAAAATAACTTAAAAAGTACCCCTTAGAGCCCAGATTTCGCCCCTTTTTCGTCATTTTCGGGACTGTAAAGGTCGTTTTCAACATAGAAAAATGAAAATTGGTCAAGCATCTTGCTGTTTTCTAGAATCGCGCTAGCAAATGCCCAGATCCACGCTTAAAGCTCGACAAAAATGATCCCTCGGAGAAACAAAAAAGGCTGTTTTCGCCTCATTTCGGGCAAAAACAAGCCTTTTTCTATGCTTAAAGTTAATAACTATCGCTTACATTCATATTAAATTATGCTAGTTCAGCTTTTAAATACAAAATAGTTATGCAAATGCTTATATTCCCTGCGTCTTTAGGCTTTGTTTGGCACATATTTAAAATTATGTCGTAGTCAAAAGACGCTAGTTGAGCTTTTGACGATTTTTAATAAAGCATTTCTAACAAACACTATCGTTTTACAAACTTCGCATCAGCCCATACCGTATGATCTGCTGCATTTCCATTAATGCCAGCATCCGTTGTGACAAGCTTCAGCTCCTTTGCGCCCTTCAATGAAACATTTACGAAGCCGCTTTAAGTAGTAGAATAAAAGGTGTTACTGCCATACACTTGCTTACCGTCCACTGATACTTCAAAACGAGCAGACGAGGAGGTATTATTCTGCATCTCCTGATCAATACCAATATAGCTTTCAAAGTAATCATAGTCCCTGTTACTCAAATCATAAATGACTGTTGAGCGAGCGTGTGTACCAAGCCCTTTTTTGTATGTCGTATCGACACCCTGACGAAGTAAATGAATGGATTTGCCTGCTGGCGATTTATCTCGCTGGAAGCCGCCCCATGCAATAGTGGCTGATACAGGGTCAATATCTGAAGTATAGGTCACCTGATTGGCAACAACGACACGCATTTTCTCGTTTTTTGCTGACCCTCCTGCTCTATTTTATAGATCACTGTATAATCACCAGGAACTTTTGTATCGACATTAGATGTAATAGAAACTTCATCAGTAATAGTGTCACCCGCGCTATTTTTAGCCGTCACGTAATCACTTGGCGTAAATTCACTATTTACAGGAATGGTTACGTGATGTTCAATTGATAATTCAGGCTGTGTAGTATGAACTTCTACAGCTTCTAAAGCCTTTAGCTTTTTATCGTATGCAACAACTTGATAGGTCGCATCTTCTGTGATTTCCTCGGTGAAGCTATTCGTTGCAGTGAATGCTAAAAGCTTACCATCTCGGTAAATTTCATAACCAAGTACATGCTCTTGATTGTCTGGGTCCATCTCTAGTGAAATCGTATTTTTAGTTGCTGCATGCGTTAAATCAACTTGTGGCTGCGCGTCCTCGGTAAAGCCATGTCCTTTATAAGAAATCACACTATTATTTAAATACCAAATCTTTGTCGGCGCCTCATAAATACTCGTTCTCTCTTTCGTATCATCACCTACAGTGAAGCCATGTCGCGCAAAGTAGCTGCTTAGGTCCTTTTCTAACACTTCTGAAGAATATTGAATTAAATATTGCTGCTTTGAGTAATCACCCTTTGGTAAGGAAACAGGCTGTTCACGGTAAAGTTTATTCAGTTCAGCTCAGTAACCTGGATGAGCTAATTCTAGCTGCCAAAAAGCACCTAAGCGTTCGGATAATCCTTGTGCCGTCATCGATTTTTGGTTTTCTTTAATAACATGCTTGTAAATCGTTTCATATGGAATTCGATTATCGAGCGCATTATACTCTACTGACATTGCCATCGAGATCATATTATTTGTCACTTCTCCGTACTCTCGCATGCCAACCGCCATTCGATGCCCAATTTCATGGGTTAAGCCCCAGCCTGGATATGTTTTACTAAAATCCCCACTAAATAAGAAGGGGACGGTGCTACGCTGTATACCGGTATGATTCCCTGCTGCATACATCGCACCATAGGGCTGCATTAATCGAATATTTTCACGAATTTCTCCTGGTGTATGCACTGTCTTACTACTGTCAAAACCCGTAAAATCAAATAGTTTCTTAATCCATCTATCATATCCACTAACGGTCGTTTGCGGATTGACATCATTAGTAATAAATTGCTTATATGCTTCTGAAGCGGTACCTGTAAATAAGATGCGATCACTCATAATTTCAGTCACATCAATTAATTGACGGTCTTTTACCTCCAGGTGGGCTTCAACATCTTTCGCTAGTCGCTGCTGATAGGTTTCTAAAAAGCTTTTAAATACCGCAACATCATCTCCTTTTTTAAATAAAGGGAAACGCTCCCCACCTTCAAAACGTAAAACCGGCGCTTTTTTCTGCTGTTCAGTTGTATAAGGATTGATAATATAAACAGCACCACCTTGTGTCACATTCCCCGTATAAATTGCGGGTACAGTAAAGACATTTTTTCCTGGCTTTAAATTAACCGTTCGATTCCACGCATTCCAGCTTCCCTCCTGCTGGGTAAACATGAGTTGTGGTAGTGGCTGTGTGCTATCTGCCTCTACATAGACGGTTAATTCCTCCCCAACTAGAGCAGCAATTCCTGTAGGCTGCGAATTTGAGCCATAGGGCATTTTTAATGTTTGCTGTGCATAACTCGCCATATTTCCACGCTGTTCAGCTGTGATAATGCGTCCCTCTGTTTGCAACTCCCCATTGACAATTTTTTTCGCTAAGGAAATTTGTGATTTGTATTCTTCAGAAAGCGGATGCTTTGTAATTTGCTTTTCAAGCTCCTCAATTTTAGCGGGTGAATTATAGGCTGTGCTTACTTCTGACATTAGATTATTTGAGAAAAGGCTGTTCATCTCTTCAGCTATTTGGTCTTGTTTGTAAAAGGAAAATTCCCCTGCAGCTGCCCAATTTGCATTGGCCTTTTTAAAAACGAATTTTAAACGTTTAAATTCTGTATTTGCAAATTGAATTTCAATCGTATCATTCGTCGAACTAGTATATTCGCCTACAGTTACGCGTGTAAAATCATCTTCTGCTTCGGAAGTAGAAGTATAAATTTCGAATTGCTGTGCAAACCCTTTACCACCTGGGCGAGGGGTGTAAATAATTCGATTTAGCTCTTCCATATCATTAAATGTAAATATGACTTCATTCGTAAATGTATCACTGTTCGGCTTTCCTGTTTCCCAGTGCGTAGTTGTATCCCCATCAATCGCATAATCTAGCAATGATTTATGATAAATGCCACCATTGTTTTTGATGGATTGTATATGAGAAGAATCAATTTTAAAAAGTGCCTCATAGTCTGCTAAATATGCGCTATTCTTTAAAGAGAATGGTTGTACAGAAGCGGTGGTATTTTCAGTGTTCGCACGTACACTGTTTTTTGTCTCCGATTCGGTTGCATAACTTAGGATTGGTAAAGTCGTTAAATTAAGTGTTATAACTGTAGCTATGGCAATTGATACGCCTTTTTTCATGTAATAACCCCCATCATAATATTAAAATCGCTTATAACTATCTGAAAAATCAAATAATTAATAAACATGGTTAAAATCGTAATATAAAAAACATATTATTACAATTATTTTAAACTTTTGACATAAATTAAATTATTTTTAAATAGAAAAAAGTCCTATATTGATATTAAAATAAAAAACACGGATTTCTCCGTGTTTTTTTTAGACAGATGGTGGTCGATTTTGTACGAATATAT
>NZ_HE578959.1:318148-319571 GCF_000307285.2 Kurthia sp. Dielmo
CGGCTGTTAATTTTTCTTGTAAAGCCGTATAACCATTTGCTTCCGCATACTGCCATTCGGCTTTATATACCGGCACTAGTTCATCGATGCGAATTTCTTCGCCTTCTACCTGCAAGTGCTGAATATCTGAAGCAGTAGGAGCCGAAATTAACATACAGCTTAAATAAATTTCAATGCCATACGGGTCTGCTAAATCCCCTTTGTTGGGGACGATGACCCCTCGAGCCGGCTGAACGTTTTCATCATGCGGAATACATGCTAATTTAATCAACCAATTAATCGGCCATATTTTTTCTCGATCCAACCAGTCTGCCCCGCCTTCAAGCCAATCTGCGGGTACTTTCATCATATTTTCCACATATAACAGGTTGTATCCAACCGCGCGGTCACTCATACCTGTTGTAAATAAAACATAATACGGATGGGCGGCTGATGGGGCAATAATATGCGCCTGAATCGGGACTTCAGAAGGGAAGTTTTGATAATAGGTTGTTTGAATCGGACCGTACATCTCTTCAAACGCCGCACGAATTACCGCATGACTGGATGGTTCTTCGTACTCTTCCTCATCCTCCTCATCTTCATAGTCCTCATCATCGTATTCCTTTTTAGGCGTTGTACGCGGCACATGGTCGGCAGGTAAAGTTGCATTATGGGCCTGAATGAGTGCTAGAATTTCCGTTTGATTTTGTTCTTTCGCCATCAACTCTGCATCTTTTCGCTCAAAATAACGAATCGTCGTATCCACACCATGTTCAATTAATAATTGCGCCATCTCTTTACTTCCTGCCAGGATAGCCCCGAATAATGGGTCTTGGTGAGGATGTTTTGGGTTTTCAAAATAAATCTTGGCACCTAATTGAAACATTTCTTTAAACAAATCCACATGCCCTTCTGATAGTGCATTTCTTATCGGTGTATGGCCATAATTTTTATCTTCTATATCAATGTCCATCCCCATTTCTATGAGCCATTTCACGATAGCTGATTGATTGTACTCAGCTGCTAAATGTAAAACCGTTCCAACCGGTGTATAGACATGAAAGATATCTTCATTTTGATTGTATAGTTGTTGTAATGTTGCTAGGTCTCCATTTCTAATTGCTTTATTTACTTTTATGGTTAAATTTTCTTCTGTCTTATTTTCTTGCATATGTAGGCCCCCAATTCGTTTTTCTCATGAAACAAATGGTATGTATTTGTCATTTATCTCCATTATACACAAAAAAACACGGATTTCTCCGTGTCTTTTTATGTTAATAGAGTAGTTCTACAAAATCGGTAAAGGTAAAGGCACAAAAACGTGTTTGTTTTTCAAAGACAATTTTTGCTACCTCGTCATGGCTTTTCTCTAATCGTACAGCTAATGGTTTAAATGGCGATGCCCCTTCATGCAACCAATAGACCACACCTACTGGTAAGC
>NZ_HE578959.1:319944-337639 GCF_000307285.2 Kurthia sp. Dielmo
TATTTTTACTTTCTCTTTTATAAATAAGACCAAATAGGTTCCCAAAAGGATCACAGGCAAACGGCACAAATGGCGCCGGCATACGGTCACCCATCCGTTTAACATAGTCCAATACATAATCCGCACTTGCTGGATTAAAGGACAGTAAATCGCCCACAAAGAGTTCAATACCACCACTTAAAAAATGTTGGTGCTCAAAACGGCCCCCATTGATTGTACGGAAGAATTGGATAAAATCCTTAGGAAAGCGGACCTCTAACTGACGTTCAACCTCACGTAGGCCCTCTAAAGCATCTTTTTCCTCCGTTCGGTAAATGCCTGTTTGCTCAATGTCTGAGCGATTCACCCTGTATTTGGTTGGGTCAGGATCATACGCCCACGTCGAGCGGCCTCCAATATGTCTTACTAAATGCGCATAGGCATTGACTAACTGCATTTTTCCCGGTTCTTCATGATGATGCCAAACTAAACCTTTTAGCTTCGGCGCACCCGCCGCTAAATCCTGTAGCTGCATCGGTGTAAAGCGAGAAGCAGATAACGCTCCTGTTTCGAGCGCTTCATTTAGTTGACGGAAACATTCTTCAAGCTGCACATCGCTTTCGCCTAAATATAATTCTTCGGGCAGTGTTGCGGTAAAGTATAAATTATTCCCCTCAAAAACAGGATAACCATCCTCATACTCTACTCGCTCTGGAAGAAGTTTTTCAAAACCTGGCTCACTTGTACGAAGTAATGCCGCATAAGCCGCCTTTCGTTCTGCTTCCGCTTTTTGTCGCGCCTCTGATTTGACCTTTTCGCGTGCTTCGTATTCCTCGTAGGTAATTAAATCTTTTGCAAACTCTGTGAAAGTTTCCGCTAAATAGCTTGTTGAGTGCTCACGTAAATGAGCAACAGCCTCCTCTTCCGTCAGGCCGTCATCCTCCATTAAATTTTCAATCGAATCGGAACCGTCATGCGTCCAATATACCACCGTTGGATTTTCAGGCCCCTCTACGTAATCAAAACAGAAATAGTCACCACCAGGTGTTGCAGCGAAAGGCACCAACTCCTTCGGCATTCGTCCTTGTTCTACAAACGTTTCTTTCGCTGTTGATAACGTATCCAGCGCAGGATTATTAAGAGAGAGCGTTAACAACTGACCAAAAGAAAGGCCTTGCCAACTAATATCCTCATCTAAGTAGGCACCAAAATAGGGCGTCGCCTCTTCGAGAAAATCTAATGGTAATTTCACCTGTAGTTTCTCTTCGATTTGTTTAATTTCTTGCGGTGTTGCGGGTTCTTTTACTTCTGACCAGTCAAATTGATTGAATATCATTTTAATTCAGTTCCTTTCTATATAAATCTAATTCTGTACTATTACGAATATCTTTACCCCAAAGTGCATTCCCACCTAAATGGCCAGTTAAATTATGTGTATCCGCATTAACTAATTCCATTCTCCCAGATATTTGATGGTGATGCCACGTTAAATTTTTGATAGTAGGGTTTTCTTTATAAATATCATCTAATTGACTTTTAGTAAATAAATCTTTTGCTATCACTCCTTCTTCCAACATTTTTTTTAAATTTTTTGTACATTCTTTAAATTGAACTTTATCATCAGCTAAGTAATGTTTTTTATCTAATTGTGTTGTAAAAAACAAATCTTGAGTTTTCAATACTATATTACCATTTTCATCTTTATCCCATTTTAAATTCCGAATTTCTTCAGCATTATTTTGAATTTCTTCTAATTGTTTTTTACTAAATATTTTCTTTTCTTTTGGATTATTTTCAAGATACTCTCTCAAATACAAAGTCAATTCTTTTTTGTTATTAAAGTCTCGCTCTTTTAAATCACTTGGCATGGTAAATCTAACTCTTACTTCTTCTGTAAAATCTGGATAACCTAATTCATCAAATTTCACACCTGATATAGGATGATAATTTCCAGCTAATTTAGCATTTAAAATGCTATGATTTTTATTACGATTTAAATATTCATTTGTATCCTTAACAACGTCCTTAAACTCCTTCATACTTTGATAGCTATTACTTAAATCTTTTGTTTTTAATTCTAGAGGCGATATAAAATTACCATTTAACTTCACTTGTACTTCTTTATAAATTATATTTCCAGTCTTATCGTACGAACCAAGAATATTTTCTTTGAACATTTTCTTATCAGTAACAACTATTTTATTAAATTTATAATCATCATCGAAACGATTTTTGTATACAACAAAAGTTCGGTTTTTGGTCTTGATATAAGCATTACCATTTAAATCTCTGCCATATTCTAAATTAGTATCATCAGAGGATGATATATTATTCTTTGTCGTGATAATATCCGCGAATTCAGAGAAATTTAATTCTTTAGCATTTTCAGCATGATTTTTCACATATCTTACAATAGCTGTACCATCATTTAATTCTTTCGTTACCGTATATCTACTAGCAAATTGTCCCTTACTATTTTTGATTTTCCCGTCATCATAAAGTGTATATGTTTTAACATTGTTTACAGCTTCTTTTGACGGTGGTTTACTAGAAAAATCCTTATCTTGTGTTGCTACTTTACCCTTTTGTTTAGATTTCACAATCGTTTCTTTTGTTTTAGCAAGATAAGTATGTGTTTTTTTATCAGAACTTGGTATCTTCATATTTCCAAAATTCGCTACAGAAACCTGTTCATTAGGATTTAATACTTTTTGAGCAAGGTATTTTGAATCATTACTTATATCTTTACCTAAATCCTTACTAAATTTACTCATTTTGTCTTTAGTTTCTTTTATTTTCTTCGAGCCCTTTATTATACCAGCTTTTATTTCTGTACTGCTTTTCGAAATCGAACCTACAATAGTACCCGCCTTCAAAGCTTTTCCCTGTTTGATAACCGAACTACTAATTTTTCCGGCAGTTGTACCCATTTTAGCTACACCTGCTGCAGGGCCTGCGCCTGGAATAAATAATGTCGCTGTATTAAATACATAGCCACCTATTGCGTAGGAGTCACCATTTTTTACATTTTGGGTTATGTTCCCTATCATTTTTGTGACGCCCTCTTTTAGTTGGGCGCGTCCTTCCTCTGTGGCCACTAGATTATAGGTGTCTGTTAAGGCTTTTTTGTCTTGCTCCATTTTGTATTCCATGTATTTAGGCGGCTTTAATCCGGCCATTTTTAGAGTAGCTGTGTCTACTGCGTTCTCAATTGAATTATATGTAGAAACTGCCCCGATAGCCGTATCACTAATAAGACTTCCTGCTGCACCAATGATACCCATTTGAAAAAGAATTCTTTCCTTCTCCGCTTTGCCTAGCGCCTTAAATCCTTCTGGCAAGCCATACTGTTCGACAAGCTGATCAATCGGGAGGTTTTCAATATAGTTCACTGCTTTCCCCCAGGCCTTCGCTACCTCTTCTGAACTCTCCTTCAAATAGGTTTCAATTGGATGCGCCTTAGCATACTGCTCCTCTAATCGTTTTTGCTCCGCTAGTTCACGCTGCTGTGCCTCAAATTGTTTTTGTGCCTGAATCGCCTGCTGATACTCCGCCATACTGTCACTAAACGCTGAACTCTCAGTCAATACATCAAAATCCGGAGATGAATAAGCAAGATCTATTGAAACATTTAATAGCTCAATATATGTCTCCGTCATATTCGATACAACTTCTTTTTCCACTTGCATACGTTCAAATGTATGTACATTCGTGAGCGTATCGGTTAATTTTTTCTTTGCCTCTTTTACTTTATCACCAAATGCATTATGAGGTGTACTTAAAGCGATTAAATCATTGATTTTTGCATACTGTGTATCATAGCTTTTGATTATTTCTTGAAAATCTTTATTAAAATTAGTTAAATGCTCTTTTTCCTTTTGCAAATAATCTTCATCTAAAATAGCTGCATCATTTGTTTCATTTACAGTGCTTCTAAATTTCTCTAAAAGCACATCATAATAATCTTCATCAAAGGTTTCGTACGCATTCTTCAAACCGTTCACAATTCCTTGATGCACATTTTTTAAATCCTGCTTTACAGCTGAAGCTACTTCCCCTTTTATTGAACCTGTCTGCTCAGGCACCTGTAAGCGTTCAAGAACCGTTTGAAGTCCAGCATCAACCGCTTGTTTATTTTTAATAAAATTCTTTTTGTACTGATTTACTTCTTCAATATCAATATGAAAGGACAACTAGTTCACCTGCACTTTCTCAAGTGCTTCATAATAGGCAATGGCTTCCTCTGTCGTCATAAAGGCGCTCGAAATTTGACGTGCTATCAAATTGGAAGGATAAATCGCTTCATTCACAAGTTTATTTTCAAACCCATTCACATAGCCTTTAAAAACAACACGTTTAATCATCATATTAGATATAAAGACCGGCTCCATCCCTGGAATCATCCCAAGTGGCCATAGTATTCCTAAGTAATCGACTGCATATTGCTCAAAGCCCTCCATTAAAGATACCTTTCTTCCAGTAATCATTAATAGAGCACCTAGCTCACTTTCTTCAAACATTTTTCGTATAGGCGGTGATAATAAAGAGCAATCAATTTCAACAACACTTCCATTTGGCAATATAGGGGCATAGACTAAATCAATCAAACCCATCCAGCGTAAAAAAGCTTTATGCGAAAGTGTCATAGCATTTCCCGATTTTTCTAATGTAATGACTTGATTTTCCCAGTTAAAAGTAACCAGTAGCTTTGCACCTAGTGGGGGCTTAAATTCAAAAGTTGATAGTTGTTGACTATAGGCAGCATAAACCTGCTTCATTAATCCCTGCTGATTGCCAAAAAACTGGCCTATATCGAATGCTACATCTACTGTTTCCATTTCAATAAGTGGTTCCTGTTCGAGTACCTCTTTTAATAATTTAGGTTTATTAAATTCTGTCATACGTTATCTCACACCATTTTATGCTCAGTCAATGTATTCACGGTACTAAACTTCTGTGCCATCTCCTGATCATCCTTTGCAATTTTTTCTGCTACCTTAATCATTTTATTAAAATCCTTCGAAGCCGCTTCTTTATATCTATCTATATATTTATTAAGGTCTTCCTCGTAATCCACTAACTTACTAAAAGCAACGGATTTATTTTTTGTAAACGCCTTTGCTGGTGTCTTCTTGAGTGCACTGACACTCGACTTCATTTGATTGATTTCACTCATAAATTGCCCTTTATTCAAACTGATTTCTGGCATCTGTTCCACCCTCTTAATCAAGTGATTTTATTAAATTAGCAACCGCATGCTTTGTACTACTAATCCCACTTAGAATATTAAACGTTTCCATTTCCTTCGCTGCGATTTGTAAATCAAGAAGGCCCATGTTTTTTTGAAATCCATTTTTCACGGTGTTTAGCTCTGCTATCATATTTTCAATAAACGTATCGTATTCTTTGCGAATTGAACCTTTAAAATGGTCATCTGAAATGGCCGCCTTATATTTTTCAATAGTGGCTTGAAATTGATCATATTCTTGGTCTAGGACAAGTAACTGCTTTTTGGCGTTTTGCAGTCGCTCTAACTCTTTTTTAGCTGCGGCATGATGTGCACTAGCTTGTGCAATAGCCGATTTCAAAGCTTTAATTTCTAATTTCACTTCATGACTCATCTAACCACTCACTAACTAATTTAATTTTGACTGCTTGTCGATCAGCAAAATAATGACTTTGATCAAAGCCTACAGCTGGTTCTGAGTAATTTGATTTCACATTAATCAATTCCTGATCGGTTAAGCGAGATCCTACTAAGCCAGCAGGTGGTGAATTTCGTAATGCTTTATTTAAATCATCATACGAATTTTCTAACTTACTTTTTTCAGATTGGAATAAACAATGAATACCCACTTGTGGACCTTTTCTTAATAGTTTTATGACTTGGTCATCGTAGATTAAGCTCTTATCAGAAAAGCGCGCAACGTCTGGAATAAAGACAAGAATTTTTTCTGCTTCATTTTCTGGATTCAACAAGCGCTCATCAATTTCAGAAATCATCGATATCATATAACTTGAAAAATCCGACTGCGGTACGATTGTATCAAACGATGTCGTCATCGTTGCAAAGCGATCACTATCGTCAAAAACAATACGATGATAACGACCCTGTAAGTGCTGCAAGGCCTTCAGCACATGTTTTTCAACAAAATCTGCCTGTGTAGGTTGCTCATTTGCAACGACAAAGTAACCATCCACTTCCGGTCGGAATCCAATCACCTCTGTCGTATCTTGATTTAAGCCAAACGGAATATATCCCTTTGATAAATAATGCTGTACGTCTGGATTAGTATAATAGCTTTTCGAATCCACTGTTTTAGGTACCATAGGAATTTTTCTTGGACGCTTACCAGTCCATGCCGTTGTAAGCTCCTGAATCTCTTCATCCATACGTTTTAAACGCTCAATATCATTTAGTCCCTCAGCTGGTAAATAAACTTGTAAGGATACGACTTCTTCTAATTTTATTTGTGCACGTCCAATAATATCTTGTGGAATTAACGCTTCTCGTCCAACAATGTCACGAATAGCCCCGTCCTCAACTAAAAACAGACCAATGCGTGTAGGAATGTTACTTGTCATACTAATTTTTAAAGTATCCACACGTAATCCAGTTAAGATGACATACATCCCAACACTTGCGCCTTCACGTAGTAGCTGATTAATTACACGTTCAATTGATTCCTCTAAATCACTCTCGCGCACAACATCATAGCCATCAAAAATTGTGACAGAAATCGGTAAATGTAAGTTTGACTTCGCCTCATATTGCTTTAAGCTAGACACCCCAAAGCGTGAAAACAAATCTTTTCGAACGGCCACCTCGCTGCGTAATCGTTTTAAGAATTTAATGAGTTTTTCTTCTTCCTCTAAACGTACGATGTCTGCTACATGAGGCAAGTCTCTTAGCGGTAATAAGCCATTTGTTCCGAAATCAAATAGATTAATATGCAGCTGCTCTGGATTATTTTGACGACATAGATTCATTACAAGTGTTTGGAGTGCTGTCGATTTACCAAACCCTGCACTCCCATAAATAGCGGTATGACTTAGCTTCGTCAAATCAAACATAAACGGACGCTGATCTTGCTCTGCTGGTAAATCCATTAATGCAAATGGAACAGCCATTGCTGTCGGCTGCTTCCATGCAAGCTGATAATTCGTCATTGGTGTTAAAATTTCTTTTTCTAGTGGTGGTAGCCACGGTCGATCTGGGAGAATGCTTTGACGCGCCTGTGCTACCGCTTCAATATGCTGTACAACGGCATCTAGCTGTGTCAATGATTCCTCTTCCTTTATGGCCACCTCATCCATATTTGATAAATCATCTGATAATAACTCATATTGCCCTAAATCATTAATTAACCAAATACGCTCATCCGCTTTTTCTTCGATAATCATGTCTGGTGTATAGGATGCTCCACTCCATGCCGATTGGAATAATTCATAAATTTCATTATTCCCTACCTGTAAATAAGCCCGACCCGGCTGTGTAATGCTCGCTGCATCAGGTGTTTTTAAAATTTCATTAGAATCACTCGCATCCTGTACTTTCAATGCCAATTTGAAGCGGGAATTCGACCAAATTTGATCATCCACTACACCACTAGGCTTTTGCGTTGCTAAAATTAGATGGACGCCTAATGAACGACCAATACGCGCAGTAGATACTAGCTCTGCCATAAACTCTGGCTCATTTGCTTTTAATTCCGCAAATTCATCTGAAATTAAGAATAAGTGTGGTAATGGCTTCGTTGGATAGCTGGCTTTTTCTGCTGGGTCAATAATCGTTTTTCCCTGCTTATACAGCTTTGTATAGCCATTAATATGATTTACACCATATTGTCCAAAATAGCGCTGACGTTTTTGTAGCTCTGCACGAATACTCGCTAATGCACGTGCTGAGCTAGCACCGTCTAAGTTTGTAATGGAGCCTAGTAAATGCGGCAATTGGTTAAATAAATTCGCCATCCCGCCACCTTTAAAGTCAATCGGTAGAAAGCCAACGTCTTCTGGAGCGAAGTTAACCGCCAAGCTTAAAATATAGCTTTGAACAATTTCAGACTTACCAGAACCCGTTGTCCCTGCAACAAGACCGTGTGGACCATGCGCACGCTCATGAAGATTCAAATGCACTAAATCATTTTTCCCACGCAGACCAAGTGGCACCGATAAAGATTTTGCGGTATTTGCCTTATCCCAGCGTGATCCAACATTTAGCTGCTCGACACCACTCACTTGATACATATCTAAAAAGGTAATGGCTTCTGGAATTGCATTTTTTTCTACTTCAATATGTTGTAAGTTTGATAATGCTTGGATAGCTTGCTCAAGCGCTACTTGCCCTGGTAATGAATACGGTTTAAATTCCTTATCAACAAATACTTCATTTTCGTTGATTACTGTGGCTGCTTCAGTATTTTCATAATCTATTAGCGTTGTCACGGTCTCAGGTAGCATTGCAGGTGTTTCTTTCCCCCAAATGACTGTCACACCATACTGTGTCATATCCTCTGCTAAAAATTCATTTAAGCCATGCCCTGTCAGCCAGCTATCCTCTAAAATCGTAACGACATAATGAGGTGAGAACGATACCTTTTCATTTTTAGCTTCCTTTACAGCCTGACGACGAGTATTTAATAATTGATAAAAACTTGTCAGCACCATATCACGCGTTTGTGCATTATGAATAATACCTCGAAGGTTTAAGCTATTCATTTCAAAATGCGGTAACCAGCGCCAATGCTTCCAATCCTCCGAATACGATTCCTCCGGTACAAGTGCAATAAATTCTACATCGCGGTAGGAATGGAAAGCAGCAATTTGTAAAAGCATTGTTGAGACAGCTGTTTTTAAAGCTTCATAATGTCCAGAAAGCCCTAACGTTTGCTCATTTAATGCAATTTCAACTGGTGCATCCTTTAACACTTTATACGGCTCTACAACATTTTTCTGTGCCTCTAGCACAAGTGGGTCAACTTGAATTTCATCATGACTCAACTCCACATTATAAGAAGCCTCCACATCTCCTAGGCCAAGAGAAATCATTAGGAAATCTTTGTTGTTTTTCACTTTTTCATATAAGCGTGCATCATAGCTAGCCATCATCTGGGCTAAATCCTCCATTGCTGGATAATGGTATAGCAAAGCCTCTCGCTGTGCAGTCGCCAGCTTACGTACATCTGATGATTTTTTGATTAAATAATGCTGATAATTATCTTCACGTTCAATTACTTTGCGTTTATGCTCTCGCTTATTTGTTACATAAGATGAAATAGAGAAGGCAATCATCAATACCGTGACACTCGCCATACTAATCATGAAAATCGGATTACGATTAGTAAAATAGCTCACCAAAATGCTCGCTACAATCATTGCTGCTGGTGGTAAAATGCTACGCATTAATTCCTCTCTACCTAACTCAGGCTTCATACTAGGAGAAGCAATTGGTACTTTATCCTTTGGTTTCTCTAAAATAATACGCGGGCTTCGGCGATAATTTGGAAATCCTGTAGGATATTCACTCTTTTCCTTCTCAGCTGTTAGCACCCACGGATTGAATGTAATTTCATTTCCTAATGATAAGATTTTCAGCTGCTCTGGTCGGAACTCGATGATTAAATCGCCGACGATAAACCGATCTCCTACAAAAAAATTATGTTCGATTTGATTAACTAATTGATCATTCCAATATATATCTGTTACATCTGATACAGCATAAACCGTATAGTAATCAACTTCTTGCTGCGCGTTCATCTGTGGTGCAACAACTACTTGTGCCTCCGCAAGTATTTCAATTGAAGCGCCTAGCAAATTTGAAATTGTGAAAGGCTGACGTGGTAACTTGACTGTCTGAACAAAAAGTTCCTGACGTATAACAATTTTTACTTTCCCTACATTTGATAGATACATCGGTTGCGTATAGCGTTGCTCATCCACCCATACATCTTTCTCACGTAATACAATGGTATGCCCATCGCACGTAATAGTGTGGGCAGCCTCTGATAACGTTTCATGACGAAATACATCGCCAAAAATAAAAACATCATATTGAATACATGGATTTGCCGTTAATTGGTCGTCGATTTTATAATTATTGACCATTACTATCACCCTTATCTAACAGCTTTTTATAGGCAGTCATTTTTTCTTGATATTCTTCAAGTTTCTTTTTCTTTTCTTCACCAGGCATTTCTTCATCCTTTTGCGTCGCCATCACAAGCTTCGTATAAGCAAATAAAGCCATATTTGAACTATCAATATTTTCCGCAATAGAGATTGCCTGCTCATAGTTGCCTTGTCCAATATAAATCCAATATTTTAATTCATTTGCTGTACTTTTTAAGGACAATTGATTTAATGCAGCTTTTTTCTGTGCACTTTTTAAATCCGTCTCTAAATGAATATAACTAACAGCTAAAATATACTGCGCATTCGCCGGAAGAGTTTCTGGATTATCTCCCTTTAATTCTTCTGCAGTTGCTAGGTAGTCGCTTGATATAAAGGATGTTTGTGCATTCACAATCCGCTCCTTTTTCGGTAATGTGCTCGTCGCTATCACAATCAGCGTAATAGCGAGTGTAAGAGCAAGAACTCCCGCAATAAGACTCCCCCATTTAAAGCCTTCAAATTTCTTTTTACTTACAAGCTTTTGAGTCAACTGCCTTTTATTCGCTAATTGTGCATACTGTGCATCAACAATTTTTTGAACAGCCTCAAGTGTCGTTGCTTCAAATACTTGACGACTAAAAACATCCTTTAATGCGTCATAGCCTTCTAAAATATCTTCATAGGAATTTTTTGGCTTCAGTAGCGATACGACAAGCGCCTTATATTGTCGTAAAAACTGTTCATACGTGGCTTCATATGGTTTTACCGAACGCAATAAGCCTCGATGTGCAACCTTAAGTGTTCCGCCAACTAAATAAAAATTTTCCGGGTGCATATACAAATGAACGTCTTTTTTTTGCCATTCGATAAGACGATTAAGCTTTTGAATTACACTCAAGCGATCTGTTTCATCTAATTTTGCTACAGCTTTTTTGATTGATATCGCGTGTGTAGGAACGTGATAGCGAATAACAAGCTTTTCCTTCGTTAAGGATGTAATCTCTCCTGGTAAAAATAAATCACTTTCTGCTAAGAAAGGAGCAATTAAAGGAGCTCCTTGCATATCATACTGATTGGGTGATAATGCCACATCTAAAAAACCTTCTTCTGTTGTAAATTCAAGCATTGTAATGCCATCATTAAGTTGTACCATTATTTCGTTACGCACCTTTCGTCAAATCGACAATTTGAAATTGATCACCATCCCCCAATGGGTAACGGTATAACTCAATTGAATCGTGTATTCGAATTTTTTTATTCATAATTTGGATATCCCACTGAAGCGGCAATTGAATATGCATCGTATTAAACACATCTACTAATAATTCTTTTAATCTCATCTTATTTACGTATAATGGAATTCTTAAATCAATAACTTGCTCTTGCATATGTAAGCCAATATTAATGGCTGTTTTTCTATCCATGTTGTCGTTCCTTTCTTCTTAAAAGATGTGCATACTTCTTCCCTAAAAAAAGCCCTAAAAGCACCATCACAACGCCTAATACTGCGATAAATAGATAAATTATAAAAGCGGGCATTTCAAACTTTGGTAGTACATCTTGTCTTGTCGCACGCTGTTGATAATCTCGTGTAGAACTAGCAAAAACCATTTCTAGATAACTTCTAGTGTTCACAAATGTAGATGCATCTTTCTTTGTAAATACGGTATTAAAGGTATCAGATAATACTTTTTCATTTTTTTGATGATGTAGCTCCTCGCTTTTCGTATATGTTTCTAAAAAGAGCTCTGGATCCACATTACTGTGTGCACCACCAAGTTGCTCCTCTTTTCCGCTAGAGCTAATCACTTCATTATTAATTTCTAATTCACCATTTGTAGCCTGAGCATAATCTGCGAAAGCAAACAAACCCATACTCATAAAACCGGTGATTATGATGGTCTTCATTCCTCCACATCCACTTCATTTTTACTTACTAGATTCAGTACCACTCCTATAGCCATCCCAAAAATAAGTAACAAGTAAGTGATACTCCCCACAACCTGTCCAGCGATTAGTGCACTATAGCCATCCTCAATATTTTGGAAGGGTGAGAGGCGATATAACCCTTCCGCAAAGCTCCCTGAAACCACGCTAATTCCAATCATTGGTGATAACAATAAGTACAAGCCAGCTACAACAACGAATGATACAAAGGCTGTCTTTGGAATTAAACGCATACAGCCCGTTGAAAATACGAGAACAGCAAGGGTTGTTATAAAGACATACATCATCCAGCTAAAGGTGTACGTTTGAACATTTAAACGTACAGTTAATAGTACAAAGACTAGCGAAATGATACTACTTACTCCTACTATTTTTAGTAAGGCCGGTAAATTAAGCCATAAACGTGTTGGTTCTACAAGCGCATCACTATCTTTTAATCGTCTACGTAGATTTAATCGTGCAAATCCATAGCTACACACAATGGCTAACAACATCGTCATTACTGTCATAAAATAAGGAATGAGTGATACTTGTTTTGCTGCCTCTACAGTACCCTTCGTACCAATTGGATTTGACAAAAAGTTATACACCTGCTGATTGTCTCCTGTCCCTTTTTGCGTATTATTCATGACAGTACTGAAATTTGTATGATAATCTTTGCTCTTTTTATTGTGACCTGTCATATCGACGACTAAATCATTTGTCTTACTTAAAACATCACTTGATTTTGATTTTGCTTCTTTCGTTAAAGCATTTAAGTCCTTAAAACCTTCATTAATATTTTCAATTTTAGTAGCACTCGACCGAATGCTTGATGCAGCGCTACTTGTTGTTTGCGCTAGCGTGGTATAGTCGTCATAAAGCGCATTACTACTAGTATTGTCATAATAAAGTGTTGTATCATCTTGGCGTTTGCCATCATAGGCGGCTAATGAAATCCCTAACTCTGGAGACTTTTCCCACATTTCATACTGTGAATGTACTTCTTCTACTGCGTTCGTATACCAATTTGTTATAGCATCTGCTTGCTGAGTAAATTGCTCTGGTAGTGTGAGCGATTGCTTGATTTGTCCAAGTGTCTTTGTCCCATTGTCATTTGATTCAACTAGCATTGCTTGTAGTGCGACAAGCTGTTCGTCTAATTGTGTATACAACTGACGACCATTCGCACCTACTTTTGCTACTAAATCGCTTGTAATGAGATTCTCCTTTTCTTCATCAGATAATTTTCCATAACGTAAATAAATACTTTCTGGAGTAGCTAATTCACTTACTGTTTTCTCAGGTGAGGCTTCCACTTTAGATAAATAGTTATTTAAAGACTCCGCATTCCCATAAATTAAATAAATACTTTGAACTGCCTGTTCTAAATACTTCATTTGCTCAAGCAGCGGACTTACATCTTCAATTAGCGCATCTTTTTCAATTGATAGATCAATGAAAAAACTAACCGTATTGGTATGAATCACTTCTGATACAGTAGGCGTTTGCCATTTCCATACATAAGTAGCTTCATTAAAAGACTCCTTCGGCTGAAATAGCTCCCATGTGATCGTTGGTGCAATGATGACACTTAATTGTGTAGGCATCGTATTTTCTTCTGTTTCGGGTTCAGTAAGTTCCGCTTCGTTTGTTTCTTCTGTAGATTCAGTTGGTACTTCCTCTCCTTCTACAGGCTCTTGTGCTTCTAATTCTTTTGTATTATCCTCTCCATCTGGCTGTTCCTCTACAGGTGGAACTAAATCATCTGTTGCCTCAAACTGAACTGTAAAAGTCTTTCCTGCATACACTACCTTCGTTTTCAAAGCGACATTCGCTTCCTGTAATTTCTCGTCGAATTTTGATGTCAATTCATTTGCTAATGCTACTGCATCCGTATCTTTTAGTACTAAGTTGCTATTATCTGCTTCAAACGTAAACGTATTTACTTCTTGTAAATTAGCAGTAATATTGAAGGCCTCATGATATTGAGGTGGTTCTTTCATTTCTTCATTCGTCACTTCAATAAATTGAAACATTTGTTCTTTTGTAGAAGGAATATTTTGTTCCTTCATATAACGTTCTATTAATTGAAGCTCTTGCTCATACTTATTTTTTTGCGCTGTACTAATTACTTCTTTGTGTTCTAATACGGCTATCATGTTCTTTAAATCTCTTAGTGCTAAGTTATTTATTTGTTGATTTATATCATCAAAATAAGCATTATCTAATTTTGTTGTACTTTCATTAAGAGACGGCGTTATCCAATAATTTTTAATGGCTTGTTTAATATCTTCATTCGTAGCTTCAGTTGGATTCACACCATTAAAATAATGATTCACAACATCTTCTTTAGATTCAGTTAATGTTGTTTCAACTTTTTGAATGGCTTCAATTTTTGCCGTTACGTCTTCTAAAACTTCATTTTGTTGATTTTCAAAATCCTTTGCCGTTTCTTTAAAAGTAGCTAAAATATTTGCTTCTGATTCATTTGCGCCAAATACAGCAAATTCTGATTCAATTGCTGTATGCAACCCTTCAAAATAAGCATTATAATTTTCTTCATCTTGCTCTGATTGTGCTTCTAAATTAGCGCGGACTGCTTGCTCATTTAGTCCACTTATTTTTTGTTGTAGCGCATCAAATTGTTTTACAGCCTCTTGTTGACCTGTCAATTCTTTTGAAGTGTCTTTTAATAAACCATTGGTCAATTTAGTAAAAGCATTTTGACTATCCTTCCACTGACTATTACGATCTTTCAAACTATCTGTCGCATCTGTAATCGTCTTAAATTGATTTGGAAAATCAAGTAATGTAGGGCGAATCGATTTTTCTAATGATTTTTGTGCTGCGATGTCTCCCTTAACAATTTGTGCCATACTACGTTGTGCATCAGATAAGTTGCCTAATACACTTGAAAAATACATTTGGACAACCTTATTATTAAAGTTATTTAAAATCTCACCAATTTTTTGCTTCGTTACCTGATTCGCTAATGCATTTTTACGACCATTAATTTCATAGACGATTTGCGCCTGCTCTGGCGTCAAACTTTCTAATGATAAGATATTTTCTGAAAAATCTTGAGGCAAAATAATAAGTGCATCATATTGACCCTGGTTATACCCATTCCGTGCAACATCATATGAGGCAACCACCCACTTATGATCACTATCTTGTTCTATTAAATTCAAAAAATCTTTTCCTAGATTAAATGTTTTTTTATTATATGTAGCACCTACATCTTCATTTACAATAGCGTAGGTCAAAACACCATTTTCCTGCTCATCTACCTGCTTAACGTCTTCATTAAAAAACTAAAAAATACAAAGCCGCTTAGAAACAGTAAAGCGCTTAGTAACACCATAAATAGCGGTGTAACCTTCCTCATTTTCCCTTTCAAGCTGTTTACTCCTTTACTAGAAAAACTAGAGCGAATGCATATACTAATCAAAAAAAGGGAATTGCGTCCAAACGCGATCCCCCTCTTCTTTGTTTAAATACATGCTTGTTGTTCTAGCATTTATTTGCCTTTAACTAGCGTAACCCAAAGCTTCTTGAATCCTCTTGGTCACGGCTTTGAACAGTATCTGCGTATTTGTTTAATTGATTATTAATTGATTCTAATAGACGTTCGAATTTCACAACATCTTGTTTCAATTCTTTATATTGCTCTAAATATGCGCGGAAGGCTTCACCTTTCCACATCTGTTCCATTTGACCGTTTGTTGATTCTACACGACGAATCTGTTCGTTAATACCGTTTGCTGCTTGTGTATAAACTTTCGCAAAATGTTTTAACTGTTCAGGAGTTACTGAAATTTGAGCCATTGAAATCATTCCTTTTAGGTTATTGTAGTATCCATCAAATGAACGATAAATCATATATATAAAACTATGTATAAATACTTGAACATTTGATTTAACACTAGAATTTTACTATAAAATCCCTTATATTTTATCGTTTTTCTATAAAAAGGTAAGATGGGTTTATATTTGTAAAATGATTTTAGGTAATTTTTTATGCATTTTTTTAATTTTTAGTCATATAAATCATGTATTCAACAAAATTCGACTTTCCAAAAAAAGAAGTATTTTTAATATATTTTTGATTCGAGATAGCGTAATTTAAGCATTTAAACAATATAATTTTATATTTTTTTATAAAAACAAATATTTAAAAATAAATATTTATTCATAAAAAACAAAAAAACGAGCTTATTTCACGATAATAAGCTCGTCTATATCTAAATAACTACATTCACTTATCTTCTTGATAAAACCCATCCTTCACAACAGTATTTTGTATATTTTTTTCGTAACTAAAATGGGCTCTAATAAAATAGAAGGAATATTATTTTTTCCATTATCGATAGAGTCGGTAATATCGACTTTCTGTTTTTTCGCCATTGATACAGCTGTTTTCGCAGCGACACTCGAGAGCTTTTTCACAGGTTTATAAACGGTTGCGAGCTGTGTTCCTTGCTGAATTGCCTGAATATTTACTGCATCTGCATCTTGTCCAATAACAGCAATTTTTTTCGCCATCCCTTGCTGCTTAATGACCTGCATCGCCGCATAGGCTGTCGCATCATTGGCGGCAATTACTGCATCAATCTGATGATGATTAATACGAAGCGCCTCCTCCATGCCTTTTGCGGCTTCTTTTGGCTGCCAGTTTTTCGTCCATTGATCATACTGAATGCGAATGTCGCCGCTTCGTATAAGCGGTGCAAGTACATTCATAGCACCTTTTTTCAGCAAATGCGAATTATGGTCCGTTGAAGCCCCGCCAATATACACCACATTGCCCTGTGGTACGCTTTTTAGCAGTTCCTCTGCCTGCAACTGCCCGACACGTTCATTATCAAAGGAAATATACAAATCAATGTCAGCATTTTTTACAATGCGGTCATACGCAATCACCTGAATATTTGCCTTATGCGCTTGGTGAACAATGGCCGCCATCGCCTGGGCATTATGTGGCACAATGACCAATATATCGACATGTGAACGAATCATCTTTTCAGCCTGTTCAATCTGCAAGGCATCATTACCATGTGCAACCGCTACTTGGATGTTCGCACCTTGCTTCTGTACCTCCTCGGTAAAATAGGCACGGTCCTTTACCCAGCGCTCCTCGTTTAATGTATCCATTAAAAAGCCCACTGTAACCTGCTTCTGTACAGCCGTTTCCTCTGCCTTTGTTGCACTACAAGCCGTTAATAAAAGCACAATAAGCAACCAGCTATATTTCATCATAGGCAAGTGCCCTTTTCCGGTATTCCGTTGGGGAATAGCCCGTATATTTTTTAAATACCTTACTAAAGTAATTCGGGTCTCGGTAGCCAACATCATACGCAATCTCCTTTGTCGACGTTTCCTGCTCAAGCAGCCGCTTTTTCGCATGCTTTATACGAATTTCACTCAAATAGTCAATGTAATTAATATTGAGCTTGTCTTTAAAAAGCTTGCTGACATAAATCGGATTGAGATGTAAATAAGCCGCCAACGTTTCCAATGAGATATCCTCTGAAAAATGCTGGTCAATATACGTCTTTGCCTGCTGCATTTTATCCGACTCTTGACGCTTTTTCAGCCATTCCTCGTGACGAGCAAGCTGGTCAATCGCTTGAAAAATATCCTTCAATAATTGCGCTTGTGATTCATCGGAAAA
>NZ_HE578959.1:337854-425450 GCF_000307285.2 Kurthia sp. Dielmo
GCGCTTGTGATTCATCGGAAAAAGAAAGCGTCGGTGGTCCCATCTCAAGCCCAAGCTGGTGAAGCTGTGTATGCACTTGCCATAATTTTTGGAAGGCTTCCTCACGCGCCTCCGCTAAGGGCTTTTGCTGCGTCATTTGTTGAAATAATAGCCGAATCTTATGCCAATCGAGCTGATCAATTGCCGCTTGCCAGTCCGCCTCCATCGGCACAAACTGCACATAATCCTCAAAATAAATTACGCGCTGCGCGACGCCAGAGACTAGCCATGCCTCGCGATACCCTCTCGACAGCTCATCTAATGACGGAATTTGACTACTAATCGCGACTGAACTGTAGTGCTGCTCCTCTAACGCCGCAATAAATGCCTTCGCGACACGCATCGTTTCCTGTCTAAAATCTTCTTTTATCGGAATAATAAATGGCCGCCTTTGCTCGTACAAGACGCCACTATACACCCCGTACTGCTGTGCCTTCTTCAATACAGCCTCACCCTTTACCTGCTCCGCAAATGTCACCATTAATACTGCAAAAGAAGTTGTTTCCTTTAATGGAAGCGGTAATACATCCTCTACAGAGTCCATAGCATCAAATAATAGCTGTGATACAAAGGCTTGCTCAATAAATGGCTCAAACTGCTGCTTTTGCTGTTTTTCAGCAATGATTTTCTCCGCAATCGCACCGATAATTTGCGTCATTTCCTTTGGAGTAGTTGGTTTTAATAGATAATCCTTTACCCCTAACTGTAAAGCACTTTTGGCATAATCAAATGTATCAAAGGCTGTCACCATGACAAACTGGCATTCAATTCCCTTTTGTTGAATCAGCTTAATCGCCTCTAAGCCGGTCATTCCAGGCATTAAAATATCCATTAGCACTAAATCAGGTTCTTCCTTTAGCGCATATTCAACCGCTTCACGTCCGTTTTTAGCCTGCATCATTTGAAAATCTGGAAAAGCCTTTTGTAAGATTTGCTGTAGGGCTTGGCGCTCAATTGGTTCGTCATCTACGATTAATAATTTAAGCGTCATCTGCTCGCTCCTCTCTAGGAATATGTATTGTTACGACAGTCCCCTGCCCCTCACTGCTCGTAATTTGCAGTAAGTTCGTCTGACCATAAAATAGCTCAAGGCGTTTTTGGACATTGTAAAAGCCAATATGTGCCTCACTTTGCGGTGCCTGGATACGCTGAAGCTGCTCGGCATTAATACCTTGCCCATCATCCATAATCTGAATCTGAAGTCCCTGTGGCACTGTTTTAATGTTTAGCTTTACCGTTCCACCATTTTCTACTGGCTCAATGCCATGAATAACCGCATTTTCAACGAGCGGCTGTAATGTAAAGCTTGGAATCGGAACGGATAAATCAGCGTCAATCGACGTTGTATACGTCAGCCTGTCCGCAAAACGCGCCTGCTGAATCGCCATATATTGCGCAATAACTGCCACTTCCTCCTCTAACGGAACGGCCTGATCACGATTTTTCAAGTTATAGCGTAATAACCCCGCCACATCAACCAATAAATCACTCGTTTCCTCTGCCCCGTCTAGATAGGCTTTTTTGGATAATGTATTAAGTGTATTAAATAAGAAATGTGGATTCATTTGATTTTGTAAACTCTTGAGCTGACTTTCCTTTAGCAAAAGCTTATTTTTCTGAAGCTCCTGCTCTAAATGCGCCTTTTGCGTTAGCTCATCAATATACTCATTAATATTCACGCGCATATGCTCAAAGGTCGAGGCTAAAAAGGCGAGCTCATCCTTTGACTCCACCTTTACAGGGCGATCAAAATGCCCCTCTGCTAAGTCATTCGCTGCACGTGTCAACTCATCCACCGGCTTTGTAATACTATAGGAAAAGCCATATGTCGCCGCTAGTAACACAACCGTAATGAGGGCGAGGACGAATAGCGCTAATTTATTTAGCTGCTCGGATGTTTCAATTAGCGCGCCATAAAAGCCATTATAGGTTGCCATTTCCTCACTCAAAAGCGTCATTGTCATCTCCGAAATATAGTTGGCAATGCGTGTCGCCTCATTAAATTCCATCGTTGCCTCTTCAAGCTCCTGCTCATTGACAAGGCGCAATACACGCTCAGACGTATCCGTCACACTCTCTAGCAAATGCCGATAGCTCGTAATACGAAAGCCATTGTCATCATTACGTAAGGTTTCAAGCTCTTGCTCTAAATCACGCACCTTCGATAGCTGCGCACGCGTTTGCTGGGCATGATAGGCTGACGGTGTCACAAGCTGTGTATTCAGTGAGGTAATAAGCGCCTTCGTTTGCTGTGACACATCATTAATTTCCATATACCGCTTTAAGACTTCATTTGATTTTTGCTGATTTTGCTCGGTGACATGGGTTAAAGCAAGCCAAATAATGCCCATGACTGCCACCGCTAAAATAACAAGCAGCCAGATTTTTTGCTGAATTTTTGTCATGAGCCCACCTCTTCAATCTCAAAGGAGGTAAAATAGCCTGCTACCTTTAGTGGCATTTCATTGCCATTTAACCAATCGACAAGACGCTTCACCCCTTGTTGCCCCATTTTCTCAGGCTGCTGCGTCACAAGCGCATTAATTTTTTACTTTGTAATAGCGCTTCTGCATCGACCCCATCATCAAAGGTATACAACTGAAAATTACTTAGACGCATTCGCTTTGAAATTTCCTGGACGACTGTATTCGTATAGTTCGCATTAAGCATTATAAAGGCATCGCTCGTCGGATGTTCATTTAATAATTGCTGCGTGGAATCGACAAGTTGCTGCTGCTCATGTCCGGTTGTACGCACAATGACCTCGATTCCTTGACGATGAAATGCTCGCTTCAACCCTTTCAGACGCTGACGCTCAAAATAGGGCTTTGCTTCATCCATTAATACGACGACCTCATCACCCTTTTTCAATGTTTGTAGCGCATGTTTCCCTAGTGCCTGACCTGCTGCCACCTGATCTGTTCCAATATACGTTTTACGCAAGGTATCCTTCACCGGCACATCATTTGCTATCGTAATAATTGGAATGCCGTAATAGGCGGCCTTCACCTGCGCAAGCTCTTTAAAGCGCGGGTTATCAAGACCTTGGATTAAGATACCATCTACCTTTGAATGAATTGCAAGCTCCATCGCATCTAAAAAGGCACTATCATCAAAGGCATACGCACCCATGACCTCAAAGGCAACACCTTGCTTCTTCGCCTCCTGTTTCGCCCCCTGTGCTACGCGGTCCCAAAAAGGTGTATCTAGTTCCTGTGTAATTAATGCGATATGCAAGGTATTTGTGTCCTTTGCTATTTTTGGTAGCTGCGGTGTGGCATCCATCACTTGATACACAGCTCGTCCTACAAGCACACTAAAGAACACAATCAACAGCCCAAATATTATAAGAAGTTGTTTGTTCACGGCATCCCCTTCTTTCCAATAAAATACAAAAAAAGCCAGTGTATATATTTACCACCAGCTTTCTTTATTTAAGCACGTTTTGCGCGGGTTGCTACATCAAAAATTACCGCCGTCGCAAGTACTGCTCCTCGAATCATATATTGATACGAAATTCCGACACCAAGCAGGTTCATCCCGTTTGATAAGGAGGCCATCACAATCGCACCGATAATCGCGCCTGTTACTTTTCCGACACCACCTGCAGCTGATACACCACCAACATAGGCTGCCGCAATCGCATCAAGCTCAAACAATGTTCCTGCCGTCGTTGTCGCAGATTGTAAACGTGATGTATACAAAATACCTGACAGCGCCGCTAGCATCCCCATCGAACCAAATACGAACAACGTAATTTTTTGAACATTAATCCCCGTTAAATGCGCCGCTTCTGGGTTGCTCCCCACCGCATAAATATGGCGTCCTAACACCGTTTTCGTCGTTAGGTAGTAATATACAAGCACCACAACAAGCATAATAATTAATGTCCAAGAGAAGCCATTATAGCCTGCTAGGATCCACGTGATGTATAAAATGACGGCCGATACGAGCACAAGTTTAACGCTAAACATACTCATTGATAATGTGTCAAAGCCATATTTATTTTTCGTGCGACGTGTTTTAAACTCACTATAGATAAAAAAGGCGATTGCTAATAGTCCAATGAGTAACGTTGACAAATGAAGCCCCGCCACTTCCGCAATTGCTGGAATATTGCCGTTACCAATGGCGTTGAACTGGTCGTTTTTAATAATAATCGTCCCCGATTGCTCCGTTACTTGTAGGAGCGCGCCGCGGAAAATCAGCATCCCTGCTAATGTCACAACAAAGGCTGGAATCGCTAGTTTTGCTACTAAAAAGCCGCTAATAAGCCCAATTAAAATCCCGATTAATAAAATGATTGGAATAACAAGCCACATTGACCAGTCCATACGCGTCAGGAAAATCGCAGCGATAGCACCGAGAAAACCTGCTAAAAAGCCGACCGACAAATCGATATGACGAATGACGATTACTAATGTCATCCCGACCGCAAGCACCGCAATATACCCTGCAGAGTCTAATAAGTTACTAATATTGCGCGATGACATAAATAAACCATTTGTTAAAATCGTAAAAATCAACATAATCACAACAAGTGCGATATACATCCCGTACTCACGAATATTTTGCTTTAATAATGTTTTTAGTTCCCCGAAAAAATTCATCTGTTTCGCCTCCTATTGTGTCGCTAATGCCATAATATTTTCCTCATTTGCTTCGCTACGTGAAAGTTCTCCCTTTATGCGACCCTCTGCCATTACATAAATGCGGTCACTCATCCCAAGCACCTCCGGAAGCTCCGAGGAAATCATAATAATGCTCATACCCTTATCAACAAGTTCATTCATAATCGTATACATTTCAAACTTTGCCCCGACGTCAATACCGCGTGTCGGCTCATCTAAAATTAAAATCTTCGGCTCTGTAAATAACCATTTCGCAACAGATACCTTCTGTTGATTGCCCCCACTTAGCTTCCCTACTTCCTGCTCTAGAGAACTTGCCTTAATATTGAGTGACTGCTTATAATGCTGTGCAACCTTTACTTCCTCGTTGACATTAATTGTCCCACCACTCGCAATTTTTTGTAGATTGGCGGCCGATATATTTTCGCGGATGTCCTGTAGTAAAAATAAACCATCCCCTTTACGGTCCTCCGTCACATAGGCAATTCCTGCTTTAATGGCCTCACTCGTATGCTTCAACTTCCGCTTCTTACCAAGTACCTCAAGCTCTCCCTGCATTTTATAATGCTTTGGATTACCAAAAATACTGAGTGCGAGCTCCGTACGCCCTGCGCCCATCAGCCCTGCAATGCCGATGATTTCGCCTTTTTTCAGCTCGACATGTGCATCCTTTACTACTTGGCGATCCAAATTGCTATCATAGGCAGACCAATCACGCACCGCAAGCACGGTTTCTCCAATTTGTTGATTCGGTCGTTTCGGATAAATATCCTCAATATCACGCCCAACCATGCTACGAATGATTTTATTCTCGGTAATTTCTTCAGTCTGCGCATCCATTGTTCCGATTGTCTTGCCATCTCGTAGCACTGTCACCTTATCAGCAATCGAAATAACTTCCTTTAATTTATGCGAAATCATAATGCAGCTAATGCCCTGCGATTTCAATTCCTTCAGTAATTGCAGTAAGTTTTCACTGTCATCTTCATTTAATGCGGCTGTTGGTTCATCTAAAATGAGTAGTTTTACATCCTTACTAAGCGCTTTGGCGATTTCGACGAGCTGCTGACGCCCAACATTTAAGTCACGAATCATCGTCTCCGGTGTAATACGTAGACGCACCTTTTCTAATAACTTTTTAGAAGCGGTAATCGTTTCATTCCAGTTAATAAACGGGCCACTCTTTAGCTCATTGCCAGCAAAAATATTTTCATAAACCGTTAAGTCCGGAAATAACGCCAGCTCCTGATAAATAATACCGATACCGACCTTTACGCTGTCGCTAATTTCACGGAATTGCTGTGCTTTGCCGTTGTAAATAATCTCTCCCTCATATTCACCATGCGGATAAACACCACTTAATACTTTCATAAGCGTCGATTTTCCAGCACCATTCTCACCAACTAAACAATGAATTTCACCGCGCTCCACCTTGAAATTCACATCGGAAAGTGCCTTAACACCAGGGAAGCTTTTTGAAATAGTATCCATTTCTAAAATATAATCTGCCATGCGAATTCCTCCTTTAAAAAAGAAATAGTGATAGCACAGGCCATCACTATTCCACTTGTTCTTATGAAACTACTTCAAGCCTGTGAATTCGTCTGCTTTGTAGTAACCTGAGTCAATTAACTCTTTTTGTACATTATTTTTATCGACTACAATGACATCCGTTTGCTTCGCTTTTACTTTCTTCGTGCCATTGTCATACTCACCCGTTGTTTCTGGTGTTTTATCATCTAATACATCAACAGCCATACCCATCGCATCTTTTACAAGCGTACGTACGTCCTTAAATACAGTCATTGATTGCTTTTCATCAATAATGTATTGAATCGATGCTTTTTCTGCATCCTGACCAGTAATTAAATAGTTTTTAATATCGCCATCTGATTTGAATACATCAGCAATTGAACGCGCTGTGCCGTCATTTGGTGCAAGTACAGCGACATCCCCCTTCATGTCATCTTTGACAGCTGTTAAGTTTGTTTGCGCTTTATTTTTCGCTTCATTGGCATCCCAGTTCGTCGTTACCTGACCAATCACTTTCCCTAACTCTGCGCGTGATAAGTCTTTTTTATCCTTCATTGATTCGGCCACACTTGAGTTAGCAATTTTAAATGTACCATCCGCAATTTTTGGCTGTAATACTTCCCATGCTCCTTGGAAGAATAGAAACGCATTATTATCCGAAGCCGCGCCCGCATATAAATAAAGCGGTACATCTTTTCCTTCTGCATGATCCACTAAATATTGAGCCTGTGCAGCACCTACAGCGATACTGTCAAACGTCACATAGTAATCAACTGCATCGGTATCTGTAATTAAACGGTCATACGAAATCACCGTCACATCATCTTTTTTCGCTGCTTCTACTGCAGCAGCTGCAGCGGCTGCATCATGTGGTGTAATAATAAGAACTTTAATCCCTTTGTTTAATAAGGCTTCCACATTTTCCTTTTCCTTCGCTGAAGACCCTTGACTAAATAAAATTTCGGTTGTGTAATCTGAATCCTTTAGTGCATCTTTAAAGCGCTGTTCATCTTGTACCCAGCGAGGCTCATCTTTCGTTGGTAACACGATACCGATGTCTACATTGCCACCACTACCATTACCACAACCCGCTAGCACACCCCCTACGACAAGCACTAATAACATCACAAGTAGATTCCACTTCTTTTTCATTTTTTCACACCCCTTATTATTCTCTACCTTTAGTTTAAGAGGAAAAAATAGTAAATGTAATCGTTTTCATTATGACTTTTTTAATATTTGATGGAATTTTTCAACATTGACCTAAAAAAAGAGGCATTGCCTTGTCGCAATACCTCTTCTTTTTATAAAATTTGTTTCTTTAATTTTGCCTCTGACTCTGCACTCCCATTATATAAATGACAGGCAACAAAATGCTGGTCCCCGCGAATATCTTGCAGTACTGGCTTATTCTGCTTACACTGTGTCATCGCAAATGGACAGCGTGTATGGAACACACAGCCCGTCGGTGGGTCAGATGGGCTTGGTAAATCACCCTTTAAAATCACACGCTGCTTTTTCACCGTTGGATCTGCGACAGGCACCGCAGATAATAGCGCCTGTGTATATGGATGGAGCGGCTCGCGGTAGAGCGATTTTTTATCGGTCAGCTCGACCATATTCCCTAAATACATCACGCCAACGCGGTCACTAATATGCTCCACAACACTCAAATCATGCGCAATGAACAAATACGTGAGCCCAAGCTCGCGCTGTAGCTTCTTCATTAAGTTTAAAATTTGCGATTGAATCGATACATCAAGTGCAGACACCGGCTCATCGGCCACGATTAAATCCGGATTAAGTGCTAGCGCACGTGCAATTACAATACGCTGGCGCTGACCTCCTGAAAATTCATGTGGGTAACGGTCCGCATGATACGCATTTAAGCCCACCAGCTCGAGTAACTCATTGACTTTCGCGCGCTCATTCTTTTTCTCAATACCATGAATTTTAAACGGCTCTGTTAGCAGCTGGCGCACCGTCATACGTGGATTCAGTGACGCATACGGGTCTTGGAAAATCATTTGGAATTTTTGACGCGCTGCCCGGCCCTTTTGCCCTGTCAATTCTGTTAGGTCCTTCCCTTGAAATACGACAGAACCTTCTGTAGGCTCTAGTAAATTCATAATCATTTTACCAGTAGTCGATTTCCCGCAGCCCGATTCGCCGACAATGCCGAGTGTTTCGCCTTTATAAATTTCAAATGACACATTATCCACCGCTTTAACGGTATCAGGATGTCGATTAAATAATGATTTCTTACCACCAAAGTATTTTTTTAAGTTCTTGACTTCAACCAGCACATCACTCATGAGACCCCTCCTCCTGTAGCCAGCAGCGATAAACGCGCCCGTCCTCATCTGCTTTTAACACTGGATTTTGCTCCTTACAGCGCGCCATCGCATACGGACAGCGCGGCTCGAAGCGGCACCCTGATGGCATTGTTTCCGGTGTTGGAACCGTTCCTGAAATAGACGTCAATTCCTCCACTTCTTCACCGAGCTTTGGAATCGATGCAAGAAGCCCTTGTGTATACGGATGCTTTGGTTGTGCAAAAAGTGCTTCAATCGGTGCCTCCTCGACGATTTGCCCGGCATACATCACCACGACCCGGTCACACATTTCCGCTACGACACCCAAATCATGCGTAATCATTAAAATCGATGTTTGTGACGTTTCGCGAAGCTCATTCATTAGCTCAAGGATTTGCGCTTGAATCGTCACATCAAGTGCCGTTGTTGGCTCATCCGCAATTAAAATTTCTGGGTCACATGCCATTGCCATCGCAATCATGACGCGCTGCCGCATCCCACCAGACAATTGATGCGGGTATTCATTTAAAATTTGCTTTGCACGCGGAATGCCGACTTTCTCAAGCATCTGTTGTGCGCGCTGTGTCGCTTCCTTTTTCGAAACATTTTTGTGTAGGATAATGCCCTCTGTTAGCTGACGCCCAATTTTATAAACGGGGTTAAGCGAGGTCATCGGCTCCTGAAAAATCATCGAAATCTGATTGCCACGGATTTTCCGCATTTGCTTATCCGATGCATGGGCAATGTCTAATGTGCCAAACTGAATCGTTCCACCAACAATTTTCCCTGGCGTATTACGTAGCAACTGCATCACCGATAGCGATGTGACACTCTTGCCGCTCCCTGACTCGCCTACAATGCCGAGTGTTTCCCCTTTATAAAGATGAAAGGAAACGCCATCGACTGCTTTAACTACCTTACCATCGCTAATAAAATGCGTTTCTAAATCTACTACATCTAATACTTTTTCTGCCATGTCGTTTCCTCCTAATCTTTTACTTTCGGATCTAATGCATCTCGTAAGCCATCCCCTAATAAGTTAAAGGCTAACACCGTTAACATAATCGCAAGCCCAGGGAAGTACGTAATATACGGTGCTGTCGTCAAATAATCGCGCCCAGCACTCAGCATCGCGCCCCATTCAGGTGATGGTGGCTGTGCACCAAGTCCTAAAAAGCTTAAACTAGCGGCTGTTAAAATCGCCGTTCCTAAGCGCATCGTGAAATAAACGATAATACTAGAAAAGGACGCAGGTAGGATGTGCCGGAAAATAATATATAAATTCGCGGCCCCGAGCGAGCGCGTAGCTTCTACATATAATGAGTTTTTATACACGAGTGTATTACTGCGAACAATTCGCGCAAACATCGGAATCGTAAAAATCCCAACAGCCACAACAACATTGATCATCCCAGGTCCTAAAATCGCGATAATCCCAATCGCAAGTAAAATCCCCGGGAATGCGAGTAACACGTCACAAAAGCGCATAATCAAACTATCAATCCACTTGCCGTAATAGCCGCTGAGTAGCCCTAAAATCGTTCCGATAATCGCCCCTGCAAGTACCGCACTCAGGCCAACGAGTAGCGTTGTGCGCGTCCCAACAAGAATGCGACTCAAAATATCTCGACCAAAAGCGTCTGTGCCGAGCCAGTGCTTGCCGTTAGGTCCCTGCAGAATCTGACTATAATCTGCCTTTGTATAATCAAACGGTGCAATCCATGGTCCAATAAGTGCAACAATGAACAGCAGCACAATAAAAATAGCGGAAGCAAAGGCCAGCTTCTGGCGCTTAAATTTCTTCCAAAATTCACGCCACGGCGAAGCGGGTTGTGTAGCGGCTACTTTATTTTCTTGAATTGTTGTCATAAAACCCCTCCTTAATCGTCATAGCGAATTTGTGGATTTAAGAAACCATAAATAACATCGACCAATAAATTAATTAATAAGAACTCGAGCGAGAACAATAAAATTTCTGCCTGTATAACCGGGTAATCGCGCGTTGCCACCGCATCGATGAGCCAGCTCCCTAAACCAGGGAAGCCAAATACGGTTTCAATTACAACCGAACCACCGAGTAGGAAACCAAATTGAAGGCCCGTCATCGTCACAACCGGCACCATCGCATTTTTAAGCGCCTGTCTAATCATGATTTTACTTTCAGAAAAGCCCTTTGCGCGCCCTGTCCGAATATAATCTTCCTTCAGTACATCAATTAAAGCGGAGCGGGTAAAGCGCGCAATAATGGCGGCTACGCCGACACCGAGCGTAATCGAAGGCAGTACATAGCCCTGCCAAGAATCAAGTCCTGTTGTCGGAAACCAGCCTAGCTTCACGGAGAACCACTGCATTAATAACAGTCCTAACCAGAAGGAAGGAATGGAAATCCCAACAACTGCCCCAAACATGCCCAAGTAATCCCAAAATGAATTCCGTTTCATGGCAGAAAGAATGCCAATCCCTACTCCGACAATGACCGCAAAAAGCATACTCCAGACGGTCAGCCAAAAGGTGGGCATAAAACGGGATTTCATCTCTTGTAAAACAGGTTCATTCGTTTTTAACGACGTACCTAAATCACCCTTCGCTAAATTACCGATGTAGACGAAATATTGCTCGACAATCGGCTTATCAAGACCTAGCTTCTTTTCAATCATTTCAACCGTTGCTTGGTCTGCATCTGCACCCGCTACAATTCGCGCAGGATTCCCGGGTATCATATGCACAAATAAGAACACAACAATTGTGACGACAAATAAAATCGGAATCATTTGTAAAATACGCTTCAAAATAAATTTCAGCATCCCGTTCTCCCTCCAGAACAAAAGGGCACTATGATTCCTCATAGCGCCGCTATTTTCTTATTTAATTTGTAGTTCTGTCACACTTAATCCACCATCTGGTAGTAACACAATGCCTTCTAAGTTCGATTTCTTACCGAAAATATTATCTGGATTTGAAATCGGCACCCATGGCATATCTGTCCAAATTGTTTTTTGTACATCATCGTAAATTTTTTGACGCTCGCCTTCATCTGAAGTAGCTAGACCTTCTTTTAAGCCCTCATCTACTTCTTTACTTGAGTAATACGAGATGTTATATGAGTTTGGAGGGAACGAATCAGATGAGAATAACGGACGAATCCCCCAGTCTGCTTCACCTGTTGATGGACTCCACCCACCAAAGTACATTTGTACCTTCGCATCTTTTGGATCTTCCACTGCCCACAAGGCATCTGCAAGTGCACCATTTTCCATTGGTTCTACTTTAACTTTAATATTAATTGCAGCTAAAGATTGTTGGATAAACTCCATCGCTTTAATGTAGTTTGTCGTATTTGTAGCCCAAATCGTTGTTTCAAAGCCACTTTCTTTGCCCGCTTCTTTCATGAGTACCTTCGCCTTTTCAACATCATAGCTTTGGTCCTCTTGCTTTGAGTAGAATTGCGTTTTTTCGGCAATGACAGATGTAGCTGGCTTTGCATAATCTGCGTATACTACTTTAATTAAATCTTCTTTGTTAATTGCGTGTGTAATTGCCTCACGCACTTTCGGATCATTAAATGGCTCTTTACTAACATTCATTGATAAATAGTTCATAACAATCGAATCCGTATTTTCAATCGTAATATTTTGCTTTTTCAATGTTTCTACTTGTTCAGTTGGAATGGGGTATGCAAAATCAGCCTCGCCTGTTTGTAGCATCGCTGTACGAGAGCCATTCTCTACAACCGGTTTAAAGGTAATCGAATTGGCCGCTACATCACCATTCCAGTATTTATCATTCTTTTTCACTTTAATAATGTCACTTGAATCCCATGACTCAAATACATAAGGGCCTGTACCAACCGGTTTACGTGCGACATCATCACCACTTGCTAATGATTTCGGACTTTGAAGTGCACCAGCTGGATGAGCGAAATTATTAATCATTGAAGCGAATGAATTTTTCAGCGTAAATTTCACTGTGTAATCATCCACCACATCAATTTTTTCAATATTTGAGAATAATGAGTAGCGTTTCAAGCCATTTTTCTCATCTGATACACGCTCAAAATTTGTTTTGACAGCTTCCGCATTAAAAGCTTCCCCATCATGGAACGTCACATCTTTACGCAGCATAAATGTAAATTCTGTTGCGTCCTTATTCACCTTATAATCCTCTGCTAGCTTCGGAATAATTTTCATATCCTTATCAAAGCCAACTAGCCCCTCTAGCATCGTTTGTTGAACCGAGTTATCCAAAGTGTTGTTCGAGTCTTGCGGATCCAGTGTTACGAAGTTTTGATTGACCGCAATCGTCAAGTCCTTGCCTGCTTTTTTCCCACCACTTTCATTCGCTGAATTCGAACCAGAATCACTTCCACCACAAGCTGCTAATACAACGGCCATCACTACTAAAGCTATAAGTGCGAACCAATTTGCTCTCCTTTTCAATCATTTCTCCCCCCACACTAACAAATTTCATGAATCATCATGATATTATTAGATACCCTATATTATGGAAATTATAATCAAAATGAATCGAAAAGGTAATAATTAACTATTTAAAGCACTGTTTTTGTTTAGACTTTTTATTTATTACAAAAAAAGAAACCGCCTAATAGCGATTTCTTCATATTGTTTAACCACAGTCCCAATTATAGAGAACATGCGAAAAATTCTTTTGTTTTAAATCATCAGTGTTAATAAAGAAGTTCCCAATGCCGACGTCACCCCATAAAATTTCCTGTGAACCAACTGTTTCACTGTCTAGCTGGAAAAGCAGGAAATCAAACGGTGTATCGTCATCACGTGGATCAAATTGTGTAAAGCCAGGGTAACCTCCAATACGGTGCTCGAGGCCGCTAAATAATTCATAATAAGCCTCCATCAGGTCATCATTTTCGCGGAATTCCTCACCAAAATGCGTATCAAAATCGTACGTTTCTGAAGACATAGCCGCTTCCTTAATATCAAAGCTCATGGCAAGTTCCAAACCCTCATCTAATGGAAATTCATCATACGATATCGCATCTAAAAATGAAAAATCATCTAAAGCTGGTGCCTCGGTCGTCTCATGATACACAACGCGAAAACCTTCTTGCGCTGCAGGTTCATCAAAATCCATACCATATAAATCATCTGACGCAAGGAAAAATTGTAGCAAACCCGTCGTTGGTAATTCTTCTATTCCCTGAGGTATTTCTGAGAAGTTAATTTGAGCAAGTAATCGAAGTGGCTCGTGCTCTGGTGAAACTGGGTAAGGTTCATTTACAGGCCAATAAGGATGGCCACCAACCTTACTGTTCGTAAGGCTAATATTTTCTGATTCCTTCAAGGAAATTTTAATATACGGCTTCAAAGTCTCTTGAATCTGACTTTCAAAAGGTTGTAAAATCGCTGGTAATATCATATGAACGCCTCCTTAGAAATTAGTCTACCATAAAAAGAACGTTTGTTCTATTTTTAACGTAGTCGTTCGCCAATTAAACCAGCTAAAAATGCTTCTCGCATTGGCTCCCATTCGATTGTCAAATCAAGTAATTGTAACTGCTGTTTCGAAGCTTTAGGTATTAGAGCAAGTGCTTTTTCGCGAAAAGATTCTTTATACGTTTTTTCAATTTTTTTGTACGCTAAATAGGCTTGAACCTCACCTGATTTCAAACGATAAAGCTGTCCGACATCCCAAATTTTATGTAACGCGTCACTTGTATACTCCATACGAGCCACCATCCTTTATCAATGTAACTTTATTTTAAAGTATAGAAAGGACTGGCGACAATCATGAACGCTGTGTATATTTAGTGAACAGTTTTTTTATTTTATATAGACTGGCGAGTAGTAGTTTTATCAATATAAACAGATAGATATTCACAGATTATTGCATAGTAAGCTATTTCCACTAAATAATTTATGGTAGATATAGATAGTAAAATATAAATAGGTCATTATAATTAATATTTTAGGAGGTATATGTATGAATCGACAATCTTTTTTAATTTATGCACTAGCAACAGGACTTACCGCTTCTACGCTTTCTTTACCGACAACAGCAAATGCTGAGACGGCGGTAGCGTTTGAAACGAAGGTCATGTATACCAATCATGGGGTCTATGCACGTACTGCACCGAACACTACTTCAAGTATTGTCACAACACTTGCAAAAAATACTGAACTGCAAGTTATTGATGGCTCAAAGAAATCGTGGTATCGCGTATTATTAGATGGTGAAATTGTTTATGTATATGGACAATATGTGACGTCTGAAAAGCCGACCACTACACCCGCATTAAAGGTTGTAAAAAAAGGCTATGTCTCGAAAGCGAAACTGAGCGTACGTGCAAGTGCTTCAGCAAAGGGTAAAAAGCGTGGCACACTCAAGGAAGGTGCCACTGTTCAGTTGACACAAAACTACACAGCAGCATCAAAGGATACTTTCTTCCAAGTTCTTTATAAAGGAAAGGTTGGTTATGTTGAGGCGAAGCATATTACCTTTACAAAGAAAGAAGTTGCCACAACAAAAACGGGCGTTGTTCGTAATATCGGCACAGTGACATTGAAAGTTCGTCAAGAGCCAAGTGTGACAAGTACGATTTTAGGCACACTTCAAAAGGGCGAAAAAGTTAAATTCGCTACAGCGTATAAAAAAGATGCCGCTGTTGAATGGTATAAAATTATTTATAAGGGCAAACCTGCATATGTTTCGGCACAATATGTGACCTTAGTATTTCCTAACACAAAATAAAGAGACTCGGACAAAACACGTCATTTTCCTTTTTTAGCGTTCACAACGAAAAACCGGAACCGTGCCACAGCGCGATTCCGGTTTTTCTTATGCTCCTATGAGAGATTATTTTTACACGTATGTCCCAGCCTCTTTATTTAAAAACCCGTTACAAAAGCGTCGATTATAAAAAAATGCCCGATAAAAACGAATGATTTCTCAGAAACCTTATCTATACAAAATGACTGCCATCCGGTTACACTACAGTGGAGATGAGCTTTCGATTATTTCTTCGCTCCAAAATCCCCCACTTGTTGCTTTGTATCCCCGCGATATTCCCAGGTCACCTTATAGTTGATGTCCTCTAGTTGCTGTTGAATTGTCTCTTTATCAAGTTGCACATAAAATACAGCCTCATAGTGATGCTCATTCAATGTATACGACCCAAACCAATAGCTTTTACCAAACAATGCACGTGCATTATCATCGACAGCTAATTTCGCATTCTGTAATTGCTCAAAGTTTTCAATCGTTAATGACAATGATACTTTTTGAAGCGCTTCTCTTGCTGGTTTTTCATCTAGTTGGACAGTGCCTAGCTCCTCATATTCTTGCTCATTGACCGCACTCATTGTCACATCTTTTTTAACAGACACTTTTTCATCTGCACAAGCCACCAATAATAGTGTGAAACAGATGAGAAGCAATACCTTATACTTTTTCATCGCTATGTCCCCTCCAAATCTAGCATAGCACGAAATCGTATACATGCTGCACAAAAAAGAAGCTGTCCAAAAAGACAGCTTCTTCATGATTTATTTGAGTGCACGTTGTAAAAAGGCTTTTGTCCGCTCATGCTTTGGATTATTAAATAACTCATCCGGTGAGCCTTCTTCTACAATTAACCCCTTATCCATAAAAACAATTCGATCTGAAATTTCGCGTGCAAATTCCATTTCATGTGTCACGATAATCATCGTTAATCCCGACTGTGCAAGCTCCTTCATGACACGTAACACTTCACCGACCATTTCTGGATCTAGCGCAGATGTTGGTTCATCAAATAAAAGTGCATCTGGTGACATCGATAACGCACGCGCAATTGCTACACGTTGCTTTTGACCACCTGATAGTTGGTGAGGACGCGCCTTCACATAGCGATCCATGCCAACAACCTTCAAATAGTTCAACGCAATTTCTTCGGCCTCCGCTTTTGAACGCTTCAGAATTTTCTTTTGCCCTACAGTACAGTTATTTAAAACATCCCAGTTATTAAATAAATTGAACTGCTGGAATACCATGCCCATATGCTTACGGTAATCATTCAAATTTTTCTTTTGTAAAATATTTTCACCGTGATAAATAATTTCGCCACCTGAAGGTATTTCAAGTAGGTTAATACAGCGAAGTAATGTTGATTTACCAGAGCCTGATGAACCAATAACCGTTACGACCTCTCCTTTTTCAACAGAAAAGTTAATGTCCTTTAAAACTTCATGCGAACCAAAGGATTTTGATAGATGCTGAATATCAATAACGTTTCCCATACTCTCTCTCCTTTACTCGCGTGATTTCGGACGCATAATGCCCGCTTCATCAAGCATTTGATAATTGGCCTTGCCTTCTAAACGACGCTCGAAGAAACGAAGCACCTGTGTCGCTGTCAGTGTCATAATTAAATAAATAATACACGCGATGAAGAATGATTCGAAGTAACGGAAGTTCGCACCCGCAATCGTTTTTGTTTGGAAGAACAGCTCATTTACGGTAATGACATTTAATACCGACGTATCTTTAATATTCATAATATATTGATTACCCGTTGCCGGTAAGATATTACGCAGCACCTGTGGTAACACAACAGATGTCATCGTCGTCCAATGATTCATCCCCATTGCGCGTGCCGCTTCAAATTGTCCCCTATCGACACTAATAATGCCGCCTCGTACAATCTCCGCCATATAGGCACCTGTATTTAATGACACAATGACGACTGCAGCAAATGTCGCATTCATATCGCCATTAAAGCCGAAATCCGTACCAATTGTTGCTTTAAGCCATTGCATGATAAGCGGTGTGCCGTAGAAAATAACCATGGCCTGTACAATCATCGGTGTACCACGGAAGAATTCCACATAGACACGTAATAAGCCATTTACAATCGCTAAAAATGTTTTTTGACCGCCCTTTTGTGCTTTCGGAGTTGTATTAATGACGCCAATAATCAAACCGATTAATGCGCCAATAAGTGTCCCGAGTGTTGAAATAACTAGGGTCATCCAAGCGCCTCGTAAAAGCATCGGCCAGTTATTCGTAATAATGGTTATAAACCAATCTAAACTCATCAATATTCCTCCTCACAAGCAACTATTTTGCTGCTGGTTGATTTGCAATTGCTTCATCCATTAGCTTCGTACGATCGTCTTCAGAGATTTCTTTTAACGCCTCGTTTACTTTTGCCTTTAAATCACTGCCTTGCTGTAAGCCAACTGCAATTGCTGTATCCTCTTTACTTGTTTTAAAGCCATCTGTAAATTCAACCATTGCAAAATTATCGTTTGCGGCTGCTGCAGATACACCTTCTGGACGCTCTGAAACGTAACCATCAATTTTACCTGACTCTAGTGCTACACGCATTGCCGGAAAGTTATCCATGGCAGATTGCTTTTTCACACCATTAATTTGATCAATTACTGAATAATGGAATGTATTTAATTGTGCAGTGATTTTAGCACCGCTGAAATCTGCTAATGACGTAGCATTTTCATATTTACTACCTTTTTTCACAACCATTACAAGGTTAGATGTGTAATACACATCTGAGAAATCAATTGTTTTTAAACGCTCTTTTGTTGGCGACATACCTGCTACAATCGCATCAATCTTACCTGAAGTTAATGCGGGAACAAGTCCATCCCATTCTGTTTTCACAATAACTAATTCCTTACCTAATTTATCTGCTACCTTTTGTGCGATCGCAACATCGTAACCACCCGCATACTCAGAACCATCTTTAATTTTCACGGCGCCATTTGAATCGTCCTGTTGTGTCCAGTTAAATGGTGGATAACCTGCCTCCATCCCTACTGTAAATGTATCCTTTGAATCACCAGAAGATTCTGACTTATCAGAATCTGAAGCGCCACATCCTGCTAACGCAAGAACGAGTACAAGCATTAAGCCTACTAACCATCCTGTTTTCTTCATCCTACTCTCTCCTTTTTTGTCATTAATTAGTTATTAGGACTAAACAAAAAAGGACCTGAGGTAAACTCAGGCCCCTAAATTATCTTTAGTCCCAGAATCCTCACAACATTCCAAATTGAGATAGCACAACTCACTTAAGGTGGAAACTCAAGCGAGACAGTCCTGCAATTGTTCACTGCAGACCCAGCACATGATGTTGAGAAATCGTCATGCACTTCGGCGATAGTCCCTCATCAATCGTTTCATAACTCTTCTCTAGCTCATCGATTGTATCTTGACTTATCGCGCCTCTACCTCACGAAGCTGTGAGGCATTTATTCTAATTTATGAGACTAAATATACAGGAATGTTGTTTTTATGTCAATATAATTTGTCATAATATTTTTATTTTTCTAAACAATTTCGGTATTTACGACCTAATCATGCACATAAATGACTTCATTCCTTCGTATTTAATTAATTTTTATTTCTTTTTCAATGACATTACCATAGCGAATATAGATTGTATCTTTTTCGTTGATTTGCCATTTATTGAGGGCATAGTCTGTAGCATTGTCTGCTGTTACTGTTAGAACCGGTCTATCCCCTGTTGAAAATTTGCCATTTTCATCATAGTCCAAATACAAATCACCTGCTTGAACGGTATTTTCATATTCCTCTGCATCTGCCCATTCACGCGCTTTTTGAGTCATTCGAACCGTCGCATTACTATTTTGAGATAGTGTAAAGCGTTCTACTTTTGGATCTTTCCCGGCTTCCTCTGACGTATAAAGTACATCCTTATAGCCGATTGTTGCCGGAGCTGTTAATGTGGGTACATCTTTTGTATCAATGCTTGTAATTGCCGGTCTCGTTGCCGGGCTATAAATTGTTCGCGTACGAATTAATTTATCATTTTTATCGTAAATATAAACCGTTGTATAGCCATTTCGTAAAAATGTCACTGGTGCATAGTTAATACGTCCAATCGTATACTCACCAGTTGTCCCACCATCAATCGATAGCATCGCTGGATTATAGCGTACTTTATAGCCACTAACATCTGCTTTTGGTACCTCACCCGCGTATTTTCCATTCACATCTTCATAGTGCCATGTTAAATCATTTAAATTATTAAAGTCGATTTCCGCCTTTGCTGGAAGCTTACTCGTCGTCAGTACTGTCTGTGCAAGTGTTTTCCCACTCGCATTTTTATAATAAATCGTTCCTTTTTGACCGGCAGTAATTGGCGTTAATGACGTATACACTTCAGCGCCTGTAAATGTTTTTATCGGTGCGTAGCGGAATGAGATTGTCTTTGGATACTGAATGATCGATTTATTTGTAGCCTTGTAATAAGGGTCTCCGTATTGGTCTTTTTGTGTTGCACGAAGCCCTGAAACAGCGAGTGGGTTAATATCCTTCTCTATATAGGCCTTATACGTTTTCGGTGCCGTAATCGTTGTTAGTTTCCGCTTACTATCCACCACATTCACTGTAAAGGATTGCATATAGTTCCCAGCCTTGACTGTGATTTTTGCTTTCCCTGCCTTTTTCGCTACTAAATGTGGTGCAATAATAGGCAGTGAATCTTCACTACTAGCGTCCTGTAGATCCTCGTCACGGAATGAAATAACAGACGTATCCGAGCTTGTATAGGTTAGATTTGCACCATTCACACGGAGCCCTGGGTTAGCAAACTGTGCAGTAGAAACATAGCCTAGTTCACCGACAACTAATGTTTTAGTTGGTGTCATTTGATAGTTGTAGTAATCTTGTCGAACTTTTAGATAAATTTCATCTGTTGCTACTTCCTCTTTTGGATTGTAAGCAGTAAAACGAATTTTCGTATCTAGCTCGCGCTTCTTACCATTCTTCTCGACACTTACATGAAGTGGGTACACCCCTTTGTTCGTCGTAGCAAGTTCCCCTGTTGTCGAGGTGGTGCCTTCCGGAAAGATTGCTTGCTGTGCTGTAAATTTTATATCATAGCCCGCTCCTTTCCACTCCTTGACACTCTTTTGAGTAGCACCAATCTGCAACGCCAACGTATTTTCCTCACCCGGCTCAAATGTATCATTCGCAAGTGCTAAACTCGCCTGCGTTAAATCATAGTTTAACGTAAAGCTTTGATTACCAATTTGAATGGCAATGTCTTCATCAAGTGCTACAGGTGTATTCAATAACCAAACAGAATTATCCTCTTCACTTTGTATATAACCTTTGCCTTTTACGTTTTTCCCATTCACCCGAATTTGCTCTTTCAATAACCAACTCGTATCTTCTCCAAGCACTTGAAGACGATTCAAATCAAGCATCGAAACCGAGTCAATCGTCACTATAGGCACGCCTTGATTGAATTTCACTGGGTACGGGCTCGCATCACCATCCGCAAGCTTGCCGTCCTTATAATAGTAAAGGCCTTTATAATCCGTTAATTCTTGGCTTACCTTACCATAAAAATAAAGTGTTCCTTCATATAGATAGCTTCCTTGTGGTGCACGACCCTCTACAAATAAATGACCATCTCTTAGTTGTGTCGGTGCCGCAGTATCTAACTTGCCATCTTTAAATAAATACTGCTTTGTAGCATCCATTTTTTCACCTGTCGATAAATGGCCTTTTTCATATAAATAGTAGAGGCCCGCTTTTTGATATACCTTTTCATCCGCGCTACTTAAACGACCATCCACATATAAATACTGTAAGTCCTTTGTCTGTACATTCCCTTGCGCTAAAAAGCCATTTTTAAATAGAAGTGTATTATTACGCGCTTTTTTCGTACCACTTTTTAGCTGTGTATCATAATAAAGACGCATTAAATTTCCTTCGCCAACAATGGCATAGCCCGTATTTAATACACTATTACGATACAATTTGTTATTCCAATAAACATATCCTTTATTTAATTTGCCGTCCTTATACAATTTTCCTTTGTAGAATGCATATCCTTTTACTACTTTTTTCGTCGTTGCATCAATCAATACACCATTTTTCAATTGGTACGTTGCAGCTTGCACAGGCTGTAAGGTGATTGCTGATGACATCATAAAGGCTAAAATGGTAGAAGCGATGAGTCTTTTCCATTTCATAAAAACACCTCCCTATTTTGTATAAGATTTAATATTTTATTTTATTGTAAAATATTCTCTATTTGCGGACAAGATGACAAGGTTCCATACAATAGATAGTCTTTAATACTTATTTTATTAATAGATACATGAAAAGATAGTATGTCTAATCATGTATGAGAAAGGGTATAAAAAAGTGAAAAGCTTTTTATGTGATTTTACTAAAATGCTTGTTATAATAGCGATATAGTGAGGTGATAATATGACGTTTGGAAGCCACATTGACGCAATGCAACATCTTATGAATGACATACATAAAGCACGCGAAAACTTACGAAAAAAAATGGGTGAGGTGTATTTAACGTCTCAAAGCTGGTATGCCCTGCAACAATACAAAGCGACCTTAGAGAAGTGTGAGCAAATGTTTGATTTTTGCTTTGAATTAACCCTATTACATAATGAAATGACAGATGATGCGAGTCAAAAAATCATTTATAAGTCGGTGCAAAATCGAATGATGGATTTTATTGGCTATGTTGCTTTCCAGCAGCATTTATTAACGATTTGGCAAGAAAGTGATATTACACCAGCGATTTTAAAGCTAGGCAAGCGTATCCAACAAACTTTAAACAGTGCGGCTAGTGATTTAAAACGCTATTTGAAATTACCAGATGATGATAATGATACAATGCCTCCACCTAATGTATTAAATTGAAACTTTTTTACTTTTTAAACGTACATATATGTATCACCATCTGAAGGAGAAATGTTTTTTGAAACGTTGAACAACGATCTTGCTCTTTTTTTCGTATTTTTTAATGCTTAGTCATGCGTACTATCAAACCATCGCTGAGCATTCACCTACAACAGCTAGTCAATTACAATTTATAGCTGTTGACCAAACCGTGACACGGTAAAAAAGAACAAGCATCTGTCGCATCATATGCTATTTTTAAAAGCATTATTATCTTAATCGAACGGATTATTGCGACACAAAAGCTTTATATTTATGGGAATCGACATTATCAATCCTGGCTATAAAGCAAAAACGAGAAGCGCACAAGTAGCCGCTTCTCGTTTTTTATTTGTTATAATTTGTTCCAATTTTATGGAGCTCTACAATTTTGCCACGTTGAAACAGCGAATTATATGTATAATCTATATCATATTCAATCGTATCCGTTGTATCAATACGCTTTTGAAATTGCTCGTCGATTTCATATGACTCATCATCGACGACTAAATAGTACGTATCATTCTTTTGCACAATATTTTCTTGTGTGATGCTCGTCCTCATCTGTCCTTCACTATGGAAAAACAAATAATTCACCGTAAAGAATAATAAGCCACCTATTCCTACAAACACAATGCTCTTCAGCCATTTATTCATAAAAACACCTCCCGTTATGTAATATTTTACCATAAAAGGAGGTTGTATTCATTAAGCTTTTGATGAAGATTCTACATCATCATGAATATTCATCTTGTAATGAATGATTGCCGTTACGAGCGCAAAAATACACGTGCCATACAATGTAATAGAAATTGATGGCATAAAGGCATCCAATAGCCCAATTAAACATAAAGCTAATATGTAATCAATGACGAAATCAAGTCCTGCCTGATATTGTTTTTCTAATAGTTCGAGTTCCACTAATACACTTGGAATCGCACCAATAAAAAAGGCAATAATAAAATCAAATACACCATATAATACAATGAATAATATACCCATCCATAAGGATGTATATTGCAAACCTAAAATTTTTAAGGCAAAAAATTCAATCACTCCTACCCCAATAAAAAGGAGTGCTACCACAAAGAGGCTCGCAGAAATTGCGAATTTTTCTTTCATTTATTAATCCCTCACTTCGTTACTAGCATAACAAGACTATCGACTAAATTCCATAAAAAAAGATAACCTGCCAATTAACACAATAATTAACAATTTATCATTAAATTTGGCATGCTATTATTATCAACTACTAACAAAATTTTATGTGAGTACTGTCGATTCACACAAAAGGGAATACCACTTTAAGTCTGAACGCTTAAAAAAAGAATAATCGTTCATGCTCATTCTTCTACTATATCATTTTGATACACTTTTGATAGGAGTGAAGAATATGAAAAAATGGATTATTAGTTTATCATTTGCAGCCTCTATGTTAGTCGCCGCATCTTCTGCATCAGCAGAAAGCATTACAGGGGACATCCCATCGGAGAGCAGTATTGCGAAATTTATTGTGAAGCATCCGCTTGCGAAATCACAGCCTCAAAAATATGTAACGCCCCCAACTTCAACGACAGTCAGCAAAACAGAGAACACCGCTGCGTTGAATTCCGTAAATCTAGTACGATATTTAACAGATTTACCACAAGTCAAAGAGAATAAAAACTTCTCAAACTTAGCACAAAACGCTGCATTTTTAATGAACAAAAACAATCAGCTGGCGCACCAAATTCGAGTGCCGCAAGGGATGTCCAGTACAAGTAAAACGTATAAAAAAGGTGCATTTGCTGGACTTGCTAGTAATATCGGCGTTGGGTATTACAATATCCAGCAATCGATTTTAAATGGCTACATGATTGACAGTGGTGGTAATAAGACCGCCATTGGTCACCGTAAGTGGTTGTTAAACCCTTCTATGCGCTCAATCGGCTTTGGTAAAGTTGGTAGTTATACAGATACATATGTTTTTGATAATAAAGCAGCTGTCCATCAACAACTACCTGGCTATTATAATTGGTCAAAAAAAGATTTACAGGAACCAGGGGGCTGGGGGCTTGCTGAAAAAAATTATAGCAATGCTAAAATCGCATGGCCTGCTCAGCGTATGCCTATTCAATTAATGACACAAGATACCCCATTCTCTGTATCACTCGGCAAAAATTATACGATTTCAGATCGTGTTAAAATCACGATGAAAACGAGTAAGAAATCCGTAACAATTGATTCAAAAAATTTAAAGAATGGCCAGCATTATAGTGTCAGCTCATCAGGATATGGTTATATGAATGCGATTGTATGGCATGCTAAATTAGGCGATTTTAAATTTAAGGATAATGAAGTGTATACCATTAAAATTTCGGGCTTATTGAAAAATAACAAAGCCACCACGATTAGCTATAAGGTTCGTTTCTTTGATTTAGAAGATTCATTTGCAAAACCAAGCTATCCAACGAAAATCACGTTGAAAAAAGGAAAATCATATACATTTAGCAATTTAAAACGTTTAGATTTCACAAATAGTGCAAATGTTGATTTAACAGTTAGCAATACAAAATCATTAAAAAAAGTTAGCAATTATACATTTAAATCGTTGAAAAAGGGTACTGCCTACGTAACCGTAACGAATAAAGTGCATCATCAAACGAAGAAAATTAAAGTTGTTACAAAATAATCAAAAAACACCGCTTCCATTGGAAGTGGTGTTTTTTAATTACCTTACAAATTGTTTCGATACCCAGCCAGTGCTTCTGCTACCGCTGTCATATACTTCATACCAACCATCTGCTTCACCTGTTACATCCAAATAGGTACCATTTTCAAGTGACGTTACTTTACTATAGCCCTTTCCTGGTCCAGAACGCAGTACTAATGTGCTACTTCCTGTATTGACAACAACTGTACTCGGTAATGAAGGTTGTGAAACGACAGGTTGCTGTGATGACACGTAGCTACTATGCACCCAGCCCATGGCGCCATAGCTATCAACATAGACCTCATACCAGTTGCCTTGACGACCGAGTAAAGTCATACCAGTCGCATTCGGTAAAGATTTGCTTAGACGCTTACTACTCGTTTGGCTAGGGCCTGTACGTAAAAACAGTCCAGCGTTTGATTTTCCTGTATTGACATAGACATAGCCATTTACATAATGATACGGCTCATTTTGTGCCGCATTTGGGTTCACTACAGGTGTCTGTTGCTTTACTGTTACTTTCTCCGCTTTTGCAGCCTGTGCTTTTTTCTCTTCAAGAGAGGCTTCTTTTTTGTCCTTTTTCGCCTGTTCTTTTTTCTTACCCTCTAACTGGTAATATACTTTGTCGCCTTTTACCGTACCTAATTTTTTCGCATCTCTTGCAAGTGTTTGCTTTAGCTTTTTGAGCTCTTGCTTTTCATTTTTAGTCGCTTCACTATCATTTAAGCGCATCGCCTCTGACAAACGAATACTACTCCGTATTGTCTCGTGATACGTTTCTGCTAAAGCAAGCTCCGGTGCATCATCTTTCCATTCACTTGTTGACGATGCTTGTAAAAAATAAGACTCAAAGAAATTTAACGCCATATCTCCATTCGAGCCTGTTGTATAAGACTTGTCTAGTACAGAATCTAAGAAATCATTTAGTTTTTTCCCTTGATTGTCCACGGCCGAGCCATAGGCCTTCGTATACCTTTGCGCATAGGTTGTTAAAGCATCTGTTTTGGCACGCGAATCCTCATAAGAAGCATCACTTAATTTTTTGATTTCCTCTTTATAATCTTTAGGAATCGACTCATCTTGCGGGGCTGCTTGCTGACTTTCATTTGATTTTTCTTTTTCAGAATTACATGCTGTTAATACAAGGGTGGTTGCTAATAATGCTGCAACCCCATACATTTTTTTCATTTATCCATCCACCTCACTTAACAGCATTATACCAAAACACGTCCTTTGTTTGTTATTTTTTACAATTTTTATCATTAATAAGAGCCTATTTTTTATTTTTTCATAAAAAAAGAGAGCCGCTTCTTCAGGCTCTCTACTTTTCTTCGACTTCCTTTAAACATTTGCATAAATTTCTTGGTTTTTCTCACGAAATTTTTCATTATGTGATGATACCATTGCTACTTTATTGGCTTCAGGGTTCATATATAATTTCGCACTATTCACCGCAAGAACTGCATCTTGGAATGTGCCGAGCAATAAATTCACCTTATCCTCATATGTGACAATATCCCCTGCACCAAAAATTCCTGGAACTGTTGTTTGACATTTGCCGATGCTTTGCAAATAATAATTATCTTTGCATTCCGGGCGAATGTCTTCATCAAATTCAAGGGATACTTCACGATCATACCCATGACTAATAATAACATCATCTATATTAAACGTCGTATTATCACCATTTTGACAAACAGTCACTTGTTCAATCGCCGTTTTTTGCTCATTTGACTGTAGGGATACAAGCTCAGAATTTAGCATAATTTCCACGCCATTTTCACGTAGATTACGCACCTGCGCCTCATGTGCCGTCAATTCCTCTTTACGGTAAATTAATGTCACTGATTTTGCAATTGGTAAAAGCTCAACTGCCCAGTCTACAGCACCATTACCGCCACCAGAAATTAATACATCATGATTACGGAAACGTTCGATGCCTTTAATCGTATAATGTAAATTTGTCATTTCGTATTTTTCAGCACCATCGATTGCTAGTTTAATCGGCTTATAAATGCCGCCACCTGTTGCGATAATAATTGTTTTGGAATAATGCTGTGCGCCATCATTTGTTTCAATCACGAAGTAATCTTGTTCTTTACGCACATTTTGCACCTTTGTTTCTAAACAAATCGTTGGATCAAATGTCTTTGCTTGTGCTACAAGATTTTCGACGAACTGCGCTGCAACGATTGGTGGCTGACCACCGACATCCCATAGCATTTTTTCTTGAAAAATATTAACCTTACCACCTAAAGTGGGTTGAAACTCAATAATTTTCGTTTTCAAATCGCGTAGACCGCTATAAAAAGCGCTATATAAGCCAGCAGGTCCTCCACCAACAATCGTTACATCAAATAATTCCATCGAATCGCTCCTCATTAAATTAGTTCGTATGATAAACAGACAGGCTTATCTGTTTTTGGGTCGCGTACAATTGTTGCATCAATATTAAATACTTTCGCAAGAATTTCCGGCTGCATCATTTCCTCCACACTACCTTGCTTCACTAATTCCCCATTACGTAAAGCAATCAGGTTATGTGAAAAACGCGCCGCATGATTTAAATCATGCAATACCATAATAACGGTGCGGCCTTGCTCTTCATTTAATTTTTTTAGTAACTGTAAAACTTCTAGCTGATGCGCCATATCTAAATAAGTCGTTGGCTCATCTAAGAAAATAATATCGGTTTTTTGTGCAAGTGCCATCGCAATCCACACACGTTGGCGCTGGCCACCTGATAAGGTATCTACTTCACGATATTTATAGTCTAGTGTGTTGGTTACTTCAAGTGCCCAGTCAATGATTTCATAATCTTCATTCGTCAGCTTTGAAAAACCCGATTGATGTGGGAAGCGACCATATGACACAAGTTCTCCTACTGTTAAACCTGCTGGATTTTCCGCAATTTGCGGTAAAATTGCTAAGCGCTTAGCAAGCTCTTTTGTTTTGTAGTTAGCAATAGCCGCACCATCTAAATAAATCGAGCCGCTACTATATGGAATAATACGAGTCATTGCCTTTAATAACGTCGATTTTCCGCAACCATTCGGTCCAATAATCGTCGTAATTTCGCCTTCTTTGAAACTTAAAGAAACATCACGTACAATTTTTGTTTTCTCATAGCCAACATCTACATGCTCTACCAAAATGTCGTTCTTCATTTAGAAAATTCTCCTTTAAACAAAAAGAGATTGCCTTACGCATGCAAGTACAATCTCTAATTTAACGCTTATTTTGCTAAAGCGTCTGTAATTTCTTCAACAATTTTTGTATTCGCAATCGCACCTGTGTATAGCCAAGGAGATTCTGTACCTAATTTGTGTAAATTACCCGATTTTACAGCTGGAATTGTATTCCATAGTTTGTCGCTTAATGCCTTTTTACTTGCATCATCATCTGATTCAATTAAGAATAAGTGGTCAGCATCCATTGTTACTAGTTTTTCTAATGAAATTTCGCTCCAGTTACCTGTTGCTTTTTCAGAAATTTCTTTTACAACTGCTGGCACTTTTAAGCCAAGGTCATTGTACATAACATCTCCGCTTGAAAGATTATCTGATACGATGAAGAATTTACCGCCAGTTACCCAAACAGCTGCAGTAGATATGTCGCCTGCTTTATCTTTAATTTCTTTTTTTGCTTCAGCAGCTTTGTCTTCGTAATCAGCTAACACTTGTTTTGCTTCCGCTTCTTTACCAAATACTTCGCCCATTTTTGTTAATTCATCGCGCCAATCATTGTTTACTTCTTTACCGATAACATAAGTTGGTGCAATTTTATTGTATTGATCGTATTTATCGCCCTCTACCATAGAAGCTGAATCCATTACGATTAAATCTGGTTTAAAACTTTGAACGGCTTCAAGTGGTAAATCGTACGAAATTGTTGGAATATCTTTTAATTCCTCTTGTAAGTAATCTTGCACGCCATTTGTAACAGACCACTGCGCTACTGGTGTAATACCTAAAGCAACTAAATTATCTTCTAAATACGTTGCGATAACGCGTTTTGGTTGTTCAGGTACTTTTACTTCATGGCCCATTGCATCTGTTAATGTACGTGTTTTTGTTGCTTGATCTGTTTGCTCTGTTTTTTCTTTATTATCTGAAGAAGAATTCGAGTCGTTACCACACCCCGCTAATACTAAAGCTAATGCTCCTGCGCATGCGAAACCAAATTTTTTCATTTTAAAAGCCATTATTGAATTCTCCTAACTATCTATTTAAGTTTTAAGTAGTTTATTTTCATTTACTATAATGTTATAATTCCTCATATGATGATAATGAAAATCTTTCTCACTTAAGATAAAACAAATTTTTTATTATGTCAACACATGAATCCAGGAGTTATTACTATGAACGAAAAAAATCTTTTAGTTATTTAGCAAGTCACTATCGTTCTTCTTTTAGATGGATTGCAACAATCTTCCTTATTATACTTGTACTTTTTGCTGTTGCACTTTCTATTCGATTTGGGGCTAGTGATTTAACGTATAAAGGAATTTGGGATGCGCTATTTCATTATGATGAAACAAATAGCGCCCATGTTATCTTGCATGAATTACGCCTACCACGCGCCATTGCAGGTCTTTTAGTTGGCGCAGCACTTGCCGTATCAGGTGCAATTATGCAAGGTGTGACGCGAAATGCTTTAGCTGAGCCTTCTATTTTAGGGGTTACAGCAGGCGCTGGGTTTATGCTTTCCATCGCATACGCGGTAACAAAAGCACCTGACTTCTCAACACTTGTGCTGTTTTCATTTATCGGCGCTGGAGCAGGAGCTGCACTTGTCTTTACATTAACGGCTATCGGTAAAGGTGGCATCACACCGGTGAAGCTCGCACTCGCCGGTTCTGCCATTACAGCTATGCTCAGTGCCTTATCAACAACAATTGGCTTAAAATATGATGTCGCAAAAGACATTAGCTTTTGGTACGCTGGCGGCTTATCTTCTATCCAGCCCATACATGTACAAGTAGCCGTACCATTTATTGTTGCTGGTCTTTTGCTCGCATTCTTCCTATCTAAATCCATCTCTGTCATGAGTTTAGGAGAAGAGGTCGCGAAAGGACTTGGTCAACGCACAACACTTATCCGTATTTTATGTACCATTGTTGTACTTTTACTAACAGGGGCCGCTGTATCAATTGCCGGCATTATTGGCTTTGTTGGCCTTGTTGTACCGCATATTGTCCGCGCCATTGTTGGTGTCGATTATCGCTGGATCATTCCGGTATCTGCCATTGTTGGTGGCTGTCTGCTACTCTTCGCAGATATTTTAGGTCGTATAATTATGAGTCCATTTGAGACGCCAGTTGGTGCGATTACCGCAATTATAGGCGTACCATTCTTCTTATACTTGGCACGCAAAGATGGAAGAGGTTTATAATGCAAAATTCATTACGCAAACATTCAAGTCGATTTTATTTCTATTTAGTTGCCTGTCTCGTGTTATTAGTTGTCGCGATGTTTATTAGCATCAATACAGGCTATATTCAAATTTCATTTTTGAGCTTCCTTCAAACAATGGTTGGACTTGGCAACCCAGAGGATGCCATGACTATTTTTGACTTCCGTATGCCACGCATTACGATGGCGATTTTAGTCGGCATGGGCATCGCTGTCTCAGGTGCTATTTTACAAAGTATTTCAAGCAATCCGTTAGCTGACCCCGGTATTTTAGGGATCAACTCAGGAGCGGGCTTCGCCATTGTACTCTATACATTTTTCTTTCAAAGCTTTGTTGCTACAAACTCAGCATTTTTTGTGTTTTTAAAACCCGTTGTGGCATTATTTGGTGCACTGCTTGCAGCATTTCTTATTTATACACTCGCATATCGTAAAGGAAGGATTGCACCCACTCGCATGCTTTTAATTGGGATTGGGATTAATGCCGCATTTAGTGCCGGTATTACAATTTTTCAATTACGCATGGAGCCAGTTGATTTCACACGAACACTCGTCTGGCTATCAGGCTCAATCTATGCAACGTCTTGGACATTTGTTTTAGCATTACTGCCATGGCTTCTTATTTTACTACCAATCGCCTTTTATAAATCCCGTACACTCGATATTATTTCACTAAATGAAATGTCTGCTATTGGTGTCGGTATTAATGTCAATAAAGAGCGAAAATGGCTATTAATTTTAGCGGTGCTTTTAGCAGGTAGCTGTGTAGCCGTTGGTGGTGGCCTGACATTCCTTGGACTGATTGCACCACATATTGCACGTCGTTTAATTGGTCGTTCACATATGCGTGTACTACCGCTAAGCGCACTAATCGGCGCATTACTCGTTGTTGCATCGGATACGATCGCACGTATCGTCATCGCACCTGCAGAATTGCCTGTTGGGGTCATCTTATCGATTGTCGGTGCACCATATTTTATTTATCTACTATTAAAAACACGCAATTAAAAAAGAGGCTGACCGTTTCCCTTGGTCTTAGCCTCTTTTTTTATGCCTTCTTCAGCATATCTACATGTGGAATATCATCTTCTAAATACGTTTCAGAAATAACTTCAAAGCCAAACGAGCCATAAAATTTGCGTAAATAATCCTGTGCTTGGATTTTAATCGTCGTTTCATGAAGCTCATCTTCTAAAAAGCGTAATGCTTTCTTTAGTAATTGCTGTGCTAATCCTTGTCCGCGGTAGTTTTGCTTCACAAGAACGCGTCCAATCGATGCCTCATCATAGGATACACCTGCCGGTAGCACACGTAAATATGCCACAATTTCACCGTCCTGCTCTTTAAATAAATGATACGAAGCAAAATCTTTGCCATCTAGTTCTGGATATGGACATGCCTGCTCGACAACAAATACATCTGTACGCTCCTTCAAAATAGCATACAATTCCTTCGTTGATAATTCATCAAATTTTTTGATTGACCACATTGTCATCATCCTTTACAGCTTTTTACTTCGTCATTATACCATGCTTAGTGCTAACACATCTTCACGCTGCGATAACGGTAATTTTGTATCGATTAGAAGTGTACAAAAAGCAGTATAAACATCTTCTATCGCCTTATCAAAGAGTGCCGGTGGAATCAGCTTACTCCATTGTTGGGCTTCATCATGCGTATACAAATGCATACCCGCGTCCGATTGCGTAATTAAAAACGTTACAGTAGAATCTAAAAATAAAATATCATTTACCCCATCATATTCTTTATAGGTTTTTAGCGCCTTAAGTAACCCACAAACATCAGTGGTGCTCTCTTCGAAAAATAATTCACCATCTAAATAGACGACTAACTTTCCATCAAAGTAAAAATTATCTGCTTGGCTTTTTAAATTATGCCATGCAAACACAGCTGCCCTAGGATCTGTGAGCGCAACATCCTCATCTAACGCCAAAGAGATCATTTCCGTTTCCTCGTCATATTCAATGGGCGGCAGTAAAAGCTCCATACGCATCTCTTTCACTGTCTCTGCCTGATGCTTGAATTCGATAGAGGCAAGCTTCCCCTTTGCAAATGAAAATACAGCATTATAATACGTATACACAGCTGTAGGTTGCTTTCGTAGAATCTTAAAATATGTACCGCCATAAATCGTTAATTTCTTTCGACGTTCGAAATCGTCACGGGTAAAACGCAGCGTCGCAATTTGTTGATTTGCATCAAGTCCAACCTCACAGCCGACATCTTTTAGAAACACCTTTTCAACAACAGGCTGCGGTGTAATCGTAAAAATAGTGCTTTCTTTCGAATGATATATCGTCATGGGTGACCTCCATTTTTAATTAATAAACTCGCTGTGTAGTGTACTACCATGGTATAATTATACATAATATCCCTTTAAAGGTAGTGTTTAGATGCACGATCCGAAAAGCTGCACCGTCAAGAAGCCGAAAAAAATCCAGGTGGTACTTTAAATGACAGCATCAACCAACCTGTTAGAGCCGGGACAAACTAGAAAGCTACACTTTCCATTATTGTCATATTGGTGATTGGTTATGTCATTTATCAATTATTGTTTTAATCTAGGTAGACATCATGGCACGATGTCTGCCTTTTTTATCTTTTCTAGCCCCAATATTATTATGTTAAACTTATTCAATACATTCTTTTCGTAAGGAGTGAAAATAATGAGATGTGTAAACGAAGATTTTTTTAATGAAGACTATTTTACGTTACTTGATGTCGCTTTTAAGCTATCCGACTTTTTTGAGTTCACGATTAAAGAAGAGTCCATTAAAGTTAATGCCGACAATGTGTTGAATGAAAATCTCTTAGAGGAAACCTATTCAATTGTGCTAGAACCGCTAGATGAATTTTTAATCAAACGAAAAGTGCATCGTTATGGAAATATTGCGCATATATATGGCTCTGAACGAAAATCACATGTTTTTCGCTATAAATCCATTCGTCGTGCGAAAGAAGTACTTAAAACCTTTACAAATCATGCATTTGGTTGGGAAATGGGCGAACTCCCTGAATATTTAGCCTTCTATTCCAATGATAAACCGTTATTTGTCATCGTTGAAGATGAAGCCGAGATATGGTTTTACGATGAAAGTGAAGCGGAATTAATTCCAACATTAATCGAACGTCTATCTACATAGCATTATATGCTTACATCATTAAAAAAAGAGGCTGCGACAAAACACGTCATGTTCCGTTTTTTCTTATGCTCATAGGAGAGGGGATTTCTACACGTATGTCAAAGCCTCTTTTATCTATTTCATTGCTAACTTCACCGACACAGGCAGTATTTCTTCAAAAACACCTGCTGGATTAAGCTGCAATAATGTTTCACGAACATCTTGCTCAAATGCTTGTATGCGTGCTTCACTTCCTAAAAATTGTTTTAGACCGTAAGATGTTGAGTAATGATTGCCTAAAATAGCGTCAATTGTCCACGTATATGTATAAGGAGCTAATGAATATTGCTGTAAGGTAAAAGCAGATTCCTCAATTACCGTTGCATGGCTTTTTACTGGATGCGTATACGTTGTATTACCGGCTCTGCGCTCTGCTCCGTACCATTTCTTCACAACTTGTTTAAATGCCTGCTCCCAAGGCGTTATTTCTTTATCCGGTATGTACTGATCAATAAGTGCTACGCCACCACCTGATTGAATCAGTGGATAAAGTGTATGTAACAGCGCTTCGCGGTTCATCCAATGAAAAGATTTTGCCATTGTTACAAGCTGAAGTTTATCTATAGACTGATGCGCTAAAAACTGTACGAGGTCTCCATTGAAAAAATGTACATTTGAGACGCGAAGCAGCTCTTTTTTGCGCATTGCCTCACATAGCATTTCCTTATCCGTATCAATGCCTATGACCTCGTCAAACCAATCGAATAAACGAAAGGAAATTTCTCCGGTGCCACAGCCAATATCCAGCAGTTTCTGCTGACCATTATCAGCAAACTTCTCTACTAAAAAGCGAATGAGATGTGCCGGATACACTGGTCGATACTGTGCATAATACGCTGCTGCTCCTTCAAATAAATTTTCACCATAATTTGTCATATACTTTCCCTCACTCATAATAATTTTCCAATTACCAACTATTAATATTTGTACTATTTTTGACTTTTACCCACTACGCATTTCTTGCATCGTTGGAAAATTTAACGCAACGACCCAATAGTGTTTTTCTCATTATTATTTTAATAATATGGGTACTATTCTTGAACTACCCCCACTTAGCCATTCTTTGAACGTTGCTTGAAGTGGGAGATTCCTACGAACAGTGCTTGCTTGTTTCCAGTTGCTCGAAACAGCGGCTTCACTTTTTTTAGTAGGCTATCCCCGTAGTTCCTACGGTTGTTGCTTTAAAAGTCTTAACCCTTCGATTAAGATATTCTTACTTGCATTAATATCTCGGTCTAGTGTCGTACCACAAGCTGAACAAGTCCACACACGAATAGCCAATGGTTTCTTGCCATCTCGATGACCACAGGCATGACAAAGTTGGCTCGATGGGAAGAATCTGTCGATTTCGACAATTTGTTGACGATGAATAATAAATTCTGCCAGTACTTTATCTTTTTCCGTTACACGCGCATATGCCGCTGATTGTTCATTGATTAAATCTACATTTGGCGACGGCTCAAACTGCTGTGTCGTGAAAAAGAATGGCACACGCTTCGTTAATAAAAATGCATCCCAAAAACGAAAATGACCCATAATCTCTGCAATGCTCCATTTATCAGGTGCAATCTTCCTGCGCCAATCATCCTCTGATAAACGCTGTAATGTTTCTGCAAATGTTATTGATAGGCGTTGATGCTCTATTAATGTATTAATCATACTCTAACAACTCTCCTTCTGGTGCGACGAGCTCCAACTTCATACGATCAGGTCCCTCAAAAAACACTGCATAATAAGCTGGTCCTCCAGCATATGGATGACGATCTTCATATAAAATTGTCGCGCCTCTTGCACGCAATTTTATTGTCATATCATCTACATGCGCTCGAGATTTTGCATGAAATGCTAAATGATTAAGCCCCACTTGACCTCGGTGATAAGGTGCATCTAGAAATTGTGGCTGCGTTTGCGCAAATACGAGGTAGGTTTCCCCGTATTTCCAACTTTGGCCATCTTCCCATGTTTGATACAGCTCATAGCCTAAATCTGCTAAAAACCATTGCCAAAAAGATAAGGCTTCTTTTAAATTTGAGACATTTATTTCAATATGATGCAACACGTCTGTCACCTCTACTTAGCGAAAAAAATAGTATTATTTACAGTATACCCTATTTTTTACATATTCACTGTGTGATATACTGTCTAATTTTTGGGTCATTGATTTGATCATCTTGTGCAAAAAGTAAGAGCTTCGCCATAATCTCTGCTGTTTTCGGGTCCTCATCAACAAACGGTAAAAAGACACGTCCACGATGCTGCGATGGAATGGTCGCAATCGGAATCATCGTGCCACCCTGCTGATGTACATGACCACTTCCAAGATGGAGACTATAGCTACCTAGCTGGCCATCAATCAATACATGTGGCGATTTTACTGTAATATGGTCAAAGCCAAATAATAAAGCAACCTCCTCTGCAATTACTGCACGCATTTCAACCGTTGAATGACTTGCCTCAGGGTCCACTTCACCCACATGTGCTACACTCGCTACTAAATCCAAATCACGCATCATTTCACTGAAATAAACCGGCGAAAGCGACTCGATTTTCTTACCATTACCTGTCATACGCTCTGCAAAATAAACCGTGCCAATTGTAGGGGCTTCAACATCTGCTGGCGTATAGTCGTCATATGTGAAATCCAAATAAGTTACTACATTATACGCATAAGAAATTTGACGAACCGGCTCATAGTACCCTATTTCCCATTTACGTGCACGGAGAAGCGCAACAGCTTTTTTCGGTTGGATTTGATGGCCTTCAAAATGTGTTGTTTTCATCTGCTCAAGCTCATCTGCAGTCGCTACATAAAACTCACGGAATAGCTGTTTAAATGGCTGTTGCCATTCTTCGTTATAAACGAAATGTTGCCACTGTCTCCAGTTTTTAGCCGCGTAAAAATGGGCTGGATGCGCAATCATCAGCTGACCACTAATTGGAAGTCGATGATGTTCAACAGAATAAAAATCATCCGTCAAATAGAAGAACTGCTCCCCCTGTTTCCAAACAAGTTGCGTCAATAATTCCCGTAATAAAGAATGCTGAAGTAATTTCTTCACGATGTCACTATCAAAGACCGCTTCCTCACACATTGCTTCTTCTAGCTCGCTACGCGCACGTCGATATTGCTCCGTTGCTTCTTTTTTTGCTTCCTGAATTTCCATTACAATCGGATGCTTTTTAAGTCTCGCTGGTACATTTTTGAGTAATTTATCTTGTTTACTAACTTGTAGCACCACTTTTTCGCCCTCTCGTACAAGCTGTAGCGTCACATCTTCTACTTCCACTGGCTCGAAGTATGGTTGAATTTTTGTTAACCACTGCGATAGCTCCATCTCCCACATGAATTGCTTCACATTCCCCCTACCAACTTGCTGTGCTAAATTAGCAATAGCCATTTGTGCAGCTTTCGTCTCACTTGCACGACGCTGTGCACCAAATTTTTTACTTTCCTTCGCAAATTTTTGGAAATACATATAACGTTCTGTCGCCTGTTCTTTATCAACCGGTAACAGACTATAGGCACGTAGTTTATCTTTATTACGCTTCGCTTCAATTTCACTACGTAGTTCTTCACCGTCTAATTCACCAAGTGTCGCTTTCGCATACATTTGTGCTCGACGATGATTCCCACCAGATGCACTATATTTTGCGGCCTCATAAACAATCGCAAAGCGCTCAGGTCCAATTTCATCATAAGCTGTTAAAAACCAATGCCGATCAAATGCGCCATCTTCAAATTCATCCGCCTCAATGGCACTATATTCTTTCATGTGAGCCTTTTCAAATTCATCCGAATACTCTGATGTATGCGCCACAAAATACCAGGCAACATTCGCAAGCCCTTTCCAGCCGACAAATTCACTAAGGAGTGGAAGCCATGTCGTATTATAAAGCATTGCCTCAATTAATCGTTCGTTTGTAAACTGCGCTTTTTCCAGTGCTTTAAAAACATAGTCCTTTGCCTCTTCTGTATCTGGTTGTGTCTTCTCTAGTAACGTCGACAAGCTATCCTTTCGAACACTTGCTGAATAAACATAGTTACGACTTAACTTTTCATTACCTAATGCCGTTAGAATAGCTACAAAGTAATCGATACCATAAATCCTGCCAAGAGATGACACTAACCCTGTTAAAGGCGCTTCCAAATCACCGCGTGCAATTTCTCCTGCGATGACATCTGCGCTTATCTTATGTACACAAGCGCGCACCTCATCCGCTTTTTTGCTCACAGCAATTTCCTTTTTAGAATACTCGAGGTCCAACAGACGGTAATACTTATGCTCGATAAAATAGCGTAAATGTGCGGGAAGAACCATATCCAACTCATGCGCGAAAAGGAAATTATGCTGCGAGAGATGTTCAAATGCCATTTCTGGTGCTTCGTCTAATTGCTGATTTGTATAAAGTAACTGTGCAAGCTCTCTTCCATAATAAAGTTGTCGATCAACCGCAGCAATAAGACTTCGAATAAAGGTCACTTCTCGGCTCTTTGACAAACTTCCCTCATAATAGGTATTAACAAAATCGCTACCTTTTGCCTGTGTAATATAATCTAGCACTAAGCCATTGGCAAATGTCGAAAACGGAATCAGTGCATCAAAATGTGCCCGTAGCTCTTTTTGAAGCGGTCCCTCACCACGCTGCACACTAAATTCTAGTAGCGTACTAATTTGCTGCATATAGAGTCCTTGTCGTAGCTCACGAAAAGCACTTTCAGGGTCTAAGCCAGCTAAAAATTGTTCATTAAAGGCGATATCTTCCGTATTTCGGGCAAAGTGGAAGTTACGTGCAATCGCTTGGAATGTGTAATAAATATATAAATCTGTTGATGTCAATTGACTATCCTTTAGCGCTGTCGTCCAAACTTCTGCAAGGGGTAAGCCATCGATAGAATAAAAATCATAATCCTCCCCGTGTTTACGCGTTAAATTATTGCCAATGAGCCTCGTTTCAGTCGTTCCTGTATACATTTCTACCTCATACGTCTCATTTGCATACTGCTCAATCACTCGTTGTAGGTGCCCAAATTTTTCGCGTAATTTTTTAAGATCATAGTGAGCAAACTGCTTTAATGTAAATGGAACGGACTTATCAAATTCAAAGCTAAAGACAATTGGCGGTAGCTCAGCTTCTTCTACAGCCTCCTCTTCAAGCAGTGACAGGAAATGTTGCTCCTTTTCGGTTGGCTCTGGTAGCTGTGCAATAAATGGCCCTACTTGTATATCATCTTTTATTTCAACAAGTAACTCCAGTGAGCCTAAGCGAATCATTTCATTTTTATTCGTTAATAAATGACTTGCATAGCGCTTAATGTCTTCAAGTGGCTGTTTTTTGAGTAGCTTAATCACTGCCTGACGCATCGTGCCAGACTTTTGTTTTAAAAGCGTTTCCGCTGCATCTGCAAATTCTACAAGTGGAAAGGCATATGCATCGAGCATATCAAGCGCATCTTCACGCGTTGCACTACTACGGTCTTTTAAAGCTTGTAAAATAAACGAAAGGTTTGGCTTGTAGACTGTGACAATATGATAAAAATAAGCACGGTCATCTACGGCCCATTTAGGAACCTGTGCCGCAACTTCTTCAAGCGCCACATCATCTTTTAACGTAATAAAGAGTGCGGTCTTTAAACGACGGAGCTTTCCTTTATTTAATTGGATAGCTAAAAATGGAAACGGTGCATGGTCACTCACCCAATCTTCTCCATTAATTTGTTGTTCTACTAATTCTAGTTTTGCTAAAAGCTCTTTTGAGCGGCGCATGAGCCATGGATGATTTTCATGATAGCTTGTTAATCGGTTGGTAGCGTCAAAATTGTAGTAGCGACTAAAATACGGTAATTCCCCTACCACCATCGGATAAGCAAGAGCAAACGCTTGCAGTGTATCCGCTTCAAGTAAATAATCATATAAACGCTCACCAAGCTCATGGTGCATTCCTAACTGACTTAGCGCATAAAGTGTGACATGCTGGATATGAGGTGCCTGCTTTAATAATGAAGGTAGACGTTTTAAAACAAGCTCTACATCTTGACTAGCCATCAGCCATAGTCCGACATACACTTCCCTGCGCATTATCACTTTCAAGCAATGCTTCTTCCCCTTCTTTAAGCCCTTTTAATACCAGCTCTAAAATATGTTGTACCTTTTTCTTATCTTTTGCCTCATAGCCAAAGCCAAACCACACATCTACTGCACGGATAACCGATGAAAAACGTACAAAATCATTCTCTACTAGTAATTTTGTGAAAAAGCATTGTGCTTTAAATGTGCCTGAATCAATATTTTCAACGATGGCTTGACGTACACCTTCTTGATTTTGAGCAGCCTTGAATACATTCGCCAGAAGCTTGTACACTTCCTCATTCTCAGACATCATAATCGCCTGAATCAACGCATAGTCAAATAAAAGATGTGCCCCGTTTTTCCATAAAACATCCTCGACAAAGGCAATCGTCTCCTCATCTTCTTCATCTAAAAGTAACGCAAGGGCATACTTATATAATCCAGCTGGCGCTAAAATTTCATTATCCGCATTAACATAACATTTCGCCCCATTATCATACGTCATACGCGCTGTTGATTCGTAGATACCTTTCATATTGACGGCATAGCCTGCTAGTAATAGCCGAATCACTTCGATAATGGCATGATTATGTAGCATTGGATTATTCGGCGCACGGAAAGATCTACGCATATGCCCTTTTTGATACGGTAACTTTTGTAATAGCTGCATGATTTGCTGCCAGATTGTAAAACGTGCTTTATCTAACATACCTTCTAGCATTTTCGAAAATCGTCCAGTGAGTAATTCATCAAATGATTCAATTTCAAGCTTACGAAAACTAATTTCTAGCTCATAATACTGTACATTCTCACTATCTCTTAGTTGTTCCTCCATCACTAGCCACTTGTCCATACAGCTCCTACCTTCCCGCTAAAAAAGTTAATTTTATAAATGTCCAGGGCTCTGTGCTCCAATGAATCTCTTCATCCAATGAACTATACACATCACTCCCTTGTAAAACTTTAAATAGGCCATCCTCAAAAGCTTGAAGCATGGTATCAATTGCTTGAGTGTTGTCTACATCTGGGCGTTCAGCAACTGGTAAAAACTTAACATATCCTGTCGCTTCAAGGTCTTGCTGCTGTTCATCTGTAATAAAGCTAAGGAGCGGTGTTCCTTCATTATAGGTTGACACTTCTATTTGAACGAGCATCGTTAAAAGCTCGCGTAAGGTATGCGGTTTTTCAGGTAATTCATATGTCATCTGCTCTAGTTTCCGTGAACGCCCTAATGATTTTCGTTGTACTAGAATTTCCATCATGCATCCTCCATTCATCATATTTTTATCATTTTTCCCTGTTTTAAACAGAAAAAAACTCCCTCTCTTTTATGAGGGAGTGATATCAAATTTAGTAGCAGCAATCGGTGACAATTCGTAAGAAGTAATTTTTTTTACTTTTGCACGTTTCAGCTGATGCATATGTGCAATCACATAATGAATCGCTGTTGATGGCCCTTGTAAAATCGCTTCAACATCGCCATTTTCTAAATTATATACTGTACCAGTGAGTGGTAACCGCTTCGCAAGCGTTGCAAGCTCCAGACGAAAGCCTACCTTTTGAACGCGTCCACTAAAGCGAATTTTTTGCGTACAATGCTCCTCTTCAAAATATGTCGGTAATTGTGCTCTATTGGCATGCCAGACAATATAATCATCTCGCCATTTGCTTAAACGTCCCACTTACTTCACCCTCTCTAAACAAAATGCTTCAATATGATAGGCACGAAAATATGCATGACGAATCTGCAAGCCCACCTCATCGCATAATTTAAGTAACTCCACTGTTGAAATAGGCATTAATGTATCGCCAAATGATGCGCGAAAGGCCTGCCATTGGTGCTCTTTCACCCCATTACGAATCATCGCCTTCCCCCAAGCTGTTAGCGTTTGTTGGAATGCTGCATCCTCTAAATCGCCATTGATACTTGATAAATAAACTGTCCCACCTACTTTAACATGCATAGCAATTTCATGAAGTAATGCTTTTTTTAATGCGATTGTCGGTAAAAAATGGAGGACAAGATGACATGTCACCAGATCAGCTGGCTCAAGCTTCGCCGCTGTTAGCTCCGCTTCAATATACGCAACATCCCCACTCAATTCCTCGGCAACTAGTCGCTGTTCAGCTAGCGCAAGCATTGTACTCGACGGATCAATTGCTTTGAAATGCGCAGCTGGTAATAAAGGCAATAACGTACTTAACTCTTGCCCTCCTCCCGCACCAACAATCGTAATATGCTCTGGCTGCTCTATTGATGCATCAATTAAGTCCTTCATTAGTTCAAAAATTAAATCGTAGCCGATAATTCGCCGGCGAATCGTATCATTGTAATCCATGGCTTTTGGATGCTCCCACTGAAATGGATTTGTCATCATGCATACCTCCTTTTCTTATGTTGTTCGGCATCTTATAAAGAAACTCCTTTACTGTCACGAAAAAAAGTGTCATTTTGCAACTATTTTGCTTTAAAAGCATATATTTTATTTGTAAATATGGCGATATCCTCAGACTTTCTTAAACATTTTTTTGCTATTTCACATGAAATAATTGCGACAAAATAACCTTTTCCGTATAATTTTCTTATAGCCCAATTATTGTGACTGTATTCACTGCCACGCTTTCCATAAAAGCGACATGTGAGCTGTTCACTATTTTTTAAAAATTCAAATTATTTGGAGGTGAATCCCTCATTGCTGAGGGAACTGATTGGACATAACCGGAATAGCCAATATTATTTTATTAATCGTTTTACTTGCTGCTACAGCATTCTTCGTAGCGTCGGAGTTTGCTGTTGTAAAAATTCGAACATCGAGACTAGATCAACTCATTGCAGATGGCAATAAACAGGCCATCGTGGCAAAAAAAGTTGTAACAGACCTCGACTATTACTTATCCGCCTGTCAACTAGGGATTACGGTCACATCAATCGGACTAGGTGCTTTTACAAAGCCTTACGTGCAGGAATTGATGAAGCCTCTTTTAAAATGGGTCCATGTGCCAGACGTTTTAATTTATGTAATTTCGTATATTTTAGCATTAGCGATTGTCAGTTACTTGCACGTCGTAATTGGTGAAATGGCACCAAAAACATTAGCAATTCAATTTGCTGAAAAACTTTCATTAAAACTTTCTGGACCACTTTATTGGTTCGGTAAAATTATGAAACCATTTATTAAAGCCTTAAATGGCGCATCTCGCTTGATTTTACGTATGTTTGGGGTTCAACCTGCTGGTCATGAGCAAGCTTATTCAGAAGAAGAGCTTAAAATTATTATGGCACAAAGCTTCCAGGGCGGCCAAATTGATCAGACAGAACTTCAATACTTGGAGAACGTATTTTCATTTGATGAACGCGTCGCAAGCGATATTATGGTACCGCGTACAGATTTAATCACAATCGATAAAGAAATGGGCTACGCTGAGATTATCCAAATTTTAGATGAACATAATTATACGCGCTATCCAATCACGAAAGATGGCGATAAAGACCTGATTATTGGGGTTGTAAATGCCAAGAAAATGCTAAATCATATCGTCACAAATCGTGAAGAAGCGCTTGAACAATATGTACGTGATGTTCCTTTTATTGTTGAAACTACCCCGCTACAAGATGCCTTATTAAAAATGCAAAAGCAAAAAGTGCATATGACCATTGTCATTGACGAATATGGTGGTACAGCTGGTATTTTAACAATGGAGGATATTTTAGAAGAACTTGTCGGCGAAATTCGCGATGAGTTTGATGATGATGAAGTCGATGATATCCGTCCATTAGGTACACAAGATTATTTAATTAATGGTCGTGTACTACTGGTCGAACTAGAAGAACGTTTTGGCCTAGAGTTTGACGATAGCGAAGATATTGATACAATTGGCGGTTGGCTTCAGCACAAAAACGTTGATGTCCTGCACGTTGGAGATCAGTTCAAACAAGGAAACCATATTTGGACAGTTTCTGAAATGGACAATTATCAAATTCGTGAAGTCACATTCCACCAATATAAATTAGAACAAACAGACGAACAATCTTAATCATCTCGGAGGTGAAAAGGCTAGTTTGACTAGCCGACTAATTGGACAGTTCAATTATCATTAGCTTAATACTGATTGTCGTATTTATCATCTTAACCGCATTTTTCGTAGGCGCAGAGTTTGCGATTTTAAAAGTGCGAATTTCACGACTCGATCAGTTAATTTCAGAAGGCAATAAAAAAGCCATTACTGCAAAAAAAGTAGCGCAGGATTTAGATTATTATTTATCTGCGTGTCAACTCGGTATTACGTTAACAGCGTTAATTTTAGGGGCGCTTGGTGAACCAGCCGTTGAAAAAAATGCTTCACCCGCTATTTGTACACTTTGAAGTTCCTGCTGCGCTTGCAACAACACTGTCATATGTTATCGCATTAAGTGTTGTTACATTCCTCCACGTTGTATTCGGTGAACTAGCACCGAAAACACTCGCAATTCAATATGCAGAGCGCATGACCTTGTTACTTGCTCCACCATTGTATTGGTTTGGTAAAGTTTCGAGTCCATTTATCAAAGTATTAAATGGTTCATCTCGCTTACTATTAAAATCATTTGGTGTGAAGCCTGCAGGTCATGATACGGTTTATTCAGAGGAAGAATTAAAATTAATCGTCACACAAAGTTATGAAGGTGGCGAAATCAATCAAACAGAGCTTGCCTATTTAGAAAATATTTTCGCATTTGATGGGCGACAACTACAAGAGATTATGATTCCGCGTGCAAATATTGTCACGCTTGAAAAGCATCAATCACTTGAAGAAATGGTGAAAGTAATTGAGGAATATGACTATACACGCTACCCGATAACGGACCGTGATAGCAAACAAAGTACTTTTATCGGCTTTATCAATACAAAAGAAATGATGACGGACATTGCTGCGGGACGCACAAGTCCAATCGATAACTTTATTCATAAAATTCCTCGTTTTAAAAATACGACGTCGATTAAAGATGTTTTTGTTAAAATGCAAAAGACACGTACACATATGGCACTCGTATCGGACGAACAAAATAAAACAGTTGGCCTTGTGACAATGGAGGACATTTTAAGTGAAATCGTTGGAGATATGCACGATGATGAGGACGGTACAATCCCTATTGCGTAATGTCATAAATTCGCTGTTTTAGATATTTTTTTGAGGTAAAACAACCATTTTACGTATTAAAAATCAAAAATATGTTATGATTCTTTTTGGTTAGCGATAACAACTGTATATAAAAAGGCGAGGGATTTATTCCCTCGCCTTTTTTATATACTCCATTCCATAATAATCAACATATTCCCATGAAAATACGCCCCCTTTACTTCTCTAATTTCATTTTTAGTATCCTTTCTTTTTTTATACATTTTTCCATACTATTGACTCGAAATGAATAGGTATTCAGAACAAAATTATGTATATTAGCTTATTAATTCCAACCAAGTAAATTGGATTATTTTTAGTAAAATGTAAAAATACACTAGACAAACCCTTAATAAATATTTAGTATTTATTTTCAAGAATATCATTTTCTTAATATTCTAATAATTTTCGAGGAGTTGTTTAAATGACGTACAAACAGTTCGTAAAAACCGGTGTTGCTGCTTCCCTTCTTATGCTTCTAGGAACGGGGACAATTGCACAAGCACAAACAACAAAAACGATTGATGCATCTGAGCACAAGGCTTTTTCAAAAATGGAAGTTACGAGTAAAGCCGATGCTAAAGCGCTACTGCAGCAGTTACCAGGTAACAACAAAGCAAGTGAAAATTATGAGCAATATCAAGTAGTCGATGTAGAAAAAGATGAATTAAACTACAAGCATTATACGCTAAAACCGAAAGTGGACTCGGTATATGCAGACAATCAAGTAGTCAAAGTGCATGTGGATGACAATGAAAAAGTAATACTTGTTAACGGCGACATTAATGCACCTAAAGTCTCATTTAATAACAGCAAAAAAATTTCTCAATCCAAAGCAGTTAACAAGGCTTTTAAAGCAATTGGCCAAACAAAAAAATCCGTTAAAAATTTAGAAGGACATGAAATTATCAATAAAGCAGAGTTAGGTATTAATGCAGACAAAAATAAATTAGTTTATAATGTTGAACTTATTTATTTACAACCAACACCTTCACGTTGGCAAATTCAAGTCGATGCACAAACAGGCAAGGTGCTCGCTAAGAAAAATATTTTACACGAAGCAACAGGTACTGGAATCGGAACAAAAGGTGACACTAAAACAATTAATATTTCAGCAATTAGTGGTGGCTATAGTTTAACAGATACAACACATACCGGAAAAATTATCACATATGATGCAAAAACAACACAAACTCGTGGAAATGTGGTAACAAGCACGTCAACATTATTTAACACGACAACACAACGTGCAGCAGTGGACGCGCACTATTATGCAGATGTAGTATATGATTATTACTTAAATACACATAATCGTGATAGTTATAATGGCAAAGGTGCTGCAGTAGAATCTGTAGTTCATTTTGATAAAAATTATAATAATGCTGCGTGGACGGGTCAGTATATGATTTACGGTGATGGTGATGGTGTCACATTCTCTGAACTTTCTGGTGCAAAAGATGTTATCGCACATGAATTAACACACGCGGTAACCGAAACATCGTCAAATCTTGTTTATGAAAATCAGCCTGGCGCTTTAAATGAATCGTTCTCTGATGTATTTGGTTATTTTGTAGATCCAGATGACTGGTTAATGGGCGAGGATATCTACACACCTAAAATTGCAGGAGATGCGCTTCGTAGCTTATCAGACCCAGCGAAATATGATCAACCAGCGCATATGAATAACTATCAAAACTTACCGAATACAAAAGCTGGCGACTGGGGTGGCGTTCATATCAATAGTGGGATTCCAAACAAAGCAGCCTACAATACCATTCAAAAAATCGGTAAAGCAAAAGCCGAAAAAATTTACTACCGCGCGCTTACACAATACTTAACGACAAACTCTCAATTTGTAGATGCGAAAAAAGCACTTGTCCAATCAGCTACTGATTTATACGGTGCAACCGAAGCAGCTGCAGTGACAGAAGCTTGGAATGCAGTTGGTGTTACAAACTAATATTCGCCATAAAGAACTTCTCGCAGAAAAAAGCAAGAAGTTCTTTTTTATGTGCTCAAAACCATCGTTTACGTCGATATTCTAAAGGGAATTAAAAACCATACGACTTTTTGAGGGGGGATTTTATGCTAGAGAAGATTCAAATTGTAGTAGATGGCGAGCACTATACTGTACCGATTGGTAAAACAATTGTCGATACATTGAATGATTTAGCACTTGAACACCCACAAGTTTGTTACACACCTCCACTTAGTACACCGCAAACTTGTGATACGTGTATTGCAGAGGTAAATGGACAGCTTGTACGAACTTGCTCTACACCTGTGGAGGCAAATATGGTAATTGAACGCACATCAGAAAAAGCTGAAGAAGCACGTGTAGAAGCGATGAATCGTCTACTCCGTAATCATGAGCTATATTGTACAGTTTGTGAAAATAATAATGGCAATTGTAAACTACACAATACGGTTGAAATGATGGGCATTGAGGAACAAAAATATCCGTTCGAGCCAAAAATTGATGGACGGGTTGTCGATAATTCTCACCCATTTTACCGTTATGACCCCAATCAATGCATTGCTTGTGGACAATGTGTAGAAGCCTGTCAAACCGTGCAAGTAAACGAAACATTGTCGATTAATTGGGAACGTAGCCGACCACTTGTTATTTGGGATGAAGGTGTGAAAATTAATGATTCATCTTGTGTTGGTTGTGGACAATGTGTCACTGTGTGCCCTTGCAATGCGTTACAAGAGAAGTCAATGCTTGATGAAGCAGGTTACTTAACAAGCATTGAACGTCCGTTACTAAATAAAATGATTGATGTCATAAAAGATGTCGAGCCACCTTATAGCTTAATTTTTGCACTTTCTGATATTGAATCCAATATGCGTAAAAATCAAATTAAGCGTACTAAAACAGTGTGTACATTTTGCGGGGTTGGTTGCTCATTTGAAGTATGGACGAAGGACCGTAAAATTTTAAAAATCGAGCCAAAGCACGGACCAGTGAATCAAATTTCGACTTGCGTCAAAGGCAAATTCGGCTATGACTTCGTTAATGATCAAGGACGCTTAAAAACCCCACTTATTCGAAAAGGCGACCACTTTGTTGAAGCGAGCTGGGAAGAAGCAATTGCTTTTGCAGCAGAAGGGCTACGTCGTACAAAAGAGCAATTTGGTAGCGATGCAATCGGGGTTATTTCATCTTCGAAGATTACAAATGAAGAAAATTATGTGATTCAAAAGTTCACACGTCAAATTCTCGAAACAAATAATGTTGACAACTGCTCACGATATTGTCAAACACCTGCAACGGAGGGGTTGTTTCGAACAGTAGGTATGGGCGGCGATTCGGGAACAATCGATGATATTGCATCCGCAGGACTTGTCATCATTATTGGTGCGAATTCAGCCGAAGCGCACCCCGTTCTTGCTTCTCGCGTAAAACGAGCACATAAATTCTTTGGTCAAAAACTCATTGTAGCTGATTTACGAAAAAATGAAATGGCCGAGCGTGCAGATGTCTATTTACATCCAAAACAAGGCACAGACCAAGCGTGGCTGATGGGCGTCACAAAATATATCATCGACCAAGGATGGCATGATGAAGCCTTTATTACAGAAAATGTAAATGATTTTGAAGCCTACTACGAAAGCCTGACACCTTATACACTCGAGTATGTAGAAGAAGTAACGGGCATTTCTAAAGCTCAATTAATCGAAACTGCACGCATGATTCATGAAGCGGATGGCACATGTATTTTATGGGGAATGGGTATTACACAAAATGTCGGCGGCAGTATGTCGAGCGCAGCGATTTCTAACTTATTACTTGTGACAGGAAATTATCGTCGCCATGGTGCTGGTGCCTACCCACTCCGCGGACACAATAATGTACAGGGCGCATCTGATATGGGCACATTACCAAATCAACTCCCTGGTTATCAAAAAGTAGCGGATGACGAGGCACGTAAAAAATTTGAAGCGGCCTATGGTGTTGAGATTTCACCAGAGCCAGGCCTCAATCATATTGAAATGGTGGAAGGGATTGAAAAAGGAACGATTCAAGCCTTATATGTTGTCGGGGAAGAAATGGCACTTGTCGATGCCAATTTAAATCAAGCACATGAGTTACTAAGTAAATTACCATTTTTAATTGTGCAAGACATTACCTTCTCTAAAACAGCTAGCTATGCAGATGTCATTTTACCAGGGGTCCCTTCCCTCGAAAAAGAAGGAACCTTCACAAATACAGAACGCCGTGTGCAACGCTTATATCAAGCACTTCCTGAAATGGGCAATGCAAAATATGACTGGCGGATTACACAACAGCTTGCCAATGCACTTGGTGGGGATTGGTACTATACTCATCCAAGCCAAATTTTTGCGGAAATGGCTTCGCTTACGCCATTATTTGCGCAGGCCAATTATGATGTACTCGCAAATTGGGGTAGCTTCTTCTGGGGTAGTAATGACGGTGCAAGTACACCACTTCTTTATACAGACGGCTTTAATTTCCCAGATAAAAAAGCACGCCTGGCCATTCACGAATGGATTGAACCTGTGAAATATGACGCACAGTATGATTTACATTTAAATAATGGTCGCTTACTCGAACAATTTCATGAAGGGAATATGACGCGAAAATCAAATGGTCTTAATACACGTCTTCCGGTGACATTTGTTGAAGTATCACCAGAATTAGCAAAAGAACGCCATATCGAAAGCGGCACGATGATAAGACTCGTTTCACCATTTGGTAGCGTAAAAGTACCCGCGCTAGTGACAACACGCGTACAACAAAATGAAATTTTCTTACCAATGCATACACGTAATAACGAGCATGCGGTTAATATGTTAACAGGTGCTGGGTTTGATAAATTTACGAACACACCTGCCTTTAAACAGACGAAAGTTCGTATGGAAGTATTACAAGAAAAACATGAAAATCCATTACCAAAAAATAATCAACGTAATCGTAAACGTCATCCACAACTGGGTGTTGAAGTCGAACGAAAATGGCGACGTAGTGATTATGAGTCCCTAACAGACCTTGGAGGTGATCATTAATGGCAAAACCAATTCAAAAAATCGAATTAAAACAACCTACGCCACAACAAATTGAAGATGCACAAATAGCCAATCTACTACATGAGCTCGCACATAATGAAGAAGCACTCAAAAAAGTATTATCCATTGTGCAACAACTCGAAAAAATGGGTGGCCTCGATGCTGTTGATAGTTTACTAAAAGCACGCACTGAAGTAACCCATGTTGTCGTAGACCAAGTACAAAAGCAACCTGCACAAAATTTAATTTTACTTGTACAGGCATTAGCAGGAATTGGCGCCTCCATTGACGGTGAACGAACGAAGGCCTTCTTATCAGATATAAAACAACAGCAACAAGAAGCTCCTGCTTTCAAGAAAAGTCATCCCCTTTTACGCGTCTTAAAGCTGATGAAGGACCCTGATACATGGCGGGCTGTAACCTTTTTACTCGTCATTTTAAAAAGTCTCGGTAGCGTTTTAAAGAAACCGAGATAGCCCTCACACAAAAAGAAAAGAAGGAATCGCACTTTGACTGTGCGATTCCTTCTTTTTATTGTGCGTGTTGAGGTAGGCTTCTATCCTAGCCTCTTTTTAGATTAGTTCTTAATGTGCTCTACGTGAGCGACGGATTAACCACCATGCGAACAATACAATAGCCATTCCGGCTGCTACAGTTGTTGCATAGCCTACACCTGTTTGTGGTAATAGACTCTTCGTTCCTGCAGTCGTTGTTGGAGTAGCTGATGCTTGTGGCGGATTTGTATACGTTGTTGTCGCCTTCACAGTTGGTGCTGACGCGTTATTTGGCGTATTCGTTCCCGTCGATGTGCTTGGTGTTGTTGGTGTCACTGGCGTTGTTGGTTTCGTTGGTTTTCCTGGTGTACCTGGGTTTGATGGTTCTTCTGGTTCCTCAGTTGGTGCTTCGTATGCTTTCCAGTTAATAAATGAAATCAACACTGGGTATGTGACATCTTCCGTAATCGTGAAGGTCATTGGTGTTTTATTCAATTTATAACCTTTTAATGTTTTTGTTTCAACAAATGCATACGTACCAGGTTTTAAATTACTAACCGTAATACGACCGTTGCTATCTGTTACTAGATTTTGCTGTAGCATCGTACCATCACTACGTTTTAGATTAAATACAACACCCGCAAGTGTTTTACCTGTTTTACCATCAACTTTCGTTAACATAACAGTACCTGTGACCATTTTATTCGTTTTCGTCACATAATTTAGTTGGTTTGACCCTTTAGCAACCGTTACTTTTGTTGGTGTTGCATCCAGTTTATAGCCTGCTGGTGCTTTTGTTTCGATAAAGTAATAATCGCCCGGCTCTAAATCATTGACAACAATTTGACCTGCTGCATTCGTAACAAGATCCGCTTTTACAACATTGCCGCCACTATCTTGTAGCTTGAATGTTGCACCTGCTAATACAGCATTTGAATCTTCATCTACTTTTGTTAGAACAACACTACCGCGTTCTAAGTCATTTGTTTTTGTTACCTGCACTGCAGCTGTTTGGTCTGCTGTAATCGTAAATGCAACTGGTGCCACATCCAGTTTATAGCCTGCCGGTGCCTTTGTTTCGATAAAGCTATAAGCACCTGGCGCTAATTGATCCACCATAATTTGACCTGTTGCATTTGTTGTTAAGCCTTCTTTTACCGTTTTACCTGTCGCATCTACTACTTTGAATGTCGCACCCATTAATACATGGCCTGATTTTTTATCTGTTTTCGTCAGTACGACACTACCCGTATCTAGTTTGTTTGTTTTTGATACATAAACCGTATCCCCTGTTTTCACAGTGAAGGTTACAGGATCTGTATTCAGTTTATATCCTGCTGGTGCGACTGTCTCAATGAAGCTGTAAGTGCCTGCATTAAGATCCTTCACGATAATTTGTCCTGTCGCGTCGGTTGTCAGACCCGACTGTACCACTACATTTTGTGCATTTCGTAATTCAAAGACTGCTCCTTGTAACCCTTCTTTCGTGTCTACATCTGTTTTTGTCAACACAACATTACCTTTTAAGATTGGTGGTACGACAACCGTTTTTGTGTTTGCAAATTCTCGTTGGAATGATAGTTGGTCTTTTGTTAATGTGAAATTCACAATTTCACTATTTAAATTGTAACCTGCTGGTTGTACAGTTTCTTTGAAGTAGTAGCTTCCGAGTGGTAACTCACTTGCTTTCACTAAACCTGTAGCATCAGAAGTGTATGTGCCGTATAATGCACCGTCTTTATACAATTCAAATGTGGCATTCGCAAGTGGTTCCTTCGTATCGCTATCTACTTTCATTAAAGTTGCTGAGCCAAGTACTGGTGGTGTTACTTCTTTTTCGTTGAGTACTTCACGCTCAAATGTCCTATCTTTTTCACTTAATGTGAAATGAATTGGTTTGTCATTTAGCACATAGCCTGCCGGTGCCGTTACTTCTTTAAAGTAGTAGTCACCAAATGCTAAGTCACTTACTTTAATAACACCGTCTGTTGTTGTTGTCATCGGGTCGCCGTATGGCTCGCCATCTTTATAAAGTTGGAAGACCGCTCCAGCTAACGTTTGTTTATTTTGGCCTACCTTAACTAATGTCGCGCTACCTGTTTCAACTGGCAACAATTTATTTACCGCATAAACTTTAGAATGGCCACCATGCTTTGTGACTTCAACTGAGTACATTTTTGTTAAATCAGCTTCGTAGCCAGCTGGTGCCTTTATTTCAACAAAGTAGTAGTTACCTACTTCAAGATTATCAACAATCGCATAGCCGTCTGCTCCAGATGTTACTTCCTTCACAAAGGTTTTATCGCTTGTGAATAAATGGAATACGGCGCCTGCAAGTGGCTTGCCATCTTCATCCACTTTCTTAATTGAAGCTTTTCCTTTATGCGGCTCCGGTTTCTCTCTTTCATTTTTAACTGTTTTTGTAAACTCTTTATGCTCTTTTGAAATCGTAAACTTAATTGGTGTTGAATCTAGCTTATAGCCCTCTGGTGCTTTCGTTTCAACAAAATAGTAATCACCATAAGCTAATTTCGCTACGCCTGCGACACCATTATTGTCTGTGACAATTGGTTCGCCTACTTTTTCATCACCTTTATACAATTGGAACGTCGCGCCTTGTAGTACCTTGCCTTTTTCATCTACTTTTCGAATGGATGCCGAACCATTGTCCTCTTCTACTGTCGATTTGTTATTTTTAACGACAATTTTTTTCGAATGATGGTCGCCACCTTTTGCTTTATCTTCCCCTACTGTAAATGGATAGCTTTGCTCATTTTTGTCATACCCTGCTGGTGGGACAAGCTCTTTAAAGTAATAGCTACCCGCTTCAAGTCCTGTAGCCGTAGCCGTACCGTCCGCACCCGTTGTTACTTTTGTAACTGGCTCGTCGCTACCTGCTTTGTACACCCCAAACACCGCTCCTTCTAATACAAGCTTATGATCTGCACTATCAATTTTTAATAGCGTTGCATCATATAAGGTTGGTGTTGAGATTGGCATATTCGTCATCGTAAATCTTGGGTAATATTTTTCTTCGTCTGTTGAACCTTTTTCATTCGGAAGACTAAATTCAATTTTTTCTGTGTTCTTTTCATAGCCAGGTAGTGGTCCCGTTTCTTCAATATAATAGTTACCCATTGGAAGGTCACCACGATTTATTTGACCCCATTCATTTGTCACGACTGGAATGATGTCTCCCGTATCCTTATTGACGATATTAAATTTAACACCCGCTAGTGTATTTCCTGTGACCGCATCTTTTTTCGTCAAACCAACTGCGCCCACTTTCTGTGTTGTTTTTTCATTTTCCATCGTCACCACACCAGGAGTCACTTCTGCGCCTGCTACAACTTTTTGGAAACTTGTATTTGGTTCATAGCCATCTAATGCTTTTGTTTCCTGGAAGTAATATGTTTCTCCAAGTGTCAGACCCGTTACTGTAATGAACCCATTTTGTGTTGTATACACCGTATCCGATACTAGCTTATAGTCTGCATCATATAATTTAAATTGAACACCTGTTAATAGCTTGTCCGTTCCTTTTTCAGTCTTTTGTAGTTTAACAACACCTAAACCATTTTTCTCTACCTCATTTTTAACGGTTACACTATTTACATTATGATGCTTACCTTTTTTCGTATCCTTTACGGTTACGGTGAACTTCGTATCTATTTTTTTGTAGCCTGTTGGTGCTTTTGTTTCTTGGAAGTAATATGTTCCTGGCTTCAGGTCGGTCACTTCAATATAACCATCTGCACCTGTTGTTTTTTCTGCGACTTTTTCTCCTGCTTCATTGAATAAAGCAAATGTTGCGCCTTCTAACGCTTTACCTGTATCGTTATCAATCTTCTTCAACGTTACGCTGCCTTTTTCATCTGTCGTTTTCTTTTTATTAAAGAAGACAAGTGATACGGCGCATTTATCTTTTCCTTTTACCTTATGCTTATCTGAATCAATCGTTACTGTTTGGGTGCCTGTAATTTTTTCATATCCAGCTGGTGCCGCAACCTCTTCTACAGTATAAGTTGCATCAACTGGTAAATTTTTAATGACAAGAACGCCTTGCTCATTTGTAATTCCTGAGCCAACTACTTCACCCGTTGCTTTATTTGTCACTTTAAATTCTGCCCCTGCTAATAAAGCATTTGAATCTTTGTCTTTCTTCACAATTGTTAATTCGCCAGTTTTTGCAGGTTTTTCTTTTTCGTTATAGAAGACAACATCTTTATTCGAGCCCTTGTCTCCGCTATACGTTGATGCATATGCGCCGCCAATTGTTACAGATTGGCTAGTCGTTAATGCTTTATAGCCTGCTGGCGCTTTTGTTTCTACAACTGTATACGTTCCCGCTGCAAGACCAGCAAATTGAACAACACCATTTGAAGCTGTTACTTTTGTTCCAATAACTTGATCACCTAGCTTCAGCGTGAATTCTGCCCCTGCTAGTGGTGTCTTCTTATCAGTTGCATCTTTTTTGTAAATCGTAATACGATGCTTACCCTCTGGTGGCGTCACTATTTTTTTGTTATAAAAAACAAGTGATGTTGTAACTTCATGGCTGCCTCCATTTGTCTTCATTTGCGCGCCAAATGTCACCTTCTGCTCACCAGTTGCCGGCTGATAACCTACTGGTGGGTTTGTTTCTTCTACCGTATAAGAGCCTGTTGTATCAAGCCCGCTAAATGTTACGGCCCCATTCGCATCTGTTGTTTTGCTTAGAATTTTATGACCATTTTGCTTTAATGCAAATGTTGCACCTTCTAATAGCTTGCCTGTGTCACTATCTTTTTTATAAATTGTTACTGAACCTTTTTTCGTTGGTATTGGCGTCTTAGGACTATTAAAGAACTGTACGTATTTTTCTGTACCGGCTGTAATTACTTTTGCACCCTCACTAACTGTATAGCCCTGTGGCGGGTGTGTTTCTTCTACTGTATATTTTTTACCAACAACTAAACCTGTTACAGTAGCTATTCCGTTCGCATTTGTTGTCACAGATTTAGCCGTACCACTACCATCTTGTTCTTTCACGCTAAATTTAGCACCTGCTAATGGTTTTTGTGTATCTGATGCTTTTTTAGCAATTGTTAATGTTGTAAATTGCTCAACTGGCTTTTCTTTTTCATTATAGAAAGCAAGTGTATTATGACTTTGATGCACCGTATGAACCTTTGATGTATTCAAAGCCTTATAACCTATTGGTGCTTTAATTTCTGTAATGGTATACGTTTTGCCAACAATTAAACTATTTACATTTACAAAACCAGAATTATTCGTTGTTACTGTCACATTTGAACTACCATCTTGAGCCTTTACAGTAAAGACAGCTCCGGCTAATTTTGCCCCTGTATCTTTGTCATATTTCGTAATGGCTAAATTTGACTTTGTTGTCTGAGGCTTCGTTCCTTGATTATCTTTACCTTTATCTCCTTTATTATCCTCTTTTTCTGGTGTTGGTGCTCTTGGTTGCTCAGGATTACCCTTTTGACTATTGTCTTTCGTTGACGAATCATTCGATGCAGGTGGTGTTTGTGCTGCAGGTTGCTGTGTAGCATCATCTGATGAACTGGTTGTTCCCTTTGAATCGGGTGTTTGTGTTGTAGGTTGCTCTTTTGTTTGACCCTTGTCTTCTGAAACTTTTGGTTGCTCGCTAGAATCTTGATTTGTAACCTTAGACTGTCCACTGTCTGTTGTCGTACCTTCTGTTACAGCAATTGAATTCATCGTTGGAGACACAAATACAAACGTCGCTGCAAGCGCAATCAAAAATCTTTCTACTAGCGGTTTCCTCATCAGCCTTTCTCCTTTCTATTATTAAATTCATCAAAAAACATAAAAATAAGCTTTCTACCACGAAAAAAGGTTTATTTAATTTCATTTAATACAAAAAAGCTTTTCTCGTATAGTCATATTTTCCTCTTATTTTTATAACGAAACGTAAAAAATAAAATTTGAGTTCAAAAACTTAGTTAAATTAGCTCAATTATGTAATAAGTCAGAAAATTCTAAAAATAATAGAATGAAAAAAGAAACCCATAACTTGTTCGTACATTAGGAATTAAGGTAATAAAAAAAGCCTCGTATAAAACGAGACTTTTCACTCAAACTCTAGACCTTTGGTTGAATAATTGATGCAGCTTGCTCTAATGTAACCATAGTTGTCGCCATAGATAATGCCGCTTCAATAATTGGGAATGCTAAAACAGCACCGGATCCTTCACCTAAGCGCATATTCATATGTAACATTGGTTCAATATCGAGACGCGCTGCTGCAATTTTAGCCCCCGGTTCTTCAGAGGCATGTGATGCTAACACATAGTCTTGTACATGTGGATTTAGTTCCGCTGCGATTAATGCAGCTACGGTTGAAATATAGCCATCCACGACAAGTGGTACTCGATTTGCCGCTGCAGCTAGGGTAACTCCTGCCATTGCACTAATTTCAAGACCGCCTACTTTGGCCAACACATCAATAATATCGTCACGATTAGGTTGATTTAGTGCAATTGCTTTGCGAATAACTTCCGCTTTATAAGCGATACCACCTTCTCCAACACCTGCACCAAAACCTGTTACTTCAAGCGGGTCACAATCCTCTAACACGGATAAAATTGCTGCACTTGGTGTCGTGTTACCAATACCCATTTCCCCAGTTGCTAACAAGTTTACCCCATTCTTAATTTGCTGTGTTGCTACTTCAATTCCAACTTCTATCGAACGAATGGCTTCATCTCGACTCATCGCAGGGCCCTTCGCCATATTATCTGTACCATATTTAACTTTTTTCAAGATCACACCTGAATCTGCTGGTAAATCTTCTAGCACACCAACATCTACCGCCACAACTTCTGCCCCTACCGATTTTGCAAGAGCACATACCCCTGTTGTCCCTTTAGGAAAGCCTAATGTTTGAAAAACCGTTACAGATTGCGGATTGGTTGTAACACCCTCATCGCATACTCCATGATCTCCTGCACAGACAATAACCGCTTTTTTATGAATTGTTGGGAATTCTCCATCGTGGATTGCCGCTAGTTTTGCCGCAATACGCTCTAGCTTTCCTAAACTTTTTGGTGGTTTTGCAAGCGAATCGATATAGTTCTCCGCTTTATCGTAATTCGCCTTTGTTGTTGCGGTAATTTGTTCAATTGTTTGTTGTAATAATGACATCTGTTCTTCCTCCTCGTTGTCTACACAAAACAAAAAGCCTGTAGTTTATTTGCATTACAAATAAACTACAGACTTTTCCATCGTCTATACGTACGTATACAGCGTTAGGCAGGTCTCCTGGCTTCAGGTCAAGATAGTCGTAAGCCTTCCCGAAAAAATCAGTGGCATCCTTTACGACCATTCGCTGTTACAGTGGCGGGACCGCTAAAGTTTTGCACTTTATTCCCTATTCTCTCTATTACTAGAGCACCTAATGCTTTATGTAGTTACCTTCACTCTATCGTATTTTGAATAATCAGTCAACATCCTTTTTCACATCTGACCACATACGACTCACAATTTTATCAGTTGGTCGATTACGTCCACTAAACGGCCCTTCTTTCGTCATAGATGCCTCTAAATCAACTAAAAATGCCAGCACTAGCCCATCTTCTGTAAACGTCAATTCTGTTAAATCATTTCCGGTAGCACCATCACGTTTCGTTAATATTTCTGCATTTACTCAAATTGCTCCAGCAAACACATAAATACACGTTGCATAATCTTCATATGCTGGAAACGCATAGCTTTCACCAGCCTTACCATGAAGGTCATAAATATGGACATTTTGGCGAATCAATAATGGTGCATCGCTAGGAGCTGCAATTAAACGAAAGCCTTGTTGTGGCTCATATTGTGCAAAATGAACTTCTGGTGGCAAATCAACTTCACGCGGACGCACAAAAATTTGTAGCATTTCCGCGTCCATATGTGGCGTACCTTCTTGATGGAAGAAGCTTTCTCCCGCACTCATTAACATATAGCGATTTTCACGAATTGTTTCATATGAGCCATGCGAATCTTCATGGACAAATTCACCCTTTACAAGATAGCTAACAATCTCATCATTTTTATGCTCATGCATTTTAATTAATGTTCCTTTTCGAATAATGGCATGATCAAAAGATTGTAATGGGCCAAAAGCATAATCTTCTTGCTCTTTATCCCCCTCAGCAATCCCTGGCCACTGTGAACGAAACTCAATACGTTGCCCTACTTTATCATATGATTCACTACTTCTAAAAATTTTCATCTAATTCCTCCTATAATGCATAAAAATCTTTTTTCTGTAATTCTATACCCTTCGCTAAATGACCAAAACCGCTTATAATAGAAGGAACGAAGGCGATTGCGTGGTGATTTATATGAAATTTCAAACAAAAATGATTCTTTACTTCAGTACAATCATTTTCCTTATTTGTGGCATTTTCCTTGTCTTACTTGAACATCATATCGAAGAAACGACAAATAAACAAATTGCGAAGCAAGCACTCCAAGCAGCTCATCTCGTAGCAGATACGGATGATATTATTGACGCATTTGATGATAAAGATCCGAGTAAAGCCATCCAACCGATAGCGGAAAGCATTCGGAAAAATATCGGTGCTGCTTATGTCGTTGTAGGGAATATGGACGGCATTCGTTATTCTCATACGGAGCCAGATAAAATTGGCTTTCATATGGTTGGCGGTGATAACACTCCTGTGCTTGAAAAAGGTGAATCAATTATTACAGAACGCGTAGGCTCCTTAGGAAAATCAATTCGCGGAAAGGTCCCTGTCAAAAAAGATGGGGAAATTATTGGTATTGTTTCTGTTGGCTTTATGACCTCAACCGTCCAAGAAAATATTGATAGCGTATTCTTTCATTGGCTACGTATTTCGATTTTAGTCGGCTTGATTGGGGTACTCTGTGCCATATTATTATCTATTTATATGAAGAAACAGCTTTTCGATATGGAGCCTAAGCAGATTGCAAGGCTTTATCAGCTCAATCAAACCATTTTAGAAACGACGAGCGACGGCATCATTACTACAAACAAAAATCATACTATTACTTCTGCAAACCCAAGTGCTTATCATTTTTTTAATAAAGAAAAGGTTCTAATGGAACGGGACATTAGTGATATCATTCCTCTACGCTTAACCGAAAAATCTGAATTTCAAGCAGTAGAAATGGCACTTGGAGAGGAAACCGTTATTTTATCGAAGAAACCACTGTATGTAAAAAAAGACCGTGAAGGTGCGCTTTATACGTTGCGGAAAAAAGATGAATATGAGCAAGTTATTAATGAACTACAACACGTCAAACAGCAAGCCAAAATGCAGCGTGCACAAACACATGAATTCTCAAATAAAATGCATTTATTGCTTGGTCTTTTAAAGCGTCATCAAGTCAAAGAAGCCGTTGAATTCATAGAACAAGACCAAATAAACAAGCATCAACAATATTCATTTACTAATCAACAGCCCTACACGATTTTAAATGCTTTACTTGTCGGTAAAATGATTGAAGCGCAGGAAAAAAATATTATCTTACAGATTGAGCTGGATGATACGCTCATGCCTTGTACCGATGAACAACTTAATGCCGTCACAATGGCGCTTGGAAATTTAATACAGAATGCGATTGAAGCGGTACTAAAATCAAAGAATTCATTAAAAGAAGTACGTGTGAGCATCCAACAATATGAGCATGAATTATTAATGGAAGTGCAAGATAGTGGTGATGGCGTCGATGATAAGCTCGCCACGAAAATTTTTGAACGTGGCTTTTCAACGAATGACGGCTATGATCGTGGTCATGGTTTAGCATTATCAAAACAAGCAATGCAGGCAGTAGATGGCGATATTTTCTTAGATGCTGGTGATTTATCAGGTGCCTGCTTCTTATTAGTATTGAGGAGGAATTCATAATGAATATTTGGATTGTAGAAGATGATTTTCGTATTGCGAATATCCACCAAGAGTATATTGAGCAATTAGAACGCTGTAAAGTAACTGGCAGCTTTCGTAATGGACAGGAAGTAAAAGAAGCACTCGCTTCAAAACAGGTTCCACATATGCTATTTCTTGACCTCTATATCCCAGATGTTGAGGGCTACGAACTTGTGATGCATATTCGTCAAAGACACCCAAAAGTCGCCATTGTAATGGTCACAGCAGCGGCTGAAGCGACACATGTTCATGCACTAAAAGCGCTCGGAGTTTATGATTATATTGTCAAACCTTTTAATGAGGAGCGGTTACAAGCGCCGATTCAACAATTACAAAAAGAACAAAAAATGTTTGCTACAAACGAATATTTCAAACAAAAACAATTAGATTTGCTCTTTTTACATACAGTTGTTGAAGAACAAGCAACTACTGCAACAAAGGGCATCGACACACATACCCTTGATACGATAAAAGAACTTTTTATCGCGAAACAGCTTGATAAGGTGACTGCCAATGAACTGAGCGAAAAAATGGGTATTAGTCGCTCAACTGCGCGCCGGTATTTAGAGCATTTAGTTGCTGAAAAAGTGCTCGAAACTGCCCTTCTCTATGGAACGGTCGGGCGCCCTGAGCGAAAATATATGTTACGCACGTAATTTTTTTAAAATCGCATAAAAAAAACATACATTTTTTACGATGTACGTTTTTTTAGGGCAGAAATTAATGTTTCTGCTCTTTTTCTTTTTCAATTTCGCTCATGATTGTTTCGCCTTCAATATCAACATTTGGTAATATTTTATCTAACCATTTCGGCATATACCAAGCCGCTTTGCCCATTAGAAGCATCAATGCGGGGACAATCATCATGCGCCCGATAAAGGCATCAAATAACACACCAAAAGTTAATGCTAGACCAATGATTTTTGTCATCGGATCATCTGCCATCATAAAGATGCCAACCCTAAGAAAATAATGGGTGAAGCAATTGGTACTACAAGCACACAGCTCAGAATGACGACACTTTGGATGACAAAATAAAAAATCCGTAGATGCGCTATAAGGCTATCAGAATACCAATGCAAAATAGCGTAAATTGCAAATAATATCGTGCAACTAATCATTTGCAAAATGGTCACTTGTACGAGTTGTTGCATTAATAACACACCAATTAAAAGAATGCCAATTGCTGCGGTTAGGGACATACGCACCTTCTCAATATCGTAGTGCAATCGATTTAAATAGCTAAAAATTTGCATATATCCCCCTATTAACATTTATTCATTAGCAGTATATCATATCATGTAGTTGCCATAAGGGAGCTATTAATTAAAAAACACTTCTAAGAAAATTCTTTAGAAGTGTTTACGTTCTATTACCAGCTTGCTTTTTTTATCCCTGGAATTTGACCTTTGTAAGCAAGCTCTCTGAATTGAATGCGTGATAGGTTAAATTTGCGCATATTACCACGTGGGCGCCCCGTTAATTCACAACGTCTTGTAAGTCTTACTGGCGATGCATCACGCGGTAATTTTTGTAATGCCTCGTAATTATGCTCTTCTTTTAATTGTTGACGCAGTGCTGCATATTTTTCAACTGTAGCTCGACGTTTTTCATTGCGTATGATTTTTGATTTTTTTGCCATTATATAGCCTCCAATTGTTGTTTTAATTGCTCAATTTCTAAATCTTCTCCGATAAAAACGAGTGTTGTTGGGAACTTGACTTCCTGTGGAAAATATAGGGGAACACCAAATGAATACTGAAATAAAGTTGTTTTTTCCGGATACTCATCTACTGACACAAAGCCCTTTATACGAAATACAGTAGCGGGTAACGCTCTTACAAATGCATCAAGGGCCCGCTTTGAGATAACTTTTTTAAATGTATAAACAAAGTGATGCACATGTAAATGATGCTCCATATGCGCCTCCGTTGCACGTCCATTTGCATGTGTAAAATAGTGTGTATCAAGAGGCATACGACCATGTGTGGTCATGCGCCACTGTGCATTTGGCTGAATCATTTTAATATCTTGTACGATTGTTTCAAATTGTTGTTGCGTAATTAAATCCGCTTTGTTAATTAATACTTGGTCTGCATATTTAATTTGTTCATCCATTAATTTTTGAAGCGGTTTACGATAAAAATGTTTTTTACTCCAGCGTTCACTATCTACTACTGTAATGACTTTTTGAATTGTCATATGCTCAGCAATTACGGGGGATAAACAAGCATCAATAACTTCAAGTGGATGTGCGATTCCAGAACTTTCGATATAAATCACATCAGGTTTTTGCTGTTGATATAGCGTTAAAATTGCGCGCTCTAATTCATCCCGTCCTGTGCAGCAAATACAGCCATCCGTAATCTCTGAAAGATGTGTATCCGGAGGCAATAGCTTACCATCAATCGATACCTCACCTACCTCATTCATGACGACCGCAACATGCTGTTGATCTTCTTGTGCTAATAGATGCTTTAATAACGTTGTCTTTCCGCTTCCTAAAAAACCGCTCAGTAGCACAATGCGTGTTTTATTCATGTGCAACATGCCAATCAAATGGATTTTCAAATGTGGACCAATCCGCATCCATTTCCTTCGCCGTTAGTAAGCATGCATCTAGTTGTTTCGTAATGGCTTCTTGCTCTAAATCCATACCAATGAATACTAATTGCGTCTTTCTATCTCCAAACTCCGGGTCCCATTCTGCTAACACTTCAGGCTCCTGCGCCATTAATTGTTGCTGCTCAGCTTTCGGTAGAGATGCTACCCAATACGTTAATGGTGACAATGTTGCAGACGAGCCTGCCTGTGAAAATAATAGCGCCATATTAGGATGCCCAGCGCTCCAAATAAAGCCCTTTGAACGGACAATCGATAGTGGTAAATGATCTGCCCATTTTTTAAAGCGCGCCGGATGGAATGGTAAAGTACGTGTATACACAAACGAACCAATGCCGTATTCCTCTGTTTCCGGTGTATGATGGGTATTATTTAGCTCTTGTAACCATCCTGCCGCTGCTGAGGCTTTTTCAAAGTCAAATCGACCAGTATGTAAAATAGCACTCGGATCAATTTCGCCATATGTAATACGAATGACTTTGGCTTCTGGTTGTAAAGATTTTAATACACGCTCTAATTGCGCTAATTGCTGTGGCGTAACTAAATCACATTTATTAATGACGAGCACATCACAAAATTCAATTTGATCGATTAATAAATCGGCCACATCACGGTCATCCTCATTCCCAGCCGCTTGTTGACGTGCAAGTAAGCTCTCTCCCGATTGAAAGTCTGTCCAAAAACGATTGGCATCGACAACGGTTACCATCGTATCAAGCACACAACTTTTCGTTAAATCGATATTTAATTGTTCATCACTGTATGAAAATGTTTGTGCAACTGGAATTGGTTCGCTAATACCCGTCGATTCGATAACAATATAATCGATATTTCCTTTATCTACGAGACGCTGTACTTCCAGTAATAAATCTTCACGCAGTGTGCAGCAAATACAGCCATTTGATAATTCTACGAATGTTTCATCGGTACGCGAAATCCCACTTCCTTGTGCGACTAATGCTGCATCAATGTTAATTTCGCTCATATCATTCACGATAACTGCGACACGTAAGCCTTGTTCATTTTGTAAAATATAGTTTAACATCGTTGTTTTTCCCGCACCTAAATACCCACTCAGTACCGTCACCGGAATTTTTGTCATGTTGTCGCCACTCCTTAATCGTAATTATTACGATTTATTTTTTTGTAAAATTTTTTATCGCTACTTTGTTTCACGATGTAATGTGACGCGCCCTAATCTCGGAGAATATTTTCGTAATTCTAGACGTTCTGGATTCGTTCGTTTGTTCTTTGTCGTTATATAATTGCGATCTCCTGTTTCTGTACAAGCTAATGTAATGTTCACACGCATACTAGACACCTCTTTTTAAATAGTAATGATTACGTTTTATGATTTTACGCTTCTATTTTTTGTTTGTCAACGGCAAATTTAAAATAACCATCGATTTATGTTAAAGAACTTCGCAAACTATGTAAAAAAGATTGAATATTTTGCTGATTACGGTTGTAGGAAGCAAATATATTTACCTCGTAAAAATTTGCAATATCTCCTATAGTTAATGCATTTAATTCATTCTTCATTAATTCTTTTTCTACTAAAAATTCTGGTAATAAGCCAAGGACTAATTGGTCTTGCATTAATTGAATAGCAAAAATACTATCTTTTACCCCTGTATAGGACTGGATTGGATACTCATTTTCTAGCCATTGCAACACTGGGACATGCTCATTTAAATAACCGATGGCAAGCTCATTATTTGTAAATAAATGATGTAAGCGCGCATCTTTTGTATCTCCAGCCATTAATAGCTTGGGTGAATAAATTAATTTTAATGGTGCACTAATAAGTTTTTCTGCATGATACTCTTTTTGCTTTGTAGGGTTTAAATCTATGACAATATCCGCTTTTTTAGATTGTAACAGCTCAGCTCCATCATGCTGATCAAGCATCAAAATTTCAAGCTTATAATTTCGTGCTTCCAATGTGAAACGATGTAATATCGATAAAATAAATGTCGATGCTAGCGATGAAGACAATGCAATCACAATCGTTTCTTTTTGTGGAGTAGCTGCAAAATCTCTAAAGCCTTTAACAATCATTGAAATTGGAACAAGTGCCGGACTCTTATTGAATCTCGAACACTTTCATTATCATATTGAACAGCAACCACCCATTCAGTTTGGACAATTTAATAGTCCTCTAAAAATCTATGCAAAAAATTTAGGTAACCCATTAAGCACACTACCTCCTCTTTCCATTGCCTCACGAATTGGCATTGATTTATCCATTGTCGATACACAGGATGAGGAACAAGCTTTATGGCTTGAATGTCTAATATGGCCTGAATTAACGCAGCGCAAAGAAAATCTAAAAACAGCGATTCAATTAAATAGGCATGTTAAGAGTCAATTAATAGAAGGAGACTTCAGACCACTATTGCCTCTCCTTCTAAAAAAAGCACAGCAAGAAAACACTCAAATTATCATTTTCCATACGCATGTAGCGAATCAATTTCCGCCCGCCCTAAAAGAAGAACTGCTTCACTTATTGCAGACTAATAGTATGGAACAGCCTCTATATCACGTCTACAATAATCTATTTGATACACATTTGCATGTAGATTCTATCTATCAAGGTGAAATCGTCTCGGAAAAAATTTTAAGAGAAATTGATGGGCACGGGGAATATTATGTTTGGCGTTAAAATTCAAAAAGAGGCTGGGACAAAACACGTCATCTTCCTTTTTTAGTGTTCGCAACGAAAAACCGGAACCACGCTACAGCGCGATTCCGGTTTTTCTTATGCTCATATGAACGGTTGTTTTTATACGTATGTCCAGCCTCTTTTTTGTACTATCGTTCCTTATTCGGTGCATCATTTTTAATAACAATGCCTCCAATTAATAATAAAACGATGCCGATAAGACCACCGATTAATTCTACCGTACCAAATTGATCGTGGCGGATATAATTCACAACAAAATTACCACCAAAAATAATAAGCATAATTAGGCCAAGTGAATTTAAAAATTTCTTTTTCTTCATGTTGTCACCTCATCGTTTTCTATTGTACTAAAGATAATGAAAATGATAAACGATTTACAGTGGCTTCAATGCGGGTATTGCACGCTTTTTCATATAAAATGAACGAATGATTCCAGCAAGCGGTAATAAGTATAAATAACATGCAAATAAAATACTTGCTACCGGTGCATCAACAGCCGCTAATGGCACTGCACAGGCAATAGACCACGGTACAAGTGGTGGGATGACAATTGCCGTATCCGCTAGCATACTCGCTGTTTTTTTATCATCATGATAAATGTCTTTATTTAATTGATAGGTTAACATAACGGCGAGCGTCTGATTACATGAAATCATGACCGCTATAATCGCTACAATCGTTCCCGTAAAGAAATTGGTCGTTTTATGTGCCAATGCCTCTACACTATGCTGAATGCTCTCTAGCATATTTGTGCCATTGAAAATTCCAAAGTAGGACGATGATAGGCAAATGATAGCGATAACATTCACCATCGATAAAATGCCTCCACCATCAAGCATCGCACCTAATTGTAGATTATCTGCGATATAGCCGCTCCAAAGTGTTGCTGCAATATCAGTGAACGACATTTTCTGAACAACAACACAAATAATAATTCCTGACAGAATACTAATGAGCATTGTCTGTTTAATTTTTATTTTTAATAGCAGCAACACAAAAATAAGGGCAGCTGGTATTAACGTATAGCCATTTAACACAAAGCTATCAGCGAAAATAGCTGTAACATGCGTAGTTTTTGCCTCTGGCGTATGAATGAAGCCTAATACGATATAAATCACACTCGTCAGCGCAAATGGAATGGCTGCTGTTTTAATCATTTGGCGAATATGCTCAAATAATTTCATATGCGTCAATTCGCAGACAAGCAGCGCACTTGTCGACATCGGTGAACAACGGTCGCCAAAGTAAATACCTGATAAAATCGCACCAGCAACAAATAAGGGGTTTTCCCCCATTACATTGCCGATTGTCATACAAATAACACCAATCGTTGCCACAGTACCGAAAGCAGTACCCGTTAAAACGGATACAAGGCAATTGAGTAAAAAGACGACAATAATAAAAATCGCCGGCACAAGGAATTCCGTTGCAACATCAATAATCATTGGAATGGTCCCAGCTGCACGCCAAATGCCGGTCATCATGCCAATAAGGATAAAAATAAATAACATGCCTTTAATTTGACGAATGCCTTGCCATGAAAAGCGCAGCATCTCATGTACAGCATGTCCTTTTTTTAAACCATACATAAAAAAGAGCATATAGCCAAACGCAAGTGCCAGCAAAATCGATTGATTGAATGCGACACAAAGCAATAAGCTACATGCAAATAATCCAAAAACAACGAACTCCATCTCTCACACAGCTTTCTTGCATTTTTTTCTGACGTAAGTTTAACGATGTCACGTCGCTTGTGCAAGGCGATGTGTGTGTTTGTTGCTAATTAAGTCATAATTCATACAATTTTTAGGATTCGCGCACCTGAAGTAAAACCTTGCCGTCATGATTACCTGCCACCAGCATGTCATGTGCTTCACGCGCACCGGTTGCTGTAAATGGTAAAACTACAGGCTCACGTACTTGAAGCGGCAGATCGATAAGTGCATCCATCGCTTCCTTGTCGGTCATATCTTTTGTACGCTGTCCATCTATAAGTTGAACTGAGCGTGTTGTATCTGGTAAGCCTGTGAGCCCAACAAAGCGTGCACCATCTTTTGCATAGCGAATACCCGCTTGACCTCCCTTACCAAGTAAGGACGCATCAATAATAATATCCGCTATCCCGTCGAAGGCAGCTTCATCTTGGTGATAATCGACAAAATCATCTGCACCAAGCCCGCGTACATACGCTTCATTGCGCGCACTCGCGACCGCAATAATATGTAAGCCCATTTCCTTTGCTAATTGAATGGCAAAGCTCCCAACGCTCCCCGAGGCGCCTAAAATAGCGACCGTTTCACCCTGCTGTGCTTTTGCAAAGCCATGCAGTGCCCAATAAGCCGTGACAGCCGTATGCGAAAAACTTGCGGCTTGTGCTGTCGTTAAATATTCAGGCTTTAAAAACGTATGGCTCTGCCCAGCCGCAACATATTCACCGTAGCCGTTGCGTGCCGTTTTCGCAATTACAATATCATCTATTGAAAATGCTGTGACAGCTTGTCCTACTGCCACTACTCGTCCTACAACCTCATTCCCTGGCACATAAAATTGTGTTAATGGCGTATCCGCAAAATCGCCGCGACGCACCTCAACATCATATACATTCACTGCTGTATAAAGCGTTTCAACCAATACTTGCTTTTCTTTTGGCACAGGTACCGCGATATCGCGCTCCTCTAGTACCGATGCATCTCCATACGTCTCAAACCCAATTACCTTCATGTTTATCAGCTCCTTGCTGTTCTATTTCCAATTAATGTAAAAATTAAACCATTTATGCTTTAGCCTATGATAGCTCGGGTACTAATAACTAGATAGGAGTGATGATATGTTTCATGAAACGACAATTACAACTTTTGATGGCATCAATCTTTATTTTAGAAAGGATGAGCCAGCAAGTACCCCGCAAGCAACCATTGTGATTGTTCATGGACTTTGTGAACATGCGGGTCGCTATGATTACGTAACCGAAAAATTACTTGATAAGAATTTTGTCGTCTACCGCTTCGACCACCGAGGTCATGGCCGTAGTGAAGGGCAGCGCGTTTTTTATAAAGATTTCCACGATATTATCGAGGATGTGCGCACGGTCGTCAACAAAGCAAAATCAGAAAACCCGCAACTCCCGCTATTCCTTATTGGTCATAGTATGGGTGGCTTTGCCTCAGCCGCCTATGGCACAAAATATCCTGGTACGGTAAATGGCTTTGTGCTTTCTGGAGCGCTAACTCGTTATAATACGAAGCTTGTGGGTGAGCTACCACTAGATGGCATGGGCACATATTTTGCGAATGAATTAGGTGATGGCGTCTGTAGTGACCCAGCTGTTGTAAAAGCCTATACGGAGGACCCGCTTGTTGAGAAAGAAATTTCCGTTGACCTTATTAATCACGTATTTGGCGAAGGGGTGGACTGGTTAAAAGAAGCACACGCACAATTTGTAGATCCTGTGTTTTTACTACATGGTGCAGATGATGGCCTTGTCAGTGAGGAAGATTCACGCATGTTTTTTGGTGATATTCATTCTACAAATAAATCACTTAAAATTTATGCCCATTTAATGCATGAAATTTTTAATGAGGTCGACAAAGATGCGGTAATTACGGAAGCGATTGACTGGATTGAAAAACAATACTAAAAAAAGCCGGGATCACTTATCCAGTGACTCCGGCTTTTTTATCAGTTATTTTGATTTTGCTACAACAATTTTTGTACCTTTTGAATAATTGCTTGATGAATCTTTCGCTTTTACATAAAGTGTTGTTGCTGCTTTTTGTTTTGGTAGACGCAGTACGTAGTTTCCTTTTTTATCTGTCTTCGCAGTTGCGATGACTTTACTATGTTTGTATAAGTAAACGCGTGAACCTGCTTCTGCTGTGCCTTTAATTGTTTTTGTCGATGATTTTACCTTTGTAATTACTTTTGGTTTTGCTGGTGCTACGGCATCGACTACTTTACCTGTTTTTTTCGTTTCATTACCTGCTGCGTCCGTTACAGTCATACGCCATTTTGCATTGCCTTTTAAGTTTTTAATTGTGAACGTGTATTCACCATCTTTATTGGCTTTTTTCGTATATGTTTTGTCGCCAACTGTTAACTTAATTGTGGCACCTTTTTCTGTTTTGACAACAATCTTATTTGATGCTTTGACAGACGTTACCTTTGGTGCTGTTTTATCTGCTACTGTAATTGTTGTTATCGTTTCTTTACCGTCTTTAGATGCAATAAGGGTTAGCTTTGTATCCGCAGCTTGTTTCGGTACCTTAATTGTAAAGTTACCCGCTTCATTTGCAATCGCTTCACCGATGACTTTGTCACCAATTTTCACAACTACTGTTGCACCTGGTGTTGTTTTACCTGTGATTACACCTGTTTTATCCGAAACTTGTGTGTTTGGCGTCGGTGCTACTGGTGGCACAATGACAGTGGATGCTGCTACCTTGAATTTAGCTGCTGATTTCACAGCACCTAATGGGCTACCTGCAATCGCAAGTTGTAATGTATAATCGCCTGCTTGTGTTGGTGCATCTAGACCATGAATATGGTTGTAGAACATTTCATCTGAAGCTTTTGATACAACATTCCCCTCTGCATCTATAATAGAAGCAACTGGTTTAACGCTACCAGATACAGCGGCATGTGTTTCACTACCATGCGCTACTTCATACGACACTTGGCCATTACGAAGCACATATGAACCTTGCTCTTCTTCATCTGCAATTGTGTAGTCATTTGTTTGGTTAACTAATACAGAGGATAATTGGTTGCCATACGCATCATTAATATGCGCTGAAGCACTTACTTCTTCGCCTGCTTTATATGTTGTTTTTGGTAACTCAACCTCTGTTGTTAACTGACCGCCAACTTTCCAAGTAGATACATCGCCTGTTGTAAAGCTTTGCGTTCCTTTTGAGAAGTAGTAATTCCAAATTTTATTGTTGTTTTCCGTATCACCAAAGCCAAGACGTACTTGCATATTCATTTTTAAATCGGCAGGTACATAGAAGTTATGACCTGTACGTAATGTCGCCGTGAATGAATCGCTATATTTATTATAAGGATATAAAATTGCCCCGCGGAAATCTTTAAATCCTTCTGTATCTGCTTTAATTTTCACTTGTGCTAAATCTTGTTTGTTGAATGTTACGGTGTTATTCGCACCTTCTGTATCATCTACAGTCACTTTATCATTTAAGAAATAGTAGTTATCTTGCTTCCCTTCTGCATCTGGTAATGTCACATAATTCCCTTCGATAACATAACCATTATCTTTTTCTGCTTCTAAAAAGACAGAGCTATGTTTGTACACTTGTAGTGTATTCGCTGTTGGATACGCTTCTTGACCGTCTACAGTTACTTTCTTCTTAATCATTAATAGCTTCGTCGAAATATTATTCATCGCTTGGTCGCCATCTTTTGGATCAACCGTCACTTCTGTCATATTTTCTGGAATTGTAATATCTTGCTGTAAATCTGACAATTCGTCAAATTGACGATAGATAAAGCCGAATTTCCCGCCTGAATTTGGTACATTATAGCGGATGATAGCGATATTTCCGCCTTCTAAGCTACTTGTTTTTAAATTATCTGGAATATTTAACACTTTCGTGCTATCTGAGTTACGGTTATAGTATTGATTCCATTCGATGTTGCCATTTTCATCTTTTTCAGCACGTAATAATGTTGTATACGTGGCGACATTGGCACCCTCTGCATCTTTTAGCGCTAATGTTGCGCCAGAATCCACTAAATTCATCGTTAAGGTTTTTTCAAGACCTTTTGTTGCATCTGCAGCCTGACGTGTTAATGGGCTCGGTTTCGCTGATACCGTAATATCATACGTACCTTGTGTATACTCTACAGATGTTAAAACGATAAATGAATACATATAATACATACGATTGGCAGGATTTGTAGCATTTTTCGTATCACTATCTAATAAGACTTTGCCGTCACTATTACGCTTGATGTTATAGTTTGCATAAATATTACCGAAATCTTTTGATTCGATTTTCCATTCTTCGTCATCTGCTTTGATTTCGGTTTTTCCTGTTTCCACATCTTTTTTGTAAAGCGCATCTTCCTCTGTTAATGAGCCACGTTTCATCCCTACTAATTGGTTCCCGTATGCATCGCTAAACATTTGTTTTGTATAGAAGGCTTGATCCGCTTTATAGGCATCATTGGCATGATCACGCTCAATATACGCTACATTACGTTGTTTAGCATAACGTGCGACTGCTTCTTGGTCTGCTTCTAATGTCATATCGACTTGACCGCCAGCTTGTAGTTTTGTTGTTTCTCCTGTTTTAACGGTTGCTTTTGTTGTTTCAGCGAATGAATAAATCCAGTTTCCTTTACCATCATTCGTATCATCTGCCACTTCAGCGTCGATTAAGTATTGGTAGTCACCAGGTGTTACATAGAAATTACGGCCTGTTGCGATTCCTTCACCAAATGCTTCGTTCATTGCATCGTTATAAACATATAACACCGCATTTTCTAATTTCCCATTATCGTTATTCACAGTGATTTGGCCTGCTTGTGCTGTATCAAATGTCAGACTTCCGGGTGCTGTGATTTTTTCATCTGTTTTAGATAAGAAATACGTATCGCCATCTTGTTTTGCATAAGCAAAAATGTTGTATGCGCCTTTATCTAAATAAACGGTTGGGCTTTCGCTAGCACCTAGTTTATTAATGTCTGTCATTTCACCGACTGTATTTCCTTCATCGTCCTTCATTGTAATGAAGTATTGCGCGCCATCGATGCCTTTGCCGTCTTTACCTGTTGTTTCAAGTGCTACTTTTTGTGTATCATCGCTTGTTAATGTAATTGCACCTGTTGTATTTAATTCACGAGAATACATGAACCATGAGTTTTTGCCTTCTGCGTCGTCAAATTTACCTTGTACAACAACACGCACATCTTTTAAATCTGTACCGACATAGCTTGGTACACGTACAGCGCCTGCATTATCCGTACCGCCTGTCCAAAGCTCTGAATAATGACCTTCATCGTCTTTTTCGTATAGCTTCACTGTCGCACCTTTTGCTACATTACCGTTTGGTGATTGAACACTAAACATATAGCCTGAAACTGGCGCGTTTTTAATATGAATTGTACGCTCTAATGCATCTAATTCTACGCCATCTTTATCATAGGCTTTCACTGTTACCGTGTAATCGCCGTCTGCAAATGCCGTTGTATCAAATGAGCTTGTGAATTGATGATCTTTTACTGTACCTGCTGCTACCTCTTTATCACCGACAAATACGCTCATTGTTTGTACCGCATCATTTGCTGTTGACACACTGATAGGTGTCACGCCAATAACATCCGCGTTTTTCTTCGGCGCGTTTACAGTGAAGGCATCGATTGAGACATTATTTTCTAATGCTTTTGCGGCATTTACTTTACCATAACCTGTTTCTCTATCATGGCCTTCTGTATTTAAGTCTGTCGCTGTTTTTGTTAATACTTCTGACACTTCATTTGCAGAGGCATCTTTATGCTGGGCTTTGTATAAAGCGGCAACTGCTGCGACGTGTGGTGCCGCATAAGATGTCCCAGTGCCTGTCGTATAATAACCCGTTTCGTCCCCTAGGTCACCAGCAAGTGATGTACTCACTACCCCAACACCTGGTGCAACTAAATCGACTGTTTCACCTGTGTTCGAGCCAGCATAAACTTGGTCTGATTTGGATACAGAACCAACCGAAAGTACATTATCAAGTGCTGCAGGGTAATTTGTATCTGCATTCCCACCGCCATTACCTGAAGCAGCTACAACAACGATGCCTGCTTGTGCAGCTTCCTGTACGGCTGTATCGATTGCTTCACTGTATTCACCTGAAAGACTCATATTAATAACGTCTACTTTTTGGTCAATCGCATAACGAATCCCCTCAGCGATATCATTTGCTGTTCCTTCACCATTTTTCGCCATCACTTTTACAGGTAAAATTGTGACATCCTCTTTCCCAACGACACCCGCAATCCCTTTTTCATTATTCGCATTGGCAGCAATAATACCTGATACAAATGTTCCGTGACCTTGGTCATCGTTACCTGTTTTATTGTCTGCTGCATTGTCAACAAATGTTGCACCTTCAAGTACACGACCAGCTAAATCTGTATGTGTTGCTTTCACACCAGTATCTAAAACTGCGACTGTTACACCTTCTTTTGAAGCGTCTTCAGCTTGTTTCCAAGCATTTTCTGTATCAATCGCTTTTAAATTCCATTGATTTGTATAAAATTCATCATTCATTGCTGTATCATCAGCAATTGTATAAATTTTGTTTTCTTCTACAAACTCAATATCTTTATCTGCTTCTAATGTTTCAACTACTTCATCTACATCTGATACGGCAACGTCGATAACCGTTGTTTGATCATGTTCAGAAACAATTTCTGCGTTCAATGCTTTCGCTTGTTTTGTTGAAATTTCTGCATTTTCTTTATGTTGAACAAGTAATTGTGTCGTTTCTACTGTTGTTTCTGCCTGTGCTGATAATGTTGTTGGTAAACTTGTTGATGCTGTTAGGGCAACTGTTGCCGCCGTTGCAAGTGTTTTTTTCATCATTTCTATGTACTCCCTTTGATAATCATTTTCATTTTATCTCGAAAAGAATCATAATTGAAAATGATTATCAATTTCAATGATTTTTCTCACAAAAATACAAAAGATAAGTCATTATACGGATAAAATTATCATGAATAGGGCAATTTTTTCTAAAAAAAGCGCCCCACCTTAGTGGGAACGCTTTTTTGCACAGTTTACTTATCATGCTTATATTTTTTTGAGCTTGAGGACGTGCTTTTTGTATCCTCACGATTTTCCAGTTTTTCATCTTTCACTTTTTCATTTAGTTCTTCTACAGGAATCGGGTCAACGAACATCATTTCCTCATCCTTATCAAAAAGACTTTCTGTATCTGAATTCACTTGATCTGGGCTATCCATACGCTTAAAATCTGTATCTTTTTTCTTATCTTCCTTGTTCATTCGGTCACTCATAAGCTGACACCTCCTTAAACATTATTTTTATGGTCTTGACGTTTTTTGCGACGATTAAAGAACCAAATAAATAAAAATGCAAAGAAGAATACTGGTAAAGCAAGTCCTTGTCCCGCTAAAATTTGAGCTGCAATACCTTCATCTGTGCCTCGGCTCGTTGCTCTTGTAATAAAAACCCCTAATGCGACTAAATATAGCACAATGGGTATCCATAATAATTTCATCATACTCGATTCCCCCTTATAAAATAATTAACCTATCTTTCAGTAATTAAACACATATCGTGCTAAAATAAAGACAATATTAAAGGAGGCTATAACGATGGCAATTGTGAATGCGTCGGATCAAACATTTTATGAAGAGACAAAATCAGGGCTTGTACTTGTTGATTTTTGGGCAACTTGGTGTGGACCGTGTAAAATGTTAGCACCTGTGTTAGAAGAACTAGCACAAGAAATTGATGTGCCGATTGTAAAATTAGAAGTCGAAGAAAACCCTGCTACTGCAGGTGAATATGAAGTAATGTCTGTACCTACATTAGTGTTATTGAAGGACGGCGAAGTAGTTGCAAAAACTGGTGGCTATCAACCAAAAGAAGCTTTAATTGATTTTATTAATAGCTATCGCTAATAAATCCGTACAAAAAAGCACGTCTAACGAATAAAATGGTTAGACGCGCTTTTTATATTGTTAGAATTTAAAGAACATATTTAATCGACGTTGTGGCATGTGTTAGTAATTCATTAACGGTGGCATCTTCTACTTGGAGCTCGAGCACATGCGCTTTGAGGAGACGGTGTTGTACTTTTTCAGCCTCTGCATTGTTTACCCGAAATTCTAGCATGCTTAAAATTAATTGAATTAACTCCTCATACGCACTTGGTGACTCTACGAGATTTTGTACATAGCCACGTTCTTGCCATTTCATTTGTTGTAATATTTTGATAATTTCAGACATGGGCGCATATAAATCATGTACCTCATAATAATAGTCATTTCCCTGTAATTGCTCAAAATGCGTACGGTCTGACATTTTCCAAAGAAGGGCGAAGGTTGTTGTATTCGTACAAAACTCCTCAATTAATTGCATCCAATTCATTTTTAATTGTGTAAAAGAACAACTATGTAAATGCGTTTGTAGATTGGCAAAAGAAATTTCCCGCTGCATTTATGTGTCCTCCTTTAACAGTTTTTTTCTCTATAACAGGAACAAAAGCGCCCTTTCTCATGGAAAAGACGCCTTTGTTTTGTGATAGAGGTTTGGTATGCGGTAAGGGATTTACCGTGTAACAAATTGCATTGGACGTTTTTGCTTAGGCTAGCACCAGCGCCCAACTGGTTAGGCATTTAAAAATAGGGATTTGACTAGCAAAGGAGCATAGAAAATGTTTCCGCTTCATTTCCTAATAACGCCTGTAGAGTTTTCTCCATAAAAAAACCACTTTCGCTAGTTCTTATACATATTAACTCATTTTTTCTACTTTGTGTAGCTTTTTTCTAAAAAATATACCGTATGACATATATTTTATATTCCATTTAATGCTAATTCCTTATGAACCACTATTCAATTATTGAATTTCTTTATCATTCTCGTTAGAATAAGACCAACTTAATGATAGCGGAGGGTAGACATGGAAAAGATCAAAAAAATAACCAAAGGATTTTCTGGAGAAGAAAAATGGCTCGTGCATTATGAGCAAAAACAATGCCTTTATCGACAATTTGATCCGCAGCAATACACACAAAAAAAGCAGGAATTTTCATTGCTACAGCAACTTTTTTCTACTGGTACACAGACCTATGAGCCGCTAGAAATTGGACCAAATTATATGATAACGAGCTTTTTAGAAGGATTGGATGCAGAGGATACAATTGGCACGCTTACAGCGACAGAGCAATATCAAGTCGGTGTGGATGCAAGCGCTGATTTACGTCGCATTCATGCGATTAAAGCAAAGGAAAATACATGGGCAAGCTATCAAAAAACTAAATATGAGCGTTACCGAAAAACGTATTATGAACGAGGGTACACATATGATTTTATGCCTGCAGTCGAGCAATTTATCAATGCACATCTCCATTTATTAAACGGGCGCCCTACCCATTTACAGCATGATGATTTTCATTTGCCTAATTTAATTATTCATAACCGCCACTACGCGGGTGTTATCGATTTTGGGCGCTTTGATTGGGGTGACCCGGTTTGGGATTTTGTAAAACTCGGCCTCTTTAGTAGAGAGCATAGCATTCCTTTTTGCATTGGATTACTTGAAGGCTACTATGATCACCACTTGCCTGATGATTTTTGGACACTTTACACGCTATATGCCGGTATGCTTGCCTTCTCTTCTATCATTTGGGCGGATAATATCGGCCAACTACAAACAACGTTGCCTCATGTTGAGCGGATGATTCAGGACCACCATGGCTTTCAACATATCATTCCTTCGTGGTTTAAATCGATAAAATTTTAAACTTTTATTGTTTTTTATGCCAAAATATAGTAAATTATTCATAAACAAACTTAGAAAAGAGGGGTAATATGTTCTCATTTTTACAAACCACAGCAAAGGCTAGTTCCTCTCCACTTTTAGCCGTTATCGAATCATTTGTCGAAAATCTCGAAGCGGGCGGAAACCTTAACCTTACCGCTGCGATTCAACACCTCTCTCCTCACGAACAACAACTTATTCAAAAACTAACTTCTTATATAACACAGCAGCATGAACGCCTTGCACAGCATGATTATTTATTTTCAACGATTTGCAGTGCAGCAAATAGTGGTTATTGGGTTGCAGATGTTATGCATGGTGATTTGATGCATACGGACACAAAGTTAATAATGAGCGATGAATTGAAAACGCTAACAGGAACGCTTGGCGATGATACAAAGCGTTCCATTATGCATTTTATTCATGAAGATGATGTCGTACATATTAAAAATGCACTTGCGACTGCGCTTCAAACAACAGCAGAGCGTATTGAAGCGCAATGTCGCCTTGTGACACCACTGGGAGAAATCCGCTATATCGATTGTCATATTCAGCTTCTTTATAAGGAGCAAAAACTTAGTAAATGCTATGGCGTCATTCACGATCTAACCGCTCAACATATTGAAAAGCAGCGCTCAGTGCAACTACTTGAAAAACATGGATTAATTACCGAAGTCATGTATGAATCACCTTGGCATGTCCAAGTGAAAAATCCACAAAACTTAGCAGATGCTCAAAATACCGTGTGGTTTTCAGAGCAATTTTTAACAGCTTTTGGTTATACGAAAACGACACAGCCACAAACGTATAAGGATTTTGCAAATCTCATCCATCCAACAGACCGCGATGGCACAAATCCTATATTTAAAATATGTTTTAGAGAAGCGAAGCAAAACGGAAAAGCACAATGCGAGTTGCTGTACCGCGTACGAGATAGCCGCGGGCAATATATTGCGATGAGCAATCGGATTATTATTACATGTAATACAGATGGCATCGTGGAACATATCGTTGGTGTGATGCGTGATATCACACTAGAAAGTCAGGAAAAGGAACGCGGAGAGCATATGAAAGCAGGCATCCAACAATTAAATGCAAGTATTGATGAAATGACCTACGCTATGCAAGATATGAAAAATCATGTAAGCGAATTGACGAATGCTCAGCAGCAATCAGCGCATGCCGCAATTGATGCTCATCAACGTGCGGACAATACCCAAAATATTTCATCGATGATTCGTGGCATTGCAGATGAAACGAATTTATTGGGCTTAAATGCCGCAATTGAATCTGCGCGTGCGGGTGAACAAGGAAAAGGCTTTGCCGTCGTTGCGGATCAGGTGCGTAAACTAGCGCTAAATAGTGCGGGTGCCACAGAAGATATTGAGCAAAGTTTAACCGATTTAAAAGTGCAAATTGATACGATTTTAATGCATATGGACCGTATTAATTCCCTTGTATCTACACAAAAAGCCTTGAGTGATTCTGTCACAACAGCGGTTGAGCATATCCAGGAAATGAGCACACAGCTCGCACAAGTTGCGACTTTAAACGGCTAATATATGTAAAAAGAGGCTGGGATAAAACACGTCATTTTCCTTTTTTAGCGTTCGCAACGAAAAACCGGAATCGCGCTATAGCGTGATTCCGGTTTTTCTTATGCTCATATGAACGGTTGTTTTTATACGTATGTCAAAGCCTCTTTTTAGTATGTATCTACTTGTCATCGGTGGCCTCTCGTTTAACGTATGAAAAAATCGCTAGGACCAATAGAATAAGCGGAAAAACAAGCCATAAAAATGGTACGTGATAATCTTCCACTAATTCATCGAAAATGTATAAAACCATCAAAAAAGAGCCGGTTAGTAAAATGGCTTCTGGCGTATTTAAACTTTTACTCATTGTATGCCTCCCTTAAATATCAAAAAAGTATTATTTTTATCATACTTCTTTTGAGGAAATAATGAAATGAGGAACGTTTCAATGCAGTTTTAAATACGGCCAAAATACTGTTTTTGAGTGCCTTTTCTTTAAGAGCAGTTGCCCTTTAGCATCTCTTACAGCTCTGGAAATCCTTTAAAATAATGAACAAGCTGCTCTTTCATTTCCCGCACGACAGCTGTTTCGACGACTTCCTTATTTGAGCAAATGCCGATATGACGCGCTGCTTTTTTTCCTTCAATCGGAATTTGCACGAGATCATTAAAGGCTAAATGCGTTAATTTTGGTAAAAATGAAATACCGAGATTTGCTGCAACGAAGCTTGCAATCGTTTGAACTTCTTCTCCTTCAAAGCTAATGGCTACTTGGATGCCCGCTTCTTTCAATAAATCATTTGATAAATGACGAAGCGCAAAGCCTTCTTTTAATAAAATAAACGTTTCGTCTTGTAATTCTTTTACGGTCAATGTTTCTCGTCCTGCGAAGCGGTGTGTCCGTGGCAACGTCACAAATAATTCCTCTGTTAATAGCGGCTGCCATTCAATATTTTTTTCAGTGGCTACATGCGTTGTGACACATAGGTCAATAATACCTTGTGCTAATAAATTTTTGAGTGCCTGTGAATTGTTTTGAACGAGCTTCACGCGCACATTCGGATGGGTGTCTTTGAATTGCTTCATAAAGAGCGATAAATAAGTCGCACCAACCGTATGAAGAAATCCAAGCGTTACCTCACCGGTTTCAACACCACTCATTTCTGACAAACGTGTTTTGACTGTTTCCATTTCTAAAATGATGCGATTGGTACTTTCTAAAAAGAGCTCGCCAAATTTATTTAATCGAATGGAACGGCCATTACGATCAAATAGTGACACATCCAATTCCTCTTCAATTCGCATAATAGCACGGCTTAATGCTGGTTGTGATACCGAAAGCTTCTCTGCTGCTCGCGTCATGTGTTCCATCTCTGCTAAAACTTTAAAATAATGAAAATGATGCCATTCCATTATCACGTCACCCCTTATGTAACTTGCGCATGATTTTTATGATTACGATGTATTATACTCCATTAAAGCGCTTCCATTTAGAAATTTTGCTTAATTCAGGGCGAACAGCTCATAGATACTAGATTTTTAGTACTAGATTAGAAAATATATACACATTTCACTTATGCATTTTTCGCATGATTTTATTAAAAATAATGTATTATACGTTCATTTCATTGTGTGATAGGCTTTTTTTAGAAAAGAGGTTACAACATGAACATTAAATCCCCTGAGCGCTTATTTTTAGCAGGCGGTAAACATGCGGTGCTACTGCTTCATAGCTTTACGGGCACAGCCAATGAAATGAAACGTACAGCAAAACATTTACATAAAGCAGGCTTTACTTGTCTTGCACCAATTTATGCAGGGCATGGGCAGCATCCAGAAAAATTTTTCCAAACAGGTATTGCAGACTGGCTACAAACAGCGCGCGAGGCGTATTTGTTTTTACAACAGCAAGGCTATGAAAAAATTGCGATTGTCGGTCAATCACTCGGTGGCGTCATTGCACTCCATTTAGCAGATGAAGTGGCACCGCAAGCACTTGTGACGATGTCATCGCCCATTGTCGAACGGGAGCTTAGCGGCCTAGAGTCACGCGTAAAAGCCTATACAACATATTATTTACGCATGCGCGACATCCCTGAGCCAGAAGCCTTTCATTTTGTGGCGACGCACTTCCCTCGTCCTGAGCATAAATTACATGCGCTGCAGCAATTTATTTTAGCGACATCTGATTTACTAGCGAATATCAACTGTCCTGCCCTTATCTTGTACGGCGAAGCGGACGCGCATATTTATCAGCATAGTGCCCAGTTAATTTATGACGGACTTGCCTCTACAACGAAGCAGTTACGTGGCTATAAGGAGGCTGGGCATCTTTTATCATTAGCGCGTATTCCTGAAATTCATGACGATATTGTCGATTTCCTTACGAATGAATTGTAAATTTTTAGAAATTAATTTATGATGAGAGGAAACAGGGAGGTAGTTAGATGACAAAACAAGCGATGGAACAATTTTTATCAAAAATTCAGCAAGACCCAGCTGGTTTAAAAGGTTACAATGCACGTATTTAATTTGACTTTACCGATACAGAAGAAAGCACGCTCATTTCATTTGATGGCAATAATGCACATGTCGCAAAGGATGCGCAGGCACCCGACTGTACCGTATCAATTTCTAGTAAAAATTTTGAAAAGCTTACAACGGGGCAAATGAATCCACAAACAGCTTTCTTGATGGGAAAATTGAAATCAAAGGGTGATATGAGTCATCTACTACGCCTAAGCAGCCTCTTAACGTATTATAAATAAACAAAAAGCCTTCTAGGGGACACTCCTTAGAAGGCTTTTATTTAGCGTTGTTCGTATACTTTAATCCACGCATCAGGCGTCATCTTCTCGACTAATTCGCCTAATAGCTCATACGGAATATGCGTCGCATTCGTCAAACGAATACAACTTTTTCCCATTTGTAATTTCGTTGACACTTCTTCCTTGTAGCGCGTCGTAAATCATTGTAGTAGCTCCGGATTGGCATAGATGCCCATATGATACACCCCAATATGATGCTTTTGCGGAATTACGCTTAAAAAAGGAAGCGGTGTACCGGGCGTCACATGATAACCTTTTGGGTAATCACGTAGTGGCACAACATAGTGAGTGCCACCATGCTCTTCGCATTTTTTAAAGCCTACAGGAATATATTTGTCAATAACAGCGATGAGCTGCTCATATGCCTGCTGTTGGTCCTTCATCACAACACCTCATTAAAACACATAATGATAAACATCCTTATACAGCTGCGCTAGCTCTTCTTCTGTCGGGATGCGCGGATTATTCGCTGGACTGCCACTGGCTATCGCATCAACGACCATTTTTGGAATTGCTGCATAAAACGCCGCTTTCTCAATGCCATAACCCTTTAAATTTGGAATGTCTAAGCTACGACATAATGCTTTTACAGCCTGAATGACTTCATCAGCAAGTTCCTCCTCGCTCAGATCGGCTGTTTGCTCAATGAAAAAACGGCGCCATTTTTGCAAGCTGCGGCGTACAGTTTTCCTTTGAAAATTCAAGCACCGCTGGTAACAGCATCGCATTTGAAATACCATGCGGGACGTGGAATAGTGCACCGATTGGGCGAGACATGCCATGTACAAGCGCCACAGAAGCATTTGAAAATGCCATCCCCGCTTGCAACGAGCCGAGTGACATCGCCTCACGTGCCGCCAAATTGTGACCATCACGATATGCCGGCAGTAAGTTCGCGGTAATTAATTCAATAGCAGACAGCGCCAATTGATTCGAAAATGGATGCGCTTTGCGTGATAATAAGCTCTCAATCGCATGGCTCATCGCATCAACGCCGGTTGCAGCGGTAATATGCCGTGGTGACGATACTGTTAGCTGTGCATCAACAAGTGCCACATCTGGCATAAAGGCTGCATCTTTAATCATCATTTTAATGTCTTCTGCAGTATTCGTAATAACCGTCACATCGGTTGCCTCACTACCCGTCCCCGCTGTTGTCGGAATCGCAATATGCGGAATCGGTAGCTCGGTAATGGGCGTCGCACCGTGCATATAATCCCCAATATAGCCGCGATTTGTTGCCACAACCGAGATGGCCTTTGCCGTATCAATACAGCTACCGCCACCAATAGAGACAATGACATCACATTGATGTTCACGTAAAAGCGCAAGTCCCTCATTTACATAAACGTCTAGTGGCTCTGATGTCACCCCTGTATACGCTACAGAGGCTTGCTTTAAATGCGCTGCACATTGTGCCACAACCCCTAAATCTTCCATAATCGGGTCACTAATAATTAACGCGGTCGTCCCTAATTTTTGCGCATGGTCCCCAAGAGTTTGAAAGGCGCCATTACCATAAACAATTTTTGCCGGAGAATGTACTGTGTATGCCATCTGAAACCCTCCTAATCATTACTTGGGAACGCGAATGTAGAGCCCATTTGAGAGCCCGCTTCTGGCCAGCGTTCCGATACGGTTTTTGTTTTTGTAAAGAAGCGCGCCTGATCTGGGCCAAACATATGCCCCTCGCCAAAGCGTGAATCTTTAAAGCCTGCAAAATTATGATAGCCAACTGGAATCGGAATTGGCACATTGACACCGACCATGCCCACATCGATTTCTGTCGTAAATTTACGTGAAGCATAGCCATCATTTGTGAAAATCGTCACGCCATTGCCAAGCTCATGCTCATTAATGAGCTGAATGGCTTCATCAAGTGTTTCCACGCGTACGATATTACGCACCGGGCCAAAGATTTCTTGCTCATACACATCCATGCCTGGCTTTACGTGGTCAAATAAGGTCGGGCCAATGAAGAAACCTTTTGATTCGTTGACGATAGGAAGCTCTCGACCATCACAAACGATTTCGACGCCCTCTTCTTCCCCCTTCTTAATCGCCGCAAGCATCGCTTCCTTCGCCTGCGCTGAAATCACCGGGCCGAAATCGGTATCCGCCTCTTCATAGGAGCCTACTTTTAACGCTGCTACTTTTTGTTTTAAAATAGCGACTAAGCGCTCAGCCGTCTCTTGTCCTACGGGCATAATCGTTGATAATGCCATACAGCGCTGTGATGCTGCACCGTATGCCGCGCCCATAAAGGCTTCTGCCACCTGTTCTAAATCCGCATCTGGCATGACAACCATATTATTTTTACCGCCGCCAAGTGCTGTGACACGCTTGCCGTATTTTGCCCCTGTTTCGTAAATATATTTTGCAACAGGTGTTGAACCAACAAATGAAATCGCCTTAATCGCTTTATGTTCGAGTAATTCATTCACCGCATCTTTATCGCCATTGATTACCGTCCAAATGCCATCTGGAAGGCCGGCTTTTTTCCATAGCTCACTAATAAATAATGCTGTCATTGGCACTTTTTCAGAAGCTTTTAAAATGACCGCATTCCCGACTGCCACTGCCATACTTGTTTGTGCAAGCGGTACCATAATTGGGAAATTGAACGGCGAGATTGCCGCGACAACGCCTAGTGGATATTTTGCAGAATACGCATTAATATTCCCACCAACATTGACCGAATATTCCCCTTTCACTAAATGCGGAGCGCCGATTGCTAAATCAACAGATTCAATACCACGCGTCACTTCGCCTTTCGCATCTTCTATCGTTTTTCCGCTTTCACGACAAATAATAGCTAAGAGCTCATCTAAATGTTGTGTTAATAAATTGCGGAAATTTAACAAAACCTGCGCACGCTTTGCGACAGAGACATCACGCCATGCCGGGAATGCTGCCTGTGCCTCTGCAATGGCCTCACGTGTTTCCTCTCTAGTCGCGAGTGGTACTTTCGCAATGACTTCTCCAGTTGTCGGATTAAAGACATCACCAAATCGTCCGCTCTGCCCTTCTACGTTTTGTCCTCCGATAAAATGCGTTAATGTTTGAATTCCTGTTGTTTCCATATCGTTCGCCTCCCTAAATTTTAAAAAATTCTGAAAATACACTAGAAAAAAATATAAATTTCTCGTATGATTATTTCACTGACCTCGGTCACTTAAATCATAAACGATAGAAAATTCATTCGTCAACGATAATTTTTTAACTTTTTAGAGAAAAGGAGTGATTTTTTGACAACCGACCGAAAGAAAAAGGCGCTAGAGACGCGTCAAAAGCTCTTAGATACCGCATTAAAACTTTTTGCAAAACGAGGATTTGAGCATGTATCGATTGCACAAATTACGACAACTTGTGGCGTTTCAAAAGGAACTTTTTACACTCACTTTGCAACAAAATACGATATTGTGCTCGAAAAATTTCAGGAATTTGATGCACATTATGTAGAGGCCGCAAAAAAAATCGATGAAAACTTAAGTCCACCACAGAAAATTATTGCACTATACGATGAACAAATGATTTATTTAACAACTGTCGTTGGCAAAGACATTATGCGCACTGTCTATACAGCAGCGATGACGAATCAAGTCGAGCATGTGCATTATTTAATTCACCCACAGCGGACGATTTTTGAACTGATTCGTCGTTATTTAGAAGAAGGCGTGGAACAAAATATTTTCCGTAAGGATCTGTCATTTGAAGCGATTGAAAAAATGATTCAACGGGCGATGCGTGCCAATGTGTATGATTGGCTTATTCATGCAGAGGATTTTGATTTAATAAAAGAGATGCATGTCTTTACAATAACGCTACTTGATGGCATACGCGCGTAAAAACTAGCTTTATTTCGCCAGCTTTTTTCGGTATACAGCCGCAGAGAGCTGGTTTTACTTTGCCCAATTTTATATAGTCTAGACTATTTATTATTTCTTCCGCTAATCTTTATATCAACGTTCTTTCAATGACATCTAGTTTGTTTCGCGTAAATGACACCAATTCACCTCTCAAAACTGAAAATAGCCGATTTTACTTCGTGCATTTATCCGAATTGCCAATATAAGCTAAATAAAAAGTAGAATGAGCTTTTACTCGAGTTTACTAAAAAATTCACCATCAAAAATACACGTAACAAAAGCAGCATTTTCTACTTTTGTTACGTGTAAAAAAATATTAAAGCGTAAAAATGAGTGCGTATATAAGCACGTACTCACTCAGATTCATCATAACCTTTTGTTAGCGTAAAAATAAAAAGTCCCCCAATGTTTCCACTGGGGGTCAAAGAGAAGAATATGAAAAGTACATTTATAATGTAGCCCTTTTTATAAAAGCTTAAACCTGTTTTTATTATTTTTTATTTTTTTCAAAAAAAATCATATTTTATTAATGAAAGTAACTGTATTTAAGTTCAATTTCCTCTGTTTCTTCTTATTTATATGAAAATAGCCGGTTAATTTTCTGAAAATAAAAACTTCTTTATTTTATGTTTCAAAGTAAAACAGTGGGGAATAGATAGAGTGTTCACGTAAAAAGTTTTTTACTACATATGAACAACCTCGAGTAGATTTATTTTTGTTTTGTCGACAACAAAATCAGGATTTAAAAGATTGAGATTGTTGTTTTACTTTTCCGCTATTTTATTTCCCAACAATTAAAGTACTACATATCTTTTGCAATCCTCGAAAATAGCAAACCCAAAAGGAGCTGTTTAGAGAATATGCAACAAAATAATAATTTAGATATGGAACCGCAAGATATTAATGTTGTGAGTTCCAAGAAAGCACGTAAGGCTGTTGTCGCCACCGGTCTCGGTAACGCGATGGAGTGGTTTGACTTTGGTCTTTATGCTTATTTAGCTGTTGTCATTAGTCAGTTATTTTTCGCTGGTGTTGATAATAGTGGTCTTCAACTTGTCTTCACCTTCGCTACATTCGCTGTGGCCTTCTTAGTTCGCCCAATTGGCGGCATCTTCTTTGGTAAGATCGGCGATAAATACGGTCGTAAAATTGTCTTAAGTACAACGATTATTATTATGGCAATTGCTACATTAATGATTGGTTTATTACCTACGTATGAGCAAATTGGTATTTGGGCGCCTATTCTATTATTAGTCGCTCGTATGATTCAAGGTTTCTCTACTGGTGGGGAGTACTCAGGCGCGATGGTCTATATCGCCGAATCATCTCCCGATAAAAAACGTGGGATGCTTGGTAGTGGCTTAGAAATCGGTTCTTTATCTGGTTTCATTGCCGCTTCAGGTCTCGTTACCATTTTAACGTTCGCCCTATCTGATGCTCAAATGATGTCTTGGGGCTGGCGTATTCCTTTCTTCATCGCTGCACCAATCGGTCTAATTGGTTTATATTTACGTCGTCATCTTGACGAATCACCAATTTTTGAAGAAATGGAGCAAGCACAAGAAGAAAGTGACGAAGAACCGTTAACATTTAAAGAAATTTTAAAGCATTATAAAAAAGATTTAATATTAAGTGTTGTTATCGTGGCATTCTTTAACATTACCAACTATATGGTACTGTCATATATGCCTTCGTATTTAACCGAAGTTATCGGCATTGATAACACAACAAGTTTAGTCATTTTATTAATCACAATGGTCTTAATGATGCCACTCGCATTATTCTTTGGTCGCATGAGTGATAAATTCGGTAATAAACGTGTTGTTCAAATTGGCCTTGTTGGGTTAACCTTCCTATCAATCCCTGCATTTATGTTAATGGGTGTTGGCCAAGTCGGCTTTATTTTCGCCGGTGTCTTCTTATTAGGTTTCCTACTAAGTTTTTATGAAGGGACACTTCCTTCATTACTACCAAGTTTATTCTTCTCAGATGTTCGTTATCGTGCACTGGCATTGACCTTTAATGTATCGGTGTCAATATTTGGTGGGACAACACCACTTGTATCGGCTTATTTAGTCCATGTAACAGGCGATCCACTTGCACCAGCGTACTATTTAGCAGCGGTCAGCATCATTGGCTTAATCGTCTTTAGCTTATTATTCGTTCAAACGTCAGGTCGCGCATTAAAAGGCTCGTACCCAACAGTTGAAACGAAAAAAGAAGTACGCGAAGTGATGAAACAAGATCCTGAAGATGCATTATGGTGGCATGAAGAAGCTCCAGATATCGAAACTGAGCAAACACAACCGCCGAAAACAATATCTTAATAATAAAAAAAGTCGTGT
>NZ_HE578959.1:425734-440531 GCF_000307285.2 Kurthia sp. Dielmo
AATATCTTAATAATAAAAAAAGTCGTGTCTAAAGGCACGGCTTTTTTGTTGATTTGATTATTTTGAGTGACGAAGTTATTACGTCTTTTCACATAAAAAAAGAGATACCCAGGCGTCGGGTATCTCTTTTTTAAAGGATAATGTACATTTCTATGAACATACTATACTCATTATATGGGAATCCTCTAAAAAACCATATCGGCATGTACACCTAATTTTCTTTTATAAATTAGGTATTTTGATATGTATTTTATTTATTTTTTATAAAACCCATGCAAATTCCACTGCTGGTCAAACATTTGTATCGTATTCAAGTAGGTAAATGTGTCAATATCTTCTGGTAGTGGTTCTCCCGTTCCTGCTACAATAACTTGAACAGATACTGTTTTTTGCTCTTCTGGTTTTACAAGCGCATAAATATATACCTTGTCATATTGAAATGCAATGGAAAGTGGCTTGGCTCCTAAAGGTAAATCAATTGTTTCTACTGTATTAACGCGTACTGGATATTTATATACTTTCATTTTTTCCCTCCTCCTTTATTACTCTCTTTTCCTTTAATCATTAAAAATAAAACGCGGCGTTTTTTTCCAAATAGCTGCTTTCCTGTTAAACTATATACTATATGAAAAAATATGCATAAAAAGGGCGTGAGACATTGACTGATTTTTATCTTTATCTTTTTAAATCGAGTACGATAAGTGCCATTTTACTTGTGGTGAACATTATCCTTGCTATCACCATTATTTTCTTGGAGCGTAAAAAACCATCAGCTGCCTGGGCTTGGGTTTTCGTGCTATTCTTTTTACCGTATATCGGTTTTATCCTCTACTTATTTATCGGTAAACCATTGCGTCAAAAACATTTACGTAGGTGGATGCCAAAGGATAGCATTGGTATTCAGGAAATGATTGATGATCAAAAAGCACGTGTTTTAAAAGATGAGCTGAATATAGAAAACTTCGAAAATGCACGTGAGTTGATTCATATGAATTTACAAACGAATAATGCACTCGTAACAAAAAACAATCATGTGGAACTTTTTAATGATGGTCATGAAAAATTCGACGCGCTACTGCGTGATATTGCTAGTGCGACAGATCATATCCATGTGCAATATTATATTTTCAAACTAGATGGCATCGGCAAAAAAATTACTGCTGCGCTAATCGAACGTGCCAAGGCAGGCGTTGAGGTGCGTATCCTTTATGATGCGCTCGGCTCACGAAATGTGCGCAAACGGCATTTTAAGGAATTGATTCAAGCGGGTGGAGAGGTTGAGGTCTTTTTCCCATCCATCTTACCGCTTATTAATCCCCGAATGAATTATCGTAATCACCGAAAAATTGTCGTTATCGATGGACAAATCGGCTATATTGGTGGCTTTAATGTCGGCGATGAGTACTTAGGGCTAGACAAAAAGTTTGGCTACTGGCGCGACACACATATGCGTATTCAAGGGGCAGCTGTTCATGCACTTCAGGCGCGCTTTATGCTGGACTGGAACCAAGCTGGTAATTCACTTGATTTATCCTTTGCGCCGCATTACTTCCCTGCTCATTACATTACAGGAGACGTTGCGATGCAAATTGTTTCTAGTGGGCCCGATACACCATATTCAAGTATTGAAAACAGTTATATTAAAATGATTTTACAAGCAAAACGCTATGTCTATATCCAGTCGCCTTACTTCATTCCTGATGAAGCATTTTTAGAAGCGGTACGAATTGCGGTACTATCTGGTATTGATGTACGCATTATGATTCCTGATAAACCGGACCATCCATTTGTTTACATGGCGACCTGCTCGTATGCAGGCGACCTAATGGAATCAGGCGCAAAGGTTTATCACTATGCTAATGGCTTCATTCATTCAAAAGTCGTGCTCATTGATGATCAAATCGCTTCTGTTGGGACAGCAAATGTGGATAACCGCAGTTTCCGTTTAAATTTTGAAGTTAATGGCTTCATGTACAATGAAAAAATCACGAAAGAACTGGCAGATATGTTCCATGAAGATTTAAATGTATGTGTTGAGATGACGAAGGAATCGTATGAATCTCGCTCGTTATGGGTGAAATTTAAAGAATCTGTTTCGCGCATGTTATCTCCTATTTTATAAACTCAAATCATCGTCTTATGGGCGGTGATTTTTTATTACTTTGTTTAATCCATTTTCTAAAGGGCAAACAAATTAAGAGACGACAAAAACAAAAGGAGTTTTTACGATGACAGAAGAATACCAAAAAGTTCGAGACAATTTAACATCGATTATTGAGGATGCATCTGTTGCGATGCTTGTAACGCAGCAGGAAGATGGAAAACTTGTATCACGACCAATGCAACTACAAAAAGTAGAATTTGATGGGGATATTTGGCTACTTACGCGTACAGATACAGATAAGTATGATGAAATTAATGTCAATAACCGTGTGAATGTCGCAATTGCTAGTAAATCGTATGCTTCAATTAGCGGGACTGCTGAATTTGTCGATGACGAAGCACGTAAAAAAGAATTTTGGAATCCTATCTATGAAAAAATGTTTGATGTAGCTTATGACGACCCTCAACTTGTATTAATAAAAGTACATGCAGAGTCTGCGGAATACTGGGAAACTGGTTCAACAGTAAAATCAGTGTACAATTTTGTGAAAAAAGTTGTCGGAAAGGAAGAACCTGTAAAACCTTCAAAAGATACCAACCAATCACTTGATTTATAGTCCATACAACTTCAATTTATTAGAATATAAAAAATCTTTAAAATAGCGTTTATTTATGAAAAATATTTACTTTTATCATATTTATGTTTTTTTCTCGAAAACGCTTGCAACTTATGGTCCGTACCTCTACGATAAGAAATGTAAGATTTTAAAACTTAAATATTGAGGTATCAACATGTCTATTTTAATCGGAATTTTAGGTTTAGTCGTCGTTCTTGGCGTCGCATACCTAATGAGTAATAACCGCAAAGCGATTGACTTTAAAGCGGTAGGTATTATGTTCGTATTACAAATTCTTCTGACATTAGTGATGTTCAAAACATCGGTTGGGTTAAAAGTAATCGAATCTGTAAGTAACGGGATTACGAAAGTAATTAGCTATGGTCGTGAAGGGATTTCATTCGTTGTTGACGGTTGGATTCCAGAAGGTGGTTCACCATTTTTCATTAATGTTTTATTAATTATTATCTTTACGTCTATGTTGCTTTCAATCTTGACTTATATCCGCGTTCTACCTATTTTAATTAAATATGTAGGTGGATTTTTATCAAAAATTACAGGTGTTTCTCCAGTCAAAACATTCCATGCGATTAATAATATTTTCTTCGGTCAATCTGAAGGTTTATTAGCAATCAAATCTCAAATCCTAAAAATGGATTCAAACAAAATTATCGTTATCTCTGTTGCATCAATGGCTTCAGTATCTGCTTCAATCATGGCATCATACATTACGATGCTTCCTGCACAATACGTATTAGGTGCGATGGCATTAAATGCATTATCAAGCTTAATTATCGGTATTATGATTGCACCAGATGTTGAAAAAGATACTGAAAAAGTGGATATTAAAGACGCTACTGAAGCGAAATCTTTATTTGAAGCCATTTCTATCGGTGCATTAGATGGTGGTAAGGTTGCATTAATCGTAGGCGCGATGCTGATTGCATACGTTGGTTTAATGGCTTTAATCGATGGTCTATTCAGTGCAGTAATCGGTATTTCATTTACAGAAGTATTAGGTTACATCTTTGCACCAATCGCTTGGATCATGGGTGTTCCAGCACAAGACATTTTAGTAGCTGGTCAAACAATGGGTACTAAATTAGCAACCAATGAATTCGTTGCAATGCTTCAATTTATGGATCATATTCCGAACCTATCTGAAAAAACAGTTGGTATCGTATCTGTATTCTTAATTAGCTTTGCTAACTTCAGTTCAATTGGTATCATCGCCGGTTCTTTACAAGCAATCAGCGGTGAAAAAGCAGCAATCGTTTCTAAAAACGGTTTAAAAATCTTATTCGCTGCTACATTAGTTTCTGTATTCACAGCTACATTAGTTGGTTTATTTATTTAATACAAAAAGCGAGCGTCGCGATTATGCGATTCTCGCTTTTTTTTACTATTCGCCCGTTTCCAGTTCATGTAAAATAAACACTAAAGGAGGGATTGCATGAAGGAATTATCACTAGCGATGCTACGCGCTGGGATTTTTGGTTTTGGCGGCGGTCCATCCGTCATGCCGCTATTTCGCCATGAAGCGGTGAAAAAATATCACTGGATGGATGATGATGAATTTAGTGAAATATTAGCGATTGCGAATGCACTACCCGGCCCGATTGCCACAAAAATGGCAGGTTATTTAGGTTATCGACTGCATGGTGCCCTCGGTGCGATCTGGGGCGTTATTTGCCACATTCTCCCTAGTTCTATTTTAATGATTGCGCTTCTCTCAATTGTTGGTTGGCTCAGTAGCTCAAAAATTGTGATTGGTATGATTGCAGCCGTAATGCCCGTCGTAGTCATTATGCTACTTGAAATGGCGTTGCAATTCTCACAAAAATCACTCAAGGGGCTTGGCATTGTTATGAGCATTGTATTTTTCGCGATAGCCATTCTATTACTTGAAGTACTTCATATTCATTCAGGTGTGGCAGTCATTTTATTTTTAATATATGGTGCGGCACACTTTAAGCTAGTTGAGCGCGTTAAGAGATGGCGTAAAGGGGGCGACGCTTCGTGATTCAGCTTTTTATCGGCTTTTTTGTGGCGAATATTTTAGGCTATGGTGGCGGGCCCTCGTCTATCCCTCTCATTTACGAGGAGGTTGTTGAACGTTATCACTGGCTTAGTAATGAGGCCTTTTCAAATGTCTTAGCACTCGGTAATGCACTCCCAGGTCCGATTGCGACGAAAATTGCCGCCTTTGTTGGCTACGATACATATGGCATATGGGGTGTCCTCATTGCGTTGACGGCGACAATTGTGCCGACGGTGGTGCTCTTAATTATTTTAATGAATTATTTGCAAAAGCATCGTGCTTCTCCAGTCATTAAAGGGATGACGCTATTAATTCAACCAATTTTAGCAGTTATGATGTTTGTGATTATCGTGCAAATGTCTCGTGAGTCTCTGCAAACGATTGGCACACTACAATTTTTACTCATTGGCGGTGTGGCCTACTGGGCTTTGATGATTCGAAAATTCCACCCCGCCTTCGTCATTGCAGGCGCCTTTTTATACGGTGGGATTGTACTACCGTTTTTCATGACATAAAAAAACGCGCCACTCGCAAACTGCGAATGGCGTGTTTTTTTAATAAGCTTCAAATACCGAACGAGCATGTGAGAATGTTTTAAAGCCATGAATGCCATGAAAGCTACCAAGCCCTGAGTTATTGACACCACCAAAAGGTAGTTCTAAATACGTATTATGCTGGACGATACCATTGATCGTCACACCACCTGAAGATGTGTAGCGTAGGCAACGTTCTTGGAATGCCTCATCGTCACTAAATACATAGAATGCGAGGGGCTTTGGTCGCTGCTGAATATAGTGTAGCACCTCATCAAGCGATGTATACGCTTTCAAAAATGTTAACGGTCCAAAGATTTCTTCATGTGCAATATGCATGTCCTCTGTGACATTGCCAAGTAACGTCGGCTCAATTAGGCGATTGACGTCATCGAATGTTCCACCGCTTAATACGACCGCACCTTTTGACATCGCGTCGTCATATAAGCCTTTTAAACGATTGAAATGCGCATCGTTCACAATTTGTGTACGCTCGGTTGTACGAATTTCGCCGTTTTCATATAATAGGCCTTGTGTTGTTGCGCGGTACGCAGCCGCAAAAGCCTCGACATCCTGCTCATGAACAAATAAGTAATCGGGGCAAATACAGAATTGACCACTCATTAATACTTTGCCGAATGCAAGTGCCTGTGCTGCCTTCGCTACATCATAGCCTTTATCGATGATTGACGGTGATTTACCGCCAAGCTCTAATGTAACGGCTGATAGATGATTCGCCGCTTCACGCATGACAATTTTGCCGACGCGTGGGCTTCCTGTAAAGAAAAAGTGGCTAAATGGTAATTTTAATAGCTGCTCAGATGTCTCCGCCTCGCCCTGTACAAATGCTACTTGCCGCTCATCAAATGTCGCCTCAATAATTTGCTGTAGTACGGCATTATAATGTGGATTAAACTCACTTGGCTTGATGACAACGCAGTTTCCTGCCGCAAGTGCCTCTGTTAATGGGTGAATCGTTACCGACATCGGGGAATTCCATGTACCAAAAATACAAACAGTGCCACGTGATTCGTATACAATATAAGCACCCTTTCCATCTTTTGGCTGCTCGACGCGCTCTGGTTCCATCCACTGTGCCACATGCTCACAGGCATAATCAATCGCCTCTGTTGCAGCATATACCTGATGCTCTGCGGTCATGCGTGGTGTTTTATAATCCTTGATGCTCGCCGCAATTAAATCTTCTAAACGGGCTAAAATATTTGTCTTTAAACGTTGTAGCATCTCCACACGTTCAGAAGCGCTTGTTTGACGCATCTCCCATTGATGTTTCGTTTGTTGATTAAAAATATCATGGATCTTTTCTACTGCAACTTGTACCATTTTAGCTCACCCTTTCAAATTATTTACATTTATTATAAAATAAAGAGAGTCGACTCTCAAGTTTTATTATACGAAATGAGGAAAAAATATGACAACTAGACAGCAAGCAAAAAACGCACGTCACGAAAAAATCATCGATGCCGCGTATACATTATTTTTAGCGCAAGGCATTGGCTCCGTCCAAATGCTCGAAATCGCAAAGGAAGCGGGTGTCAGTAACGCGACGTTATTCCGCTATTTTGCAAATAAAGCCGCAATTATTTTAGCAGTAATGGACCGCTTTATGCAGGATGCCGGGCGCGATATGCAAAAAATTACGACCATGCCTTTGACGGCCTATGAAAAGCTCGAAAAAATGTTCACGTATTTTATGGCGACAACGCCCGAGGTAACGCAAAAGCTCGTCCGCTATCTTGAAGCTACTGAATATTTAGCAGCGGTTGAAGGCATTGAGGTGCCTTCTTCTACTACGATGTTCAGTGAAGTAGTCGACCATATTATTGAAACAGGTAAGCAGGACCAGTCGTTTCATACAACCATCGATTTAAAAGTAGCGATTCATACAGCCGTCACGACATTTAGCTATATGAATATGAAAATTGAAAAAGATCAGACGTTGCCGTTCGCACAAAAAAGCGCTCATTTTGACATTCAAATGAGCGCGTTAAAAGATATGTTACTACGAGCATTAGCCCCTATTAATCCAGTGTAATATCAATGCCAATGCGTTTCATTGCGAGCTTTTCCGCAATCATACGAGAGCTAAAATTGTCCCATGATGTTGAATAAAAGGTCGTTCGATTTTGCTGTTGCACTTTTTTAGCCCATGCACGTACGACATCGACCGCATACCCACGTCCACGGTAATGCTCATTTGTAAAGACACTGGCCTCTGCCGCTTCGGTCGTTTGGCGTGCACTACAGCAAAGGGACACCGGAACGCCTGCTTCAATAACTGTAAATACTGGTGCACGTTCAGCTAATTCATCATGCGTGTACGGAAATGCCTCTTTAATTAAATATTTATTGTCCTCTGTAATTTCAATTGGGCCTTCAATTTGTGATGCAATCGTTGGGATTTCATAAAATGGGCCTAAATGAAAATGTTGCAGCTTTTGCTCGGCTGAAAATAATTGAATCGCCTGTAATAGCTGCTCATTCGGTGTGTCGCTCACGATGGCCTCTAGCTGCTTTCGAAGCTCTGGTGCCATATGCTCTTGATATTTGGTGATGCTTTTTTTACGTGTCACCCCTACATAAAACTGAGGTGCTTTATCATATGGCGACTCATTTAGTACCGTTAAATCGCCCACTTCATTTTGCTGAAATAATACATCAATATGCTGTTGCAGTAAGGTCTGTTCGTCCATTTAAAAGCCCCCTAGTTCTCTTCTTATTACATCAATTCCCGGCTCGAAACCATCTCAATCCATATTTCAGCGGTACATTTTATAAATTTCTGTCGCAATATAGTCTGAACTATAGTGGAGCCCTCGTTTTAGCCACCACATCATAATCCCAACGAGCGAGGCTGTTTTAATATCGATATCAATGTCACGACGTGGCGTTTGTGTGACGCTATTTTCGCGGCGCGCGCTAATAAGACGCTTCATTTGCTCATATAATTTCTCTTCAAAATCATTCTTTTGAAATAAGACGAGCAAATGTTGGCGCTGATTGTATAAATAATCGAGTAAGCGGATCAACTGGGATTTCTCGCTTAATTCGCGCACCTGCATAAGCTCTTCAATTTGCTTCGTAATTTCACCAACGATTTCATCAGTTAATTTGTGCAAAAGATCGTGAATATCCTCGTAATGCAAATAAAAGGTCGTCCGGTTAAGCCCAGCTTGCTGCGACACTTTTTGAATCGACAATTTTTCGGCGGGAATGCCTTGCTGTAACAGCTCAATCACAGCTTGTTTCAGCATTTCTTTCGTGCGTATGGCGCGCGGGTCTTCTTTTTTCGACATATTCATTCTCCTCGTCCATCTTTTTCGATTTTATCTACATCTTTTTTATTTTTGTCTTTTAGTCGACAACTTGATGAAAATTGTGCATGGTCAACAAAATTCATTCCTTGTTATGATATTTTATAGACAAAGTGTCTATAAAATTAATAGTAGCGTAAGGAGATGTACGATGCAAAACGAAATACCTAACAGCACGAAAAAGATTTTAATTACGATTATGATCATCGGCTGTTTTTTCTCAACACTCAACCAAACCCTTTTAAACGTCGCGCTTAGTGACTTAATGGAAATTTTTAAGGTAACACCGGATACGATTCAATGGCTTGCGACAGGCTTTATGCTTGTCAATGGGGTACTTGTACCACTTACAGCATTTCTGATGAAGCGCTACACAACACGTCAGCTTTTTATCGCCTCAATGCTCTTTTTACTGATTGGTTCGATTGTCAGCGCATGTGCGACAACATTTAGCGTATTATTAGCTGGCCGTATGATTCAGGCGGCTGGAGCGGGAATTATTTTACCGCTGATGATGACCGTTATTCTTTATTTATATCCACAAAATGAGCGTGGTGCGGTCATGGGTAAAATCGGCTTTGCGATTATTTTCGCGCCCGCAATTGCGCCAACAGTTGCTGGCTTTATGCTAGATTTCGTATCCTGGCGCTGGCTCTTTATTATGATGATTCCGATTTCAATTATCGTCATTTTATTAGCAGCGAAGTATTTATTTAATATCGGCGAAACAAAGGATGTCAAGCTAGATATGATGAGCATGATTTTCTCAACAGTTGGCTTTGGCCTTTTACTCTTTGGCTTTAGTAGTGCCGGTAGTCGTGGCTGGTCTGACTGGGTAGTACTTACTTGTATCATCACCGGCTTAATCGTCATTGCGCTATTTTGTAAAATGCAGCTCCGTTCAAACGAGCCGATGCTTAATTTACGCGTCTTTAAATACAAAATGTTTACGATGACATCCCTTGTGAATATTTTAGTAACGATTTTAATGTATGCCGACTTAATTTTATTACCGATGTATTTACAAACAGGTCGCGGCTTTAGCGCCTTTGAAGCGGGCTTGCTGCTATTACCAGGAGCCGTTATTAATGCCTTCTTATCCCCTGTTACCGGGAAGCTATATGATAAGCACGGCGCACGACCATTATTTATTATCGGTATGCTGTTAATTGGGATTTCGATGTGGATGGTCACGGATTTAACTGCAACAACAAGCTTCGTCTACATTATGATACGTACGATTATCCTTCGTATTGGTCTATCCTTTATTACGATGCCACTTAATACAGCCGCATTAAATGCACTGCCACTCGAACTTGGCTCACATGGCTCAGCTGTAAACAATACCGTTCGCCAATTAGCTGGTGCAGTCGGAACGGCGGTTATTGTGACGGTGTATACGCTTCAATCAACTGCTCATGGAGATGCGAAAGCACTTGCACCGATTATGGGCGCTAATGATACGTATTTATTTATGCTCGCGGTCGCTGTTGTTGCGTTTGTGCTTATTTTATTCGTTCCAGCAGAAAAGAAAAAACGACAACGGGAAGTTTAACGAGATTGTGAAAAATCCTCTTTTTTCTCTTATTGAAAAAGAGGATTTTTCTTTTTATATACACTATAAATCCTTATTTTCATCAAAATATGAATTTGCCCTTTAAATATTGGCATTCCAAGAGTAAAGTGGCATATATAGGGGGGAATTAGATGAAAAAAATGGTAACTGGCGCACTAGCGCTAACAATGCTCTTCACTACTACACAGATGAAACCTGAACAAGTACAGGCAGCAACAATCGGAATCAATGATAAAGGTGAACTTGTAACATTATCTACGGGAAAAATAGTAAAAGGCTACAAAGTATATAAAAAGCGTCTATATAAGGATGGCCTACTTGCAAAAGGACGTGTTAAATATGGTACAGGCGATAATCTACGTCTTTATCACAATGGTTTTTTACAAAGTGGACTCTATTTTACAAAAGATAATAAATATGCCTTTAAAAATGGCAGCTTAATCAAAGGTATCTATGTACGCGATGGACTCTATCAAAAGCACATGACATATACAGATGGACGAATCACATCCCTTATTGAAATGAAGAACAACAAACTTTATGAAAATGGAAAATTAAAAAAAGGTGATTTTGTCATGGTAGATGATATAGGAAATGAATATGATACCGTTGACGATTTATTTTATTTCCATAATGGGGTTCTTGCAAAAGACTTTGGATTCGCGGAATTTACAGGTTCTAATTCTACGTTTAAAAAAGGACGATATTTATTTAAAAATGGCCGTGTAGTTGGGGTACATTTATATAAAGGACTCCTTTATAAAGATGGTGTAGAAGCAGTAGATCGTCTTATTCGCTACGATGGCAAAATGTATTACAATCATAAGCTTGCAAACGGTATATATGATGGCAAGTTCTACAAAGACGGTATCTATGTTGAAAAAGAAGGTACGAAGCATTTTCGCGAAAATATAAAAATGATGGACACACTTGCTGAGCAGCTTCCTGAGCATGTAGCCGATGTCGCATCAAAACTTGTGGACCTTACTATACAGCAACAAAAAATCGTTGTTGGTCATGAACTAGAAAATTACGATTTAGCTTCTTACCCTGCAATTATTAGCGATTTGCGTCATATTCAAGACGTCTCAAAAATGGTCGAACAAGCAGGCGATAGCCAAAGCGCACAAAAAATGAATGGTTTAGTCGAAGAAACAATTACGACGCTTTATAAATGGCAGCAATTATTATATGCAGATGGCAAGCTTGTCGATGGCGCATACAAAGGGAATTTTTATGAAAAGGGGCGTTTGCTGAGTTCAATTGAAAATAAGCAACTCGATGATGCGATAAAATCATTATCTACAACATTGACAACGCCGGAGGAAGCAGCAAATTATCAAGCACAGGTCATGACTATTATTTCACGTGCACAAGCGGTAATAGAAGCAGCGAATAAACCTTCTTATGAAAATGTCCTTTATAGTACATCAGATGCAAAAAATGCGATTCACAATGCCATTGAACAGCGGGCGATTTTATTAACGACATTAAAAAAACATCAATGGACGCTTGATACAATGGCTCTCGATTCACAATTACGTGCGGCTCTCCTTGCAATTGATAGTGATGAAAGTATTGGGGAATTAGATGAAAAGGCTGATTTCATGTCACTTCAAATTAATGAAGTCGCAACAGGCAAATTTAATGCAGATGGTTTTGCTTACTTTGAAATCACGGTACCAGATGTCGAAGGAAATTATAAATTTGTTGGAAATGCAGCCGTCACAAAATATAAACTGTATATGAATCCAATAAAGGGCAATCTAAAAGACATGCCCGTACGCGCTGCTAATAAGGATATGTATGTTGAAAAAGGACATTATTATGTCGCAGTAAAAGGTAAGCCGATGAGTGATTACCGCTTTAAATTAAAGAAACATGCGTATGATTTGCCTGCTGTACTTGCACCAAATGATGCATTTATGTCGCATAAACATCGGATTGACATCCCGTATTATTCCTATTCAACACCTTCTACAAAAGTTAAATTGACGACGAATCAACATGCGACATTCTTTGCTAATTATACGTCCCAAACAGACCAGCATATTCAGGCAGTCATTTTAACAAATGATAAGACTGGTAAACAATATAAAAGTACGTATAAAGGTAGTGGTATGAAATATGGTATAAGCGCACCGAATGGGACATATACATTAACGCTAGATTTAGCAAAAAAAGGTGTTCCTGGCCATGTAAGCATCTATTATTTATTAAGCGATGTATTACCGCTCAACCAAACAATTGCTTTAAGCCATTCCGACCGCAAGCCGTATACATTAAATACAGCAAACGATACAAAAATTAAATTTTCTTTAACTACAAAAACACAAAATAACAATGTCTTTCGAATTTATAATGATCAAAATCAACTTGTTAAAAAGATAACGTTGACCCCTGAACGAAATACTCGTGATTTTGTTTATACTGTAAAAAAAGGACGTTATAGTGTATATGGTGATAATCTCACTATGACAACAAAAATTTTAAAATAAAAAAAGGAGAAATCGCTATCCACGCGATTTCTCCTTTTTTTAATAAATAGCAGTTACAATAATACTCGCTACAATAATAATAAAGCCGACGACACTAATGGCGCCCATCATTTTATTTTTGACGCGGAATTGATTTAGCACAACAATTAATAATACGAGCGCTAATACAAGCTGCCCCCACATCGGCAAATTAAAGCCTTTTTGCAACATGAAAAAAGACACGACGATATAGAGCGTTAGCGCGCCCATTAACACCAACCCTATTGATTGAAATAACTTCATTGGAAACCTCCCTTACCAGTAATTATTCTACGGATAACTCCGGGAAATGTTTCATAATTAATTTAGGCTAGTTGTTGTCGCTTTAAAAAAGAAAGCATGCCGAAAAGAGCAAGAAAATAAACCGCGATAAAGCCATAGATAAACACATTAAAAATCGGAAACAGTGCTTCGGCATGATGGAGCGGCCAGAAATACGTGAACAGTTGAAGCAATGTGTAAAATAGCATCAATGCCAAAGCTGTAGTGAGCCATGCATTGGTCGTATAATTTAAAATTCGATACAAATAAACGGCTGCGCCAATGAGCAACACACCATTTATTATACCGATGAATAACAGCGTATACGTGAGTTCTAATGCAAATAGATGACTTAATCGGTACACATTGATGACCAGCTCTACAATCATAAATGCGGTAAGTGCCGTGATACTACTCATCCATAAAGATTTTAATGTAATTCCTCCTACTTTGAAAATAATTTATTCATTTGTTCTCTATCATAATCCAATAACCAATCATTAAATGTTTCGTAAATTGGTCGCAGCGTCTGCAGTGTAGTGGCTACGATATCACAGCCCTGGTCATCATACACATAAAACACTGTTTTTTTCGTTTTATTTACAAAGTAGACGCGCTGATGAACGCTTGGTTTCATACCTAAATCCTGATTACAAATTGCCTTAATCAAAGCATGATAGCGAATATCCTGCTTTTTACAATGTAATGCGAAGCGATATGTAGTTAACTCTTCTTCATCTATCTTTTGTATCACTTCATGCTGCAAATGATAAAGCAGTGATTTAGACTTTATATACTTTGAAAAAACGCCTATTTTTTTATCTTCATCATGATCAACAATTAACAGCAATTCATCGGTGTTATCATGTAGTGCTTCAAAAAGCGTAAGAGCCTTCTCGTAAACTCGTGGTAAATAAGTGCTCTCTCTAAAAGAGCCTTCTCCTAATTCCACACGTAATGCCTTATCATTCCGATAAAACATCGGTCGCTCGAATATAATCTCTGGCAATTCCTGCTGTAAAAAAGATGTAATCCCCATCTACTCAACCCTTCCAGTAAAAAATAGCATCCCATATTAAATAATCTTTTGGCTTACGAAAAATAGTTGGGATTTTTGCTTTAAAAGGTAATGCCTTGTCGACATCTTCCTTATGTAAAATCGTCAAGTGATATTTCATGAACAAGCGCTCTAGTTTTTGCGCTAATTGTTGAAGTGACGTTATTTCAAGTTCTAGCTGTTGCGGATGACTTAAAAACGTATAGCTACTAGTCTCTTCTTCGCCGTCCTCATCATAACAGCTCGTCTCTTCAGCTTGTCCGATGACAATGACCGGTGCGAGGCGGCTCACTAAGACATGTAATCCTTTGATTGTCACTTCATTTCCCTCTATTAGCTGATGCTCTTTTTCATAGCAAAGTAGCTGGATATACGAGGCATAGCCACTATCAAAATGGTCACTCGCAAGGCGACATTGGATATGCTGTCGCTTCATTTCTTCTTGAATCGGTTTTAAATAATTTATAAGTACCTGCTCTTCTGGTGTATCATATGGATACCTATCCCCTACAACTTCGCCACGAATCAATGCTTTTAACTGCGCTTCTGTAAACATTTCACCAACCCCTTTATTTTCCATTATATAAAAAAGAGACTACGTTTTCACGTAATCTCCCAGATTATTGCATTACGCGCTCTAAGCCCATAATGCGATACAGTTTGTCCATGTCGACGGCTTGCTCAAAATGCTCAGCCGCAATATTATACGCCTGCTCGCGCAGTTCTTTTTCTGATTG
>NZ_HE578959.1:440709-457465 GCF_000307285.2 Kurthia sp. Dielmo
CTCAAAATGCTCAGCCGCAATATTATACGCCTGCTCGCGCAGTTCTTTTTCTGATTGAACTTCCTCTGATAGCGGCGCGAGGCCCTTTTGGGTACGCCATGTATTCACTAGCTCACGTGTAAAGGCGCGATTATGGAAGATTCCATGGAAATACGTGCCTAGCACATGCTCACAAACGGCACCATCTGTTCGTCCATTGTCTAATAATAAAAATGGTGCACAATCTGCAGTGCGCTCCGTACGTCCTAGATGAATTTCATAACCGGTTAAGATGTCCTCTGTACCATAGCGTGTGCCGGACATTTGAACGGTTCGTTTTTCACCGACAAATGTCGTCGTAATCGGCAATAATGCGAGTCCAAGCTCGTCCTGGCCATCGCCTTCAATAGCATGTGGGTCAAGCAACTGCTCACCTAGCATTTGATAGCCGCCGCAAATGCCAATGACTGGCTTCGACTGACGTGCATGCTGTAATACGCATGCATCAAGGCCCGTTTCACGTAGCCAGCGTAAATCGTCAATCGTACTTTTCGTGCCGGGTAAAATGACGACATCTGGCTTTCCAAAGTCCGCAGTAGTTTTCACAAAGCGTACGCCAACACCCGGCTCATCCATCAGTGGATCTATATCGGTAAAGTTTGAAATACGCGGTAGCTGAATGACCGCCACATCAATCGCGAATTCATCCCGCTTCGGCTTTTTAAAACGTAGTGCCGATAAGGCGAGCGAATCCTCTGCTTCAATTTGAACATTCATATACGGTACAACACCTAAAACCGGAATGCCTGTATAGTCCTCCAGCCACACGAGTCCATCATCAAGAAGTTCTTTCATGCCGCGAAATTTATTAATAATAATGCCCTTTACGCGTGCGCGTTCGTCGTCATCTAAAAGTGCCAATGTGCCGACAATCGACGCAAACACGCCGCCTCGGTCAATATCGGCTACAAGCAACACATCGGCATCCGCCGCATGCGCCATTTTCATATTTGCAATATCTCGCGCCTTTAAGTTTATTTCCGCAGGACTCCCTGCTCCTTCAAGGACGATAACATCATACTGCTCCTGCAAACGATGAATCGCAGCCTCTGCAATCGGTAGGGCCTCATCGACAAATTTATGACGATAATCACGCGCCGTCATATCTAAGTGATGCTTACCATGGACGATAATTTCTGACATCATATCATGCTTTGGCTTTAATAAAATCGGGTTCATATCCGTTGTTGCATCGACGCGCGCTGCTTCCGCCTGCACCCCTTGCGCACGTCCGATTTCGCCACCACTTGTCGTCACAAATGAATTCAGCGCCATATTTTGTGATTTAAACGGTGCGACGCGAAATCCTGCATTCGAAAAATGACGACAAAGCGCTGTCGCCAACATACTTTTCCCGACATCTGATGACGTTCCTTGAATCATAACCGCCTTTGCTTTCACCTGAATTCCCCCTTAGAATTCGAGCCCTTTTACTGCCGGAATGCCTTCCTCATAATAATGCTTCGTTGCATCAATCGTTGATACAAGATCTGCTAAATCAATCAGCTCCTGCTTCGCACTACGCCCTGTGACAACTAAATGCATCGATGCCGGACGATTTCGAATCGCCTCAACAACTTCCGCAAGTGGTAGCACGTCGTCTACTGGGAATTTTGAAATAGCTAGTGCATTATTGAGCTCATCTAATACGAGTAAATCGATTGATTCATCCGCAAGCTTTTCCTTTGTAATGGCCCATGCTTTTTGTAGCGCCTCGCGATGCTCCTCAGGCGTTTTCGTCCATGTAAAGCCAATGCCCATCTGCTTCATGTCAACACCGAGTTTTTGTAGCGCAAGCTGCTCTCCGTATGTACGCTGTGGATTTTTAATAAATTGTAAATACTCCACATGTAAGCCTCGTCCAATAGCGCGTAATGTCACGCCAAGTGAAGCCGTTGTTTTCCCTTTGCCATCGCCAGTGTATAGTAAAAATAAGCCGCGTCTTACAGCCATGTCGTTTTCTCCTCAAATGGCGTACGCTTCGTTACGTTTACTTCTTCATCCGCTGGGTAACCAATGAAAATTGTGCCGATCACTTTTTCATCATTCGCCGCACCAATAAATTCGGGTAGACGTGCATCATGGACAAGCCCAACGCCGCGTGTGCGCCATACAAAGCCAAGTCCTAATTCGCGCGCTGCTAGCCACATCGCATGTATGGCACAGCTTGTCGCGAAAATATCATCCTCGGTCGCATCCGCATCCCCCGCTACTTGCTTCGCTGTCACAACGATAACAGTTGGTGTTGTTAACACGACTTTCATTGAGCTTTCAACAAGATGTGGCTTCGTTGGAAAGCGTTCTTCTAAATAAGCTGTAGCTAATGCTTCATATGCTTTTTTCTTTTCCGCACCAAGCACGTAAAAATGCCAAGGCTCACGTAAACGGTCCGTTGGGGCATACGTTGCTACATCTAATAATTGTTCGATTTTTTCTTTTTCAACAGGGCGGTCCTCGTAATTACGAATGGCACGACGCTGTTTAATTTCTTGAATGATTGACATATTGTGCTTCCTCCTCGACCCAGGCAAGTGTGTCATGTAGACTCGCAACCTCACCGACAAGTACCATTGCTGGGTTTTTAATTTGTTGTGTTACTGCCTCGTCAGCAATTGTTTCTAGTGTGGCGGTAATTGTACGCTGCTGGGCAGTCGTACCTTTTTCAATAATCGCAACCGGCGTTGTACGCGGGCGACCATATGTCATTAATTGGTCTGCAATATAGCGCAAGTTTCCAACGCCCATATAAAAGGCTAATGTATCAATACCTGTGGCGATGTGCTCCCATTTAATCGTATCTTGGCCCTTTGAATCGCGGCCATGCCCCGTAATAATCGCAAAGCTTGAGGCCATTTCACGATGCGTCACCGAAATGCCCGCATAGGCTGGCGCTGCAATCCCGGCCGTAATACCAGGCACGACTTCATAGCGAATACCTGCCGCACGCAGTACTTCCGCTTCCTCAGCACCGCGCCCGAAAACAAATGGATCGCCGCCTTTTAGACGGGTCACGGTTTTACCCTCTTTCGCCTTTTCAACGAGCAATTGATGAATTTCTTCTTGAATAAAGTGATGGCGTCCGGGTTCCTTGCCACAATAAATAAGCTCAGCACCTGGCTTCGCCTGTGCTAACAACTCCTTATTGACAAGGCGGTCATATGCAATAACATCTGCCTGTTGAATGCATTCTAAACCTTTCACCGTAATTAATTTTGGATCCCCTGGACCTGCGCCAACTAAATAAACTGTTCCGTACATGTCTTACTCCCCTTTTACGCAGGCACGAACAAAGCGCGCTGCAACTTCTGGATTTGAAGCAAAGTGGAAATGCGTATAACCAGCGACGATATTCCCCTGCATATAGCCTTCCCCCTTCGCCTTAAATCGACTTTTTGTGTCATAAGCAAATTGCTCTGGCCCTTGCTCATACGTTGAATAATGGAATTCATGCCCCTTCGCAAGCATCCCCTCGTCTAATAAGAAGTTGTCCTTTTTACCAAAAATCTCACGATAACCGAGCGCTACACGTTTGCCCTGCATTTTGGTGATACCTGGAATCGCGCCAACCATATCAAAACGGGCACCATCTAATGTCTCAATGGCCTCCGTTAAATACATAAAGCCACCGCACTCTGCAAATACAGGCTTATCCGCGGCAATAAAGGAACGAATCGATTCTTTTGCCTTCGTATTAGTAGCTAAAATATTCGCAAATTCCTCTGGGAACCCTCCACCGATATAAAGACCATCCGCTTCTGCTGTTACCTCTTCATTTGCAAGCGGTGAGAAGTAGGCGATATTCGCGCCATTTGCTTGCAGTAACTCGATATTTTCCTTGTAATAAAAGTTAAAGGCCGCATCATGCGCAACCGCTATCGTACAGCAAGCCGCCTTTTTTTCATCAAAAATCGATGTTGGAACCGTTAATTCCGGTGCCTCTGTTAGTGCAAGTAGGGCATCAATATCAATCGTATCCGTCACAAGTGCCGCTAGGTCATCGAAGTAGCCTTGCATTTCCCCGCGTTCAAGCGCTGGAATGAGCCCTAAATGACGACTCGGCATATGCAGCTCACTATTTTTCTTTAAATAGCCAATGACCGGCACATCGCACTCCGCTTCAATAGCTGTTTTAACAATCTTAAAGTGACTTGCACTCCCGACCTGATTGGCGATAACGGCGACGATATTCGGCTTATCTGATAATAGCTGGAAGCCTTTCACAATCGCCGCTGCACTACGCGCCATTGCACCACAGTTGACGATTAGGACAACCGGTGTTTCTGTTATGACCGCAATGTCTGCGGTGGAACCGACATCCGATAAGGGGTCCTTGCCATCATAAAAGCCCATCACACCTTCAATAATGCCAATATCACTGCCCTGTGTCGCGCGGCGTACGATATCACGCACGACATCCGCTTCAAACATAAAGCTGTCGATATTACGCGATGGACGCCCGGTTACTGCCTTATGAAATGATGGGTCGATATAGTCGGGTCCACATTTAAATCCTTGTACACGTAATCCTTTCTTTTGCAATGCGGCCATTAAACCGATTGTCAGTGTCGTTTTTCCGACGCCACTATTCGTCCCTGCAATGACAAAACGCTTCATGCGGTCCCCTCCTTAAAATAAAATTTCTGCAACAGAAATGGTTGTATTCCCTGATTTTTTCTTCACGAGTAGGAGCTCATCATTTCCACTATAAAGTCGTACTGCTGGCTCACTCACGCCGTAAACTCCTGTGTATTTAAAGACGGTATCGGAAGGCTCTGTCACAAGCTGACTGTTTAACTCGTCCTTTGTATACCATTTAAATTGCCAATCATATTTTGATGTAATGTCGTGGAAGCATGGCTCATCACGTTTTAGCTCAAATGTGACAAGTGCTTTGACGCTTTTAATCGATAATCCAAGCTCCTGTAAGGTTTCCTTGATCACGGCATCGACTTCCTCCGCCGATGTACCACGATTACAGCCCATGCCAATGACGAGTGATTTCGGGCGATAAATAACATGATTTTCAACTAAGTCGTCCTCGTTCAGTAAACGATGACTAATGATCAGTGCCGCATCTGGTTTTGCGGCCATAGCGCTTTCAAGTGACGCATATTCTACTAAGCTCGGCGGCATCGGGGCATCGTGCATCCACCAATTTTTCTCACCCGCTTCTTGTACAATTGCGACATGCTCTTCATTCACAACAGCGGCTGATACAGGCGTTAACTTCTCTGCCGAATCCCACTGCCAGCCAAATTTTGCACCGAATAAATCAACGGGAATCGTTTTTTGTACATCCGATGCCGTTGTAATAACCGCATTGGCGCCAAGTGCATCTGCTACGGTATGAGTCAGTGCATTAGCACCGCCTAAGTGACCCGACAGCATACTAATGACATTGTCACCGCGGTCATCAATGACCACAACCGCCGGGTCAACCTTTTTATCAACAAGAAGCGGCGCAATCATGCGTACGACCGCACCAAGTGAAATAATCGTAATGATGCCATCATAATGTTTAAAAAGTGCCGGGAAAAGCATACGTACACTGTTTTTAAACAGCTGTACATTATGCTCACGCTCATCACCGCGCTCAAATTTACTCATATAATAAACATCTGTATTTGGAAAATTAGCATGCAAACGACGTGCAATATCGACACCATGCTTTGTAATCGCTACGACCGCATATTGGTGCTTCACCTCAATCGGCGCTAGGACGTCTTCTTGTAGTTCGATGACCATTACTCTGTCACCGCTTTACGGAAGCCATGTGTAAATGTTTTATCATATAATTTTGAACGATAATCTTTTTCGTGGATGTTTGGATCAAGTGCCCAGCCCGCTAAAATCATCGCATGTTTACGAATGCCGTTTTTACGCATATCTTCGTCTAAGTTAATGAGCGTTGTGCGCACGATTTTTTGGTCGGGCCATGTAGCACGTTGCACAACGGCAATCGGTGTATCATCGCTCCAACCAGCTGCTTGCAATTCTTTGACAATTTTTTTCGTTAAAGTGGCACTTAAGAACAACGCAATCGTACAATGATGGCTTGCTAAGTCTTTTAATTTTTCCATTTCAGGGACAGGCGTACGCCCTTCTGCACGCGTTAAAATAAGCGTTTGTGTCAGGTCTGGAATTGTTAATTCAGCACCCACTGCAGCTGCTGAAGCGAATACCGAGCTAACGCCTGGAATGATTTCGCATGTAATATCATGCTGTTTTAAAATCGCCATTTGTTCCATAATAGCGCCGTACATTGCTGGGTCACCCGTATGCACACGTGCTACGACCTTGCCGTCATTAACACGGTCGACGATGGCTTGTACCATTTCATCTAAATGCATACCCGCTGTTTTCACGACTTCCGCTTCTGGCTTTGCTTTTGCGATTAATTCTTGATTAACAAGTGAATCGGTATACATGACGACATCTGCCGTTTGAATCATTTTTAAGCCTTTGACTGTTACTAAATCTGGATCCCCAGGGCCTGCACCTACGATATAAATTTTCTTCATTATTTACGCACCACCATTAATGTTAAGTATTCAAGCTCGACACCATCAAGCTCAGATGTTTTCCAAATGACTTCCTCATCAGACGTTACTTTTGTCACAACATGTGCTTTTTCTAATAAACCTAAATCACGTAGCACACGTAGCATTAAATCAATGACTTTTGCAACTTTAATGAACACAACGGCATCATGGTCCTCGATTGCTTTACGCATTTGGTCGTAATCATCCACTGCTGGAATCATCGCAATATGGTCATCGCCATCACCTAGCGCAATGCCTAGACGAGAGGCCGAGCCATTGAATGATGAAATCCCCGGCACCATTTTAATATCAACTTCTGGGTGGCGCTCCTTCATCAAGTTCATTAAGTGAATGAATGTGCTATAAAGCATCGGGTCACCTTCTGTCACGAAGGCCACATCATTTCCTGCCGCAATGCGTGCATATACCTCGTCTACTGCTTTATTCCACTCGCGGTCCAATGTTTCCTGATGCTTTGTCATCGGGAATACAAGGCCCAGCATTTCTTTATCCATGCCACTGACGTACACATCAACGATGCGCTGTGCATAGCTTTTTTTGCCCTTCATCTTTTTAGGATACGCAATGACGGGTGATTCTTTCATAATGCGGAATGCTTTTACGGTAATTAATTCTGGATCCCCAGGTCCTACCCCTAAGCCGTACAATGTTGCCATGTTAAATTTCCTCCCTAACTGCTGTAATAATGTATATTGGATTTAATGGCACAAAACGTGTCATATTTAAAATTGGTTTGCTGCGAGAAATTTGCGCTTGAATAATCGATACAGTAAGCCCTAATTCTTTAAATGTTTCAACAGCTTTTGCTAAATTTTCAATCGTTGCTGCATTTAAAACGATGCGTCCACCTTCGTTTAAACGGCCCGCAATCGTCGCGAGTAAATCTTTCATATTGCCGCCTGTACCGCCAAGGAATACCGCATCTGGATTTGGAAATTCATCCAAACGCTCCGGTGCCTTGCCATGAATAGCGGTCATATCCACGCGGAATTTGCGCTGATTTTCTAAGCAATTGGCTAAGTCAGGCTCATTTTTTTCAATAGCATACACCGCACCGTTTTTCGCGATGCGTCCGGCTTCAATGCCCATCGACCCTGTGCATGTACCAATATCCCACACAATCGAATCCTCTTTGACATTTAGCTGCTGAATCGATAACACACGAATTTCCTTTTTCGTAATCAAGCCTTTATCGGGCTTACGTTGTGAAAATTCCTCGTCCTCAATGCCAAGTGGCCAAACTTTCGGCGCTTCTGTAGCGTGTAAAATAACGACATTTAGCGGTGAAAATTCAGCTGTACGCATGTCTTCTAATGAAAAATGGCGACAGCGCTCATCGGCCCCCTCTAAATTCTCTGCAACAAAGGCGCGGTATTCGTGAAAGCCAAAATCAAGTAAATAATCGGCAATGGCATTGGGTGTATTGATGTCATCTGTCAGCAGCGCAACTTTTTTCTCACCATTTATTTTTTGTGCGAGGCCTTTTATTGACCGGCCATGTAAGCTCACAACTTTGGCGTCTTGCCATGACAATTGATGACGCGCAAATGCTAATTGAACCGAACTTAAATGCGGGTATACCTCTAATGTCATTTTTGACGCAAGATAGTTACCAATGCCGTAAAATAATGGGTCACCTGACGCTAAAATGACGATATTTCCCTGTGCTGCTAAAATGTCTGCGACGACCTTTTTTAGTCCGCCTTTAATAACAATTTTCTTGCCGTTATATGTATCGAAGAAGGCGAGAACACGCTCTCCTGCGACTAACACATCACTGTCTTCGATGAATTGTTTCTTTTCTGTGCTTAATGAATCGACACCGCTATCCCCGATGCCAATCAATTTGATCGATGTTGTCAATGTTCTCAGCCCTTCCTAGTTGTTCGCCCTTCATGGAATAAATAAAGGTACTTAATTCGATGCCGCCACCCGTATGATGAATCGCCGAGTAACAGCATGCCTCACATAAATGATTGAAAAAGATATCATAGCCATGCTCGGACATAATTTCGCCAACATGTGAAGCCGTATTTGCCGCGCGTACTTCGTCTTGCAGATTCTCTGGTACTCCAACATCGTCTGCAAGCTCTGCAAGGAAGTTAAAATCAATCGGCGCGCTTTTTGAATGCACCATCATGACGCCCTGTGCGACTTTTGAAAATTTCCCCATCATGCCAACGAGCGTTACTTTTTTAATGTCATGCTTTTTACAATGCTTCAGTGCATGTCCTACAAAATCGCCCATTTCAATAAAGCATTCCTCTGCAAGCTCCGGAAACAGCGCCATCGCATAGCGTTCACTACGCCCACCGGTTGTCAGCACTAAATGTTGCTGACCGGCAGCATGAGCCACACTGACCGCTTCGGAAATACTCGCCATATACGCAGCACTTGAAAATGGTACGACGGTGCCACGCGTGCCTAAAATCGAAATACCGCCTAGAATTCCTAGACGTCCATTCAGTGTTTTCTTCGCCAGTTCCTCTCCTGCCGGAACAGAAATGACGACCTTCACCCCGCGCTTCACACCAAATTGTGCAAGTGTTTCATTTACGACTTCATGTAGCATCTTTCGTGGTACTGGATTGATGGCTGCCTCCCCTACAGGCACCGGTAAACCAGGCTTTGTGACACGCCCTACACCGATGCCACCATCTAGTACAACGTCTTCCCCATCGATAAACGATACGGTCGATTCGATAAGTGCTAAATGCGTCACATCCGGGTCATCGCCCGCATCTTTAATTGTGCCGCATCGCACCGCATCCCCAACATGTACGGTATGTTCCATCGTAAATGTCGCATACTTGCCGACCGGTAAAAAAATAGTTACCGTTTCTTGCTCCTCGCCCGTCAGTAGTGCAATAAGTGCGGCCTTTGTGGTGGCCGTTGCACAGGCGCCGGTCGTATACCCCGAGCGCATATCTTTCGGGTCTTTTTTCTTTCGTTTCTCCACGCTAGTCTTGACGATCCGCCAGAATCGAAATCGCATTTAGCGCTGCAACAGTTACCGTACTACCGCCTTTACGCCCTACATTTGTAATGAATGGTACTTCTGTTACTTTCGCAAGCTCTTCTTTTGACTCAGCTGCTGATACGAAACCAACCGGCATCCCAATAATTAAGTCCGGCTTCGCGATGCCTTCACGAATTAAACGAATCAGTTCAAGTAAAGCAGTTGGCGCATTCCCAATGGCATAAATACCACCTTCATGTAAGCGAGCCGCCTTTTGCATCGAAATAATCGCACGCGTTGTATTATGCTCTTTCGCCATTTTTGATACGTCCTCATCGGCGATATGACAGAATAAGTCGCCGCCATGTTTTTGGAATCGTTTACGTCCTGAGCCACTTTGAATCATTTGCACATCAGCAATAACCGGACGACCTGCACGAATTGATTCCACACCTGCACGAATCGCATCTGGATGTAAAATTACACTTTTTCCTAATTCAAAATCCGCTGAAGCATGGACGATACGGCGAATAATTGACCATTCATCGTCATTGTAATCATGTGGACCATACTCTTCTAAAATCGTTTCAAAGCTATAGTCATAAATACGGTTTGGCTCAACTGTAAGCGGTGTAAAATCCGTATTGAAGTTATCGGTATTGATAAATAATTCTTTTTGCTCTGTATCATTTGTCATGTAAAATTCCCCCTATAAATTGTTCGACTGCTTCAAATGTGTCGAATGCATTGTCATATTGAATTTTCGGTCGTGTAATGAGTACAACCTCGATGCCTAAATCAAGCGCCGCCGTAATTTTTTCATCTACGGAGCCAGCTTTTCCGCTTTCCTTCGTAATCATCAGCGTCGTGTCAAACTGCTTATATAGCGCCTCATTCAGCTCACGAGAAAACGGTCCTTGCATCGCAATAATATTTTTTTGTTCAACGCCAAGTGCGGCGCATTTTTCCATATTGTCTAGACGCGGTAGCATACGCGCAATCATGCGAATACCGTCAACACCAACTAATTTATCTGCAAAAATTTGCAGCGTCTTACTGCCTGTTAGTAGCATAACGTTCCCCTTACGAGCGAGTGCGACATCTGCCGCTTGTTCATACGTTTCAACCGCTGTAATGAGTGGATTTGTAAAATCCTCTGATGTACGCTCATAGCGGCAATACGGTACATCCGCTAACTTCGCAGCTTCCTGCGCATTTTTTGACGCCTCTTCTGCAAATGGATGGCTCGCATCAACGATCATGTCGTCACCGCGTTCTTTCACCTTTGCAGCCATTTCCTCAGCTGTTAAACGCCCAACAAAGGTAGGAATGCCCTCATCTGTTAAGCTTTTCGCTGCCGAATCGGTTACGACGGTTGCAAGCACATCATAGTGTGCAGCTAGACGAACAGCGAGTGCACGAGCATCACTTGTTCCAGCTAAAAATAACATACGCTTTATCTCCTAATCTCCGCATGGTGCAGGAGCAATTTTAATTTTCGGTGCAATATCCTGATAGACGAAGTTGCCTAGTTTCTTCACGCGCTTGAAATATTTAAATAATCGTTCATTTGGATGCGCATTCTCTTTATATTCCGCCACAAGCCCTTCTACCATTGGCACAAGCTGCTCTTTTGATAAGCCTTCGACAACGGGCTGACCAGGATGCGCGGTACGACCAACTGGCTTCGCGCCGATAAAGACATCAAAGGCCCCTTTACGGTAGACAATCCCAATGTCATCCATCACCGCGCGGTAACATGCCATCCCACAGCCATTAAAGCCAATATTTAATTCCTTCGGTAAATTCATACCGCCAAGAACGCTGTGTAGCTCCTCTGCATATGGAATTGAATCCGCCTTTTCACCATCACAGAAATCACACGCTTTAATACGTGCCACGTCGCCGTATGGTGAAACAAGTAAGCCTGATTCCTTCAAACGGTCCGTAATAAGCTCAGGGGCCGTCGTTGGAATGCGCAAAATGAATTCATGCTCTGGCGTATATTCCATCGTGCCTTTTTCACCGACAACATCTGCGAGTGTCATCATTTGCTGCGGCGTAATTTTTTTATTAGCCACACCTGGACTAACGGCTAATTCAAAAATCGATTCCATTTTCTGATGCACATAGTGCTTTGGCTCAAAAACCTCGACACCTAAGCAACCAAGTGCCTCCTCCGCTAAAGATAAGGCCGACTCGATAGGTTTTAATGGCTCAGGCTTTTTTTCTGGTGCTGGTGCTACGGGCTCATAAGAACGCCCTGTCTCCTGATCCATTGCCCATGGTTCTGCTTCCTTCTTCAAGCGCTGATGCGGCTTCAGCGGTTGCTTTTCTTCGCCTAATGTATATTTCTTTTGATAGCCACGAGGCGTAATCATTTTATTATCATAGAAAAATGTTGATGAATTCCCGATAACAACGGTTGTCAACATGCCAATGTCATGCGTCAGCATTTCCGATAAGGTCGTCATCGTAATATGCTGTGAATCACGATACGCACTTTTTACTAGGCCAACTGGTGTATCCGGATGACGATATTCAAGTAAAATACGCTGTGCTTCAACGATTTGGCGCGTACGACGACCACTTTTCGGGTTGTACAGTGCAATAACGAAATCCGCCATTGCGGCTGCTTCAATTCGTTTTGAAATTAAATCCCATGGTGTTAAGTGGTCACTCAAGCTAATCGTACATGAGTCATGCATGACCGGTGCGCCAAGTAACGACGCACATGAGTTGATTGCCGAAATACCTGGCACGATTTCAACCGGTATACCCGTTTCTTCCGTCCAGCCCTTTTCGATTAACACTTCATACACAAGCCCTGCCATACCGTATACACCCGCATCACCACTTGAAATAACGGATACGATTTCGCCGGCCTCTGCTTGCTTCACCGCTTCCTGTGCACGTGATACTTCCTCCGTCATCCCTGTGCTGACAACTGCTTTTGCTGTAATTAAATCTTTGATTAAATCGACATACGTTTTGTACCCGATCACCACATCACTCATTTTCAGTACATCGACTGCACGATTCGTAATATGTTGAAAGTCCCCTGGTCCAAACCCGACGACGAATAATTTACCCTGTGCCATGATACTTCCTCCATTTCTTGTCACTCACAACTCCCCATTCGGACAATGAAGACAACAAAAAAAGCCTTCTATTCCGGAGAATAAAAGGCTGAACATACTGAAAATTCGCAAGTTTAAAAAATACTGCAAATAAAGTTTGTCCAAAAGCTTCTCCCTCCGAAAAGTTTTGTCCGATTTTAAAAGCAGGTTTCCTGACTCAAGTGTCTATGACGTCATCCCTTCTCAGCTTTAGCCAATGGATTTGATGACCTCAACACTCTTACAGTAGCGGGGGCTGTAATGGCTTCTCACCATTTTCCCTATTATCCTCACAACGAGGCACTTCTAAAATGTATCGTTAGTATTTAGTTTTTAAAAAATCTTATTTTCATCATATCGGTAATTATCTTACTTTTCAAATCTTTTTTTACTATGATGTTATAGTACAAAAGAAAATTCGCATAAATCGCTTGAAATCACAGCGTTTTCTCTGTATTGATACAAGTTTTTCGATTTCAAATAAATTGAAATAAAAATTGTTATTGGCAAATTTCCACGACAATGATAAGCTATTTTACGAAATGTCGAAAAATTATATACAATTTTACGGTGCGGATAATCAATTATTCGCTTAAAAGGGAAACTTGTGAAAAACAAGTGCTGTCCCGCAACTGTGATGCTGAGTTTCATTGCGTATGCCACTGTCTAAACGATGGGAAGGTGTAATGAAATGTTGACGCGAAGCCAGGAGACCTGCCGTAAAATCAATTCGGCCTACGAGGATAGGTGTACGAAAGACAAACTTACGATGAATGCTGTCTTTTTGTGCCTATTTCCGTTATGGAGATAGGCTTTTTTCGTACATTCCTCTACTTTTATAAGGGGGATTTTGCATGAAAAAATTATTAAAATTAATGTACTTCGCGCCCATTTTACTGCTCGTACCAACGCGGGCGAATGCGATGCACATTATGGAAGGGTTTTTACCAGTCGAATGGGCCATTTTTTGGTGGGTACTCGCGCTACCATTCATTATTTTAGGGATTCGTTCGATCACGAAAACGATTAAGGAGCATCCCGAAACAAAAATGATGCTTGGTTTATCTGGCGCGTTTGCTTTCGTCTTATCTGCACTAAAAATACCATCTGTGACAGGAAGTTGTTCACATCCAACAGGTGTGGGCCTTGGTACGGTATTATTCGGACCGCTTGCGATGAGTGTTGTCGGCTCTATCGTTCTACTATTCCAAGCACTTTTACTTGCGCATGGTGGCCTGACAACACTTGGCGCCAATGCTTTTTCAATGGCAGTCGCTGGTCCAATCATTGCATGGTATGTTTTTAAAGGCGCACAAAAAGTTGGTTGGTCGTTCTCTGTTGCGGTCTTTTTAGCAGCGATGCTTGGTGACCTCGGTACATATGTTGTGACATCATTCCAATTAGCACTTGCCTTCCCAGCTGAGTCTGGTGGTATTTTCGCATCATTCGGTAAATTTGCGAGCATTTTCGCCTTCACACAAATTCCACTTGCGATTAGCGAAGGATTGTTAACCGTTGTTGTCATGAACTTCTTACGTAAATACAATATTGCTGAATTAAAAGCATTAAATATTTTCAAAAAAAATAAGGAGGCGGCATAATGTTCAAAAAAAATCTCTTATTAATCGCCATCGTTATTATTTTAGCCATTGTGCCACTATTCCTTCAAAAAGGCGCTGAGTTTGGTGGCGCTGATGGTGAAGCGGAAGCGGCCATTACTGAAATTAACAAAGATTATGAGCCATGGTTTTCAAGCCTTTGGGAACCACCAAGTGGCGAAATTGAAAGTTTATTATTTGCACTACAAGCGGCAATTGGTGCAGGATTTATCGGTTACTTCTGCGGTTTAATGCGCGGACGCTCAAAAAAAGTGGACAAGGATCTGCATGATTCCCATTGATCAATACGCCTACGTTAATCGTTTAGCGACAGTGCATCCACTTGAAAAAATGGCCTTTTCATTTGTATTTTTATTATTTGCCATTTCAACAAAAGATGTGCTGATTTCACTCATTACGTTTTTCGTAATGAGTGTTTTCATTTTAATTGCCGCAAAAATTCCGCTAATAACGTATCTTAAACTGCTCCTTCTACCTGGCTTCTTCTTATTATCGAGCCTTGCAGGAATTTTAATTTCTTTTACAACCGCCACTCATTTACCGAGCCATGTTGCGGATTGGACCGTCTTTGGTGTGACGATTTTCATCGGCACCGCAAGTATTCATACGGCCTATCATTTATTTTTTTCAGTGCTCGCAAGCATTAGTTGTTTGTATTTTTTAACGCTGACGACACCCATTACCGCCATTACCTATGCGATGCGAAAACTAAAATTCCCAATTGTATTTGTTGATTTATGTGAATTAACATACCGTTTTATTTTCGTGTTCTTAGCGAGTATGCAGCGCATTTATCAGGCACAGCAGTCACGTCTCGGCTATCAAAATAAAAAGCGATGGATTCAGTCAATTGGCTTTTTAATTACTTCGATGTTTAAGGATGTCTTCAAGCGTGCGCATGAGCTCAACAATGCGATGCAGGCGCGCTGCTATGATGATACAATCACCGATACATTGTATGGCTATAGTGTATGTCGTCGTAATTGGTACGGTGTTGCCGCTTGTCTATGCGGTTTATTTATTATTTACTTCACATTAGGAGGGCTTCTTACATGACGATTTCTTTTCAGCACGTCACATTTCAATACGGAGACGGGACGACCGCATTACATGACTTATCCCTCGACATTCCAACGGGGAAAAAAATCGCCCTTCTTGGCAATAACGGTGCCGGGAAATCGACTCTTTTTCAGCATATGAATGGCCTTTTACAGCCAACAAATGGCACCGTTTTATACAACGACGTGCCGCTAGACTATAAACGTAAAGGCCTGCAAACATTACGCCAAAAAGTGGGCATTGTCTTTCAAGACCCGGACTCGCAGCTCTTTTCTGGTACGGTTGAGCAGGATATCGCCTTTGGACCGACCAATCTTGGCTGGGATAAGAAAATCGTTAAACAAAAGGTCGATGCTGTTATTGATCTTCTTGAAATTGAAGCCTTGCGCAAAAAGCCCCTTCATTTTCTAAGTCTCGGCCAGAAAAAACGCGTGGCCATTGCGGGTGTTCTAGCAATGGAGCCAGAATTGATGATTTTGGATGAGCCCTCTGCTGGACTTGATGGCTATTATACACAGCAAATCATGCAGATTTTATCGACACTGCACACGCCTGAGCGCACGATTATTTTATCGACGCATGATGTGAATTTTGCCTATGAATGGGCAGATGAAATTATTGTCGTTAGTGATGGCCAGCTGCTTTATCAAGGGGACCCAGTTCATTTATTCAAGCATGATACGATTTTAAAAAAGGCCCATCTCGACACACCGTGGCTTTTTGAAACGACGATGGCCTTAATTCAAAAACAGATTATCAAGCCACTCGAACACTTCCCGCGCTCAAAGGAGGCTCTTTTTGAGCTGTTACCAACATGGCGCGCGGCGCAATTCGTCTAAAATTGGGGTATAGGATAATGAGGTGATGGCCGCATGAAAAAACTACTCGCAATTGCACTGATGATTCCTATTCTCGCAGGCTGTACGACCACGCCAACGGAAACACCCACACCAACAAACCAAAAGCTGACTTGGTATGATAGCCGCGAGGAAGCGCTCCTTAAAGGCTTAAAAAAAGAAGGCACACGGAAGGAAAATATTTTAGAGACAAAGCAATTTGGCGATGAGCAACTCATTATTTATCACGCCACAACTACACAGGGTGAAGGTATTGGCGTCGCGGCGATGCAGCAAGAAAACGACGAAAAATTCGCGTGGACGCGTGTATCGAATAAGCTTACCGTTCGCTTTGCAGACGGACAGACCGCCAATAGTCAAACGACATTCCATAGCCCTGAAGGTGTGCATTATCGCCTGTATATCGGCATTATGCCTAAGGATAAAAAAACGGTTGTCATTAATGGTCGTTCAATCCGGCCTACTGTAGATATGGATACACGTATGTATTATCATATTAAAAAAGTGAAATAAAAAAACGGCTCCCTGTGAGCCGTTTTTT
>NZ_HE578959.1:457794-479270 GCF_000307285.2 Kurthia sp. Dielmo
TTTTTATTCTAGTCGATTTCATTGATTATCATTTACCTCATTAAAGTATCCTAAAATAAGACTACTACAGAGCACTTAAAATGGAATTATTAAGTTCCCACTATTATGCAATCGATTTCGAATAATTTGACTGAGTTATTTTTTGTAAACATATAAACAAAATTACATATTAACTAAATTACATTTGTAGAATGATACGTTCAGTTAACAACCGTCTAGTAGGTGATTTTGCGTTTTTGCATCCCCATTTCGTTCCTTTCAGTTTAACAAATTAAAAAAACACCTTTGCCTATGAAGCAAAAGTGTTTTACAACGCTATTCTCGTACCCACGCAAGACCAATCGTACCTTCGCCTGCATGAACACCTACTGCTGCTGATAATGGTGTTTTCATAAAATGAATGGCTGGATAGCTCGCTTCAAGCTCACTTTGCCATTTCGTTACTTCTTCATCATTGTTGCAATGAATAATCGCTACGTCTTTTACATCTGACTTCGCAATCGCCGCATCTAATTTTTCCATAACGGCTTTTTTCGCACGCTTTGTCGCACGTACTTTATGGATAACATTGCATACACCCTCATCATCATACGCAATAACTAATTTCATATTTAATAAATTGCTTAAAAACATCGCTGTCCCTGACACACGACCACTCTTATGCAAATTTTCTAAGCTCGCTGGAATAAACGCGAGCTCCGAGCGAGTCACCATTTCCTCAATCAATGACACAATGGCCTCAGGGGATTTACCTGCTGCCGCAAGCTCTATACCATACTCAAGCATGCGCTGCATTGGGTACGAGCCAATTTTTGCATTGATTGGATATGTTTTAAATCCAGCCTGCTCAGCAGCCATCGTCGCGCTCGCAAAAGTACCTGATTGCTTCGCTGATGTGTGAACCGCAATCGCACAATCGTAGCCCTCCGCCTTTAATTGTTCGTATAATGCCACATGTTCTCCAAAGCTCGGCTGTGATGTTTTCGGATGCTTTGCTGCTGTACGTAATTTCTCATAAAACTGCTGCTCCGTCATATCAATGGTTTCACGCAAGGCGCCCTCTTCAAAAACAACGTTCAGTGGCAAGACGTGAATGGCGTGATCTTTAATAAATTGTGCGCTCAAGAAGGCAGCTGTATCTGTAATCCAAGCAATTTTCATTTCAGTAACTCCTCATATTCTCTAGATAACTCCATGATATTTTCTGAAAGCGTTTTCCTATAGTGACAAATGTCATGTCATGTTAGTTGTCTATTTTTACCGTCATTTTTTAGACATTTTTAATTAGTCGATTTGCGATTTCTATTAAATAAAAAAAGCACTATTCCCAAACCAATTCATCGTTTAAAACAAATTCTAATGCGTTTAAGCAGTATTTCAGTCCATTTCACTCGTCAAGCGACAGCCTATCCGTTTTCTAAAAATTTTCAGCATTATTGGTATGACAAAATTACATAGCAGCAAATGAATGATTAAAAATCGCTCTTTCTCTCAAGAAGCGGGTTTTGAATACAACATATTCAAAAATAAGTGCCAACGCACAACTATTGTCTGATGAAACGAGCAGCTTTTATTAATGATTTTGCATAATCCGTCAACAAAAACAGTTATTTCGCGACACGCAAGCAAATAATGACGATTTTTGAGTTCCAAAAAGAGCGCTTTTATGCCAAATCAGCAGCTCTAAGGGGCCATTTCGAGCAAAAAGCAGCCCCTTTTTTTCACTTCAAAAAGCAAAATTCGCTCGCATAATAAAATTTATTGAAAAAACGACAATCAGACAAATTCGTCCGCTAATCGCCATATCCTTCGTGTGAAAAAGCCCCTTAAAAGCGTAAAAACGGGCAAAAAACACCCGCTAGAGACGCCGTAAAGGATGCTTTTTACTAGCTCTTCAGACAAAATAATTGTAACTATCGCCAAATATATAATAATGATTTGCGATACTAATCCTTAAAAGCAAATGACTAACACAAATACAGGTCATTTCACTTATGCATTGCACTTATTTAAAAATATGTCGTAGCTAAAACACGCTCCTTGGGGTGATCGGCCATTCGCAATCACTCGATTCAAATTGTTAGCAGTCACTTTAATGGAAACAAAAAAGGACTCCAAAACGGAATCCTTTTACGCTATAACATTTTTTGTGCAATAAAGACAACATTTTCTGAATGGCTATCTGCGGTACGCCAAGTGAAATCACCGTACACTTCTACATGAAAACCTACTTCCTCTAGTGATGCTTGCCACACATCAATTGGACGAAAACGCAAGTGTAAATCAACGGATTCAATTTCCTGCTCTCCATCAAATACCGCTTCATTAAATGAAAAAATCTCATTTTTATAGCCGCCATATGTTGTATGAACCTCATATGTTTTGTCATTTACATGCGCGATATCTGGTGAGCTATCACGCATCCACTGCTCCCATATACGCACATTCGGATTTCGCGTATCAAATACGAAGCGACCACCTGGCTTCAGTGAACGATATGCATCTTCTACGACCTGCTGCCAGGCTTCATCCGTTAAAAATACTTGCGATACATTAGCTGTCATTACGACCAAATCATACGCCGCTGTTTCAAGCGTCGTACTATCGCCCACACGCCATGTGACGTTTTCTGCATGTGGCTTTGTTTGTGCAACAGCCAATGCCTCCTCGTTTGGATCAATGCCAGTCACTTTCGAATCTTCTGCAAAGCGTAAAGTCAACCGGCCTGTCCCACAACCAAGGTCAGCCATCGTTTCTGGTTCATAGCGTTTTACAAGTCCACTAAAAAAATCATCATCTTTTGCCCAGCGATTGAGCACATCATATACTAACGGAATCATTTTGTCGCCTCCCATTCTTTTCTCCATTATTTTACAATGAAACAATAGTTTATTCCAATAAAAAACGAGCAACCATTTTGTGATGGTTGCTCGTTTTTATTAATATAATAAACTGATAAACGTATCAAAATCTTTTGCGACAAATGATAAATTATTACGTCTCATAAATAATTCCACTGCCTCTAGATCATTATCAAAGTCTTCTAATAAATGCTCTTCTGGTACTGCTTCCTCGTGTCGCCAAAAGACAATCTGTGGATGTATATCCTCCTCTGAAGTGTAACAGAAGCATATTAAATTACCAAATGGGTCAATCGCAAATGGTACAATCCCTGCCGGAAGGATACGAGGTCCTGCCAGTCTATACATAAAGAGCATGATGCTTTCATTTCCCTTGACTGATAAAAAATTACCAAATACACGTTCATAGCCATTTACCTGGAAGCGATAAAGAGAAAGATTGGAACCATGATGTTTTGAAAATACTACTTTAAACATTTCTGGTAAATGAACAAATAAGTCCTGCTCAATCTCTCTAACTGACGCAATTGGTACTTCGTCATTTGAATCAATAAAGGACACAGTTTCATCAGAATACTGCGGCTCAACAGGCTGTTCTTTATGGCCCCATATAATACGTCCACCGACATGTGGAACTGTATGAAAAGCGGAACTAACGAGCTCCATTTTTCCTGAGACCTCATGATGATGCCACACTAATTCGTGAATTTTCAATTTTCCTTGTTGGATATCCGCTAACTGACGCGCAGTAAAAATATCCTTTGATAGCTCACCTGAATCAAGCGCTTGCTGTAGTTGTTCAACGCAGGCCTGTGCTTGCATTAAATCGGTCGCATGATAGAGCTCTTTTGGTAGATGTGCGCTAAACTTTGTTGCATCGCCTTCAAAATGCGGAAAGCCTAAAAGATTATACGTCACACCTGTTTTTTCTGTCGTATCCTCTGTTTTTTCATGTTGCTCCACGGGTTCTGGCTGTTCATTGATAGATTCCATAGCTTCTACGTCTGCTAATACGGGTTGATTTCCTTGTTTCATAAGAACGATAATGCCCGCAATCATCGTAAATAGATTTCCTAAGAAGCCAGAGATTGTAAAATAAACTCCCCATTTTTTAGATAAACCTTCTGTATCTACTTTTTTATAGCCCTTTATCGCAATGATTGTTAAAATCAACGGCACAATAAAAATAAAAATGGTTTTAATACCAAAAAAGAAAAGCTCATAATTCTCCACGGGCTGTGTTGATGCAAAACGCATCGTCAAGCTTGTAATGCTAAGCCCATTGAATAATACAATAAATAAGCCGTAGCCAAGAATGCCCAGAATCAAAAATAGTTTTTCTGCTTTCATGCTGTAACTCCTTATTCATTCATTTATAACACATATACGCTTAAATACATATTTATCATATATAAATTATATATATACAATGTTACACATATATTATTCTGAAATATATAGCATAAAAATCCCTTTTTACTACGTCTTAATAGTTCAAAATAGCGTAAAAATGAAGAATGAAGTCGAGTTTTGTCAGCAAAAAACCCGCGTGTAACTAGTTACGTAATATGCATATTAAGTGAATATAAAAAACGTCCCATTGACGATATAACGTTTTACGAACATCATTATCTTTTCAAAACATCCATCACATAACATCGCACCGTAGAAAATTCCTGTGCGTCATAAGAAAAAGCTAATTTTTCCGCCACCTGCGCAGCAACTTCCTCAAATAATGTCATCATTATCTCAAGCGCTTCCTTCGTATGAAGCGGGTCCTGATACGTTGCTATGAGGCGTGACCACCATTCCTTTGATACATAGCGCGCCAAATATTTTTCATTTTTTCCAACACTGCACGAAAAATTCGTATCGATGCCAACATGCCATGTCATCATGAGTCGAAGCATCTCACGACAGCTCGCTAGATGATCTAGCGCATACAACGCTTCACCGCGCGCTTCGCCCTTTGCGACATATGTCGTCAGCCACCAAAATTCATTGCAGCAATCTCCAAACTCAAGCGCACTCGGCTTTTTCACCCAGTAGTCGCGGTCACTAGGCGCTGTTAAAGATATTTCTTCATCCTTATCTAGCAAAATCTGCGTCAAGCTATCCTCGTGACAATACGCCTGTTTTTCCTCTATTGGAATGAGCATCAAATCAAGGCGCTCGCCATTTTCAAAAAGCATTAAATAGCTAAAGCGCCCACCTAGCTCTGGAGGAAATAGCGTCATATTTTCAGGCGTTTGCATTATCAGGCGCTTACCAAAAATATCGATCCACTGCGCATCTGCTAAAAAACTCGCCATATCCGTCACTAGAAAAGCAATATCATAATCCTGAAATGCATCCTTTGGCGCGTTATCATTCGTCCGCGAGCCATTCATCGCTACCATACGCACGCGCTCATCCGCGTTCGCAAAGTTTAAAACCTTATCGAGCATTCCTTACCATTCCTTCATAAATTGTTGAATCCTCTGTTGAATGTCGAGCAGATGTTGTAGCGCTACGTCGACATTTGGCTCTCGCTGTTCTAGCGAATGATTCGCCCCGGGTATTTCTAAAAGCGTCGCCTTTTGCGCTAACCGCTTCACATGATCCGCACGGTAATGCCCATCCTCTGTTCCAATGACCACAAACATGGGCTTGTCGCTCGCAAGTAAGCCCTCTGTAAATCCTTCAAATTGTAGTAATGGCGTTAAAATAATAAAAGCGACTTCGACATCCCACTGTGCTGTCACATATGCATAACTTAGCGGTAGCGTACCAAGCGATTTCCCGTAAAATAAAATGCGCTCATACTGCCCCGCTTCAAGTACCTCATCAATAACAGAGGATACATCTGCGGTAATTCGCTCAGTTATCGTCGCTGTAGCTTGTGTAAAAAAAGCGTCATCATACTCATAATGCACCTGCACGGTATCGATGTTTTTCTCTTTCATTAGCATAGAACCGTAATACATTAATGGCTTGTCGTATGTATAATTTGTTCCTGAAAGCATCACACAAAGTGTCTTTGCGCCTCGTTTCTCATATGTATAGTGAATTCCTGTTTTTGATTGCATATCCTCACCTCCAATTCATCATACCATTTTTCCACAACATCTTTTAAAATGTGTTGCCTAAACAACAAACACCGGTAGCTGTCTGTTGATACCCTTTACAAAAGCGACGATAGTATAGATATACAACAGGTGTTGCTTATAAAACATCTGTCCAAGAAACTAGAGGAGGAATTCAAATGTTAGGTATTCATACAATTCAATCAATCGCATTACAACGTGGTGACGGACGCAATTTACGCTACGTATTACAACTTCAAGACCCAATGAAAAGTGACCCATTTATCATTTTAGCGGATGATAAATTCGCACATAATACATTTGCGGACCATCCACATAAAGGGATGCAAACGGTAACGTATGTGTTAGAAGGTAGCTTAACTCACTTTGATAGTAAAACAGGTGGCGGCGGTCGCTTAACAGAAGGCGACTTCCAAATCATGACGGCTGGACGCGGCATTATTCACAATGAAAATCCTGATGTAGGCGAAGAAGTACGTGTCCTTCAATTATGGGTTAATTTATCATCAGAAAACAAAAAACAACCGGGAAATTATCAAGATTTACCAAGCACAGATGTCCCTGTAAAAGACATCGCTGGTGGTCATGTGAAAGTATTTGCAGGTGATGTAGATGGTACGACTTCACCACTTGAATTAGTAACACCATTCGTTTTTGCAGAAGTACAGCTTGAAAAAGGCGCACACTATGACTTCCCTGTACAAGCAGGCTTTAACACGTATCTTTACGGCTTAGATGGTGCCTTCAACATTAACGGCGAAGCATTAAAAGCCTTTGATACCGTACAATTTGATACAGTAGACCATGCTGAAACGATTTCAATCGATGCAGCAGAAGATATGACACTTGTTATTTTCAGTGGCGAACCGATCAAAGAGCCTGTTGAAGCACAAGGTCCATTCGTTATGAATACGAAAGAAGAATTACACGAAGCCTTCGCAAGCTATCGTAATGGTACATTTTTAGAAGGCGCTCCGTATTAAGAAATAAAAACCAGGAATCCACGAATTCCTGGTTTTTTCATGTTATAATGGCGAAAATTCTGTTGGAGGACTGCTCATGCTAAAAGCTGTATTATTTGATTTAGATGGCACTTTATTAAACCGGGAGGCCTCTCTTAAAGCATTCATCGATGACCAATATGACCGCTTCGATGCATTAAAGGCTGTTTCAAAGGAGCGCTATTGCACGCGTTTTATCGAGCTCGACAACTACGGCTATGTATGGAAAGACCGCGTATATCAGCAACTTCTCAGTGAACTCCCCCCTTCTACGCTTACATGGCAGATGTTACTGGCAGATTATGTAGCCAATTTTCCGCGCCACTGCATCGCCTTTCCTCACCTTGAAGATATGCTGTATCATCTCACACAACAGCAAATCGCACTCGGTATTATTACGAACGGCTATCATGATTTTCAACTGGCGAATATTCAGGCACTCGGTATTGCACATTATTTTGACGTTATCCTCATATCAGAGTCTCAAGGCATTAAAAAGCCGAATCCCGCCATTTTTTTACGCGCGCTTGAAAAGCTACATGTCATGCCTTTAGAAAGTGTTTTTATTGGCGACCATCCGCTAAATGATGTGCAGGGCGCAAAACAGGTAGGTATGAAGGGCATTTTGAAAACAGACGCGCAGCAAAAAACGATAGAAGCGGACGCTGTACTAACGGATTATGCGACCTTGCCATCAATGCTAACGGCGTTGTTTAACTAGCATTGACATGTTTAAATTTTCCAATTAAACTAAGGACAACTTTAAAAAAGGTGGTCTTACTGATGGTGAAATTACGCTAACTCCTCTACAGCATAATGAAAGAGGAGGAAAAACAATGAATTTTATAGTAAAAGAAGATAAAAATATTCCAGTTAACCAGCTAGAAGCCTTATACAGCGATGTTGGCTGGACAGCTTACACATGCGACCTTGACTTATTACAGCAGGCTTGTCGTCAATCACTCGCCATCTTCTCAGCATGGCAAGAAGATAAACTGATTGGCCTTGTACGTGTCATTGGTGATGGCTTAACAATTCTTTACATTCAGGATATTTTAGTGTTAACGAGCCATCAAAACGAAGGCATCGCGACGCATTTATTACAGCTTACGCTTGAAAAATACAATCATGTACGCCAGCATGTATTATTGACAGAAGAAGCGCCAGATGTACGTCATTTTTATGAAAAAAATGGCTTTACATCTTGTGATAAAGGCGAACTAGTTGCCTTTGCTAAAATGAATGCGTAGGCGAAAAAATAGGCATAAAAAAGAAGGCATCATGTGAACACATGAATGCCTTCTTTTTGTTACGAACCGATAATCTACTAGCGCCAATAAAGTCTCAGAAGCTCATAAGTGACCAATCAGACGACCCACTGTAATAAAAACTAAGCACCATGAAAAGGCACCAATACTCGTATACATTGTATAAACGCTCATTTTCATATTCGATGTGCCGCAAAAATAACTAATAATTTGACGGAAGCCTGGAATAAAGCAACCAATTAAAATCGATAGATGACCATATTTTGCCATAAATTTCTTGACTCTTTTTTTCGATTTTTCTTTTACTCTAAGCCATTTTGACAACTTTCTTGTAAGGGGCTGCCCCGCCTTTTTGCCAACAACAAAACTAATAAACATTCCCGAAAACGCGCCCGCAAAGCTAATAATCAGTGCATAGCCATAATGAAGTGATCCAAACTTCGTCAAATAGCCAACCGCCAGTAGCAGTATTTCATCTGGCACAGGGATGCCCACAAGACCTAAAATCAAATTAACAAAAACAATCAGATACCCATATTGGGAAATTAACTCATGAACAAGCTCCATGTTCTACCTCCACAAATGCCTGCAACTTTTATATGTCATGACAAGCTACATAAACATTACCTCTATTAATGGTACCACAGCTAGTAGCGTCATACTTACTTCGATGACAATTTTCGCATTTCTTTTCAACGAAATGTGCAAGTGTACACTCACCGCTCCACTCTTTCAGCCTTTTGAATGAACTTTGTAACCTTCATTCCTAGGACCGAAGAAAGCATATTAACAGCATGCTATGTTGGTAGTAACAGAAGGCTAAAGGAGGCGCAAGATACATGAAAAAGATGGCATTTACAATTTTAAAAAACGATTCGACGGATGGAGATGGTGGCTTTGGTGTTGGGGTCATTGATTTAAACAATATCACACCAATCATTATCGACTGTGATAAGGACGAGGCTTACATCGATATTGACGCCTTACATGGTCGTAGCCAGATTGAAAAAAAGGTGCGCTTTTCACCAGATAAAGCTCATGCCACCGAAGATTATTATGCGTACTGGATTGTTTGGATGGCAATGGAAGTGAATGACAAAGGTCCTTATTATCATGCGATTACAGCAAGTGAAGTCCGCGTAGCCAAGTCCGAGCACCGCATTAAACTTGGCTACAAATCCTTACCGGAGCAAGTAAATTTTTTAGACCACGCGATGAAAGGCAAAACGATAATTGCGCATATGGATGCCCGTTCCAAGGAATTACTACGCGCTTTCTTGCAGCAAACAAATGCAGACTACTATGCCAATACACCGCATGACGTGCTACATTCTTTAGGAGGTGCGTAACATGGCTTTTGTAATTACGAGTGCTTGTCAAAATGAAAAAGCTGCCACCTGCCTTGCTGCATGCCCGGTTGATTGCATTGTCCTTGCCGGTACGCAGTATGTCATTGACCCAGATGTGTGTATTGACTGCGGCGCCTGCGAAACGGTGTGCCCAGTCGAGGCCATTTATCCACAAGAAGAGCTACCTGCTGATGAGCTTGGCGCCATTGATTTAGCAAGAAATTATTTTAAACCGTAAAAAAGGGTATCAGCTTGTCCATAAGTGCCTCCGATGCGGGAAAAACCAGCGCAATAAAGTCGCTGTGAACACCGTACAGGAGGATGATATTTTGCACTTTCTGACCGCACACAATCAACACTAGATTATTTCCACCCCTTTGTCGCAAAGGGGTTTTTTCATTCCTCAAAAAAAGACCTTCAACAGTCAACTGTTGAAAGCCTACTACTTTATTACAGAGCGTCAAATGGCCCATGTACATATTTAGCGGACACATAGCCGATTTTCCCTTTGTACACAACTTGATACCATTTTGCATTATCATAGCTTGTTAATGAAATTAATTTGCCGTCTTTATAGCTTCCAATTACTTTATATTTTGTACTCGAACCTGAACGAATATTTAAATTCGCACCACCTGTTTTTACGTAGCCAAGTGCTACTGCCACAGGAAGTTTTTTCACATAAGCTTTACTTACATAGCGTTTTACGCCTTTGTAAGATACTTGATACCATTTTGAATTAAAGCTTTTAATAACCGTTACCTTACTATTCTTTTTATATTGCCCAACTACTTTTGCTTTCGTACTTGCACTTGTACGGATATTTAGATGGTCCACCTGCGAATATTTCACCGTCGCTGCCTGTGCTTGTGTTGCAGATGATGGTGCTGCCGCATAGCTTAATCCAAATGCTGAAGTTGTGAGTGCTGTTGCAATTGCCCACTTGCTTAGTTTTTTCATGTAATACCCTCCAGAAAGAATTGTTTTGTAATTATTGGAAACTAATTACAGTATTCTGTTTCCCTATCTTTCCTCCTAAAAACCTTTTTTATAATAAAAAATGCTTATTCAAATAAAAGATGAATAATTTATTAATATTATGATATGTCTTTAGAATCATTATTGTTAACAAATAGGAAAATACTAATTTATTACCTATAAAAATTTAAAAAATGGATAATTAGCAATTATAAATAGTCTTTTAGAATTATTATAAATTAAATTAATTGTTTTTTATCCAAACAGCGTTATTATTTATCTATAAAAATCGTATATCTCGATCTGGTCTCTTCAGACCGATTTTGCCTCTAACAAATGTTAGAGGTTTTTTTGTATCTTTTTTACCCATTTCCACTCAGATAGCTTAAAATAGAACTATCTGAGTGGAAGAGGTAAAGATTTATGGAAAATATGCGTGCCACTGATGCTTTAAATGCGATGGATTTTTCCGATTTAGAAACACAGATTGAACGTCTAAAACAGAAAGAACTGATTATTAAAAATGAAACGGCCGCGAAAAAAACATTAGTCAAAGCCTCCTGAAAAATTTTTACCGAATGTTCATTTTGAGGACATTCATAATTTGTATAAATTTGATGCGAAAATACGACAAATTGTGTTAACAATTGCGCTTGCGATTGAAGAGGATTTAGCATCAATTTTAGCGCATATTGTCTCTGATACATATTGCAATCCCGCGAAACCAGAGACTTTCCGTAGTAAAGATAATGGCTATGAGGAAAGCTATAGCAACGACTGCGTCTACGAATTTACGACGGACTTAAAACACGCATTTGGTCATTATGTTATGAATAATATCGAATGGGTCCCGCTTGTATTAAAAGAAATGCATTTTAAGATTGAATACCTCAATAAATTAGAGCGTATAGAATTGGCGTAAATGATAAAGGATGCAAAATATACAATGTTAAAAACTATCGAACATGCATATGATTCGATGGGTTTTTATTTGACAAGTAAACTTGGCAAGAGCTATATTGATAATAACAAGTAAACTTGGCGAAAAGGAGATGACTCATATGCAAAAAGAAGAGCTATTACGCAAATACCGAAATGAGCAACAAGATGAAGGCAAGGATCACATCAATCATTCAGCAGACACAAAAGCATTTTATGGCATGCTAGTATTTGCTGTACTTATCATGGTCTATCAAGTATATACAGACGCGCCATTTGGTGATGTCCCAGCAATGCTCTATAGTTTTTTAGCAATTGGCAGCTTCTCTCGTTATCGAACAACTAAAGAAAAATATCATTTATATATGACTATTTTAAATGCAGCCATTTGTATTACTTTTATTGTTGGATATATCCTCCAAACTTGATAAATGGAGTTGATTGAAATGGATAAAGAGGAATTACAATTTAAAAATCATATTCGTACTGCACGAAAGGGTAAAAAAATGTCTCAAAGAGAGCTTGCTGAACTAATCGGCGTCTCAAGAAATACAATCAGCTCACTAGAAACAGGTCAATTCAATCCTACAGCGAAATTAGCCTTAATTTTATGTATCGCACTGGAGATGAAATTTGAAGAACTTTTTTATTTCGAATAAATGACATCAAAGGGTGCCCGGTCAATGACCGAGCACCCTTTTTATCTTTTTTTGAATGCGCTCTACATAAAGCCAACTGTTAAATAAATGGCCATTGCAAAAATAAAAATCGCAGCGCTTTTATTAAAAATGATCATCACTTTTCGCTGATTATGTAAATATTTCATGCGTGAGCCTGCCAGCATGAGTGCAAAAAACCAGACCCATGACACGATGATGCAGCTCGCGGTAAATAATACAAGCTCCGAGCCGCTATACTGCAAGGAGCTTGTGCCAATGACTCCTATAATATCGACTAATGCAGACGGGTTTAAAAAAGACACCGAGCAAGCAAATAAAATTTGTTTTTTGATAGGTAAGGCAGTACCATCCATTTCCCCACTCGGTGCTGAACGCCAAATCGATACACTCATATAGAGTAGAAACAAAACGCCACCAATCATCATCACCATGCGTAGCCACTCAAGCTGCATAATTAAAAAAGACAACCCCCCTACCGATAATAAAATCAAAATTGTATCACAAATTGAAGCGGTAATACTCGCAGGTAATGCGCGTATGAGTGACGGCTGTGTAGCGCCCTGTGTAAAAATAAAAACATTTTGTACGCCTAATGGCAAAATAAGACCCAATGCTAAAATAAATCCATGTATAATCGTTTCCAATTCTCTCACTCCATTTCCCTTTACTTTATCGCAGGCTATACTGGTAGAAAACGACCAATTGGTTGGTTATTTACCCAACCAATTTGAAAGGAGACCTTGACCTTATATGGAGTGGAAGCCTACAAAAGAGAGCTATCAAACGTATCATACACAAATTGTGAATTGGTTTACCGAGCGCATTGCCTGTGGTGATTTTCCAATCGGTATGAAATGTCCGTCACAGCGCGCCTTAGCTGTACAATTTGACGTCAATCGTAGCACCATCAACACCGCAATGGAGGAATTAAAGGCAAACGGCTTGCTTGAAACAGCTGTTGGCTGTGGTACATTTATTGCTCAAAATCCTTGGCCTTATTTGCTTTCTCAGCCAAAATGGCAGCAGCAAATTAACGCCAGTATCCATAAGCCAAACATCGAAACCATTCAATTAATTAATGATTATGAGCAAAGACAGGACATGATACGCTTAGGGACAGGCGAACTTGCATTAGAGCTTTTACCAACACAGGCACTCGAAAACTCGCTAAAAAACATCACCCTTTCCCCGCAAGCAATCGGTTATTCGGAGCCACAGGGCAATCAGGAGCTACGTGAAAATCTTTGTATTCATTTGAAAAAAAGAGGTATTGAAACAACAGCTGATAATATTTTGATTATTTCCGGTGCACTGCAGGCATTCCAGCTAACTGCTGTTGGATTATTAGAGCCGGGCTCATTTGTTTTCCAGCAAAAGGCTTCTTATTTAAATTCGATTCATCCATTTCAATCAGCGGGCATGCATCTGTACGGCGTCGATAATCCGTCGAATCTTCACGACACATTGGCGAAGCTGAAACGAAATCGTCATGGTCTTTTTTATGCGATTCCAACGCTCGAAAATCCAACGGGACGCATCTGGACGGAGAAAGAAAAAAGAGATGTGTATGATATATGTAGTAAGTTATCGATTCCGATACTTGAAGACGATGTGTATGGTGAATTGCTATTTGACGAAGCAAAAAGCCGCCCAATTAAAACCCTCGACCAGACAGGGCAGGTGCTTTATGTGGGCAGTGTTTCGAAAACGATCAGCCCCGGACTACGTATTGGCTGGATTGTCGGTCCTAAAACCGTGATTCGACGCTTGGCAGATATTAAAATGCAGACGGATTATGGCTCAAGTGCGATTTCACAGGCGATTTTAACTCATTGGCTAACGACGGGCCTATACGAAAAATCACTCGTTACCCTTCGACAGCAATTAAAAATACGTGCTGATTTTCTCGAACAGCTTCTTGTGAAATACTTCCATCACATTGCCACATGGACATCTCCAAAAGGAGGCTTTTATATTTGGCTGAAATTTTCAGAGCCCGTCATTACAAAAGCTTTATTTACGGCGATGCTTGAGCAAAAAATCATTATTCACCCCGGATATGTCTATCAGCCAAATGATTTTCATCATCTACGCTTATCCTATGCCTATGCCACTTTTGAGCAGATGGAAATAGGTATTCAAAAACTCGCTTCGATGCTGACGATATAGTGCATGAAAAGCCGCTCCTATCAGGATATGGCTTTTTATAAATATCCATTTTATGGTATAATAAATTGATAGCTTGGTAATAACCAGGGTGTCAAACTGAATTTTGCTGATGAAAAGAGGTGCACATTTGAAAACCAAAATAGCTTATTTATTTTTAACAATGCAATTATATATCGGAAGATTTCGTTTATTCGGCTATGCCCTATTAATAGAGGCATGCGTAGGTATTGGTGATGTCACAATTTTTTTAGCCTTTCCCCAACTATTTGTCTATGCCTTATTACTGAGTTTAACCATCATTATATGGAAAAAATGCCGTCCTTACCTGGCGCAAATTATTTTAAAAAAATCTGCACTCCTTACACCGACATTATGGCTATTCTCATGCGCCATTTTTCTAAACCACTTTATTTGGTTTCAGCCATATTAAAAGGTACCAAGCCATCTAACCGCTTCGTACCTTTTTCATTTTATTCATCTTCTCCCAAAATTAGCTGCCCGTCTTGATGAAACATATCAAATAGACTTTTAGACGTCACATCATGCTTTTTAATGTACTCAATGATTACAAGTAGAAGCCTTCGTGGGTTTCTTTCGTAATAAATCGTTTCTGTTTCAAATAATAAGATAGGTTGATTGAGCTCTGCATCTGATTTTGGTTTCGTTTTATATGCCCATTGTACTTCTGGAAAATGAGCGCGAATAGTCTCCGCAAAATAAATGGAAATATCCAATGCAAGTGCGTAATCTTCCTGATCTATCTCATAGGGATGCTCTAACAGACTTTCTTTTTCACTTTCGTACACAAACCATGGCAGGTCATCCCATGATTGAAAAATCTCCTCCAATTCTTCCTCCGAAAGTTTGTATAAATTGATAACAGACAAATACCAATCAAACAGGTGAATAAGTGACGCTGGCGAGAAATCCAGCTCGATTTTTCCTTGTGTTAACTGCTCTAGCACATTAAGTCGTGAAGGAATCTCAGAAATATACCAATCAAAAAATTGCTTCGCTTCACCTTTATTCATTTCTTCAAAATCTTTCATGTCAAAAGGCGGCGCAATAAGTGGATAATTTAACAAGACAAACACCCCATCTCTTAGGAACTTATATAATCGTATTCTATAGGCAATTGCACAATCCCTTCTTTTCGCAAAAATAGTATTTATTATAGACACATAGATTATTTCCAAGCGACTGTATTATTGAAAGAATCGATGCCTTCTTTTATACACTGCATTGAAAAGCTTAGGGAAATTGTTCGTGCGATGCCAACAGATCCTTTTGTTTTAGAACAAGGGAAAGACGTCGATTTCTATCTTTTCTTCTGGGGAACGATTTTTAATATACTGGATTTTTCTATTAACGATGTCTTGTAGCGTCAAATTTTTCATCTAACATCCTCTCCATTTCCCTATGCACAAATCAATTCAAATTCCTGATATAACGGCTCTTCTCCGTCCCACTCATGCAAAAGCTCATCCATTTCCGCTTCATTTAACATAGCATTCCCTCCTTTTTCTTGATGGATATAGTGGCAACATCGCCTCATATAACGCCTTCGAAAAAGGATGTTGTAATGTGTGAATCGAAGTATTTTCTTCTACAATTTCTCCATCATATAAAACATAAAAGCGGGTCGCCATTTTTTCTACGCTTCGTAAATCATGCGTAATGAATAAATACGATAACCCACGTTGCTCTTGCAATCGCTTTAGTAACACAAATATTTGTTGACGTATCATCATATCTAAACTGCTTACAGCTTCATCTAAAATGAGTAATTTAGGTTGTCTGCTAAGTGCTCGTGCAATCATCACACGTTGTTGTTGACCACCGCTTAAATCACTTGGATAACATGTTAATAGTTCTGATGAAAGCCCTACTTCTTCTAATAAGGCGCGTACTTGTTCATCAATCTGTTGTTGATGTGCATTACGGAGTGGTTCTGCAATACATTCAAAAATCGTCATTTGCGGATTGAGTGCGGCTTGGGGATTTTGAAAAACTAATTGTATCTCTTGTTGCCATACTGATTGAAAAGAGGTTGCTTGTTGGCCACAAAAAGATAGCATACCTGCATCTGCCTTTTCTAATCCCACAATTAGCTTCGCTAACGTACTTTTACCAGAACCACTTGGACCAATTAATGCCACACATTCTCCTTGTTCAATAAACAATGAAACTTGCTTCAAAATCATTTTTCGTGGCACTTTTCCCAAAAATTTTTGACGTGGCTGTGCATAACTTTTACAAAGATCATGTGCTTCAAATACGCTCACCATCTAGCCTCCATCAAACGCTTTGTATAAGGATGTTGTGGTGCATCAAAACAACGCCACACATCATTATATTCAACGATTTTTCCATCTTTCATTACAACAACAATATCCGCTATTTCCGCAATAACCCCTAAATCATGTGTCACAATAATAATGGCTGTTCCAGCTTCATCTGCTCGATGGCGTAGTAAACGCAAAATTTCTTTCTGATTCAATGTATCTAACGCTGTCGTTGGTTCATCAGCAATTAGGAGTGTCGCATCTAACACAATTTGTAATGCAATCATAACGCGTTGTAGCATTCCACCGGACAACTCAACAGGGTAACGTTTCATTACGTCTTCAGCATTCGATAATTGCACAGATGTTAGTGCTTCTAGAGCTTTTAAATGAGCTTCTTTTTTCGATAAAGGATGGTGGGCACAGAGCGTTTCAATAAAATGTCGACCAATTGTTTGAAGCGGATTAAATGCACTCATCGGATGCTGTGTAATCATTGAGACATCTCGTCCCCTTACGATCTTTTTACCATCATATAAAACATCCCCTTCGCACGTCATAGATGGGGGTAACAAGCCCATTATGCCATTACAAAGTGTCGATTTTCCGCTACCACTTTCACCGATTATTCCTAAAATCGTTCCAGCATCAACTGAGAAAGTGGCTTGAGATACAACTGTTTTCTGTATGGTTTGAATTGTTAAATTCTTGACCTCTAAAACACTCATCTTATATTCCTCCTCATACCATTTCCACTTAAATAAAAGAGCACAACAATACTCATAATTGCAAGACCAGGATATAAGGTCATTTCAGGGTACTGGCGAATATATTGTTTACCTTCATTAACCATCATGCCCCATTCAGGAGTCGGTGCTTGGACACCTAACCCAATAAATGAAAAACTAGATATTTCTAGTAATACCTTCCCCATATCAAGCGCTATAAAGGTCCACAATGTATGCTTAATATTGGGCCATAAGTGACGCTTAAATAACCAAAATCCTTTCGTACCGCTAAGCTTTGCTGCTGCTATATAATCTTGTTGTTTAACTGTTAATAACCAACTTCTGAAAATACGTGCATAATATACGGTTTGTGCAAAAGTTATGGCAATTATAATGTTTTTCAATCCTGCTCCAAGCATGCCAACTAATGCAAATGCTAAAACGACATTAGGGAAAGCCAGTAACATATCACAAATACGGATGAACCAACTATCGACCTTTCCACCTTTGCACACAGCTACAGAACTAATTAGTAAAGCCGCACTAACAGATAATCCCATAATTATAACGCCCGTACCTAAACAATAACGAATTCCCATTAACAAGCGAGAAAAAATACAACGTCCTAATTGATCTGTTCCAAGCGGGTATGTTGCAGAAGGTGCACTTAATTTTTTCGTAATATCTACATAAAGCGGATCATTTGGAACAAGCCAAGGTGCCAACAAACCGATGATGCTAATACATCCTAATAAAATTAAACTTATTTTTTGAATCATCGAGACACCTCTTTCAAACGTAAACGTGGATCTAATGCTTGTTGGGCAATATCCCCAAGCAACGTAAGCACACAATAACAACAAGCAATCATCATTACATACGCTTGGATAACTGGATAATCCCGATTGATAACAGATTCAATTAGGTAGCGTCCTAGACCTGGCCAACTAAAGACTTGCTCAACTACAATAGCTCCACCAATTAAACTTCCAAATGTTACAACTAGAAGCGGCAATAAACGAAGTAATAAATGTTGCGCATAATATTTTATAAGCGTTCTGTTCTTCACTCCTCGCACACGTGCATAATGCATAAACGAAGTTTGTTGTAGCTCTACTATTGTTTGTTGAATCAATTGACTAAATAATCCTATCGTTGGAATTGCTAATGTTAACGCTGGCAAAAAAAGATGTTGCCATGTGCCCATGCCATGAGATGGAAATAATCCCCACTTCAAAGAGCCCACATAAATAAATAAAAAGCCTAGCCAAAATACCGGTACGGATACACAACAGAGTGCAAAAAATTGCCCTACAATTTTAAGTAAACGCGATTTCGTCAGCACATTCATAACGCCAAGTGGAATGCTAATTAATACCGTTAATAAAAAAGATACGCATGCTAATAGAGCTGTCGCTGGAAGTTTTGCAAAAAGGTCTGTTGCAACAGCTTGTTTACTTACAAATGACGTACCAAAATCAAGTTGTATGACACCTCGTATCCACGTCACATATTGAATGATTAGTGGTTGATTTGTTCCTAATCGCGCACGCATAGCGTCTAATGATTCTTCAGTTGGCGCTGTGTGAGCCATACGTAGCATAACTTCTGCTGGTTCTACCGGAACAAGTCGAATCAATAAGAAGGTCAATATAGACACACAAAATAATGTTAATGGTATGTTACATAATCGTTTAAACAAGTAATACCTCATGATGATCTCCCCGTTTATAAAAAACAAAATCCGCGAATTATCACGGATTTTGCACTCATTATTTCAATTTCATTTGTTGATATGGTAAATCATATTCTGATGAACTTGGCTTAAAGTTTTTCATCGTCGGTTGTGTAATGACCAAATTTGTTTCATATGATAGCGGGAAGAATAGTGCTTCCTTATTAAGCTCTGTTAAAACATCTTTATACAATGTAGCGCGTTGTTTTTCATTCGTTGTTGTTAAAATTTGTTGCATTTTTTTATCCAATATTTTATGATCTTTTAATCCTAATTTTGCTTCATATACTGCATTTGCATTAGGTGTCGATGATTCATTCATAAAACTATGTGGATCTGTCGGTGGTCCATTTGTACGCCAAAAATTAATATCTGTCTCATCATTCATTAATTTTTCAAGTCCGACCATGACATCTGCGCCCTGCAGCGTCAACTCTATACCTACTTTAGCCAATTCCCCCTGCATTAATTCAGCCATTGGTTTTTGTACAGCATCTGTTGCAATATACATCAATTCTAATTGAAGCTTTTGTCCATTTTTCTCACGAATTGTCGAATCCTTTGGTAGTTTCCAACCCGCTTCATCTAATAATTTTTTTGCTTTTTCTACATCATAAGAAATGGTTTCTAGGTCGAAATCCGCATATGGAATATTGTTCCAGAAAATTTTATCTGCCACCATTTCTGTTCCATTTGTAATACTGTCAACCATTTGCTTTTTATTTATCGCATATTGAAAAGCTTGTCGAACCGAACGTTCTTTTAATGGACCTGATTGTGTATTAAATAATAACGCACGCGTTGACATCGGCTCAGAAATTTCCGTATGGTATCCTTGCGCTTTTAAATACTCATAGTTATCTAAACTAATAACGCCTCGTCCGTAAATCATATCTAATTCGTTATTTTCAAATGCTAATGCAATTGATTCTGCATCTGGTATAACGTTTATTTTAATTTCTTTAACAGGTGGTTTTTCACCCCAGTAATAGTCATTACGTTCAAAAATAGCATATTCGTCTTTTTTATATGTTTTTAATACCCACGGCCCTGTCCCTATAGGGCTTTTTATCGCTTTTGCTGTGTCATCACCAGCTGGGAAGCCTTCATCTCCTAAAAATCGAAATGGTCGAACAAATGCTAATTCATTTAATACAGGATAATAGGCTTCGTCCAATAGTAATTTCACTGTATAGTCGTCGATTTTTTTGAAATCTTTAATGTGGCGAACTAATCCCATCCATGAATGATCATCTTTATGTTTCATAATAGCATTCACATTTCGAATAACATTATCTGCATTAAATGTAGAGCCATCCGAAAATTTTACATCCTCACGTAAATAGAATGTATATTGTTTACCATCTTCTGATATAGCCCATTTTTTCGCAAGCATTGGTGCAATTGTACCGTCGTCATTATACGAAACAAGCGAATCATAAACCATTGCTTGTGCAGTCATTTGATTTGGTAAATAAGCATGTGGATTTAAAGGTCCTACATCAAGTGGCCATCCATATGTTAGTGTATTCTGCTGACTCGTTGCTTTTGTATTTTCATCTTTTGAACTAGATGTCGTGTTAGTTGAACATCCTGCTATAAGCCCTACTACGAATAATAGTGCTATCCATTGCCATCTATTTTTCATGTCAATCCCCTTATCATTTTTTCGCTCTAACATTATTATGAAATAAAAAACCACCCCCTGAAGTAGGGGATGGTTTTAATATGTAGTCTGTCATAAGGACAAAATTAGCATGCCATCCATCTCCCTATCTTTCGTAGTTCTGCAATGAATCTTTGTAACAAGCAGGCATTCTGGCTTATGATGAAAACATCACTTACAGTTGCGAGACAGCATAGGAATTACACCTATTTTCCTTTTAACCTTCCACGTCATTTAAATGAGAGAAGAACTTGAAACAGTCTGTATGAAATTCCCATTACTATAGCACACTATAAAATCTATCGTCAACGGCTTTTAAATAGTTCCTTTATTTCTGTAATAACTTACTAGAAGAACGCAAAAAGGAAGTAGAAAAAACATGTCTACTTCCTTTTTGTACATTTTTATTTAACTACGTCCTACTAACTCACGGCGTACAATTTCATAAGCCTGCATAATCAATTGCTGCTCTTGTGGATGGTCGTCCACTAATTCCGCTTGCATATCCTGCATTGTAGAATATACACCTGCTACCTGGTTGTTTAAAATCATTGTCCAAAATTGATCTACATACGTGTTTTCATTCATTTGTAAAACTCCTCATTTTTTATTTAACATAAGCCAAACAAAAAACGCTATTTCAATAAAGAAATAGCGCTGGATTTTTATGCATAGTCAAATAAGTGGCCTATCTTACACCACGATACTTTCGCACAAAACACCGCCTATTT
>NZ_HE578959.1:479439-484435 GCF_000307285.2 Kurthia sp. Dielmo
CCACGTAGGAAATGGACAACGGCTTTAGCGTACTAACAAAAATTATTATCAAACGTTGATATACAAGTGTTTGCAACGATTCTAACACCTAGATGAAAGATAAAATTAACGACATTTAATACATTATTTTGGGGAACTATTGGGGGACGTTTTGAGAACCATTTATAAACTAAAACTTCATCATCGGCAAACAAAGATTAAAAAAGAGTAGTGATTAATTGGACATCACTACTCTTTTTGATTAAGATTGTTGCTTTTAAATTCTTGATTAAGAAATTGTATGAATTATATAGTTGCGATAGAATATACCTGCTAAATCAAATGTATGTTGATAAGCTGCAAAGGACCTGGCACACTTTTGGTAAAGAACCTAAAAATACCAGACTCTAAACTTTCTAATAGATGTTTTTTTAATTTGATTCTATCGCTTAATTAATTTTTTTGCTCCTAAGTAATTTAAAATTTCAGCTTTTGTACCTAATGAAATTTGAGAAATGTCTGATGCATCATACGCAACATAGTAAGATGAATTTTTAACTTTAAAAACCTCTATATTTTTTTATTATTCGTCTTATAACTTGTATAAGTATAAATCGGTGTATTAAACGAAGTATCAGGAACTGTATAAATCACTAAAGTAATTTTATTTGTTTTAGAGTTTACATAGTATGTTTCGTTGATATTGTTTTTTAATGTTTTACTAAAACTTAGGTTATATCCAGCTACACCTTTCGGAGTTGGATATGCTCGATTTTCTTGTTTAATTCCTTTTTTAATTAATAAAGATTTATTCATACCAATCTTTCCATAAAGATCTTTAATAGTCCCTTTGCTAAATTTATCGAAATCAGCAGGTGTAAAACTATTGTCAACAACAATTGAGTATTTTTTATATTTTGTACTAGAAGTATTTTTAATGTCTTCTGTCTCAAAATGAATTAAATATTTTCCAACATGATACTCTCTAAAGCCATGATATCCGTCATCTTTAAACTTACTAGCACCAAATACTTTTTTAATGTCATTATAACTCGATTGTTTGGATAAAGTATGTACAATTTGTTGAAGGAAAATATCCCCATCAGAGTTTTTTTCAAAATAAAGTAAATTTTGTCCTATTTTATAGGGGATATTATTATGTTTTTTTTCTTCATCAGGTACCAATTTATTTAATGAATAGTATTTTTTAATATCGTTTTTCGTCATATTGACGGCTATTTTATTTACACCAGGTGCTGTACCTTGTTCCATATAAGATTTTAGATTTTGCATTTCCGAAATACTAGTTGCTTTTGATATAGTATTCCCTTTAACAACAAAGAAAATTAAGAACATACAAATTATAGAACACAGGACTTTTAGATCTATCTTCATGTTTTAAAACCACCTTTTCTCCTATTTTATATAAGCATAATACCACAAAAAAGGTTTATAATGTTTACTTTTTTTAGAAAAATAAAAAACACTTAAATTAACCTATGAAAATACATTTAGACATTTTCTATCAGTAATCAAATAAAAAGAGGCTGCCAATTAAGGTAGCCTTTTAATATTCGTTATCATTATATTAGTAATGTGCATCCAAGTTGTAAATCTCATCACCATTAAAATCTAATAGACTAACAACCAAACCTGAACTCTCCATTAACCATTTACCATCTATTTTCATACCTATAGTAACGTGGGTGAAATCCTCATTTGGCACGCCTAATGTCTCATTACCTAATTTATTATGCATATACATAAGTAACTGAGCATCAGTTCTACAGTTACCACCTTGACCATTTAAAAAACCATACAAGGAATCATTTTTATTATTTATTTTCCCCAAATCCACCCCATTATGTTCAGAATATTTTAAAATTTTATGCATAAAATGTCCTACCGTTAGGGTATCTTTATACGCTTTTTTTGCCGTTTTACTTGAGACACCCTCTATTTTTAGTAACCCTATATTATTTTGTACACTAAGTATACTTTGAATGTAAGGGTCTACACGTTCATCTCTACTCAACTCTTCACGATTATAACTTACCCCTTTGTTGTAAAAATCATCAAATGCTTTCATCTCAGAACTAGCATCACCTAAGTACTTCTTCTGATAATCTATAGCTTTTTCAGCAAAAGGTTCTAATAATTTATTTAATTTATTATAACTTGCTACATCTTTCTCACCATATGAATTACCCAATGTTTTATTCGATGCATTTATATTAAAAATCTTTTTACTCACAGATGGGTTGTTTTTATGTTCAAGTACTGAATTAAATGTATTATCTTTATTTGTAATTACTAATGTTCCAGAGGTTACTTTAGTTTTGTAGTTCGTTACTTTTGGAATAATATCGTGAGGTATATATAATCGTCCATTAATGTTCTGTAATGTTGCAGGCAAAGTATACTTTTTCTTTCCTTCATATGCATACTTGCTTCCTTTTTTATAGTAATTGTTTTGTTTCCATTTTTAACTTTTAAAGTTTTTTTGGCTGAATTGAAGCTCGATTTTACCCCAAGTTTATTTAATAGTTCAGTAGAATGAACAAAATAAATGCCATTCTTCTTAATCGATCTAGCTTTCAAATCCACTTTCTTACCATTGATTTTAGTAGAAATATACTTATAATCATTTGTTTTTTTAGCCGATGCTTCTTCTGGAACAGTAATAGTTGCAGTACCTAACGCAACGCTACTTACTAATGCTGTACTGATAATAATTTTTGTAATAGAATCGAATCTTTTTCTCATGTATAATCCTCCTTGAGTTTTGAAACTTAATACCTTCATCGTTAAGTGTATTATAATAAAAAAACCTATTATTAATACAACAAAAAGGACTTATGAATCTATGGGAATAAAAAAAGCCCCATACCTTCTACATCACCGTGGAAGATACGGGGCTTTGTTTTATACTTTTTCTACATTTTCCTTCTTAGCTGTTACATATGTTTTAGATTTGGTTTTTAAACGGTATACGTTGCCTACTTTAATGATTTCTGTGACAGTAAATGCTGTACCCACTTTAAGCGTCTGAATACGCTTAGATTCATTGAATTTAACGCCATCGTATTCGCCACATTCTTTAATAACACGATACAATCCCTTAGGCGCATTTGATTTGTAATACTTCTCTGTATTTGTGTTGTCAGCCGGTGTGACGGTAGTTGAACCAATCACTTTCAGCCCTAAATATTCCGCAATGCCATCTGCAATAGCGTAGCCTTGCGATGCTAACCACGCTGAATTGCGCATATATTTAATATCAATTGTCGAATCCATAAAGCCACCTTCTGTTAAAATAGCTGGCATTGACGTATCACGTAACACTTGGTAATTCGCATGTTTTACACCACGATTTTGTAGTCCAGTAGCCTTTACTAAACGTTTATGAACGATATTCGCAAGTTTGGTTGCTTTTGTTGCAGACGCTGAAAGACTAAATGTTTCTGTACCGCCCCATTTATTAGACCATACACTTGTATTCGCATTGTGATGGCACGATACAAAGACATTGGCACCCCAATTGTTTGCTCGCTTTGCACGTGTTGATAAAGCGACATCTGTACGTCCTGTTGCATCATCTGTGCGCAATGTTTGAATGCCGTATTGATGCAAACGTTCAATCACTGCAATCGCCACTTTATTGTTAAAGTTCCATTCGTATTCACCATCTGGTGTACGCTTACCTGGTGTAACACCAAAACCGCCATGCCCTGCATCTACTGCTACTTTCATTGTCATAATTATGCTTCCTCCTTTTTCTTCTCGTGTTCATCAATCACTTGCTTATGTTCTTTTGCTTTTTTCGTTACAACATACGTGTTCTTCCACACACCGTATACAATCAAGATAAATGGCACTGCAGCGAGTAACGCATTCGTAAATGCTTCAATTGACTTATCTGTAAACCATGCAAATTCAAACCCTAATGTCTGCAAAAATAAAAGGACTGCTCCAAGCAATCCTCCGAATAATGCAATGTATTCTTTTAGTTTTTCCGTATTCATAATTGTCCTCCTTATTTTATTGTCCTAAGACGATTGCCATAATCGCGACAATGACTGAACCAATGATAGATGTACCGGCCCAAAAAATAATTTTATCGTGGCGATCAATACGATGATGTGCACTTTTCGCACTCGCTCTTGCTTCTTCCGCAATGTCTTGTGCTAAATCAGCTTTCGTTTCAGCGCGTTGCGCAGTATTACGTAATTGATTGATGTTATCTAACTTTGCATCCAGACTTCCCAGTTTCTCGAAAACCTCTAGCATGACTGTTTTTTCTTCTGCCATTTTATATCTCCTTTTCTGTAATATAAAAAGCACACCCATTTGGATGTGCTTGACGTTAAACTTTTCTGTACCGTTCGTTGCAACTTCTGCAAGTGTAAGTACCACCGTTTACTGAAAGTACGTGTTTTTTAGGGCAAAGTGTTTCTTTGGTATTTTCATTATATTCACCAATAACAAATTGTCCTTTTGAGTTTTTAAGTTTAATGGTAGCCACAATTGGCCTCCTTTTTCAATTTAGTAATTAAACGTTAGGTTTTATTGTGGTGTTATGTTTAATACTATCACCTGTTTACCCAATAGTTTACTGAAAGTTTCGTTCAATACATTTACATCTGTTACTTTCAATAAATCTTCTGGAATCTCCACTTCTTGTTGGTGATTCCCTTTTGACACAGGTGTATTATCTAAAAATTCTACATTTACTAACATAATAACATCCCCTCCCTCTCAATTATCTAATCAAAAAGAAGTAAATACCATCGTAACTTTTTGCTATTATTAATGAAATAAAATGATTGTATTAATACTAACTATACTGTTAATCCATTTACTTTAGTTACAAGTTCATTAATCGCATTGACCAGTGATGTTTTATCCGTTGTCTGTAACGAAGTTAATGTACCTATGTTCATGTTGGTTGTTGTAATCGCTTCTTGTACGGCAGTTGCGGATAATAAATAAAAACTTGTGCCATTATAAACAGCTG
>NZ_HE578960.1:0-30720 GCF_000307285.2 Kurthia sp. Dielmo
TCCTATAGTTAGTTTACAAAGAAAGGCATGCAAAAACAGTTAGACCTTTGAATGAATTATCGGCCTTTACGTTCTTCAAATGCAATATGATAGTCCGTCGCGAGTGCGTAAATTTCACTTTTAGCGCCATCTTGATATTGGCGAGTAACCGGTATCTGTATCGCTGTTTTATCATTTTTCGTGAATGTGTAGGTTTCATAGCCGTCTTCGTCATATTCAAGTACAATATCGTGAATATCCTCCCATTCGAGCGTCGTTTTCTTTAGGATTTCTTTAACGACAATTTTATCGGTTCCGATATATGTATAACCGAAAATAGAGGTAAAAAATAACGCACAGCCTGCTAAACCAAGTGTCACAGAAAGTGCAATCATACTTTTATTCTGGCGGATTGCGGCTAAAATAATCGCAACAATGATGATGGCACAGGCGCTAAACGCATAGATATAATTCTTTGTATTCGGATGGGCCACAATTTGTTCAGGTGTATCAAAAAAGGTCAAAATATAAATAAGTGGCAAGAAAAACACAACAAATGGTGACACAATCAAAAGAATGATGGCCAGCATAATGAGTAATGCGCGTGGTGAGGGCATTTTTTAAGCTCCTTTCAAATAGGATAGAAATCTTTTTAATAAGCGATTACATGCTATAATTATACCAAATCAAAGAATAGCATACACTATATGGAAGTTGGTAATTTATGAAGAAACTACTATTAGCTGGCGGCATCCTTGTGGCACTGTTAGCCATCTATTTCTTATGGAAGCCTTCACCTTCACCTTCTGCTACACTTTATGTTGCATCAACTGGTGATGATACAGCAAGAGGCTCGAAGAATGCGCCGCTTCGCACATTTGAAGAGGCAATAGCACAGGCACAGCCTGGTACAACAATTATTATTCGCGGTGGCACCTATACAGAGCCACTATCTATCACAAAAAGCGAGCTACAAATTCAAGCCTATGAAGGTGAGAAGGTTCGTTTAAATGGACGTGAGCTAAAAAGTATGGACGGCAACCGCGCGATGGTGACCATTCACAATCAGCATGATATTACACTAGATGGCCTGACAATTGAGAATGTTACGACGAAATCGGCAAATGATACGGTGATGGGCATTTATGTGAGCGGTAATAGTCATCATATTACGCTGAAAAATAATCATATACGCAAAATTACGACGCGTGCTGTAAATGGTGAAGGGAACGGGCATGGCATTGCCTTTTACGGCACTGGCGCGATGAAGCATATTCAAATCACACATAACACCTTAGAAGATTTGATCCTTGGCTCAAGTGAGGCGCTCGTTTTAAATGGCAACATCGAGGATTTCTCGATTACAGATAATACAATTCGTCGTAGTGATAATATTGGCATTGATGTCATTGGCTATGAGGGTGTTGCTATTAAAAAAGAAGCGGATTATGTACGCAATGGCACGATTAAAAACAATACGATTTCACAAGTCTCGTCATATGGTAATCCAGCGTACGGTGAGGATTATAGTGCGGGTGGTATTTATGTTGATGGTGCGAAAAATATAACAATTGAAGGCAATAATATTTCATTTAGTGATATTGGCATCGAGGCAACATCTGAACATGCGGGTAAGTATGCGGATGAAATTATTATTAAAAATAATACGGTTCGCAACAATTATTATACCGGGATTTCCATTGGTGGTTATGATGAACAGCGCGGTGGTACGAAAAATTCGGTTATTGAAAAAAATAAGCTCGCGCATAATGATACGGAAGGGCTTGATGGTGGACAGCTATTGATTCAATACAATACCAAGGACAATCGTATAGAAGAGAATGACTTTATCGCAAGTGAGTCGACGATCTACATTGCGAATTTTTTTACACAAAATTATCGTACTATTGTGGTAGATAATCACTTTGATTCGGAAAAGGGTCTATGGTTCTGGAAAGATAACACCTATGAATCAAAAGCTGCCTTTGAACAAGCCGTAAATCATTAAAAAAGAGGCTTGACCAAAACATGTCATGTTCCTTTTTTAGTGTTCGCAACGAAAAACCGGAACCGTGCTACAGCGCGATTCCGGTTTTCTTATGTTCATAGAAGCGGTTATTTTACACATATGTCCCAGCCTCTTTTAATGTGCATTGATTATAACGATTATCACCCACGGCTACGATTTTACCATTCGCTTGCATGCCGACTGTATGCCTGCTCCCTGCCGCAATCGCAACAATATCAGACCACTCCGTTACATTACACTGCCCGTATTGATTGTCTCCCACTGCGACAACAGTGCCATCTAGTTTAAGTGCTACCGAATGCTTACTTCCCGCTTCGATTGCTGTAATATCATGCCAAGCTGTGACATCACATTGCCCATTTTTATTACTGCCCGTGGCGATGACTGTCCCATTTTCAAGAAGCCCGAGCGAATGGACATAGCCTGCCGCAATCATCGAAATCGTCTGCCACTCCGCGACATGACATTGACCGCGCTCATTATTCCCAACAGCTACTACCTGCCCATTGCGCTGAAGTCCAAGTGTATGCCAGTCCCCCGCACTTACTGCCTTAATATCGCGCCAGTCCGCTACATCACAAGCGCCTTCATTCATGCGCCCAACTGCCACGACCGTTCCATCTGTTTTAACACCAACGGAGCGACGCCACCCTGCCGCAATCGTGATAATATCATGCCAAGCTGTGACATCGCATTGCCCATTTGTATTCCAGCCTGTCGCCAAAACCGTTCCATCCGCTTTAAGCGCTAGTGTATGTGCATTGCCTGTATTATGTGCGCTATGCACATTCCCAGCCGCCACCTCGATGATGTGCTGCCAAGAAGCAGTATTACACTGCCCCAATTTATTATCCCCTACCGCATATACTGTATCATCTGGCTGAATGAGGACCGTATGCCGGCATCCTGCTGCGAGTTTGTTCATAAATTCCTCCATTAACTAAATAGTTTCATGCTTAAATAGGCTAAAACAAAACTAAAAATACCCGATAATGCGACAATTAATGGCAATTGCCACTTATGCTTTTTATTCGCCTTTTCTTTTTCAATATCCGTTAGCTGTCGACCTTCCTGAAACGCAATAATATCCTGATATGTTTTTAAATGATGCTGTTTTTTGATTTTATCGATACGGTAGGATGCATAGATACCATAACCCATGAGTAAAAAACTTAAAATATAGCCTGGCGTCCCAAAATAACGATTGACAATACCTAGTGAAAGAATACCTAACACCATGCCAACTATCATGGAAATCGTCCATTTATCCATCTGTTTGTTTTGAAGTTCATGTTTCATCATTTCAACATCTCCTTTAACTAATTCGTCTAAGGAAATCTTAAAAAGAACACTCATCAATAAGAGGTTATGAATATCGGGATAGCTTTTTTCATTTTCCCAATTTGAAATCGTTTGGCGAGAAACATAGAGCTTTTCTGCCAGTTGCTCTTGAGATAAATTATCCCGATTACGGTATTTTTTAATTTGTTTACTGAGGTTCATTTTAATCGCTCCTTCTATCTCAACCATACAAATTTGTGTGGAGGTTGACTATCAAAACTACTAGACATCGGACTATTCCAGCATGTCAAAGTGTTTTGTCACGAATTGTTTCCTGGGAAATATAGAAAATTATGCTTTTTATAAGTATAGCTAACGCCATGAAAAAGACAATAATAAAGGATATCTATATGATAATTTGATGCCGCCCATTATCGCCCATCTAACAGAGAATCATTTGTACAAAAAAATACAATTCATGTCCTAAAAGTGGAATTTTATTGAATTTAAAAGGATTTCTATGCTTTATTTTCACCAAAAGAGACTAAAGTCCTTTATTAATTTGTTAACAAAGGGTAATATAGTATATGTTTTGTTATTCAATTATAATTTTAGTAATTCAATAAGCACATTACTTTAGGAGGATGAATCTATAATGAACTACAAAGAGTTATTCCAGAGTGAGGATGGGAATGTCGAACAGCGCCAAAAATTTTCAGCGCAAATTCAAAAAATTCTACAGGCAATGGATGATTTAAAAAATCCTAATCAAACGATTTTAGGTGAAAGTGCGGAGAAGTCCCCTGCTTTTTATCAGCATTTAATGGAAACGGCTCAGGTAGAAGAAAAAGGACAGGCACTGGACAATGTGGTGGATGAATTAATTCAACTATTAGATGGGCATCCTTATCATACGCATAACTATGTGACGAATGTTTTACCAATGGCAAGCATTCCTGGCTTACTTGGTATGCTGACAAATATGCTTATCAACGGTAATAACCTATGGGATGTCTATGGCCCTGCAGCAGCAGAGAGTGAAGTAAAAGTCATTTCGATGATGTCAAAATTAGTTGGCTATGATGAAACGAAAAGCTTTGGTTACACAACATGGGGTGGGCAAGGTGCCGTATTTAGCGGTCTGCGCTTAGCCATCGCCAAACAATTCCCGAATGCGAAGGAAGAGGGCGTGCCTAATAACTTATATTGCTTCGCCTCTGAAAATGCGCATTATAGCCTACTGAAATCAATTGAAGCAGTTGGCATTGGTAGCAATCATCTTGTGCGCGTTAAAGCATGCGCGGATCATTCAATGGATTTAGAAGATTTAAACATGCAAATGCGCGCGGTAATTCGTCAAGGCGGGATTCCGGTCTATGTCGTCGCGACAACAGGTACGACAGATAGCTTCGGCATTGATGATGTAGCGGGTGTTAAAGCCATTACAACCGCACTTGAGAAAGAATTTACGTTAAAACCGATTCATATTCATGCCGACTCTGCGCTTGGCGGCTTCTATAGTTTCTTCAATGATTACGATTTTGATACTAATCCATTAGATTTTGAAGCACCTGTGACAGCAGCTTTATTACAAATTCGTGAGCGTATGCAGCATATTCACCTTGCTGACTCACTATGTTTTGACTTCCAAAAGCTCGGTCAAACACCTTATTTAACAAGTCTTTTCCTCGTGAAAGATGGTAGCTCACTTGGCTTGCTTGATTTAGAAGATTTTGATACACCCTATGTAGGAAATCGCGGCTATGGCTCCTATCATACAGGCTATACATTAGAATGCTCACGCATGGGTAGCTCCATTGCGATTTATGCGGCATTACGTGCATTCGGTAAGGAAAATTACCAGGCACTACTCGCAAATTATGTGCGTGTGAATTTACAGTTCCGTGAGCAATTAGCCGCGCAGGTTCCATCTGTTGAAGTCGTCAATCCGTTAAATATTGGACCAGTAACCGCCATTCGTTATTATGGTAATAATACAACGTGGGCACAAGAGGTTGCTGGACAAGCAACAGCTGCACAAATTGAAGCAGTGAATGCGGCAAATAGCGCTTGGTTTGAATTACTTGGTGCACAGCGTGAGGATGTATTCTTCGGCGATACGACGCGTGTTTGCACCGTACTTGCACAGGATACGAAGCAATTTGTACCAGTGGCAGCAGCAAAATTATTTACGATTTCACCTTATACAGAAGTGACGCATATTCCACACTTTATCGAGGTCTTACAACAAACAATTGCACAGCTAGAGGTACAACATGAAGTTCATGCGTAATTATAAAAATTCATTGTTTATGAAGTTTATGATGAGCTTCACACTTCCCGTTACCATTGTCGCGCTGGTTTTTAGTACCATTTTATATATGACAACTATGCATATTATTAATAATTATATGCTGCCGGAATTCGAGGATAAGCTGAATATCGTATCAAAGGAAATTAAAGCAGACATCCCGTCGAATTTAGTCGAGCAAGCAGATACGAATGATAACAAGGCATATGAGGAGCTCCTTAATATAATTAATAAGGCTCAGCAAAACTTCGGTGTCGAAAATGTATATGTGTTATCACGTACAGGAAGCGAGCATATTGTGGCGCTTAGTCAAACTGACAATCATAATAATAGCTACAGCTTTGATCCAAAGATGCATACAGCGCTAGACAATAGCTCAACGCAAATTAGCGACATTTATACGGATGAGTATGGTGTGCACAAATCGATTTTCATTCCGTTTGACAATACAGATATTATTTTAGGGCTCGATATGGATGCATCTTTTATTAAGCATTTAACGTCTCTTGTGATTTGGGTTTCAGTAGCGGTGCTTGTTATCGCGATTTTATTAAGCATTGTCACAGCATGGTTCATTACACGTCGTACATTAAAACCGATTCACGAGACATTAGAATTTGTTCAAACCGCGGCAAATGGGGATTTGACAGTGGAGCCATTTGAGCTTAAAACGAATGATGAAATTGCACAGCTCACAACAGGGGTATTCAAAATGGTACATGACTTACGTGGTCTTATTGGCGATGTCAGTCTGAACAGCGAACAAGTAGCCGCTACTTCTGTTGAGCTTTCTGCGAATGTACAGCAAAGCAGCGCAACCATTGAAGAAATTACGTCCTCTGTACAGGAAGTGGCGATGCGCACAGAAACGCAGTCAGAAGCGGTGAATCATATGAATGATACTGTAACGACCATCTCGCATGATTTAACGGAGATTTCTGTTTTCACAAAAGAAGTCGCACAAAATGCCAATGTCGCAACCTCTACAGCGTATGCAGGCAATGAAACCGTACAAAAGGCTGTGGCACAATTAGCTATTACATCGGATAAAATCGAACATACCGCGTTCATTATTCAGCGCTTAAATGATTATTCGAACGAAATTGGTCAAATCGTCAACTTGATTTCGGCTATTACCGACCAAACGAATTTACTCGCACTAAACGCATCCATCGAAGCAGCTCGTGCTGGTGAGCATGGTAAGGGCTTTGCGGTTGTTGCCGAGGAGGTGCGTAAACTCGCCGACCAATCTCAAAATGCCGCAAGTGACATTCAAGCGCGAATTAATGGCGTGAAGGAAGAATCTCTCCAAGCAGTTGAGGCCATGACTATCAGCACACAAAACTTACAGGAAAGTTCGGTCATGTTTAAAGAAGCTGGTGCATCCTTCCAAGAAATTTACACCGAGATCTCAAGTTTATCAACGAAATTTGATGGGACGCAGCAGTCCATTGAGCAATTAACAACTGCACTTTCTGAAATGTCTCATACGATGCAACAAGTGAATGACTCAATTGCGACAAGTGCGGCCAATACTCAAAATGTGGCAGCGGCTTCTGAGGAGCAATCTGCAAGCATTGAAGAAATTACGCATTCTGCGATGAATTTATCAGATATGGCAGATGAGCTGAAGCTTTCTTTATCAAAATTTAATGTGTAACGAAAAAGTAGCATCCCTTTTTATGGCGGATGCTACTTTTTTTAGTCTGCTATCGTTGTTTTCATCAAACGGTCATCATCTTCCTGCGGTGTCCCGCGACCATCACGATTATTCGTTATAAAATACAGTGTGTGATCGACAAGCATCACATCGCGAATACGTCCGACATCACTGACAATTTTACGCTGTTTTTTCGTTTTTAAATCAAATTCGACAATGGCTGTACCGCGTAATGCGGCGACATATAGCTTATCACCCGAAGCGGCCATACCAGACGGCGCCCACGTTGTGTCGTTGCCAGAGGTGAAAAGTGGCGTCTCCATGCCCTGCTTCTCCTCGGTTCCTTCAATGACCGGCCAGCCATAGTTTTTCCCTGCTTCAATGCGATTAATCTCATCATGTGCGCTATTGCCATGCTCACTCGCATACAATGTCTTACCAAGCCATACGAGCCCCTGTGGATTACGGTGGCCATAGCTATACACATAGGAATCGGTCTCTGGATTATCCGCTGGCACTGAGCCATCTAAATTAAGTCGTAAAATCTTTCCCGCTAGCTGCGTTTTGTCCTGTGCATTATCTGGCTCGGAGGCATCGCCAGCAGTAGCGTATAATTTATTATCAGGCCCGATTTTTAATCGCCCACCATGATGATAGGTCCCACTTGGAATCTTATCGAGTAAAATCTTTTTTTCGCGCCATGCTTTTTGATTATAGGACAGTTCGACAATGCGATTAAACTGACCCTCGGTGCTTTCATACGTGTAATACGCATAGGCTGTATTGGACGCCGCAAAATCTGGTGCCAGCACAAAGCCAAGTAATCCCGCTTCCGATGCCGTTGCAAGTGGCTCACTAAGCGTTATGTTTTGCCGTGTTACCTTGCCATCCTCGATTTTTACAATATGACCTGGTCGTTCGGTAATGTAAAATGTATCATCCACACGCTCCATTGCCCACGGTGTACTTAACTCCTTCGCCACCATTTGCTCCTTAGGCTCTTTAACTGGCGCCGCGTCATTTGAAGAACAACCTGTCAATATGAGCAGCGCTACACTAAGACCTACCCATCGCTTCATGACATCACCCCTTTGCAATCTGTTCCCGATTTTAGAAAAAAAGAACCGCGCAAATGCACGGCTCTAATTAATCTTGGGATAAATAATTGAAATCTTTTTCACTCAGCTCTGGAAGTGTGACATCAAGCTTTAATACATGCACTAATTCCTCTACATAGGTACGAATGGCGCGCATCTCAAAAGGAAAATCAAATTCAAATTCCTCGGCTACCTTGACACTCTCCATAAAATAGGAACAATTATATTTCATGTCTAAAAGATCATCATTGAACCTTAAAACATCTTCATACGCCGCTTCAGATAACTCGAACGTGGAAATTAAAAATAATTTGATATGATTGCCATCCTCAGCCTTTTTTTGTGGCCGTCTTTCATCATAAATTAATAAAAATGCCGTTCTGTCATCATCATTTACGATGATATTAAAGAACTCGATATCACGTAATTTTAATAATCGTTTAAATCTAGTATTCATTGCATGGCTCCTGTTCTTATTTATCTCTTAAAATTAGTATAGCTCATCCACTACCATTAAAAAACTCAGAATAAGGCATCTAAAATGCCTTATTTTGGGTTCAATTCTACCTATTCCGCTTCGGCTAAATGACCATCTTGCATACGTAATATTCTATTACATTGATTGGCCACTTGCATATCATGTGTGACGATAATAATCGTTTTACCTTCTTTATTCAATTGCTTGAATATAGCCATGATTTCAGCAGTTGTTTGTTCATCAAGAGCGCCTGTTGGCTCATCTGCCAGTAAAATTTCAGGGTCATTAATAAGTGCTCGCGCAATCGCTACACGTTGTTTTTGACCACCTGATAAATCCGTTACTTTTGAATTTATTTTTTCAGCAATGCTGAGTTTTTCTAGTAATGGCAAAAGCTCTTTTTTTCGTTGTTTTTTCAATTCTTTCTTTTTTTCATACATAAGCGGTAAAAGAATATTTTTCTTAACCGAATAATAATCAATCAATGCGAAATCCTGCATAATAAATCCGATTTCTTGATTGCGATAGTTTGCTAATGATTGATCATTCATCGTCGCCATATCTTTTCCGTTTAATGTATATGTACCACTTGAAGGACTATCAATACATCCTAACATACGTAATAATGTTGATTTCCCCGAACCAGATGTACCAATAATTGCTACAAGTTCTCCGGGATTTAACGTCATATTTATATTTTTCAATGCATAAACAGGCTCTTTTGATGCAAGATTATAAGTCTTTGTCATATGCTCAATTTCTAATAAAGTCATTGTTACCTCCAGCGTAGCATTTGATCAATTGTTGTGCGCATTATTTTTACAATAGGAATAATCCACAATAACAAGCAGCTTACGATTGTAATGATAAGGGATGTGATAAGTTGATTGGCATCATGCATAAAAATAGCACTAATACTATTAGCCAGGATAAATAGCAGGACTAGCTGCATACAAACTCGGAAAATAATATCTTTTTTTGTAGCTCCTGATAAAATATGAACACCGAATTCATACGTATACTGGATGATAAATTGTAGATAGGCAACCGTAATACTAATAAATGTGAAGATTAAAATGAGCAAGGTAAGCATTAGCTGCATTTGTATCCACTTTGTTTTATCCTGTATGACATACTTTACTTGCTGACTCAAATCACTATACGTCCAAGTAAACAGATTATGATTATTTCCCTTTTCAACGATATCTTTTACAATGGTTTCATCAGAAGTTGCAATATAGGTTGCACTTAAAAGCGCATAATATTCCATTCCACCCGTCATATAATGTTTATTTTGTGGGTATAAAATTGTGTTGTCTAATGAAATAAATTCGCGATTACTCGAAATATCGATATAGCTCATACCAGACTTTAAAATGCCAATGACTTTATACTGATCGCCACCTGCATCCTGTATGACCTCATGAAGTGATACGGATTTTGCTAATTCACTTCCAATAACAATCGGTTTTATTTTTTCTTATCCGCATATTCAGTCTGGTTAAAGTAGCGCCCTTCAGCGACCTCTAATTTAAAATACTGTTTCAATTCGTCTGTAGCATTTAATGTAGGAACGTCTGCATAATTCCCTTCATACGTGATTGTATCTAAACTTTCACGAAAAAGTTCTTTATCAAAAGGAAGGGAATTTGAAAATAAAGAAAAAATATCGGCATTATAATTGCCACCGTATAGCGTATCATATAGTTTTTCAAAATAGTGAAGAGCTCGTTTATTATCATCATCAATTAGTTCATCGAAATGGGCTTCAGTTGTAAAATCTTTCATGAAATAAATGGGTGTATCCATTGTTAGGCGAGTTACTTCTTGCTCCATTTTTTTTAAATCTTTTATACTCGCAATAGCGAAGTTTGATATAAATAGTAATAAAGTAATTTGGATTAGTAGCAATAACGAAATCCATTTTCGACGCCACAAGTCAGTGATAGCAAAATGAATTGATTTCATGAGCGAGCACCTCTTTTATAAATTGTATAGCGTCTTGTATAAAATAAAATGCTAGGCCATGTAATGCATGTACCAAAAATAAAGCAAAAAATAAAGGATACTATAATCGATTGCCACTGCATATCTGTAAATAAAATATCAAATACATGACTTAAATAAATAAAATAGGCAAGGCTTATACCGGCAAGGAAACTTGCAATAATTATTTTCCAATAATCATATAAAAGCTTGTAGCGTAATGCAGCCTTAGAAGCCCCTATTAAGAATAGCACCTTTATTTCTTTCTCACGAGATGCTAACCATGTAGTAATTGTGCTGATTGTATTGACAAGGATAAGAATTAACGTCAGCAATAATACACCAATTACGATTATTTGATCTTTCACTACAAGTATTAGACGGTCTTTTAATGCCAATCGAACATCTGATAATTCATACTGGAATGATTCATCCACAAAAGCATCTAAGACTTTTGTCAAATCATTTTTTGAAACACCATCAACGATAAACTCACCGTTTAAAGAAGCATTTGTATTCATCCCTATATAGAGAGACGCTGGTAAAAACAGATTTGTCTCTTGTGGAGAAAAAAGTTTTTTTACTTCATAGGTTTTTCCATACGCAGAAATCAAAGGCGGATTATGACCTTGTATATTATTTTCATACGCTTTACTTAATAAAGCGGCATTACTTGGTAAGCTATCGATTTTTTTTGGACCAGCTAGTGGGAATACCGCATTATGAATAGATAATCTTTTCATATCAGTGGTAGAAGTGTTCTTTAATATGAAGAAAGAATCATCGTTTTCTTGCAAGTTTTGAACAAATTGTTTAATGGTTAATTTAGGATTCTCTGTTGACATAGTAACTTTAATACTGTCAGCATGTACACCATCCTCCAATTTACCTGTTTGTGCAAATGAGTGCTGTAATGCGGAGAAAGTTAAACAGACAAACATAAATAAGACCGTATAATAAATAAATAGATAAATAGATTTTTTATACAATGGTTTAATCCTTTACATAGAATTTTAAAATTTAATTTTCCACTAGATTTCTAACCCTCCTTCTCTTTTTCTTTAATAGAAACGGTTATTTATACAATATGTTTCCTTATTTTCAATTTTTAGGTATGGTAGTATCAAATAAACAAAATCAGACGGATGCAGGCTATACTAAGTTATAGAAGCTCGTAAACTAATAATAGACCTTCATTTACCTTTGAATTCAAATTGCGAATGATGTATTTTTATGCAAAAAATTCAGGGCACTCAATAAGATGGTGAAATAATGGCATCAGAATATAATTTAGAAAGCTCAACAATTGAAACACTTATGCAACTTCTTGAAATTGGTCATGAAATTGAATTCATCTACAAAGATAAAGAATACTTCATTTCAAACTTTCAAGATGGTCGTTCATTAATAGTAGATTCAGAAGCATTATGTGATTATACACACGATAACAAGAAATTTGTTCAAACAGCCAAAATTGATGGAATGACACTTGAAGAACTATTTAAAAATCATAGTAAAGAAATTGAATTTGGTACAATCTATTAAAAATTTAGACGAGACAAATTTTATTCAGATATGATCTGACGTAAACAGCTGACTTATGATTATAGGGGGAATTTTTAAGTGCCTTTTAAAAAGAAAGTTTTGTTAAGTATTATTTTAGCTTTAATGCTTGTGATTGTTGTTTTTAATATTTTTTTAGGCATCGAATCCATCTGGTTGCGAATTTTACAATTGATAATTGTTATTTTATGGGGTGTACTTATTTTTAAGGATTTTAAGAAATGACACTTTTTCTTGTATATCAATCAAAAAACCCCCCAATCATGGATTGGAGGGTTTATCTTTGTCTATTACTTCCGTTTTATAGATTTTTTATCGTTTTAAAAGTTATATCATATATTTTATTAAAATAGTATTTAGACTTTTTTTTGAGGTCATAAATATAACCTCTGTCCAGCGAATAATCTCTTACGAATGCAGTTTCAATAACGATTAGATAAAAGACTTGCTCAAAATAGTGAAGCTCACAAAATATGTAGTCGCTCATTTCAAATTTGCTTGGCGCTATATTTTTAAAATTATTTTAATGAGCACTACCTCATTAGTTAAAATAGTCATCTTTTTTAGGAACGATAAGCGTTCCTACTCATTACTATCCCGTCCTACCGTTCAATTTTTTAGTCTTAAATTCTTGTTTCATTATCATTTTATACAGCTAGTTAGGTATATCGTTTTATTCAGAATTCTAATGCATCGTATAAATTTTTTGACCGCCTATAAAATGATACACCGTATAATTCATACCCCTTCATTATGAGCAGATAGAGATTGTTAATCTAGAGTTGACAGATAGATTGAAAGCTATTATAGTAATAATAAATTTATCAGTTTATAACTAAACTGATAAATTTAAATTATACTTTTGGAGGTATTTTATTATGACAGATTTATACAAACGTTTAGACAAAGACAATGCAGCGGTACTATTAGTAGATCACCAAACAGGTTTAATTTCAGGTTTAGTTCGTGACTATGGTGTAGATGAATTCAAAAATAATGTTTTAGCATTAGCTCGTACAGCAAAATTCTTTGATTTACCAGTTATTTTAACTACAAGCTTCGAGAATGGTCCAAACGGTCCTTTAATGCAAGAACTTACAGATATGTTCCCAGATGCTCCAGTTATTTCTCGTCCTGGACAAATCAATGCTTGGGATAACGAAGACTTTGTAGCAGCAGTAGAAGCTACAGGTAAAAAACAATTAATTATTGCTGGTGTTGTAACGGACGTATGTGTAGCATTCCCAACACTTTCTGCAATTAATGCAGGCTATGATGTTTTTGTAGCAGTAGATGGTTCAGGTACAGTAAGCAAGCAAGTAGCTGATGCAGCATTAACTCGCATGGCACATGGTGGCGCTGAATTAATGAACTGGTTCAGTATTGCAGCTGAATTACAACGCGACTGGCGTAATGATGTAGAGGGCTTTGGTGCTTTACTAGCTGGACAATTACCAGGTTACCAAAATGTAATTGGAAGCTACACAGGCGCACAAAAAGACGCTACAAAATAAGTAACTCATCATAACATTAGATATAAAGTAACTTAAAAAGCTGTTGAGAATAGAATCTTTCTATTTCTCAACAGCTTTTTTTGAAGATTTAATTATTAACGGATTATTATTTTCATTATGATGAATATAAGTTAAAATTAAGTGATTTTAAATTTAATGGGGGATATAAAATGAAAGACATTGAAAATAAGCGTTTAAATTTATTAATTTGGTTTCGATTAGCTCGTGTTTATACAAATAGTATTAAAGAATCCAATCAACACTTAAAAAAATGGGGTTTAACTGCAGCACAATTTGATATTTTAGTTCAAATAGGAATAGCCAAAAGAATGTCACAAGTAGAATTAGCTGAAAAATTATTTGTTACAAAGGGAAATATAACACAACTCTTGAGTAAGATGGAGAAGTTAGAACTAATTGAACGAGAGCAAGAGTGGCGAACTAAGTATGTCAAACTAACTGGCAAAGGAGAAGCATTATTAAACGATGTACTTCCCCTACAAGAACAATTTCAAGCAGATCACTTCTCTTCTCTTAATAATGAAGAAAAGAAACAAATTTTAGAATTATTAAAGAAAATAAAAATTATGCCTTTAGACTAGTTTTCAAATGCTAGATGGAATGGCCAGCTCAGCTGGTACTAGCAATAGCTGTTTACTGACCTTAAATAGTACAATTTAGCGCCAACACTACGCTAAGTTTATCAACTTCGTATAGCATCACTACTCCAAAATTTCCACTCCAACAAATGTCACTTAAATACAATTCCTTATCTAGCTTCTTACACAAAAATTGATTAGCTAATAATGATAATCTTCAAATGATAATCTTCAAATGATAATCTTCAAAATCCCGATTTAGAAATTCTATCTTGGATGTGGTCAATAGATTTTAAAATTGAACTTTCAACTAAAGCTGTAATTACCATATGTTTTTTTCAATTTTCTAGATGTCCGGAAGTCGAATAACTAAATTTAAGTGAATGCATTACTTTTCGTTGTGATCTATAACTTCAAGCTTTTCTCCCAAACGTTCGAGAGCCTCAGTATAAATTTGTGCTTTTTTTAATATACTTTTATATTGACGATATACCGGTGCTTTAGGATGGGTTGAATAGACATAGGCTTCTCTTTTTTCAACGACCTGTTGCAAATAATAATTAGGCGATTCATCTGATAAGTAACCGTGAAAAAGAAGCATCCGGCTTTCAATACTTTTTAAACGGAGTACCTCATTTATAATTTCTTTTTTTACTGGTCTAAGGATGTCCTCAGACACATCGAATAGTTCTGATCCGCAATTATCTAATATTGAAATTATCATTAAATCAGTATTAGATAAATTACTTTTTTGCTCAAATTCGTTCATTTTACGCGTAAGTTCTTGGATTATATAGGATATTTCCTTCAATTTCCAGTTAATCGATTTATTTTTAACTTCTACTAAATTCATTAGTTTATAATTTACAGTAAAAGTTTTTAAAATGATACTGCATTTTGTCAAAATGAACATATTCATTATTTCTCCATTCTTCATTGGTTAGCTGTAGTAGTAGCATTTCCCTCACTACTTACTCTTTTTTTAATATACTTATGATATCATAAATATACTAAAAAAAGAGTAAATATAAAAGGAGCAGTTTATGAAAAAACCATGGTATTTAAAAAGTTTTTGGATTTATTTTTTTGTATCCTAATACCTGTAGTTGGATATATTATTGTTTTGATGAATCTAGACAAACTTGAGGAAGAAAATGAAGGCGGTCATAGTGAAAAAAATTATTATTTAACTATTGCCACAATAGGAGCTGCTTTTTGGATATTTAAGCTAGTCCCTCATCAACTACAAATTCACATTAGTTTATTATTATTCACTTTGTACATAGGATACTTTATAATCAACAAATTCCGCATATAAACATAATTTCATAATGGTGATTATTCTCGCTCTATTTGTCCACTTTCATTTATATTAAGTAATTTTTTACCGAAAAAATCCCTCATATTCTATAAGTGCTACTAAACATTTATTGCCTAATAATATCAACAAAAAAACCACGTCCATTGATTCGTGGCTTTTTATTACACATATGTATTAAACGGTTATTTCATCAAGAAAAGTTCGGTATTCTTTTAAAAACCGTTCTTTTTCTTCTAAAAAGGGATAATGGTTACTTTCATCCATAATAACTAATTTGGATGTCGAAATTAATTCATTCATTTCAATCGAGTATTCTACTGGACACTGAACATCGTACTTACCACAAATAATTAGAGTAGGTGCTGAAATGAATTTTAGTTTTCTAGTAACGTCAAATAGTTGAATTTCTCTATCAAAAAAATTTAATCTATTGGCTGACATATCTTTTGCTATATTTAATGAAAAATAATCTTCGTATTTATTAGGGCTATATAAAGATAGCTTTGTACGTTCAATTTTCAATTCATTACGTACGTCTACGGAAAGATTTTCATTTTTAAGTGATTTGAATAGATTTTGCATTTTTTCAAAATGTGGATGCTCATTATTATAAATGCAATTTTTTGAAAAAGTCATATAATCTCTAGCCGCTGCTCCGACAATGATTTCAAAATTAAGTGATTCAGAAAAATAAATGCCATAAATTATACCAAGTATTCCCCCAGTAGAATGTCCAGCATAGGCCCATTTTTCAAACCCTAAACCTTCTCGAATCGCTTCTAAATCAAATACAGTTTCTAATAATCCAAGCTGATACGAGTGTTGTACTTTTGGAGAATTACCACACTCTCTTAAATTCACTAAAAATACACGATGATTTTCTATAAATGTGTTCGCAAAATAATCTCCTGAAGTGTTAAAGGATGAATAATTGTGCGTAATACAAAGAGGAGTTCCACTTCCTTTTACAAAGACCTCAAATGCTCCTCTTGGTGTTTCAATTACATACTGTTCCCACATTTTCGGCACCTCATATTCACTATTTTTTTAAAAACTAAAAAAATAGCTCTATTCTTAAGATTTTCTATCACTACAATCTTACATATTTACTATATCAATCTCGAATAAATAATCATTGTTAATGGAATAGATGTTATCATAATGCAGTTTAAAACGATTAAGACTTGAGTAGCACTTAAAGTAATCGATTCCAAAGAGCCAGTCAATCGATAAGTAGACGAGTTTTTTTGTGAGTTGCTAAGCTCGGATTGTATGAGCTATTCATAATTATTTAGGTGTTCGAGTTGTTTTCTAATTTCTTTCAATTCACTTTTTCCACTTACTATACTCAAAACATTTCCATCATATTTGATTGTAACTAACATAAAGTTACTGGAATCAAGCAAATCGAATTGAATTTCTTCATCTATAATTTCTTTCTTAAAACACGTATTACAATTTGTATAAAAGTTCAATCGCCCGTAGCCCGCATAAGCAGTCATATACCCCAGCATTTCTATAAACAATTCATTGTCGTCAATCTTAGCTTCGAAATGGTATGTGTCACTTTTTAACTTTTGGATGGTGTATGTACTATTGCCAGAAGTAAATAAATTCCCTATTTCTTGTACATCGAAATCAAATATTTCTAAATGCATATAGATTGGGAAATCTACCAAAGACATTAAGAATTTTTCCCCATCTTTCGATTCAATTAATTGTTTTTCAAAATAAAGCGTTAATTCTTCCATTTCCATTTCTTCTAGGTTATTAAACTGATAGTGATTTTCATCAAAAACGCTCTTTTGTTCATAGTCTTCTTTTTCCATTTTTACTTTCTCCTTTCTAAGCATAACCATAATTAATACCGACTTTTAATTTGTAATCTTCATAGTATTAACAAAAAAGTCACGGATCAATATTGATTGTGGCTTGTTTATTAAACTATTTATTTTTGTATGTATTAAAATTTAAATAAAAATTTCCATATTCTTTTAAGAATTTTTCTTTTTCTTCTGATATTGGAAAACTAAAAGAAGTAAATACATAATTAATACCGTAACGACGGAAATGACAAGTCCTCTAACACTAAATTCCCCATAAAATAAATAGTCTGCAATCGTTACAATCAAAATACCAATAGACCCAGCTAATAAAAAATTCCCTAATTTAAAATTCATATTCCACTCCTTAATAAGATTAGTAGCGTCCTAAAATTCTTGAATATCTTATAAGAATGTCGTATTACCGCTTCAATACTGTCCCTAATATTGCAAAAGCTCTACTTGTAGAACCTATTTTTCTTCATTAACTAATTCTTAAGAGTTCATTGATTCTAAAGAAAATGTTTCCTGCTATTCATGTCCCATATTATCGCTATCCTCACTAATCGGGTCTACTACTTCCCCATCTTTATTTATCATAATACTGTCGTTATCCTGATTATCCTCATTCAAAAAGCTATAATATATAAAACCACCCAAAACAATAATAGCTACCGTTGTTAATAGAATAGCAATTTTCTTTTTCATCTGTTCCTCATCTCCCTACACCCTAAGTTTACTCACTTTATAATACCAAAAAAATACATTAAGTAAAATTTGTGGATGAAAGCAACATCATTTTTTCTTATGTACTTTCCAAAATCATAGTATTAATTAGAAAAGTCATCTAATAATTGATCTAATTCATTTAATTTTTATACATTTCCTAGATATAATATTTCATTTGATTCTTTAAAATGAAGGAAATGTGAGCTTCCCAAATTATAATTTAGGCGCTTTTATTTTATTCTTCTTTGCTACCTAAAAAAATCATATTTGATATAATAAATATATAAAATGCTATTTATGTATTTTTTTGTAATATTTTAAATAGAAATCAGGTGGTCTTTGATGGAAAAGAAAAAATTAATTATATTTTTAAGTTTCGTTTTATTATTTATATCGCTTTTTGTATCTATTTTTATTTTATTATTTAATGGGTATTACAAAGTAGCACTAATCTTATTTGGCGTGTTAATGTTCTTAATTAGTCTTATTACTAATTCAACTTCTACAGATAATGAAGTATATATTTATAAAAAAATTCACGAAAATAATAGAAAATAAAGTCTTATATACTTCCACAAATCATAGTATTAACTAAAAAAGCCACGAATCAATATTGATTCGTGGCTTTCCCTTGTTCCTAGATGAATTTATGATACACTTAACATTTTTCTGTGGTATGCGTATGAAACCAATGTAGCAATAATAACGATACATAGCACTACGGATAAAATGATAATCTCTGTATTTTCTTTAAATAAAATCGACAGGCAAATCGCAAGTATTCCAGCTAACATCAACAGATAGCCTGCAAAGAAATTTGATTTTCGCCAAACGATTTCATTTGAGAGTGTCCACGGTAACCTTAACCCAAATGCAGCATTCGGCTTTGTACGTGGCATAAAATTACCTAAAATGAACATCATAATCCCAACTATTATCCCCGCATAAACATCATTCGTTATTTCTATTGGCTTCTCTAACAAGATAAAACTAATTTGGAATGTAATCAATACACATTGGCTTAAAAGAGTCATTAAGAGAATGGTGCTTTTAGAGCCACTATTTTTTTGACTTCTTACTGTTATAACGGAAGTAATAGCCGTAAGCACTAAACAAATCGGGAGCACCCACTTTGCGATAAAGTCCTCTACATAAATATCTGATGTAAATATAGCGATCAACATACTAACGATTGGAATACAAACTATAAAGAATTTCATCTTCTGTCTTTCCTCACTGTTTTAGTTTTAATATCCAGCTATAAATATCTTGAAGAACGGTTGTATTTAACGAGTAATAAATGAATTGTCCCTTTTTCTCTTGTGTTATTAACCCTGCTGTTTTCAATATTGTTAAATGATGTGAAATACTTGGCTTACTAATTGAAAAATAATCAGCAATTTCACCAGCTGTTAAATCTTTTTCTTTCAGTCTATCAAGTATTTCCCTCCTTGTTGGGTCTGCTAGAGCTTTAAATACATCGTTGCTCATTTTGTCACCACACTTATTTAGTTATTTAGGTAATCATCTAAATACAGTTTAAAATAAAATACAATAAATGTAAATAATGGAATAAATAAAAAATACCAAATCGACGTTTTTGAAACTTATTTTGTATGTTTATTACAATTAATAATGAACATACTAATGTTATAATGGATAATAATGTGAAATGGAGGTGTTGATAATTGGCAATCAGTAAATACAGGTTAACTTTTTTATTACTAGCAATAATCGTTTTTGGCTATCATTTTTTTAATTTAATTTCACTTTGGTCTACGATACCATCAAAAATTGCAATTCATTTTACAAATGATACGCCAGATCAATGGGGATCTAAATATGTACTATTCATCTTACTATTTTTGAGTTTTCTTATATGGTATTTCATGAACTTACTTATTAAATATCTTATTAAATCCCCTCACAAGATGAATTATATAAATTTAACAGAAGCAAATAAAACGACTCAATTTGTACGCTCTCAAAAAATGGTGATACTACTTCAATTCTGTATCTTTATCTGCCTAATCTTCGCAAATGAAGCACTTTTAAATTATTCAGCTGACCTTAATCATACAATAGCTTTTTCAATATCACTTACATTTTTAGGTCTGTGTGTCATCCTTCCTTTCTATAATCTATTTTGGGCAGCAAGATTGAACTATTAAACTAAGTAAATAAGCGTAACTTCCTCTGTAAATTGGTGAGTAGCACTATATGCCATTGAGTAAATTATTTTGAATATCCAAATAATACTTACTTAATGTGCGCAACTAAATTAAATAAATATATATTTCGAAACATGAAATTTATATAAAAATAGTAATATATTAACTATAATTCTAATATATGAGTGTTATACTGTATTATGAACGAAATTTGAAGGGATGCGTTATTATATGAAACATATTGGAAAATTAACTATGGCAGCTGTTGTTGCAGCTTCTACTCTTTCTGCTACAAGTGCTCAGGCAGCAGTATCTACTACTACAAAATACGCTGTTTTTGAAGATTTAACAGGAAACTTAAATATTCGTGCAAGTGCGAGCACGAAATCTAAAGTAGTTGGAAAATATGCATTTAATGCCAAAGTAAAAGTTATTAAAAGCTACAACAAAAATTGGTATCAAGTCCTTTATAAAGGTAAAAAACGTTATGTAAGCAAACAATATGTAGCGAAGTTACCAGCTGTAATTGCTCTGGGTTCAGCTAATACAAGCAAAGGTGTAAATTTAAACGTGCGTGCTTCTAAAAGCTCGAAATCAAAAATCATTGGTACGTATAAAAACAATCAAGATGTTCAAATCAGCTATGCTGGTTATAACTCTCCTTGGTACCAAGTCGTATACAAAGGAAAAGTAGGTTATGTTCATTCAGATTATATTGATAATATCCGTGAACTTTTATCTTAATTAATTGAATATATAAGCAAAAAAAGCAGACCAATCAGGCTGCTTTTTTTGTTTCCTCAATTTTTAATATCAATTGTTCAAGTGCTTTTGATTTATGCTCATCATTTGCCTCACTCACAATTTTTTAAAAATAATTAATAATCTTTTCTTAAAGGAGGAGTTTGATGGAAAAACTCGGCAATTGTATAATTGTATTTTTAGGTGTTGTAGTTACTTTAAGTTTAAGTCTACTATCAAGCGTAAATCTTAGTGGGAGTAGCGAATTAAATACTCAAAAGATAGATAAAAATATAGAAAAGTTAAAAGATTATTCTTGGTTTAATGACTTATATGAAAATGAAAAACATCATCGTTCATTTTTTGTAAGCTTAAAAATTAGAAAGTATTTAGCAAGTTCTTGGCGTGTATCTAAATTAATTCGAAGTGAAAAAGCGCAAGTAAAGTTTATTGTTATGTTAGAAGAACTGGCTCGACTGCGAAATAAAGAATGACAATGCCTTATTCAAAAATGTTATTTGAAATGTATTATTTAAATTATTTTCTTTAATTCTAATTCATCGTTTAATGGGATCCCCTCATTGCCTATTAAAGGGATGGATGCTTTTATTTTCCGAGCTTCATTTACAGCGTCAGGAATAATAGAGGTAATCCTGTAACCTCTTTTTTGATAAAATCTTAAAGCATGTAGATTATCATTTGTAGTTACTAAACGTACGATATTTATTTGTTTTTGCTTCGCTACATTTTCGACCTTTTCAATTAGAGCTGTACCAATACCTTTCCCCTCTAAAATACTATCTAATGAAATGATTTCAATCTCATTATCTTTGATAACATATGTAATTAGACCAGCAATCTGGTCATTTTCTTCAAAAATAAATCCATCTAAGTTTTCACACGTATAGATACCTGTTGAAATAACCATTTCAGAACTTCCCCAATGTTCATTGAAAAATGCTATTACTTTATCTTTATTGTCACTATTTATCTGTTCTATCAAGTGAATCACCCTGTTTCCACTAAATTCCGTTACTCAACAAATATACATATTTTAACTATTTTAATCAAAAGAAAAATTGGACACAGAACGCTGCTTGGAAACAAAACATTTTCAATTTTATAATTATCGATGATACTTTTTCTTGCATACTTTCATGAATTATCATATTAACTACAAAAGCCACGAATCATTATTGAATCAATGATTCACGGCTTTTTCAATACTTCCTAACTTTGATTTGGGAATGTTTAGTAAGTTTTTGTATACGTTATAAATATTTAATCAATTGATTATAACCAATTATTCACATAAGCAGCTAGCCCAACAATCGCACCCACTGTGGCACCAAAAAATACAAAATATCTCGTTTTTATTTCGGTGATGTTCCATTTGGTATTTGTAGTATTCATCAAAAATCCCTCCTACTTTTTATGATAATTATAAATTACCATAAAAAGGATTGGACTTATATAACTCCAAAGTGGCATTTGGGGACGTTATTAATTTTATTAATGTATGAATATGTACGTTTAAGATTTAGTTTTCCATTCACTTTCTAGAATTCCCATCTCTATTAGATTCCAATATTCATTGCCATTTTTTCTAGCATCTCTAAGTAAACCTTCTTTTTTGAAACCAACTTTTTCATAGCATTTAATAGCAGCAGTATTGAAATCAAATACACCTAGCGTCACTTTATGTAAGTTAAGCTCTTCAAATGCAAATGTTAAGGCAGCTAACATTAATTGCGTACCATAGCCATTTCCTCTACTTTCCAATTGTCCAATTAATACTTTTCCAATTCTTGCAGATTCGTTCATTCGGTCAACATTTCCAAGAGAAATATGTCCAATCACTTCATTAGTCGATTCGTCTACGGCTTTAAATATATATTTTGAAGCATTATCTGTATTAGCATCCTTCAGATAATTTTCAAGTTGCTCTAAAGTTAATGGATATGTAAACGCAGGTCCTCCCCATTGTAATGCAAAGGATGAATCCGGTATCCAGTTAATAAGTTGCTGAAAATCAGCTTGCGAAAATGGTTCTAATTTCAACATAATAATATACTCCTTCTTAATAGTGGGATATTAACATTATACATAAAGCTGAGCGAATATTTAGTTTTTTAAAATATAGTTACCAACGCGATGTTTGGGAACATTCGAGGTAAATTAACTATTTTTTAAAATATAAGAGTACCAGCCTATTTTTGATTTTAAATCCAATAAATCTGCAAATTGCCAAGCGTTGTAGTCTGTTGTATCAACTTCGAACTCTACGCTCGTAATACCTTTATTTTGTAAGCCAATAAGCATTTTCTTTAAGATTGGCAGCAAATTCACATTCCCTTGTTGACCGACCCAACCAATTTCATACTGTTCTTCATCAATGGGATGGACGAATATATAAGCAGTAACACGATTATTTTCTATTGCAATACAACTCAATTCTAAATCGGAATTGTCCTCTAATAATTTTTCTTTCCAAATGAGCCAATCTTCTACTTGTGCAGGATTATGTAAATGTGTTTGCTCATAGCTATATTTTAAAAGTTTAAATAATTGTTCCTCTAAAGAAGGTTGTGTTAATACTTGTTTGAGTGACAGTAATGTTAGAGGTACTGTTAGATCATTCAATTTTTCTAATAAAATGCTAATCTCATATTTCTCCATATATGTTTTTCGGAAAAGTTGGAATGGAAACTGCTGCAAAAGCTTTATTTTTTCTGAATCATTTTCCCAGCATGAAAAAATGATTCGATCATAAGGTGCTTGAACAATAAGCATTTTCTTCAAAATTTCCTGTGTAGCATTACTGGAGAAGTAAATATATTTAGCAAGCGGATGGTTTGGATTCCCCCAACATACACCAATACTTTTTATTGTTTGCCCTTCAATCTCGGCTATTAAATCGTGATAATGATTAAATTCAATACGCCAGTACACGTCTTTTAACGATTCTTTTATCTGTTCATCTATCTTATCTTCATTCAGATTCTTAATTTTTATGATGCTAGAACTGTTATACATTATTGTCTCCTTTAAGCGTGTCCCAATAGATTATTGGTAAGTGAATTTAATTCAATCTCTCATTAGTATTTTTTACAATATCATACATAAAAATAATTTTATGATGTAGTTAAGTTCCCAGTCAACTGTTTTGGAACCAAAATATCTCCAATTCGGTAAATACCGATAACACTTTTTCTTGCGTACTTTCATGAATCATAATGTTAACTAGAAAATCCACGAACCATTGATTTAACAATGATTTGTGGATTTTCTTGATGTTCCCAAACTTTGATTTGGAAACGTTATTTTGAATTAGACTTGTATAGTTATCTGGTGTTATTTAATAGTTTTTCTATTGTTTTTGTCATCCTTAAACATAAATCTTATGCCTTTACCTACAAGTGGTTCATCTTCATATCTTGGTAAAATGTGAAAATGAGCGTGAGGTATATGTTGCCCTGCTTTTTCACCACAGTTCCAACCCAAATTGTAGCCTTGTGGTTGATAGTGATTATCTATATATTTTTTTACATCTTGAAGAAGAGAGTATGTAGCATTCCATTCTTCCAAAGTTAAATCAAAGGTTGTTTCTCTATGTATTTTAGGTACAATTATGCCTGCTCCTTCAAGAGGAATACCCTTTTGTCGAGCTTGCTCTAATTGCAAAAACATACAATGTTCGTTACTTAAAATCACTGTTTGCGTTGGTTCTAAATCTAGATTACATAATGGACAGTTATTCATATTAGACTATTTCTCCTCCTAAGAATCTTCTTCCTCTATTTGTAATCGCATCTTAAAAATTACAAAAGTGTCATTTGGGGACGTTATTTAAAATAATGTTTTATAACATATTCAAATCACAATTAAATTCTATCCAATGATTTATTTTAAAAATAAAACCATATGTTCTTCATCCCAATACTTACCATTCAATTTCAAAGCTTTTTCTTCTAATCCATACCTAGTGAATCCTAATGTAGTGTACAAATTTTTTGCTACAATATTATTTGATACGACTGTTAAATGAAGCTGTTCAAGTTTTAATAATATTGCATTATCTATAAGATGCAGCATTAATGATTTCCCAATTTTTAAACCTCGATGCTTTTGAGAAACAAACATTGCTAAAATGTTAGCTTTATGTCTAATTTTTGATGGAGTTTCAAGTTGTAACGTGACAACACCGACTAATTCATCATTAACAAATGCTCCATATGTAAAGCGATTAATAATTTGCATTGTTTCAGCGTATTTTTGAATTGGATTTTCTAATTTTAATTCTTCTTCAATAGTCATTAAAAAAGATTCTGGACTTTGTTTTAGAGACTCTAATCTTAATGCCCAATAAGCCTCTGCATCAGCTACTGATAATTTTCGAATATGCATCTAAGCACTTCCTTAATTAAATTTTTGAAAATAAAATCTAATTTTATCAATATTCAGTATTTATTTCAAATGGGCCCCAAAGCGACGTTTGGTAAACAAAATTTCGCCAATTCCGTAAGTGCCGATAACACTTTTTCTTAGGTACTTTCATGAATCACAATGTTAAATAGAAAAGCCACGAATCAATGATTTAACAATGGTTCGTAGCTTTTTTAAATTGTCCCAAACTTACATTTGGGAACGTTATTTTGTATGGAATTGAATAATAATCAAACGCTATAAGATATTATGTATTAAATTCATCATTCGCTCTTTAAAATCAACATGTCCCCAATATGACATTACATTTTCAATACCTTCCTCGTTCGCTAAATGATGAACTAAGATATAAGCAATATAATAACCAATTCGACTGTATCCAAATGTTTGACCGCCATTTATTGAAAACCATTCTTTAAACATTTCTGCTGATGTTTTTTGTACTAAGTCTTGTTCAAAGGCAGTTAAAATACCTGCTTTATTTTCTTCGCAAAATGTAAGCCATTCTCGGTCACGTTTAAAGGCAAAATAAATATCTTTATCAACGTTTACTATTAGTGTTGATAAATATGTTGCTATTCCTTCTTGTAAGAGCCATGTGTAAGGACTATTCCAATCTATATCTTTCGCTTCGATGCCATTCAAGGTAGTGAATAAATGGTGCGCTGCATGTCCAAATTCATGTGCAACAATTACATGAAGTCCATCTTCCGCTGGCTCAAATTTATCGACACAAAAAGCAATATGAGGATCCATAGAACGATACGTATAGGCATTTGAACCACCTAAGCCAACAAATATATACGTATCTTTTGTAAATTTTATTGGAAAGCGTTTTTCATATTCCTCTGTAATCTGTGGGATTAACGTTATAAACTTTTGTGTAACCCACTTCATTTGTTGAATCATTTTGGGATGGGCAATTAAAGCATTTTCAAGCTTCATTTCTTTATTAAAACAGTGATTTCCAAAATAATAATTGTAGATATCAGGATGTTCATTAAAATAATTTTCGTAGTAATCTTTTGAAGGTTTATATAAATTTAGAAATGGACTTGCTATATCGTAAATTTGCATAAAATTTCTCCTATCAAATTTTGTTATTATTAATTTCTACAAACTTTTATAAGACCCCTTTAAAGTCCCCAAAGTGTCATTTGGGAACATTCAACGGAATATCTATATTAAATTGCTAAAGCATTTAACTTCACTTTAAGTTCTTGAAGTGAGAGTTTATGCTCTTTTACAATTTGATTATCCCAAAAATTATCATCAATATATCTTGGGATTAAGTGAACGTGAAAATGTGTTCCTTCATCCATAATCGGACCATTATTTTGAATAACACTTACACTTGTTATTGAAAAATGGTTTTCCAATATTTCAATTATAGATTTTTCTAAGTCCATCAATTCAATAAATTGGGGTATATTTATTTCTCTTAAATCCATAATGTGACTTTTAGAGATAATGAGTAAATGACCTAATTGAACTGGGTCTATATCAAAAACAACTTTAAAACTTTTGGATTCTACAAGTATTTGTTCATCTGTAATTTCACTACAAAATATACAACTCATAATAACACCTCTCTTTGACTATTAAATTCACATAATGTTAAATTATACCATCAAATAATATTCCCAAAGCGCTGTTTGGGAAACAAAATATCGCCAATTCCGTAAGTGCCGATAACACCCCTTTACATAAATTGCTCATACAATTTAAATACAAAAAGGCAGCTTAATCAGCTGTTTTTTTGCATCTAGCTATACTTGCCTAGTCTCCTAAATCGTATTTTAATTTTGAATGATAATAATCTAAATCAAAATCAAGGTTTATTAATTTGTCTAAGTCATAACTTTTTTGTTTATAAATTTCTTTCATAAATTGTAAGAAAATATAACGACAAGCATATAGCTCACTTACACCATATGTATCTTCTCGTAACTCAACATACTCAATTTCATCACCTAAAGAGTCATGTGTAATGGCTTCGAACTCTAAATTTGTATGCCACATGAAATCTAAAAAGCCTTGTAAAACGGCTTCTTTATACGCAGTTAATGAAAAAGTGGCTACTACTTGTTTTTTATAATGAAATTCCACGGTTTTTTTACGATAGAAAAATTGTATAGTAAAATCAGAAAAAACCTCCTCATTTTCATAGGGAAGACTCCAATTAGACTTTTCTATGTGATCTAAATTATTTGTCAATAAACTTTTTATTAATGTGTACCAAAACGAATATAATTCACTAACATCTGAATTGAAAAGAAGTGGTTCACCATCTACAAAGAACACTACTTTTCCTGAAGGATATCCTCCAGAACGTCCAAATTCATAATTAAATACATCTAAATCGTCCAAATTTGTCATTTCAATATAACCTGGATACGTTTGATTTTTGTCTAGCTCTTCTTTTTCAGGTGGAATAGTAATATACGATTTAATTTCTAAGTTCATCTCAGCGCCTCCAGGATATAAAAATACAAAAACCCTCTGAAAAATTCAGAGGGTTTTCACCAAACATATAAAATGCCTGAGCCCTTAATATGTAAGGGTTTTTCAAATTATTTTACTGCGTCTTTTAAGCCTTTACCTGGTTTGAAAGCAGGTACTTTGCTTGCTGGGATTTGAATATCTTTACCAGTTTGAGGGTTGCGACCTGTACGAGCTGCACGATCACGTACTTCAAATGTACCGAAGCCGATTAGTGATAATTTATCACCTTTCGCAAGGGCGTTTTGGATTGTTTCAAATACTGCATCCACCGCTTTACCTGCATCTTTTTTTGATAACTCAGTTGCTTCTGCTACTTGATTGACTAATTCAGTTTTGTTCATTCGAAAAACCTCCTAATTGACTATTCTTTATCCATCATACAGATTTGTGGACTATATTTCAAATAATAACCTAAAAATGGAAAGGTTAAACCCCTCTTTTATTTGCCCATACGAGTGCATGGAGCTGTGGCAGGGGTTTTGCGTTATTCATCGATGGAGTAGCAATGACTTTTTGCCATAACCATTCGAGCTTTTCTAACAGTCTTTCAGCTATCGAGCCCGCTTCGCTTGAATTATCATTCCCTACGGATAAATATAATTCACTTGGTTTGTAGCGCGCATTTACTACCTCTGCATAGTCAAAATCTGCTTCATCAAAAACAACTACTTTTAGAGAATATTTTGGCAGACGATCAATAATTGAATCGAGTACCACCCAATCGGTTCTCATTGTTGAGCTAGGTGGCTTTGGAGAAATCGTTAAATCATCTACGTCTAAAAACCAATCTTGCCAGCGTGATCCTTGCGTTTCTAATCCTACTTCTACACCAGCTGCATGTGCATACGTAATCAACTCCGCAATTGGCTCATTATAGAGTGCCGGGTTTCCTCCAGTAATCGTAATATGATTGAAATTTCGTATACCTTCTATTGTTCCAATCTCCATTAATTTTGACCAAATCATTTCGCCTGTCATTAATTGCCCTCGTTCGCTGCCATCCCACGTAAAGGCAGAATCACACCAAGCGCAGGAATAATCACAGCCTCCCGTACGTACAAACATTGTTTTACGTCCTGTAACAATGCCTTCACCTTGAATCGTCGGGCCAAAAATCTCCATTACCGGTACCTTTTTAGCCATGATTTTCACCCTTTTTTGGACGATACAATACATAGGACGTCGGCGTTTCACGTACGAGAATTTGCAGACAGCTTGGCTGATTCGGCACTGTTTTTAAATAGTTCTCGATTCGTTGCCAAATGACTTGTGCAATCACTTCTGTTGTAGGGAAATTCATTCCTGAAAACTCTTCTAAATCATTTAATATACGATGATCATAACGTTTATGCACGAGCTCCTTTAGTTTTTGAAAATTGACTAAAAATCCTGTGTCATCAAGTGTATCTCCAGCAATGGTAATATTGACAACATATGTGTGGCCATGCATATGGGCGCATTTCCCTGCCTGTTCATCTGGAATAAAGTGTGCTGCTGAAAAATTCATATCCTTGTTTAATTCGTATGAATAATCATGCTGTGGATGTGGATAATATTGCATAAGCATCTAATCACGAACCTTTCTTTTTTTGATGGTGCAACTAAAAACGGCCATAAAAAAAGCCGCACCCTATGCGGATACGGACAGATCGTCATATTCCCATAGTTTTTTATAGAGGGTTGTTTTGCTATGAACCTCTTTTTTTACAGTATGTGTTAGTTGCGAGCCAAGTATAGCATATATTTCTGTTCGTTACTATGCATCATCGTTATTTTTGCCATTGTGAGCGACTAATTAATTCATTTTGGAAGCGTTCTATCTCTGCTGGTGAGATTACGACCATCTGAAGAATCACTGGCTGAAACCCTTCTGCTAAAAATGCTGGCTCCTGTTCAGGATGCATCACATAGCGTGTTAAATACTGTGGTACCGTTTCACCATATTTGTCAGCGAGTTCTTTTACAAATTCAAGCTGGTCAAATGCTTCCTCATGCACCGCAAAAATCGCAATGGCCTGTCGATTCGTTGAAAAGAAATCGCGGCGTGTATTTGATCTCGTTGGAAACATAAGAAAAATCCCTGCATAAGGCACGTGAGCTACTTTCAAACGGCCCTTCACTATTAAATGCGTCTTATCTAATATGTATTTTGTCGACGCCAGCATATACCAGACAAAAAATGCGATAACGAAAAAGCCAATCACTAATAATACAATGCGTCCTGTGTTTGAGAGCTGCTCTTCATATAAAGCAGGAAGTGTCACGATGACGACAAAGCAAAATACAATGAAAAAGGTCAAAAATAACGTCCATTTTCCGAGCTTTGGTTGAAAAACCATGTTGTTATCACCTCGCTAAAGTATTCCCTAAGTTTTTAAATATATGCTTATGAGGTTTGGAAATAAAAAAATGACTGGAACAAAACATGTCATTTTCCTTTTTTAGCGTTCACAACGAAAAACCGGAACCGCATTCCAGCGCGATTCC
>NZ_HE578960.1:31409-38712 GCF_000307285.2 Kurthia sp. Dielmo
ACATGATTTTATAAAATGACCATAGCAGCATCGATTGATGCATGAAATCTAATACGAAACTAAGTGCCACCCCTAGCCAAAATAATTGATGTCCAAAGGTAAGTAATTTACGATAGTCAAAACGCGTAATCAGCAGTGCTATTCCAATCCCAAACACTGTATACAAACCATTTTTCAAAATCAATGTGCCATTTTCAACTTGCTGACCATAGGGAAGTGCTAAAAAACTGCATAGTATTGCAGCTATTGCTAGGCCAATTAGTAGCCAATCTGTTTGCGGTTTATAAATTTGGTCCATCGATTGGCCAAGTGTTGTTGCGTTTCCCATTAATTCAATAGCCTTCCGCTCTGCTTCCTGCTGTGTAGCACCTTGCTCCTTCAATTTCACAATTTGATGGTGAAAATGCTGTGTCAGTTCTTTTTCTACAGATGCACGAGCTTCCTTATTGCGCATTTGCTTCGTTACACGCTCAATATACAATTTAATAGACATGACGCGCCTCCTCTAAGAGCTGCTGAAGCGGCATTTTTCTCTGTGCTTTTTCATAGCGTTTGACACGTTTTAAACCAGTTGCTGATACTTTATAGATTTTTTCTTCCTCCTGCCATGTACTACAAATTAACCCCTCTACTTCTAAACGATGTAAGGTCACATAAACGGCACTTTGTTGCTTTGCTTTTAATCGTTCACAAAGCGCAAAGCCACTCTGAGGTTGCTGTAGTAGCTGTAATAAACGGTCTGCCTCAATTGCTTCACGAGCTACTTCCTCACGAATGGTTTGCTTCATTTTTTCTGTAAACTGTAAATTTGTATGTTGCTGCAAACTCTTTTTAAATGAATTCATTCTCAAAACTCCTTTCTAAGTGCTCACTCAATAACATACGTGCTTTTCTCAAACGCGTTTTTAGCGTATTACGATTTACCTTTAAAATCTGCGCCATTTCCTGCAGTGAATATTCTTCAAAATAATGCAGGTAAACAAGTTCACGGTATTTGATTGGTAGCTTCATCACCGCATCAATAACGGTTCGTTGGCTTTCTTGCTGTTCAATCATTTGTTCAACAGACTCATTGTCCGTTAAATGCTCAAATTGTTGTGCCTCTGTAACTGTCATGTGACGCGTATGCCATGATTTCAAATAGTCTTTCGTATGATTAATGGCAATACGCCAAAGCCATGTTTTTAGCGTTGCCTGTCCTTTATAGTTAGAAAGCGCACGATAGCACTTTATAAAAATCTCCTGCGTTAAATCCTCTGCAAGCGCATTGTCACGTACATATGTATACACTAACTGTAAAATATCCTGTCCATAATCCGTCATTAGTTGCTCCAGCAGTTCCTCCTGCCAATTTACCTGTGACATAATGCTGTCCACACGATCACTCCTTTACACATCATTAGACGAGCCCAGACATCAAGTGGTTTTAAAAAATCAAAAAAACACACTCCCACATCATAGCGCAGGAGCGTGTTTCTAGTAAAAATTATTTTGTTGCTTTACGACGTACCGCTACAAGCAATACAAGTGCACCTAGGATAATTACTAAACCTGCATACATCACAAATTTAGTGCTTTCCCCAGTTTGTGGTAATGTCGTTGTCTCCGTTGCTGGAGTTGTTGACGTTGCCTCACTTGTGCTTTGACTTGGAGTCGCTGGTGTACTTGGATTTTCGTCGCCATCTCCTGGTGTTGGTGTTTTACCAGGAGGTGTTGGTGTATGATGCTCTTCTGGATCTTCTTTTGGTGCTTCTGGAACTTTCATATTTGTAAATTGTAAATCAATATGTTTTCCTTTTGCATCAAAGCTAATTGGTGAATTATCCAGTGTATAACCTACTGGTGCTTTCACTTCAATAAATTGATAATGACCAGTTGGTAGATTTCTTACTGTAATTTGACCGTTTTGATCCGTTGTCAGTGCTTGTTTCACAAGTGTGCCATCTTCATCTACTAAGTTAAATACAGCGCCTGATAACACTTTATACGTTTTTGCATCAAACTTCGTTAATGTCACGCTTGCTGTTTCTTTTTTATTTGTGATGACTTGCTTCACGGTTTCATTTGCTTTGACCTCGACATCATACGTATCTGTTGATAATGTATAGCCTGCTGGTGCAGCTGTTTCTTTTACAGTGTATGTGCCTGGTACAAGATTTTTCACAATGATTTGACCACTTGCATTCGTTGTGAAGCTTTCGTTATAGTCGTCACCTGTAATTTCAAATGTAGCACCTTTTAATCGTGTACCTGTTTGCTCATCTGTTTTCTCGATGATTAATTGGCCCACTTTCGGCTGTTCTTTTTTATTCACGACCGTTTGTGTTGTTGTTCCTTGTACTGTTACGTTTAATTTAAATGGTGTTGCAACTAGTTCATAGCCTGCTGGTGCTTTTGTTTCAGTCACGGTATATTCACCGACTGCAAGCTCATTTAATTCAATTTGCCCCATATTGTTTGATGTTTTCGTTTCATCATAACCATTTGGACCTGTAATGTGGAATGCTGCGCCTGCTAGCGCTACATTATTATCGTCCACCTTGTTAATAATGATTGTCCCAACTTGAGGCACGATTTTTTCATTAATTACTGTTTGTGTAAATGTGCTATTTTCAGCTACAGTGACAGTGAATGGTGCTGCAGCTAACTCATAGCCTGCTGGCGCCTTCGTTTCAGTAATTGTATACGTACCCGGCTCTAAATCATTTAATTCGATTTGACCGTTATTATTCGATTTCTTCACAACATCATAGTTTGCACCTGTGATGTGGAATTCTGCACCGGCTAGTGCATTGTTTTTCGTATCTACTTTATGAATAATCAATGAACCCACTGGTGGGATAACTGGTGGTACTTCTTTTTTCGTATTTAATACCGTTTGCTCAAATACACCTGCTGAAGTAATGACTGCTGTGAATGTTTGTTCACTTAATTCATAGCCTGCTGGCGCCTTCACTTCTGTAAATTTATATGTGCCTAGTGGTAAATCGATAATTTCGATCATACCATTGGCATCACTTTCTTTAAATTCTTTATAACCATCACCTGTGATTTCAAAAATCGCACCGGCTAATGGCGCTTTTGAATCTGCGTCGATTTTATGGATTTTCAATGTACCGACTTTCGGCTGTTCTTTCGTATTTGTGACAACTTGTGTTGACACATTATCGACCGTAACTTCGACTGTAAAGGCTTTAGCATTTAGCTCATAACCTGCTGGTGCCTTCGTTTCTTTTACTGTATACGTGCCGATTGGTAACTCTTTCAGTGTGATTTGACCCGCTGCATTCGATGTTTCAGTTGCTTCGTAGCCATAAGGACCTGTAATAGTAAATTCTGCACCGGCTAGCTTATCACTATTGGCCGCATCGATTTTTTCAATTACTAAATCCCCTGTTTGCTTCGCATTTTTAACAACCTCTGTCGTTGTTTCATCTGCTGTGACAGTTACAGTGAATGGCTTGTCATTTAATACATAACCCACTGGCGCTTTTGTTTCTGTCACCGTATAGGTGCCTTCTTCAAGCTCAGCTAATTGGATTACACCATTTTCATCCACTGTTTTAGTTACATCAAATCCTTCTTCATTCGTAATACGGAATGCTGCGCCTGTTAACGTTTCATTCGTATCTGCATCGACTTTTTTCAGTACAAGCTCGCCAAATGGCTTTTTATCATTACTGATTTTAGCTACCCCAACAAACGTTTGCGTTGCAGCATCTTTTTTCACAGATACGGCTGTTTTCGCAGCCTCTCCTGTTGGTAATTCATAGCCTTTTGGTGCTTTTACTTCTACTAATACATAGTCACCGTAGCTAATATTCTCAATAACTGCGCGGCCCTCTGCATTTGTTGTCACGGTGATGGCGCGGTCATTTTCATCCGTTACAGCTTGACCATCTGTTGTTTGTAGTGCAAATTCTGCACCAGCTAATGCTTTATCTGCATTGGCTTTATCAAATTTTTGAATTTGAATTGAGCCTACAGGCAATTTTTCTGGTGTGTTTTTCACCGTTACATTTGTTGTTGCTTTTGTGATGTCTAGCTGAATTTCATCATCCGCTAGCTTGAAGCCTTCTGGTGCTTTCACTTCTTTCACCACAACGCCTTTTTCATTCACATATTTTGAATAAGGAATTTCTGTAAATGTAGCAATCCCTTGTTCATTCGTTGTTGCTGTACGCTTGATTGTGACATTTGTTTCAGCATCTGTATATACAAGTTCAAATTCTGCACCAGCTAAGAGTTGTGTCTCATCTGTTGCATCGACTTTTTTAATGGATACAGTGCCTGTCTCAATATCAGAGCTGTTCCCATTACCACTCGCATTGGATACAGCAATTGATGAAGAAGTTGACGTATTTTTGTTAATTGTATCGGTTGTATCGATTGAAATGTTGTTTTTAATGCTTTGACCTGATTTTGCAGTAATATACGAGTCATATTTTAAAACATATGGTGTATGAATCGTATCCGCAAATTTTAGCGAGAAGCCATTATTCGCGAAAGTTACTGTGTAATCTTTGCCCGCTTCTAATGCTTCATTACTCGCAACCAATTTACCATTTGTCATTGTTGCTTTATACAGTTTAAAGCTTGATTCTACAACACTATGACCTGCTGATAATTGGTCTTGTACGACTGCATTACGTAGTTTCGATTGTGTCGCATTCACATCGACTGTCCAGTGTGCTAGACGACCCTGTTGTGCTCCTGATTTTGATACATACTCACCACCACGAGGAATTTCACCCGGTGTTGTAATCGTATGATCTTTATCTGTTAAACTATCTGTGACAACGTTTGAATAAATCGTTTGAACACTATTTGTCGTATCTTTCCCTAAAATTTGGTCATCAATTGATGTCTCATAATGAAGCTGATACGCCTTTGTTTTATCTGCTGTGTCAGGTAATAATTTATTCACATCAATTGTGAATGATTGATTACCTTCTGCAAATGTCACCGCTTCGGCCCAGTTCACACCTTTAATTTCTGTAATGTCTGCTGTGTCTTTCCCGTCTTTAATTGTCCATGCATACAATTTAAATGAATCCTTCACATAATGCTGACTACCTTTTAATGTATCTTTCAATGTCGCACCTGTTAGGTCATGCTGGTTAAAGTTAAAGCCTACTTTGTATTCTTTTCCTTTATACGTACCATCTTCATTTAATAATAATTTGCCGGATTTAAAGCCGTTATTTTTCGCTAGTACACTATTGTTTGGATAGAAAGTTGTCCCGATTGCATCGGTTTGTGCTTCTGTGCCTTTATAGATGACATAGCTATTGCTGTTTCCTGTTTCTGCGCCTTTATCGGCATCAAAATCCATTGTATAACGGATTGTGTAGACACCCTTAGCTGTCGTTGAAGCGGCATCTTCTTTGTTATATAAGTAGAAATGATAATCTTTACCATCTTGTTTCATTGAGGCATCTTTAAAAATGACGCCATCTTTTTTAACATTTACAAGCTTTAAATTCGTAATGCTACCATTATCAACTGGTGTATCTTTTACAGAGAATTTACTACCATCCTCTGGAACCGTTACTTTAATTTCATACGTTACAACACGATTTTTAAAATCTGTTTCAACAACAGATTTACGTGTATCACTATATGAATTTTTAATGGAAATATCTTCATAATCGCTACCTAGCGTTGTTTCTTTTCCGTCAATAGTTGCTTTTAATGTTGCTGTATTACGGAATTGAATATCAGAAGGTGAAAGAATACCGCCCTTTGGTGAATAACTCACGCGATAACGAATAATATAATGTCCGTTAAGTGCTTCATTAAATGTCATAACCGTCGTTTTATCGCGTGTACCATCTTTTGTAACATTAATTTTATAGCTATTTGTTGGAACAGCTACTTCTGCTGTATCCTTTTTCACAATTGTGAAATCAGCTGCTTTCAGTGAAGCTAATTTAAAGTTTTTATCCTTAATAGCAGGCGTTGTTAGTACATCTGTAATCGTTGCGCCCGCTGGAATTTCTTGGCCTTTTGTATCGAAGTCAATGAAATAATCGATATAACCATCAGTTGTGTTAACGCTTGATTTACTCTTATTGACATTTACCTTTGTTTGGTAAGCCATTGAAGCTTCATTTGATGTTGTAGAACCTTCATTTGACTCAAGTGTTGCTGTATTTACATAATTCGCAATCAGCTTATTGTCGACTTTATTTGTTGTAATTTCGATACGATATGCCTTTGACGTGTCACCTAATGTCACCGTCACAGGATCTTTACTCGTTACTGTATCTGATACATCTTTCCCCGCAATAAATGAAAGTTTATCACCAGCATTAAGTGCCACACTTAATTCAGAGACTTTCACATTTGTTGCCTCTAAGCCTTGCGGAATCGCATCTTTCACGACTGCATTCGTTAATTTTGATAATTCCGTATTAACGTCAATCGTCCATTTATACGTTGTATCATTTACTTTTGTAACAGCTTTTGAAATAGCTTTCCCCTGTTCAAAATCTACTACTAATTCTGCTTTTTGAGAGCCATAGACGATTTCAGTCGTATTACTTTCAATTGGTGTTCCTGGCTTCATTGTTGATTCTGCATTGAAATTGATTTTTACATCTCTTCCTTTATATGCAGTCAACGTAACCGTACCATCTGCTGCTAATGTAAATTTCCCAATGACTTTACCGTTACTATTTGTAATTTCTTCGTTCGTATAAGTTTGAATAACTTTCAATTGTGCTGGTAATTTAAATGTGATCGTCTTATCTGCATCTAAATTGCCAAACTCAAATTGATAGGCTGCTTGAATAATATCATCTAATGATGTCACAGCATCTTTTTCATTGCGTTCACTATCTGTATACGATAGCTCAAACCCTGTTAATCCTTCAATTGCATCATTTGTTGCTGCTTTTGCAGTTGTACCGACACCCGCATAGCTTAAAATGACATTGAAAACTAACATTAACGAAAGAAAAGAAAAGCTTATTTTTTTCGTAATGTGAATAACCTCCCTAAAATTAGTACAATCTCTAGTATAATTTAAGGGTCTAATAGCTTAAATCTATCCTTCTGTTCTTTTAATTTATCTACTTCATCGCATAGAACAACCTAAAAAACAAAACATTATTAGGGAAAAATAAAGTCACAAAGACCTTTTCTGTCGAATAATATTATTATTTTACTATTTTTTACATTCATTCTGTCGAATAATGACGAATAACAAAATTTATTTTAGATATAAAAACCTATTATTCTAATGGTAGAAACATCCCTTAACATTATGCGAATAAAAAAAGAGGCTGGGACAAAACAC
>NZ_HE578960.1:38913-51794 GCF_000307285.2 Kurthia sp. Dielmo
GAACGGTTGTTTTTATACGTATGTCCCAGCCTCTTAACGCATCATTTCATATAATCTCTTAAAAAGATCAATGTTTCATCCAATGCTTGCTGTGCTTCTGCTAAGTCATAGCTAAACTGATATTCATGATAAATGTCTTCCTGATGTTCATCGAAAAACAGACTTTCAACTGATACATTTTTCGACTTTAGCGCCAGATCTAACGCCTTGCCTTGCTCTGGAAATGAAAGCGTATTGCCATCTGTGATATATGTTGGTGGGAAATCCGTCGTCACATGCTGCGCAATCGATGCCTCATCGATTGCCGGATGCGACTTCCATTCCTTATCCCCTAGTAAATCCCACGCTACTGTTCGAGCAAAAAATTTCATAAATAAATTCGTTGCTGGCAATGTTTTAAGTTGCTGTAAATCAACAGGACCACTATACGAAATAAATGCCTTCAGCTCATTCTTTGGTACAGTTGCTGTCATATTCATCTGTTTAGCATAATCTGGATTTGTCTGAATTAATACAAACTGTCCTGCAATTTGTGCACCTGCTGAATCACCGCCAAATGCCACTTTTGTAAGATCTAAATATGGATAATCTGCCGCATGCTTACGAACATACTGATAAACATCCTCTAACTGCTTCACTTGACCTGGATACTTAAGCTCAGGTGCTAGTTCATAATTGGCTGAAATCATCGCAATTTGCTCCTTCTCCGCTACATAGTGAGCAAATTCATTAACGAGCGATTTGTCCCCTGCTAAATAGCCGCCACCATGTAACCAAAAAACAACCGGAACTTGCTCCGTTTTCTTTAAATTTTTTGGATAATACATATCAAATATATTGCGCGCATAAGGTGAATCATAGTGCTCATTTTTTATTACATTTACTGTTTCCTTTGCTTGCTCGAATTTACCTGAATCGCCAATTGGCACCTCTCGATTAAATGCAAATTGGATTAATTTTGTCCCTGGTTTAGGTGACACCTCAAATGCGATGACAATACCTAAAATTGCCACCAGTAAAATCACTGAAATCCATCGTAACCATTTCTTCATAGTATAGCCGCCCCTTAGCCTCTTGATACCCGTATCATAGCATATCCGGAATATGCTATGATACTAAAACAAGGAGGGATTCGGTGCGAAAAATCAAACTATTTATTGCGATGTCTCTAGACGGCTATATTGCTACATTGGATGACAGCTTAGACTGGCTTATGAAGGTCGATGGTAAGGGAGATAATGGCTACGGCGACTTTATGCGTGACATTGATACGGTTATTATGGGCCGCACAACGTATGACTGGGTGATGAATGAAATGAATGGCGATTATCCGTATAAAGAGCAGGTAGGTTATGTATATACACATCAAACACGCGAAAATACCGCGTATATTACCTATACTGATGAACCCGTTCAATCACTTGGTAGACAGTTGAAAGCTTCCAAAGGTAAAGACATTTGGATTGTTGGCGGTGGACAGTTGATTTGTGATTTCCTCGAAGCAGGTCTTGTCGATGAAATGACACTAACACTCACACCAGTATTATTAGGTGAGGGCATTCGCTTATTCCCTGAAGGAAGCTATGAATCGGAGTGGCGGCTTACGAAAACGGAAACATTTAATCAGTTCGTCAATGTACATTATGAAAAAAAGTAGCCCCCTTTGTTGGGTGCTACTTTTTAATAGATTCGAATGGTTGTTGATCCTTGTAAATAATGTTGATACTGTTCAATTTCAATTTGCACAGGTTCTTTAATCTTTTGAACGTTATATTTTGTTTTCACAATAATTTTTTTATTCATATGATTTATTGAACTAGAATGAAAATCAACAGTCTTACCAGATAAAGTACTTGCGTCTGCACTAAAGATTGAGGAGTTTTTTCCTTTATAATGAATTGTTCCATTTTTATAAACTTTGAATTTCTCTTTTACGTATGCAGGCTGTTTAAGGACCTTCTCTGCAGAGAAATCTACAACAATAACAGTATCATCTTTTGGAATCGCTTGTACATGTCCCATTTGAAGATTAAGTTCCTTAGGATTACGGAAATAATTGCTTTGTAGCACATATGCTGTTTCGCCGGTTTTAATATCTTGCTGACGTGATAGGCCATTTTGTATCCCGCCCCAAACTTCATTATGTTCGTCCTTCAAATGAATCGAATCAATGTTTAAGATTTTTTTTGTATTTGTAGAGGCTGCCTTTGTCACAACAACTGCGCGTAGAGGTGACACACGTAATTCTTTTATAGCTATTTTCTGACCATCAATGGTAACTATTTTATCTAGTGGATAGATGGTTGTTTTTGCGATGTCATTTTTCAGTTTAAATGGTACTTTAATTAGTGTATCATTCACTTTAAAATCTGCCTCTAGTACCACTTTATTCCACTGTACTTGTTCTGTTAGAGGAAGATTTAATACAAACTCATACTGCTGTTTTTTATCATTTACAATTTCACTCCACATTGAGCCTTCTACTTCCTTACCATCTTTTTTGAAATGTTCTACCATTACTTCGCCATCTTTTTTGACACCATTTACTTCATAATACATAATAAATCCAGTTTCATCGGCAATCATATTAGTAATTTTTACAGTGTACCCATTTTTGGTTGCCTCTGCATTTACTTCTTCCATATAGTGATACTTTGCGATATCTTCAAGTCCTTTGTCATCCATCATCGCTGTAACAAGAGGTTCAAATAATGAGATTTTAGCTACTGTCGCCGCAAATGTTGGTGATAAACGAATCGAACTCAAGCCTAAAATCAACAGAGCCGCAAGAGTGATAATTACGGGCATCACAAATGATCTCTTGCGTTGTTTTCCACCTAAAACATGTGTTAATACACGTTCTTTTTCACGCTTTGTCACTTCTACTTCTGTGACATCATCAATATCTATATGAAATTTTCGTTTCTCATCCTTCATACAATGCTCTCCTCCTATCCTGCTGCGTAGCAAGCTTCTTTTTCCCTCGATACAGCCTGTTGTCTACAGCAGCTTTTGTTAATTCCAGTGCTTCTGCTATTTCACTATTATTCATTTCTAAATAATATTTCATAATGAAAATGTCCCTGTCTACATTAGGTAATTGACTTAATTTTATTAGCATTTCTTGACGTTCTTCTTTCTGTAAATACAACTGTTGGGGTTCAGAATCTACAGAAAAATACGACATATCCTCTTGCTTAAACTCATACTCTCCTCGGCGTTTTTGCTGACGATATAAATCAATAGCTTTATATTTTGTCATAACCCCTATCCAGCGCTTAAAGTCTACTTCATTTCCTTCAAACTGTGCACTTTTCTGCCAGACTGCTAAAAAAATATCATTCACACATTCATCGACAGTAGCTGTATTAGATAAAATGCGTAAGGCAATTGCTTTTACATATGGCATATACACATCAATAATCGCTTCGAGTGCATGTTCTTTTTCTTTTTAATAATTTAATCTGCCGTTCGATTGATTTTGTCATTTTGCACCTCCCTGTTATATATGATAACGAATGCATTTTAGAAATATTCTCACATTTTTTTAAATCATAATAAAAAAAGAACCACATTTTTTAAATGTAGTTCTTTTTAATATATAGACTAACGAGCTATATTTATTAAACATTAAAGCGCCCAGCTAAATTTTTCTGTGTATTTGCACGATCCTGTAAGCTTTCAGATGTGCCAGATAGACTTGAAATAACCGATGTAATGTCGTTCAATGATGTTGAAACTTCACCTAATTGCTGTGATTCGACCTTAATGGAACGGGCAATATCTGTTACTGAAGCCGATACTTCTTGTGTAGAGGCAGATAACTGCTCTGTAACGGCAGACACTTCCGTAATTTCACCTTGCTTTTATTAACAGATTGTAAAATATTACCAAATTATTCACTTGCTTTTGCAATTGTGTCAACACCCTCTTGAATCGACACATTATTTTGTATAATTTTATTTTCGACAATTGTTGTCGCTTTTTGAACATTTTCAATCAATAATTGAATTTCACTTGCCGATTTATTGGATTGCTCTGCTAAACTGCGCACTTCATCTGCTACAACTGCAAACTCTTGGCCCGCTTCTCCTGCGCGTGCCGCTTCAATTGCTGCATTGAGTGCTAAAAGATTCGTTTGCTCCGTAATTTGCCTAATCGCTTTGACAATCAATGTAATTTCCTCAGATTGTTTTGATAATGCTTGAATTTGGCCTGTTGTCTCTACAGAGCTCGTCGAAATCTCCATCATCTTACGTGTAATATCCTCAAGTGCTTGACGACCAGAATCAGACAGTGTGACAGAATCAATCGCTACTTCTTGTAGATTTTGCGTTGCTTCTGCAATTCGTTGAATCCCCACTGCGCATTGAATGCAGTCGACAGTGTACTGATTTCATCTTTCGAACGAACTGCAACATCTTCTGTACTTAAATCACCAGCTGCTACTTGCTGAATCGATTGATTTAATAATTCAATTGGTCGAACAATGGATCTACGCATATAAAAAATAATTCCTACAATAACTGCAATTAAAATAATTACTAGTACAACCCCGACTATTGTGGCAACATTTGTTGATTTAGTCCCCTCTTTATTCCGCACAAAAAGGCTTGTTAGATGCAGCAAGTTACTTCTATGCTGTACTTGCTGTTGCAATGATTGGCGTACGTCCAGTAATAGGCCTTATTTATGACACATATGGCGCAAAATATGTCATTATTCCATCATTCATCTTCTTTGCAATTGGCCTATTTTTATTAGGTAATGCTGAGAATGCCGCTTTATTATTAACATCAGCTGCCTTCATCGGTGTTGGATACGGTACACTGACGACAAGCTTCCAATCACTTTGCATTCAAGCAACCTCTCCGCAGCGAACAGGCTACGCTACCGCAACCTACTTCACATTATTTGATGCCGGAATCGCCATCGGTTCTTATGTACTGGGCATCGTTGCCGTATCTGTGGATTACAGCGCTATTTATGTGCTTTCTGCTGTGTTGATGATTGTAATGCTAGTCCTATATCTATTACTTTTTGTACGACAAAAGAACAAAATAGAAGCTTAAAGCAAAAAGGAATCGCCTTCGCGGTTCCTTTTTTATGCACAAAAAAAGACTAGGATTCCTCCTAGTCTTTTAAAAATATTAGTGATTCATTTTTGGACGTGTTACGAATAATGATAATACAAACCCAATAACCGCTAAAAGAACAATGAAGAAGAAGGCATGCTCTATCCCTGCAGCAATTAATGTTTCAATGCTTGCTTTTGGATGTTCAGTAGCATAGGATGCTTGACCTGTTGTCATCAATGTAATGGCAATAGCTGTACCTGCAGCACCCGCAATTTGTTGGAATGTGTTCAGTACGGCTGAACCATGTGTGTACAATTGTTTTGGTAATTCATTTAATGAGTTCGTTTGTGCTGGCATGATAATTGTTGATGCACCGATGAAGAAAATCATATATGCCACAATTACAATCCATAATGGCGTTGTTGCACTAACGAAGACATATAACATAACGGTTGCAATAACGAAGCATAAAAAGCCAATTGTTAAATAAATTTTCGCGCCAACGCGGTCAAATGTATTCCCAACGACTGGTGCTAATGCTGCATTTAAAATATTACCTACAAGCATTGCTAGACCAGCGCTTGTTGCTGTTAATAATAAACTGCCTTTTAAATACATTGGCATTAAAATAGCCATCGCTAAAATTAAGGCGAATGAGATGAATAATAGTAATGAGCCAATTGTGAAATTACGGTATTTAAATACATGTAAATCAATCATTGGCTGCTCGCTTGCAAATTGACGCCATACGAATAATAGTAAGGCTACAATACCTGCAACTAAACCAACTGTTGAAGCAGTTGTTCCTTCTGAAAATGTGCTTAGGCCATAAATAATACCCCCAAAAGCTACTGTTGAAAGAATAACAGATAGGAAATCAATTTTTGGTTTTGTTAATGTTGTAACATTGTATACTTTTGACATAAATACAACAATTAAAATGATATATAATACCACACTTACCCAGAAAATATAATGCCAGCTTGAGACATCGACGATAAAGCCGGCTAATGTTGGTCCAATAGCTGGGGCTAATGTAATAACCATCCCCATGATACCCATTGCTGCCCCACGTTTTGTAATTGGGACAACAATTAAAATAACATTAATCATAAGCGGTAAAACAAGACCTGTACCTACTGCTTGGATAACACGTGCAAGTAATAAAATTTCAAAATTTGGTGCGATTGCGCCAATAATTGAACCAACAATCGAGAAAACAAATGCAAGGATGATAATTCCTCGTGTTGAGATCCATTGAATAATTAAAGCTGAGACCGGAACTAAAATTCCTAATACTAATAAATAACCAGTTGTTAACCATTGTGCTGTTCCAGCGCTAACATTAAAGTCGGTCATCACATTGGTGATAGCCATGTTCATTGCTGTTTCCCCAAATAAGCCGACGAATGTTGCAATCATTAATAAAGCAATCATCGGTTTTGGATTCTTTTGTTGTTCTGTAGTCATACTAACTCCCTTTACTAGACCAGTCTATATAATTTAATTCCAAAAAAATATTAGACCAGTTTATATATTTTTTATTCAAAAAACAATTCCTAGGCTCCTATGCGAAGAAACCTGGAATTGTTTTTCGTAGCATATGAATGGGTTCATTTGATTTTTTCGTAATCGATAGCATTAATACGCCTTCAATGGCAGCACAAATCGATACTGCAAGAGCGCGTGCCTCTGGCTGAGCGACACCTGAAGCGACTATCTTCTTATAATAAAGCTGCTCTACCTGATTGTAATTTTCCTGACACACTTGTCGAATCTCTTCATTCGCAAATGCTGATTCTAACGAAATCAGTGAAAAGGGCGGCATGTCTAACTTATCCGGTGTTTCTAGATTTTCAAAGCGCTGACTCATCTTATCTAAATAATGTTGAATCGCAATGACTGGATCTAGGTCCGAATCTAAATGCGCTTGAATGTCCTTAACCAATCGATTGGATGACGACTGTACCACCTCTTTCACGAGTTGATCCTTACCATTTGGAAAATAATGATATAGGGACCCTTTCGGTGTGCCAGATTCTTTTAAAATCTGATTCAGCCCTGTCGCATGATAGCCTTGTGAATGAAATAGCTTCGTTGCTACATCTAGCAAGTGATCACGCGTCGGATTATTTTTCATAAGAATGTCCTCCTAAAAAAATTATAACGATTGGTCTACTCGATATATCTTACGCTTTTCAATTTTGAAAGTCAAGAAAAAATCCATTGAAAAAATACATGTCTACGCATCCTTTTAATCAATTATTTTATATTTAAGATAGCCTTTTCCCGTCTCCTTGACGGTATAAAGCAATTGGTCTGCAAGTTCAATTGCAACATCAAGTGGCTGACGATTCGCAATAAGGACCGCACCGATACTATAGCGTAAATGAATGCGTCCCTCGTTAATCGTTTGCTTTGCCATATGCTCCCAAAATGCTTGCGCATTTGTCTCAATTGCATAATCATTTTTGACAATCACAATAAATTCATCGCCGCCAAATCTCGTAATAATTGCGGATTGCTTCTCGAAATATTGCTTGGCCGCTTCTACCGTTTGAATCAGCGCCTGATCGCCTACAAGATGCCCGTAACGATCATTAATTAATTTAAAATCATCCAAATCAAACATATAGAGCTGATACCATTCATTTTCTGCAAACATTTCCTGAAATACATCTATCATAAATGAGCGCATATATGCCCCTGTTAAATCATCTACATTCATTTGTTCTCGTAATTCATATTTTTGCTGAAGTATCTCCATATCATTCATTTGCTGCAATAAATTATTGTGTTGATAGCTTTGAATCACTTGGCGCTGTAGTTCAACTACTTTTTCATAATCCTCATATTGTAAATAATGTTCAATTACTAGTGGATATACATATTCACGAATTAATGGATCATTTTCTGTTTGTTCAAATGTAATCATTTCCAACGCTAACTGCATCGCCTTTTTATGTGCATTTTCTGCAAGATAAAGTCGTAATTGCAATAAAAAATAATCATTTTTCATCACCTGACTATGTTGTGTAATTACGAATTTATTTAAACTATTAAAAAGTAAGCGTGCTTCTAAAATTTGTCCTAGTTCTAGTCGCAGACGAGCTTCTAAAAAATAAACATATTCTATTAAAAAATAGCCTCTTTTTTGCTTATTTTGTCGTTGTTGAATAATTTGTACTTCTTTTAAGGATTTTTCAAATTGACCGTTGAGCATATGAAGTGCCGCCAATGTATAATATACCTGATTTGTATAAGAAGAAAGCTCACTTTTTTGCAACGAAATTGCTTTTTCAAAGTAATAGATAGCCTTTGCATGTTGCTTGAAAAATGACCAGCAGTGCATCATCAGCATATAATAGCGGCGACTCTGTTCGACATTTTTAATCCATGGAAAAATCGGTTGAAGCTGCGCGACAATTTGGACCATTTCTGCAAACTTCGCCTGAAAAGAATAACTTTCGCCAAGTAATAGCAAACAGTGAAATTGTTGGTTTCTATTTTGTTTAATTGCAGGCGATTTTAATAATTTTTTCGCTTCATCAATTACTTCATGATAAGCTTTTTGATGATATAATTTTTGCAATTTATGTAAGGATTGTTCTACATAGTGTATTGCCATGAGACACCTCCGTTCAATACTATAGTACAAGAATACCTTATTCGAATCGCAATAAAACAGTAATGCATCTTAATAATTCGGTGATAAAGAACCGTTTTTTATCTGTTTAATTATTTATTAAGTCTTTTATTAGGATAAAAGGCTTTATTTTACAAAAAAAAGAGAAGTGCATTATAATGCACTTCTCCTTTTGCTTACGCAATGTCCTGTTGTTTAAATACTTTTGTAACTGTTTTACAGACAATTTTTATATCAAACCACAATGAATAATGCTGTACATAATAGGCATCATAACGCACTTTATGCTCATCACTAATCAAATCTCGTCCATTCACTTGCGCATAGCCTGTAAGTCCTGGCTTAGCAGCATGTACATTGAATTGCTCTCTCTTTGAAATTAACTCATATTGATTGTACAGTGCAGGTCTTGGCCCAACAAAGGACATATCACCTTTTAAAATATTAAATAGCTGTGGTAGCTCATCCAAACTCGTTTTGCGTAAGAAATGGCCGCTTTTTGTAATAAAGGCAGCCGCATTTTGCAGCTCATCCGTCGCTAAATTTGGTGTATCTATCGCCATTGTTCGAAATTTATAGATTGTAAAATGTCCATCATATTGTCCTTTTCTTTTTTGCTTAAACAATACTGGACCCTCCGAATCTAATTTGATCCATATAGCAATTAAAAGCATGGGCAAGAATAGGATAACAATCAATAACGTAGCGACTAATAAATCGGTCATACGTTTCATTCATACTCCACTCCCATCTCTTGTTGCTCACACTGTCGAAAATAACCATCTGTCTATCCAAGACTTTTTCTTCATCATATTGTTCTAAAAAGCGTTGGCGTCCAGCTTTACCAAAAGCCTTAGCCATTTGCTGGTGTTCAAATAATTCGTTCATTGCATCCTTTAAATCAGATGCACTTTGAACAGTACATAGCAGCCCTGTTTTTTGATGAATCACTTCTTCACGACATCCCCGAATATCCGTTGCAATCACTGGTTTTTCCATTGCCATTGCTTCAATAATGGAACGCGGGAGTCCTTCACGATGACTCGGCAACACGAATGCATCTGCTGCATGAAGTAATGCTGCAATATCCTGTCGTAAGCCTAAATACGTAACATTTTTTTGAACTGTAGCGGGAAATGTATCGCGATCTCCTTCTACTTGACCGCCAACAATAACGAGATGTGACCTTGGTTCATTTAACAACCGAAAGGCTTCTGTTAATTCTGCTAATCCTTTTTCGTATACTAGACGACCAACGAATAAGTAAACAAATGTGTCCTCAGCTAATCCGAGTTTTTGGCGCATTTCGTTTCGATTATAGTCATTTGGCTCAAATAGTTTCCGATTGACGCCATTTTGAATATGAATTAATCGCTCTGGGCGTTTAAAATGATTGTTCACAGCTAGCTGATAGTCTTCTTCACTTTGGAAAAAGACATAATCACTACCCCATTTTGCTGCATACTTTTCAAGTGTATACGCAATTGTGTAAGGAATCTTATTCATACGCTCATGAAAGTAAAAACCATGCGCCGTATAAATAATCGTTGGTACACGTGCTATCTTCGCTGCAATTCTTGCCAACATACTCGCGACAGGTGTATGGGTATGCACAACATCAAATTTTTCGGATTTCATAAGCTTCACAAGTTCTTTTAATGCCTTCGCATGAGTCGCCATACGCATACTACGTTCAAAAGAAATGGCGTGCATATTGGAATGCTTAGGCGCAGTGGTTATGCGGCAAGCAATATGCACTTCATGCCCCTCTTTTTGCAAACGATGAATCAGTGGCAATAGAAATTTTTCTACTGTAAAGTCTACCGCCGTTACTTGAAGAATTTTCATTTAATTCTCCTCACATTCTTAATGAAATGCGAACAAATAAAATCGCCATTTCATCCGATGAACGTCGCATTCCTTCATCTACCCAGCCAAAGATAATACCCATCGCAGCTTTTAAAATATAGCGCTCATATAAGTCATTTTCTTTTGTGAATTGCATATTATAGGGTGTACCTTTATGCGCCTTATAAAAACGTAAATAATACTTTTCTAATAACTGTTCTAATCGTAACGTTGTTTCACGCGAACTTTTTAGTCCCAACAAGCAATTTGTTAAAGCTTCTTCTTTTTTCATATAACTAAATAAAGCAGCAATAGGTGGAAATGGCTTTGTCACAAATTGATCTAACCCCTTATTCACATAAGTAGGTGACATTATATTGTGCAAGATGATGTCGACATGGTAAAAGAAGTACTCCATATAATTCGTATAGAGCTCTTGCTTATCTTTAAAGTGTAGATAAAATGTTGCACGATTAATTTGAGCTTTCGATGAAATGTCCATTACTGTAATGCGATCAAATTCCTTTTCTAATAACAGCTCTTTAAATGCATGGTTTATTAACTCTTTTGTATGAATTACTTCTACTCTTTTTGTCGGCATCGTTATTCCTCCTATCGCTCAATTTTCCATAATTCTTTTTTATCGTTTTCTAAGTCGTCATATTCTACTGTGAATGGTCCTTTACCAGCAGCAGTAAATGAAACAGTACCTTCCACTTCTTTACCAGCTTTAATTGTTTCACCCATATTATTTTCAACTGCAGATGTTAAATTTTTTGCTTCTGAATTTTGTACATTTAATACAAAGGCATCAAAGAGTTTCTTTTTGTCCGTTGTATTTTTAACTTTTAAATGCAGCGTTAACGTATCGTCTTTTACTTCTGTTGAAAGCAATTGAATTTTGAAACCATCTACTTTTACAGCATCGTATTTCTCATCAATCTCGCCTACTTTAATTTGTGCCTTTGCCTCATTAGCATCATTAGTTTCTTCTACTTTTTCAGCTTTATTACATGCAGCTAAAAATAGCGAAGCTACTAGTAATAACATCATTGTTTGAGTTAACTTACGCATACATAACCACCCTTTTTTAATTAATATGAAAGAAGAAGGGCTACCGAGGTAATGATCCCTTCATTCAGAAATAGCAAAGAAATCGCCAAAAGCGATTTCTTATGCTACTCTTCGTTCAACGGTAGCCCGATTTAAAAACTAATCTGCTGGTACAGTGATTGATGCTTGACCATCTTTTAATTTTTCATAGTTGCGAACTGTGATAACATCACCTGCACCTAAGATTTTCTTGTTACCGTCAGCATCATAGACATATTTACGTGTAATTGTGAATTCACCATCCACAACATCATACGTTGCTAATGCCTTACCATTCACTGATAACTGTACTTTCGTTACGCTTGCATCTGTTGTACCTGTAATCGTATATGTCGCTTTATCAACATTCTCAATTACAACTGGTGCTACTTCAGTTGCAGTCACGGCTTGCTCTACATAGTAATTTTGTTTTCCATTATCAGCTACTGTTACGCGAACGATATCACCAGCACCTAATAATTTTTTATTACCTTCTGCATCATAGACATATTTACGATCAAATTCGTATGTGCCATCTGCATTTACAGCAATTGTTGTTAAATCCACACCATTTACTGATAATCGAACGCGTTCCACATCTGGTCCAGCAGTACCCGTAATTTTTGTCGATGCAAATTCACTTCTTTGGACTTCAACGGCATCCATTGTGATTTGTAGCTCTGCTGGTTGTACAACTGTTTCTCCTGCTGTAACAGGTTGTTTTCCTGGCCCGTAATACGAGACAACGATTTCGTCACCTGCACCTAATACTTTTTTGTTGCCATCTGCATCATATACATACTTACGATCAAATTCGAACGTGCCATCTGGATTAACTGTTGCAACAGTTAAATCTTTGCCATTCACTGTTAATTTAACTTTTTCTGTTCCTTTTGGTGCTGTACCTGTAATTAATGTGTTAAATTCTTTTATTTCATTAACAACAATCGCACCTGAAATGGCTGGTGTTTTCACTGTTCCTTCACTTGAACCTGCTTCATTTTCAGCTTTCACCGTTAAGTCGGCTTCTGGCCCTACTGTACCAGGTACCGTAATCGTAAAGTCGCCATTTGCATCTGATGTACCACTGCCGACTTCATTTCCGTCTTTATCGTAGATTGTAACGTCTGTATTTGGATCTGTTTTACCTGTTACTTCGTAGCCATCTGTTGGGTTACCTGTTACTCCAAGCTCAGATGGTGCCGCTGGCGCTACTA
>NZ_HE578960.1:52904-67359 GCF_000307285.2 Kurthia sp. Dielmo
ACCGACTTCGTTCCCGTCTTTGTCATATACATTCACCGTTGCGCCTGGCTCTGTTTTACCTGTTACTTGGTAACCATCTGTTGAGTTACCTGTTGTTGCCACATCCGTTGGTGCCGCTGGTGCTACTACAGGATCCGCCGGTGTTTCTGTTGAAGCTGGCTCACTTTCGCCATTTGCATTTGTAGCTGTGACTGTTAATGGCGCTTCTGGTCCTACCGAGCCTGGAACGTCAATTGTAAAGTTTCCATCTGCGTCCGCTTTACCTGTGCCGACTTCTTTGCCATCTGCATCATACACAGTCACATCTGAATTTGGTTCTGCTTTACCTGTTACTTCGTAGCCATCTGTTGAGTTACCTGTTGTCGCCACATCCGTTGGTGCTGCTGGTGCTACGAAATCATCTGGGTTTCCTTGGTAATAAACTGTACTCTTACCATCAGAAGCTGCGAATAAATCTAACGTAATAACATTCCCTTTTACAACTGACCCTACGAATCCTGCATCAAGTGTCGGGTTCGTATTTAAATATTCAGCTGGACCTGTCACTTTAGTAGGGATAACAATTTCTGTGTCCCCTAATACAGCCGCATCCGCCAATTGATTAATAATTTCCCCACCAGCTGTAATAACAGCCTTTAATGTTGCAACAGCTGTTTTAACTGCTAATTTAAGTGGAATTAATGCGGTGTTTAGTGCTGCCACTGGCAATGCTAGTAGAGGTGAGCCTGTCGCATTTAATGCTTGAATGGCGTTATCTAAATCCGTCAATACGGTATTTAAATTTTGTGCTAAAATCAAGCCTAATCCGTCATCAATTGGTGCAGATAATACGGAACCGTCCGCATTTACAGTGACAGGGGCAGTGAATGTTCCTTGACCAACTTCACCTAAATTATTTAATAGATTTAATTGTTTGTTCACTTCATCTAGGTTAATTTGAATACCTGGCGTTGCAGACAGCGCTGATGTTATCGCACCCAATACATCATTCGTCGCATCAAGAACTGGCTTTACAAGTGGTACTTCGTTAATACGAACTGTAATAGATGAATCAATTTGGGCTTGACCATTTGGTTGCACAAGGCCTTGTAATTCCTCCGGTACACCTAGAACAACCTGTTTTTTACCACTAGTAATTGTGGAAGCTTGTGCAAGGGATGCCCCTGAAACTGTGAAATTCACATTTTGCGTGCCATCTGGATTTAGTTGGAAACGATCTGCAGTTGTTGTTCCTGAATCATTTGTTAATGTCATATTGCTTAATAATTCAATATCTAACACAGCCGCACTGGCAGATTTTTGAGAAACATTTGGCTTTCCGTTTTCTCCAAATGAAATTGCATAAGGTGTAGCAACTAATGAAAATGCAAGCATTGATGCAGCGGCACTTTTAGTCCACTTTGAATAGTTTTTCTTCGGCATTTCATAACCTTCTTTCTGAATTTTAGAATATGGGTAATACAGATGAAACTTCTACAACTTACTAGCTCCCTCTACCAGGCCAACACCTCCTTTAATGTACAATCACTTAAAAATTAAAGTGCGTCACGAGCGCAGGCTTGCAAGTTGGGTCTAAGCAACTTTTGATATCTACGACAATGCCATCCTCTTTTGCTAATAATGTCGTTAAATACGGCCACGATTTTTCAATATACTCATTATGTGCAACCGCGACAATAACCGCATCCGATTTTACTAACTCACTTTCTTTACTTAGACGTAGCTGATAATGCTCATATACTTCCGCGGCATCTGCATGTGGATCATGCACTTGAATCGATACTCCGTAAGCCTCTAACTCTCGCACAAGAGCTGCCACTTTCGTATTTCGAATATCTGGCACATTTTCTTTGAAGGTCACACCTAAAACCGTTACGAGCGCATCCTGTAGTATGACACCTTGTGCATGAAGTTTTTTGACAATCATGCTCGCCATTTGCTCAGGAAAAGCATCATTTAATCGGCGACCTGCTAAAATCAGTTCTGGATTATAGCCAACCTGCTGCGCTTTATACGTTAAATAATAAGGATCGACGCCGATGCAGTGACCACCGACTAGACCCGGTGTAAAGTTTAAGAAATTCCACTTCGTTCCCGCTGCCTTTAACACTTCTGACGTATTAATATCTAAAGCATCAAACAATAGCGCAAGCTCATTCATAAATGCAATGTTGATATCACGCTGCGTATTTTCGATGATTTTTGCTGCTTCTGCTACTTTAATAGAAGGTGCCTTATACACTCCAGCAGTTACAACTAGCTCATACACCTCTGCAATACGATTTGTAATAAAGGATGTTTGACCTGCCACAATCTTTTGAATCGTTGTGAAACTACGTTTTTTATCCCCTGGATTGATACGCTCCGGAGAATAGCCAACGTGAAAATCTACACCTTCGCGCAGTGATGAAAAGCGCTCGAGAACTGGTATGCATTCCTCTTCTGTTAATCCTGGGTACACAGTAGATTCATAAACAACAATTGTTCCAGGTTTTAAATGCTGTCCAATCATTTTTGAGGCACTTAAAATTGGTGTAAGATCTGGTTGATTATCCGTATTGATTGGTGTGGGCACGGACACAATAATAAAATTACATTGTGCTAATTCTTCTGGGTCTGACGTATATTGAATATTTGTATGTGCTAATTCATAGGATGTCACTTCATTTGTTACATCTATGCCAGCAGCTAATTCTTTTATTCGCTTATTACTGATATCAAAGCCAACAACTTGTCGAACCTTTCCAAAGGCTACTGCAACTGGCAAACCCACATAGCCTAAGCCGACGACACCAATTTTATAGTTTTTCATATACTGCCTCCTCCACTGCATAATACGATTCATACCATTTCACAAAGGAACGAATGCCCTGCTCAATCGTTGTCTGTGGTACATAACCAATTTTTTGTTGCAGTGCTTGAACATCCGCATACGTATTTGGTACATCACCAGGCTGAATCGGCATCAAATTCTTTTCCGCTACACGCCCAAGTGTTTTTTCCAATACTTCAATGAAATCCATTAATTTCACAGGCTCACTATGTCCGATATTTACAACCTGGTAAGGTGCAAAGCTTTCAGGTAAAGGTGCTCCTTGCTCATGCCATTTTTCATTTACTGCTGGAATGGTATTCATTAAACGGATAATACTCTCTACGATGTCATCGATATATGTAAAGTCTCGTAGCATTTCACCGTAGTTGTACACATCTATTGTTTTATTATTCAGAATATTCTTTGTAAATTTAAATAATGCCATATCAGGACGACCCCAAGGACCGTAGACAGTGAAAAAGCGCATTCCTGTTGTTGGTAAATCGTATAAATGACTATAGGAATGTGCAAATAACTCATTCGATTTTTTCGTTGCTGCATACAGACTCACCGGATGATCAACTGAATCATTTGTTGAAAACGGATAATTTTTATTACCACCGTACACCGAGCTAGATGATGCATATAAAAAATGAGGTGTTTTAAATTCTCGACAGCATTCTAAAATTGTTGAAAAGCCAACAACATTCGTTTGTACATACCTCTCTGGAAAGTCGATACTGTAACGAACGCCCGCCTGCGCTGCTAAATGTATCACGCGCTCAAACTGATTCACTGAGAAAAGATGTACCATCGTATGTCGATCCGCAATGTCTGCCTCTATAAATTCAAACTGTGGATGTGCAATCCTTTTCAAACGATCTTTTTTCAATGTAACATCGTAATAATCATTTAAATTGTCTACCCCGACAACATGATGTCCATCCTCTACTAATCGCTTCGCTAAATGCGAACCTATAAATCCCGCACATCCTGTTACTAAAATACGCATCCTATCCCCTGCTTTCTGCGACAACCCGTTGTCGTTGATTTGCAAAACTTAATAGTTTGCCTTTAATATCCTCTACTGGTGTTTGTAAAATAACCGCCAAAAATTCATCTAGCTCTTGCTGGGTACAGCTTTGTGTCGCACCCACATAAATTTTATTAAACACCTTATGCAGTAATTGCTCCTGTTCACCTAATAAGGTTTCATGTAACTTTTCGCCTTCACGAATGCCCGTTTCTACAATTGGAATATCTTCTAACTCATGACCTGACAAGCGAATTAAATTTTGTGCCAAATCGATAATTTTTACCGGCTTTCCCATATCTAAAATGAAAATTTCGCCGCCTTCTGTTAAAGAAGATGCTTGCAATACTAAACGTGCCGCTTCTGGAATCGTCATGAAATAGCGTGTCATTCGTTTGTCTGTTAACGTAATCGGGCCCCCGTTAGCAATTTGCTGTTGAAATAATGGGATTACTGAGCCACGAGAGCCAAGTACATTCCCAAAACGGACAACCGCGAATTTTGTGTCACTTTGTTTTGCCACTTGCTGAATAATCATTTCTGCTACACGCTTTGTTGCGCCCATGATATTTGGTGGATCAACAGCTTTATCACTCGATATCATAACGAATCGTTCGACACCTGCCTTGTGTGCTGCCTGTGCTACATGACGCGTACCAAAAATATTATTTTTAATACTGTCATATGGATTCTGCTCCATTAGTGGTACATGCTTGTGAGCTGCCGCATGGTAGACAATTTCAGGACGATGCGTGTACATCACTTGCTCAATCGCATCAGCATCGCGAATATCAGCAATAATGCACTGAAGAGGAATCGATGTCAGTCCACGTAACTCTCGTTCAATTAAATAAATCGAATTTTCACCATGCCCGAGTAAAATTAGTTTTTTAGGCTGTAGACGAATTAATTGACGACAAATTTCAGAACCAATCGAACCGCCAGCACCTGTGACAAGTACAACCTTATTTGTTACTGTTTCACGAAGCTTTGTTTCATCAAGTGCTACTTCCTCACGTCCAAGTAAATCGTCAATGTGGACATCTCGCGTTTGATGAATTGGCTTACCATTTACTAAGTCTTCAATAGAAGGAATCACCTGCGTTTTTAATCCTGTTTCAATACATAGCTGCATAATTTGACGGAGCTTTTCACGATTGAGTGAAGGAATTGCGACAACTAATTGATCTACTTGAAACTTAAGGGCTGTACTTTTTAATAATTTAATCTCACTCAGTACTGGTATAGAGCCAATTTCCAACCCAATTTTTTTATAATCATCATCTACAAAACCAGCGATGTCATATTGTTTTTTATGACGTAATCGATCTGCGAATAGGCGTCCCGCTTCTCCTGCTCCTATAATAAGAAGCCTTTTCTTTTGCTCAGATGCAGTATTCACTAATCTACTCTCACCTCTCACTTTATACTGATAAGAAATACGTGTGATAAGTAGATAACAAATTAACACAAGTACTGATAGTGTCACGGTTTCAACTGGTGTACCTAGTAATAATTGAGTAGCACCTGCAATCGTACTCATGCTCAATGTGCAAAATAGTAAGCGACTCGCACTTAATGAAAGCACGTCTTTTTTATAAAGCTGTGTTAAAAAAGCAGCAACCATTGTCATTGAAACAACTAGACACACAGCAAAAATTAGACTATACGATATACTTTTTTGTGAAGATAAGCTAAATGTCATTAAAAATAATAAAATCAAGAAGGTTAAATCAGATATAGTCCATTTCCAATTAAATAACAATTTACGCAAACATCATCACCTCATTTATTTTTGCGTATAGAACTTATTTATTATTTTTTAAATCTAGCCATAATATAGCATATATTTGATTTCACAAAACATTTTTACATGTTTTATATTAAAATAGTGTTCGTTAAAAAAATTTTTACTATTTTTTTAGTTGCTATTTTTTCTCACAAATCCTTTAATAACAACGTTTAACACATTGTCAATTTAGATGAAAAAAATTCAATTTATGCCTGGGAACCTTTTAATTTAATCCCATTTTCATCTAATTTTTTTACTATTTTATTTAAATAAAAATAAAAATTTGTCAATAGTAATTTTTTTCATTCTTTTTCTACTTAATTTCCACAATAATAATTTGAAAATTCAGATATAAACACAGTAATTTGACCTACTCATTAATAAAGAAATAAAATGACTAAATTCTCTCTTTCATTTCCTTAAAAATAATGTTTTTTTTAGGTATTTAGAACTTTATTTTATTAAAAAAATAAAGATATGATTTTTACAATTCTAAAGTTTCTTTTTTTAAAATGGATTAATAAGACCAATGACTATGTTTAAACATTAATTGATGTGGTAACACAATGGAGAATATTGTATTTTTTAAGATAATACATACCATTTTTTATATTTTTGTTATATTATAAAAATAAATATGGTTTTTAACGACTTATTTTTAGACCATTTTCATTATAAAATTTCATTGTTTTTTAGATTACATTAAATATTATACTAGAAAAATATACTATTTTTTTGTGTTTTAATTTCATAATTAACGTAGTGTTTAACTTTAATTTTTCATTAATTTTAGTTAAATGACATCTTTAAAAGCTATATAAAAAAGAGAACATCTCCTATGAGATGCTCTCTTTTCTTTTATATTGGATTGTTATCAATTAGAGGAGAGTTTTTGAAAAGCGCTTTTTCGCTTTTCCTCCACTACAGCTTGTTCAAAACGCTGAATATACTCTTGATTTCTCTTTGATATACGTCTCCATAAAGCGGAATCATACATGAACAAGCTAATCTTCGCGGCCATTTCTTTCGCATCACGTGCTGGAAACATGACGTCATCTGTTAATAATTCTGGAATTCCACCAACACGAGATGCAACCACTGGCACTCCATAGCTCATCGCCTCCATAATACTTCGGCCAATTGCTTCTGTATAACTAGGCTGCACATACAATTGTAGAGATTGATACCAAGCGGGCAAATATTGCTCATCGATAATTCCCTCATGTTGAATTGTAATATTTTGATAGTTCGGGTGCTGAATTAGACTGCCTTCGCCTAATAAGCGCACGATAATAGGACGATTTAGTTTATCTAGCTGTCTTAATGCCTTAAAAAGGGTTGTATGTCCTTTATAAGCTGCGTCTAATGATCCTATCATTCCAATTGTAAAAGGCTGTTGCTGCCATTTTGCTTCAGTAGGCTGTTTTTTTATCGTTGCATTCGCTACTGTGTAATTTTGTTGTTGATTTGGATAGCACTGCTGTAAATAATTATCCGTCACATAGATTGCCACTGCAGCGTTTGTGACAATTTTCTTCATTGAATAATGAAGAAAAGGTGCCGCTATTTTATAAACTGGATTGCCATGAAGTCCATATGCCTCCAGCGCATTTCCTACTACCTCTACTCCATAGGTTTTTTGCTGCTTTATACAGGCTAAACCAACAAAAGTGCCAATATGAGAAGGCAATCTTATGATAATATCTTCACTCGATGCCACAATTTGCATTGCTAGAGTCCACATATCTTTTAGGTTCAAATAAATAGACTTTGTTGATTGAAATGAAATATTGTGCATAATAATTGGGCTGCTTATTGGTGAAAGTTTACTATTTTTCACTTGTTGAATCATTGGGTAAACATGAATTTCATCTGCAACATCTAAATACTTCTGCCACGTACGATCTGAAAAATTTTTAGAATAATAATGTGTACCATCAAATTGAAAGCGTAAATCATAAATATACGTCAACTTCATGTAACTAATTCCTTTCTTCTCAAAACAATATAGCGATTCGCTAAATACAATGTAATATTCAGTAGTAAAACGAATGAAATATCATTTAATAAAATTCCTGCATTTTGTCCCATCATAAAGCCCATTCTCGTAATTGGAATCGTTAAGAAAAAAATCAACTCAATTTGATTATGTCGACACATGATTTTATAAAGCATGTAAACACACCCTACAAAGGCAACATTTAATAATGGCGCTAGTAAAAAGCCTCCATAAAAGTTGCCTTGCCCAACCATCGGAATAATTTGTGCGACATGGTCTGAAAAATAAATACGATAATTGTATAGATAGTTACTAAACTCAAAACCATCCAGTTGCTTGAAAAAAATATTCAAACCAATGATTGGTCGTCCTAAATCATAAATAAAGTTACCGATTGTTGCAGCATTCGGAAAATAAGTAGGCAACTCCATAGCTAATGCTACATTATATGGTCCACCCGCATAAATTTGAAGCATATCGGTCAAATCAATTAGGCGATTTTCACCACCTGTAATCGATACAGTATTTCTGTACGAGGTAATATTCATAAAAACAATGACTAATAACGCGACAGTGCCAAAAATGAATGGTAACGCACGTTTTAAAAATAGTCGATAAAATAAATATAAACTCGCAATAGCACTAATCAGAAAATCTGAGCGGTTATCGCCAAATAGAATTGTGACGTTGATTAATACGACACCAAAAGATAACCAAATCCAAAGCCTTGCCTGTGTACGTTCATACTGACGATACAGCGTCGTCATCATCAATAGAAATATTAAGTATTTTGCAGTGATTAATATAAATTGTACGGTACTAATTTTAAAACCACCTGTTCCAATATCAACCATATTGTCATGCGGCATTAAAAAAGCAAAGCTGTTGAGCGCTTCTGGTACTGCGACCAAAACACCTACGCTCATCACAATATAAAATATATAAATAAAAGTTGATTGAGGTAGCTCAACACGTGTATGGGTAGAATTTTTCAACAAAAGTGCTTTTTGACGTGAAAAGAAAAAAGCAACTGCTGCTGTTGTGACGATAAGTTCCCACATCATTAATAAAATCGCTGTTGAAAAGGAGCTCGCCATTGGATCAACAGGAGAGCGGCCAATATACCAGCCTGATTTTACAATTAAAAAAGGCAGTACCATATAGCGTAAAAATGTCACAATCGTATAACTCATTAAAAATGTATTAAAGCGATAAAATAAAAGTGGACTTAGAATTAAAATAAACAGTAGCATATAAAGAAGCGGCAAAGCATATAACAACTCATAGCCCTGATATGTTGTATGAGTATTAATAAAAATACTTGTAAAAATGCCAAGCCCAATGACAATACAAGACACCATAATATGCGAAATAAGTTTCATTACGACACCTGCTCTTGTTCTTTATAAAGGGTGCGCAATGCCTTCGCCGGCGATCCTGCCGCAAAGATATACGGCTCAATGTTTTTTGTTACACTTGAGCAAGCACCAATAATGCTACCAGCGCCAATAGTTGTTCCTTTAGCAACAACTGAATTACTCGCTATCCATACACCTTCACCAATAATAATTGGTGCTAATTCAGACAATGTGTTGCTCACACGACCATCGATATATTGGTGCTTTGTTGTTGCCACAACAACACGTGGTGACAGAATCACACCTGATTCAATTTTCAGTCCTCCCGCTGCATTAATCCAACATTGATGAGCAATATAGACATCATCGCCTACCTCCATATTCCAAATGACGTTAATCGTCACACCCTTCGCAATTTGAAAATTTTTCCCGCAGGATTTAAAAAAAGGACGCATGCAACGCCCACGCCATTGATTACAAATTTTTAAATTCGGGAGTAGCTCAAACAATAGTTGAATACTATGTAGTACAACAAAATATTTAAGAAACTTGTTCAACTTTTTCATGTAAAGTCCCCCTTTTTCGCAACCATTTTCTAAAATAAAATTCCTTTGTAATATAAAGTACCGCACTATTAACACTCATAGCTGCAGCTGCACCGACAATTCCCCATTCATAGACAAACCAGGCTGTTAGCGGAATGCCAATTGCACTTGAAATGAGCGCAAAATATAATTGTTTTTTGATAACACCGATACTTAAAAATAATGTATCAATATTCCAATTAAGTGCATTAAAGAAAATACAAATACACATCCATGGTAATAACCAAGCATACGCGGCATAATCCGCGGCATAAATAATCGTCAACATCCACTTACCCGCAACAATACTTGCTAGCATAAGAACAACACATAACGAGGCAGCAATACTTAATAAATCACGATACAATACACGCTGAATTTGACGATAGTCTTCTGCTACATGCAACCGTTTAAACACATGTAAATAATTCTGCGAAATTGCACCCATTAAAATATTGGCAATAACGGTTATGTAAGCAATTGCTGAAAAATAACCGAGCATTTCGGATGACGAAAAAAATTCAAGTGCATAGCGAGGTAAAAAAGTATTAAAAGATACGACAAGCTGTGTGATACCTAGTGGTAGTCCTAATGTTAAAATCGACCATACAAGAGAAGTTGAAATGGTACGCTCAAAAGGATAGCGTTTGACGAATAATTTTATTTCTATAGCTAAATAACAAAACTGTGCTACTACTTGTACCGTAACTGCCGTTAGTAAATCACGGCTCCATACTAAGCTACCTATAAACAATATCGTTAGCAAAATTTGTTTGATGACAATTTGTTTCGATAGTCTTGCCATATCCTGTTCGCGATGTGCTAACGCATACATAAAATCACTGACAAGCTCAAGCATTTTAGATAAACCTACTATTGCGATAATTAACCAGGTATCATGATATGCAAAAAATGCTAATAAACTGATTTCTAAAAATGAAATCAATGCGATAATATTTCGTGCAATACTATATGCACGATAATTTGCTTCCTCTGCATTCACATATAAAGATCGCAACTTCATATTCGCAAAAAGGGCAAGTGGTGAAGTAATTGCTAAAGCAAGTGCATAAACACCAACATCTGTTGGTGTTAGCCACTTTGCAATCATAATGAGCATTAGCCATTTTACAAAGGCTGTTACTAAATTAGAGGTAAATGTCCAGGAGATTTTTTTTAGCATATGTCTTCCCTCCCCTATCGACGTAGCCACCATCGCTTTTTACTAGGTTGTTCAGGCTCTAAAACTTCTACTGGTTGGTTCCGTAGCACCGCTTCATTATTTTCTAGCAGTAACGCTGCATAATCAGCAAAACCACGTTTTTCTAAAACAGAAATCGCACGTTCAAGATCAAAATGACGGCGTTCTAAATCATGTGCATCTGTTCCAATAAAATGAATTAACTGCCGATCTAATAACTCAAAAGCAGTCTTCTCAACTCGCTTACCATACTTACCCAAAATAGCACCTGTCGTTAGCTGTGCCAACATACCACTTCGTACAAATTGCTCTAGAACATTCGCATCCTGAATAATATTTTGCTGACGCTCAGGATGTGCAATAATTGGTGTATAGCCTGCTTCAAGTAAGCCATGAAAAGTTGACAACGTGTAATGTGGTAAATGTCCTGATGGCAATTCAATTAAAGCATACTGACTATTTGCTAATGTCAGCACATCATGATTTATAACATGTTCTACTGTATTTTCTGAAATCGTGATTTCATGCCCTTCAAACACTTTTAAATCCCAATTTTGTTGTTCAATATGATGACGTAGTAAGGCCAATTTATCGAACACATCCTCTTTTGAAACATTTAATGCCCCTTTATGAGCATGACTTGTTGAAATAAGTTGTGTAATTCCCTGTTTCATTGCCTGTTCTAGCATCATTAATGATTCTTCAAATGTGCCCGGTCCATCATCTGCTTGAAATAAAATATGACTGTGTAAATCGACCATACACTGCACTCCTTAGTCATTGACATATGAACGATAATATTTTGAGCTGTAGTAGTTTACATTAGAAGCGGTCACGTTATTCATGACAACCCCTAAAACTTTAGCATCGGCACTCTTCAATAAATTCATCGCTTTTTTCGCCATTTTTTTATCCGTATTCATCGAATCCACTACTAAAATGGTTCCATCTAATCGATTAGCTAGTAGTTGCGTATCTGTAACTGCTAGTAGCGGCGATGTATCAAAGATTATCCAATCATAACTTTCCTCCACTTCAGCTAGGAATGTTTGAAATCGCTGAGACCCAAGCAATTCAGAAGGATTTGGTGGTATAGGTCCACTCGTCATAATCGATAGACCAGTAACATCTGTTCGCTGTATTGCTGATGCTACTTCAATTTGATTTGATAATACATGAGAAAGTCCTACTGTATTTTTTAAATGAAAAGTATAATGTACGGTAGGCTTTCGCAGATCTGCATCAATAAACAACACATTTTTTCCTTCTTCTGCTAATAGATAAGCTAAATTTGCCGCTGTTGTTGATTTTCCCTCTGCTTGAATAGCAGATGTAACTAAAAAAGATTTCAGTTTATCACTTTTTGAGAATTTAATATTCGTGCGCAGTGTGCGATACTGCTCAGATATCACAGCTTGTGGCTGTTCTCGGACAATTAATTGCCGTGCAGCGCGCGTCATTTTTTTCATCCTTTATCCCTCCTCAAAGTTGACATCCAAATAGGCGTTTTTTGTTTCTTAGATATGTTCTTTTTCGGCGGCTTCGTATTTACTGTTTGTTTACTTAACTTACGCTTTTGTGCATTATTCATTTGATGAATACTGCCGATTACCGGCACCTCTAAGTATTCTTCAATTTCTCGCTCAGATTTAAATGTATGGTCCGTTAATTCTAAAATAGCAATTAATAGACCACCCGCTATGATGCCTAATAATGCACCTGCTACTAGATTTAAGGCGACATTTGGAGAGACTGGCGTAAAGGAATTTTTTAAATTTGCCTGTGATAAAATTTGTACATTTTTCACTTCAATTAAACCTGGTGTTTTTTGTTTGAATATTTCGGCAATTTTATTTGCAATTGTAACTGACTCAACAGGATCTGTGCTACGAATCGAAATATTCATTACTTTAGAATTTTCTTCACTTGCAACTGTCAAACTTTCCCTAAGTTTTTTTACATCCATCGACAAATTCAGGTCTCTAATGACTTCATCTAGAATGACATCACTTTTTACAATCGCTATATACGTATTCATCAATTGTAAATCCGTTTGTGTCTCTTGATAGGGATTGACACTATCTCCTTTTTGGACCTTATTAATTAATAATTGTGTCGTTGCATCGTATTTTGGTGTTACTACCACAAATGTAATAACGGAACTAATTGCCAGTCCTAATAGCCCCATAAATAAAAGGAGGCCAAAACGCTTTTTCACAATATGAACAATTTCTTCTACGCTGATTGCTGAGCTACTCAAATTTATACCTCCCATAGAAAATACTAGACGTCCACTCTTTTTTCGATATATATTAGTAAAAATGGTAAATCCTTGTCATCTCCAATATAACCATTTCTTTCGTATAGGTAAACATGTTTTTATTATAAGTAAGGGGGCATGAACAAAATGTCAGTTAAAAAAGATAAAAAGTATCAATTTTTTAACTTCAAAAAAATAATTTGGGTACTTGTAACTATTTTACTTCTATTAACGATAGCCGCCAGCTATACGTATAGCAAAGTAAAAAGTGCACAAGATAGTTATCAAAAAACAAAAATTGTGTACGAGACAAAAGAACGGAAAACGCCTAGTAATGAGATAGTAAAGGGTTCGAAACCTATTTCATTGCTGTTATTAGGTGTTGATGAACGTGAAAATGACAGCGGTCGATCAGACACAATGATTACTGTAACTTTAAACCCAGACAAACGTTCTGCAAAATTAATAAGTATCCCTCGAGACAGCTATGTTGAAATTGCTGGGAAAGAGAAATTTGACAAGATAAATCACGCATATGCCTATGCTGGAATTGAAGGCGCTAGTAAAACTGTAGAACAGTTATTCAGCATCCCTATTGACTATGTCGTGAAGATTAACATGGATGGTGTTGTCGATTTAGTTGACTTAATGGGTGGTGTAACCGTAAACAATCCCACTGCATTCTCAAGTCACGGCAAGGATTTTAAAAAGGGAGAAATTACCCTAGATGGTGAATCTACACTAGAGTATATTCGTATGAGAAAATCAGACCCGGATGGTGACTTTGGACGCCAAAATAGACAACGAGCCGTCTTAGTTGGATTGGCAGAACAACTTAAATCTGCTGAAACTATTAAGAAATTCGACAATCTGTTAATTGTCATGAAACATAATATGCAAACAAACATTCCTATGGACCAATTAAATACGTTACGTAAAAATTATTTAACTACCATTGAAAAAACAGAACAGCTTTCTTTAAATGAAGGAACCGATATGAAGAAAAAAGGTATCTATTACTATAAATTGGATACAAAGCAATTGGAAGAAGTAAAGGATGCCTTAAATAAACATTTAGAGCTGCAATAAAGTACAAGAGGTGAATGAATAATGGGAATTGATAACTATATGACTCCTTATGAAGCTGCACATCGCTGGAAAATTTCGTATTACAAAATTAACCGTATTTTAGCTAATCGTTCTTATATTCAAAAAGACCTGGACAATAAAACACTTAAATACTTTCAAATACCAGACAGTAAACGTTGTTACTGGGTGATTCATATTCGTGCAATGGAACGATGGTATGGGCCAGAGCCTAAAAATTAACTACTAAAAAAAGAGGCTGGGACATACGTATAAAAACAACCGCTCCTAGGAGCATAAGAAAACCGGAACTGCGCTGTAGCGCGG
>NZ_HE578960.1:67584-94916 GCF_000307285.2 Kurthia sp. Dielmo
GTGTTTTGTCCCCAGCCACTTTTTTATGCTTTTTCAATTAACTTTTCAATGTCAATAACATCGCCAGGCAGTAACCCCATTGCTTTTGCTGGGCCCATTCACGATAATACCAAGTACCCCTTTTGCGAAAAATCCCGGTGTATATTCTTCGTTTGAATCCATCCAATATTGTGCAAAACCCAAACAAATCGATACGATAATTGGCAAAAATAATTCACGTGGCACATGCTTATTTAAGTCTGGTGATAAGGGCTGTACAATCTCTGTAAAAACATAACCAAACAATTCTGTTAAACGTTGTTGAATACTAATGATACCTTTTGTTTTAAATAAAATATCTAGTACATCACGTTCATCTCGAAAACATTCAAATATTTGAACAAGTGTCGGATAACGTGTTGAAATAAAATTATCAAACGTCGGTGCATCCAGTAAATTTGATTCGATAATATCGCGCATTCTATCAATAATTTCTTCCTCGTAACTATCTAGCATGGCATATTTATCAACATAATGAAGATAAAATGTTCCGCGATTAATATCAGCACGTTCTGTAATATCCAAAATAGTCATGGCTTCAAAACCTTTTTCATTCATTAATTCTAGGCATGCTTGACGAATTGCTTCCCTTGTTTTACGTTTTCGACGATCCATTGAAGCGATGTTAAAAAAAATCTCTTCTCAGTTAAATGCAAATATTAGCGCGCAAATGCTATCAAAAATGCAAGATGCTACAGATACTATGTCTAAAGAGGTATCCGCTCAGCTTGAACAAATGATAAAAATGCAGACTCAGGCCGCGCAAGCACAAGCAGCTCAATCAGGACAACAAGCGCCGACAAATGATGCAGGTGCACAGCTCGCAAAATTAAGTACACTGATTTCACCTGTACAGCCTGAAAAAGTAACATTACTTGCTAATCCAATTGAAACAAAGGTAACGAAAGTGAATAGAGCAGGTGACCTTGCCTCTGTCCCTTCAGCTGTTTTTGTTGCTGTATGGATTTCAAGCTTACTTGGTGCCTTAATGTTTTACTTTGCCGGTAATAAACGTGAATTTACAGGTCGTAAAGAATTAACGACTTTCCAAGTAATTCAGTCATTGTTACCAATCGTTTATGGCTTCTTTACAGGCTATGTGGCTACTTGGTACTCAACGTGGATTTTAGATTATCAATTTGAATCCTTTAATACAGTAGCGCTATTTATTTCAATTGCGGTCATTGCTTATGTCTATATGATGCTTGCTACAGTTTCTTGGCTAACAACGTCAAGTATTGCCATCTTTGGTTTACTGATTTTCTTCGGTTTACCATTGATCTAGCTCGCACTAGAAATGATTCCAGACTTTTATCGTGACTATGTTTTACCTTGTCTTCCAATGCGTTTCTTAATTGAAGGCTTAAAAGATATTTTATTCTTCGGTAAAGATTGGATGAACCACTATACAAGTATTTTACTTGGCATTGGCGGCGTATCGCTCATTATTTTATGGATGAAAAATATACTCAAAAAACCTGCTAAATAACTGAAAAGGAGTTCGCTACATGCGAACTCCTTTTTTTCTTGTGATAAACACAACAATGATAATAAATACAGCTAATAAAATGCCGATAAACGACAGCACCGCATAATCACTATAGTTTACAATAACACCTGATAAAATCCCTGCTAATGACCCAAATACAGCAATCAAAACATCAATACGACTTTGAACTTTTGGTCGCTCTAATGTATTTGTACCATCAACAACCGCTGTTGTGCCACTAATTAAGCCAAAATTCCAACCAATTCCTAGTAATGATAAGCCTAGTGTCAGTAGTAGAACGGAATCTGTCGGTGCAAGCATTGTTGTCATAGCTGCTAATCCAAGCACAAATCCCGCTATAAGCGCCATTTTATGTGTCCCTATCTTATCTACAAGTGTACCTGTTATAAGCGAAGGCAAATACATTGAAGCAATATGGAAACTAATAACGAGGCCAATAGCATTAACACTATGCTGATGATGCTGCATATGAAGTGGTGTCATTGTCATTATCGCTACCATAATAATTTGTGTCATAACCATCACAAAGCCACCTAAATAAATAAGTCCTTGATTATGTATGCCTTGCTCTTCAATCGGTGCTTCAATCGCAATATCACGTGCTAATATGTATGGATCAGGCTTCAAAAAGAAATATAAGATAAAACCGGCAGCGAAAAATGCCCCCGCTGCTAAAATAAAAATGCCTGCTAATTCAGGAATATGTAAAAAAATCGCTATATGACTCATGACACCAACCATATTAGGGCCAAGAACTGCACCAAATGTCGTCGCTACCATTGCCATACTTACAGCAGTTGCACGCTTATGTGGTAATGCTAAATCCGTCCCCGCATAGCGCGCCTGTAAATTAGTTGCTGTGCCCGCTCCGTAAATAATCAATGCGAAAAAAAGAAGCCAAATATTTGTTAATACGGTTGCTAAAATAATAAGTAATGCCCCTATACCACCTAAAAAGAAACCAGTCGCAAGTCCTAATCGGCGTCCACTACTCGCCGTAATGCGCCCAACAAGTAATGCAGCACCTGCGGAACCTATTGTGAATAATGCGGATGGTACACCTGCATATTTCTCCGTCCCAAGCATCTCTGCAGCGATTAGCGAGCCCACTGTAATCCCTGCCGCAAGCCCTGCGCCACCAAGCATTTGTGAAAAAATAACTGTACGAATTGTATGTTGATAAACCTTCTGTACAGCTGGACTATCAAGTTGCCTTGTCATTTTATTACCTCCATCTACTCATTTAAAATTCTTAAACTCTTTTTTAATGATTATATATAAAAAAGCTACCTCTATTAGAAATAATAACTAATATTGTCGAATTTATAGCGAATAGATTACAGTAATATTTGAGTTATGTAAAGAGAATGTAAACCACATTTACAAAAGGATTAATACCTCGCATGATAGAAGAGAAATAAGAAATGAAGGGAATTACGTTATGGATGTTAATGTGCAGGAAATGATTTTTCAGTTTTTAGGTGGCTTGGGCTTATTCTTATTCGCCATTAAATTTATGGGCGATGGCTTACAGAAAGCTGCAGGAGATCGTTTACGCGATATTCTCGATCGCTTTACGACAAACCCTTTTATGGGTGTACTAGTAGGTATGCTTGTAACGGTATTAATTCAGTCTAGTTCAGGGACAACGGTTATTACAGTTGGTCTTGTAAGCGCTGGCTTTATGACATTACGTCAAGCCATTGGTGTTATTATGGGTGCCAATATCGGTACAACTGTAACGGCATTTATTATTGGAATTGACGTAGGCGAGTATGCATATCCAATTATGGCAGTAGGTGCCGTCTTACTCTTCTTCTTTAAAAAGACGAGCATTCAAAATATTGGACAAGTTATTTTCGGTTTTGCTGGTTTATTCATTGGTCTAGAAATGATGAGTAATGGAATGAAGCCTTTACGCGATTTCCAACCATTTATTGATTTAACAATTCAAATGTCAGACTTACCTATTTTAGGTGTTGTTGTCGGAACAATTTTCACATTAATTGTTCAATCATCATCTGCTACAGTTGGGATTTTACAAGGCTTATATGCTGAAAATCTGATTCCGCTGCATGGTGCACTGCCTGTACTATTTGGTGATAATATCGGAACGACGATTACAGCCATTCTAGCTGCGTTGGGCGCAAGTGTCGCTGCGCGTCGTGCGGCTGCTACGCATGTATTATTTAACTTAATTGGTACCGTCATCTTTATGATTCTACTAACACCATTTACAATGTATGTTGAATGGATTTCTGGTGTTTTAAATCTAGAAAATAAAATGCAAATTGCCTTTGCACACGGAACATTTAATATTTTAAATACGTTAATCCAGTTACCGTTCATTGGTGCACTTGCTTGGATTGTTACAAAACTTATTCCAGGTGAAGATACAGCGATTGAACATAAACCTAAATATTTAGACGAAAATCTTTTAACAAAATCTCCTGCTGTAGCACTTGGTCAAGCTAAAAAAGAAGTGCTACGCATGGGTGAATATAGTGTACAAAGCTTATCAGAAGCGTTAAATGTATTAGAAGATAAAAATATGAAAGCCATTCAAAATGTGGAACAGCTTGAAATGGCCATTAATAATTTAGATCGTAAAACAACGGCCTATTTAGTACAGCTATCCAAGCAATCTCTATCAGGTAATGATTCAGACTTACAGCATAATTTATTTGAAAACATTCGTGATATTGAACGAATCGGTGACCACGTCGAAAACATTGTAGAATTACTGCAATTTAAAGACAATAATAAAATCTGGCTAAGTGACGAAGCATATGAAGAGCTTGTGACCATGTATAAATTAACAATGCAATCGGTAGAAAAAGCATTACAAGCAGTAGACACGCATGATACAGAGTTTGTCCAAGCTGTATATGCCGATGAAGAGCGAATTGACAATATGGAGCGTACATTACGTAAACGCCATATTCGTCGCTTAAACGAGGGTCTTTGTTCGCCTACTGCTGGTATCGTCTTTGCTGATATCATTAGTAATTTAGAACGTATTGGAGATCATGCAAAAAATTTAGCAGATACTGTCGCAACAAAGCAGCAGTTAGCACAACAACAAACACATAATCAATAAGAAGCTTAAAACAACCACTCCTATGAATACAAGAAAAACCGGAATCGCACCACAGCGCGATTCCGGTTTTTCGTTGCGAACACTTAAAAAGGAACATGACGTATTTTGTCCCAGTCACTTTATTTTTACACTTTATTTAGTTGTTGTATTACGCGCCCCTTACCAAAAGGCAAACACATCGGCGTCCCAAATAGAGGGTCCGTCATCATTTGACATTTTAAATCAAAAACATTTTCGACAAGCTCAGCCGTCATTATATCCTCGGGCTTTCCTTGTTCAAAAATCGTACGGTCTTTCACTGTAATAATATGATCGGCATAACGACAAGCGAGGTTAATATCATGCAATACCATAATAATGGTACGTTGCTGTGTACGATTTAACTCAAATAATAAATCTAAGACATCGATTTGATGTGTTAAATCTAAATAGGTTGTTGGCTCATCTAATAAAATAATATCTGTATCTTGCGCAAGTGTCATCGCAATCCATGCACGTTGTCGTTGTCCACCGGATAATTCATCAACAATTTTATGTTGTAAGTCATACATTCCAGTCGATTTCAGTGCATTCATCACAATTTTTTCATCTTGCTCTGTCCATTGTTTACGCCATGTTTGATGAGGATAGCGCCCCTGCTTAACGAGCTGTAAAACCGTTAATCCTTCTGGTGCTACAGGAGACTGAGGTAAAATTGATAGTTTTTTCGCTACCTCTTTTGTGGATAGATGAAAAACATCTTCCCCGTCTAAGAGGACGGCCCCGTTTTTCGGCTTTAATAAGCGGGCTACAGAACGCAATAGCGTTGATTTCCCACAGCCATTTGCGCCGATTAATACCGTTATTTTATTCATCGGAATGGCTACACTTAACTCATCGATAATCGTAGTTGCTCCGTAGCTAAGTGTTAATTTTTCAGTTACTAAGGATTGTGCCATGAAGCACGCCCTCCTCATTTCTTAGGATTTTTAAATAATAAGTAAATAAAATACGGTGCCCCAATTGCAGCAGTAAATACACCCGCTGGTACTTCAAGTGGGCTAAATGCTGTACGACCAATAATATCCGCAATGACCACTAGGAAACAGCCAATTGCGGCACTCATTGGAATCAATAATCCAAAGGCTGAGCCGACTAAACGGCGAGCAATATGTGGCGCCATTAATCCAACAAAGCCAATTGCGCCGGTAAATGCAATGGCACTACCAACTAAACATGCACTTAGTACAATTAAGCCGAAACGCAGTTTTTGTACTGATTGTCCCAAGCTCATCGCTGTATCGTCGCCAAAATCCTGTACATTCAAATGGCGCACAACAAAAAAAGTAATAAATAATAACACAATAATAACTGGCACCATAATGACGACTTCATTCCAGTCCGTACTCGACACACTACCGATTAACCATTTCTGTACTTCACTTGCTAAATAAACCGGCCCCATTATCATTAACATCGTCGTAATTGCTTGTAAAAATGTCGCCACCCCTAAACCGATTAATACTAAACGAGTAGAAGTAACACCGTCTTTCCAAGCCAATAAATATACTAAAAAGCCTACTAGCATTGCACCAATAAATCCTGCAAGTGGCAGCCAACTAATGCTAACCGTTAAAGAATGGTCTGTATTACTAAATATCGTTAAAAAGCCAACAACTGCAGCACTACCACCCGCAGAAATCCCAATAATATCTGGTGAGGCTAATGGATTTTTAATCATCCCTTGTAAAATTGCCCCCGCAACAGCTAATGCCATACCCGCAAAGGCAGCCACTAAAATACGTGGCAAACGAAAATCAACGACTAATAATTGATTGTAAGCATCGCCCTGACCTGTAATTGCCTGTAGCACTTGCCACGGATTAATAAAAGAATCACCAAACGATGCACTGAATATAACTGCTATTAATGCAAGGCAAGCTACGAGCATTGTTCGGCGAGCGGCATGCATATCAACTAAAAAGGATACTTGTTCCTTCCAAAAACGAATGACTTTTAATTGCTTCATACTTTTTTACCTCCCTTACGTGCAAGGTAAATAAAGAATGGTGTCCCGATAATCGCTGTCATTACACCTACAGGTACCTCACGCGGCATAATAATATATCTTGCGCCAACATCAGCTAATAATAATAAAATCGCACCAAGTAATGCCGCAGCAGGAATCAACCAACGATGATCCTGACCAATTATTTTTCTCGCAATATGCGGTATAACAATACCTACAAAGCCAATTGGCCCTGCAACGGCTACACTACCCCCTGCAAGCAATACCGCAATCAGACCAACAAATAACTTAATTAGGCCAATACGTAAGCCAAGTCCTCTGGCTACATCGTCGCCTAATGCCAATACATTCATTTTCCCTGAAATTAGTACAGCACCTAACCAGCCAATCGCTAAATAAGGTAATACGGATAATAAAATTTCGAGCTTACGTCCTTGTACAGAACCGGCTAGCCAAAATAAAACTTGATCCATTTCTGCTTCATTCACTGCTAAAAGTCCTTGTGTATACGATGCAAACATAGCGCTAATCGCCGCACCCGCTAATGTAATCTTCAATGGACTTGATGCATCTCGTCCAACTGAGCTAATGCCGTAAACAGCTGCCGTTGCAATAGCTGCACCTGTAAAAGCAATCCACGCAAATGATTGTAAGCTTTCTACATGGAAAAATACGAGCGCAAACACAACCGCAAATCCTGCACCAGCATTAATTCCTAAAATCCCTGGAGAAGCTAAGGGATTTTTCGTCAATGTTTGCAATAATACACCGGTAATCGCAAGAGAGGCACCAACACTTGCGGCAATAAGTGCACGTGGAATACGGACATCCTGAATAATGATATGTTCGTTTGAATTATCAAAATTCGTAAATGATTGGATCGTTGTTTGTAAAGACGTATCTGCATAGCCAAATAAAATACTAAGACTCATTGCGACAACGACAGCCACGATCATTGCTATTAATCCGATGACTTTTGCAAGATTTTTTTTCAAAATCATTATGTAATTCCCTTCCCAACGAGATAAAGTTTCTAATTCTGACAATTTTTCATTGACATTTATCTGTTGACATTCTATGCTTAAAAAGCTTTCGAGAGCTAGTTGAAAACGATTATCAATTTCAGCTAATTTGATTTTATTATTCTATCACAATTATTGGAGGGAAAAAAGTGCAAAATTTTTCGAAGATTTTTATGTTATTATTTACTGCATTAACCGTTATTGTATTAGCTGCTTGTGGTAACAATGACAAAACGAACGATACATCAAGCGACAAAAAAGACGACAGTACATATACAATTGAGCATGCAATGGGCTCTAGTGATATTAAAGGTGAACCAAAACGTGTTGTTGTCTTAACAAACGAAGGTACAGAAGCACTATTAGCATTAGGTGTAAAACCTGTAGGTGCTGTACAATCATTTTTAGGTGACCCTTGGTATGACCATATTAAAGACAAAATGGACGGTGTGGAAGTAGTTGGTCAGGAAGGCGAAGTCAACATTGAAAAAATCGCTTCATTAAAGCCTGATTTAATTATCGGGAACAAACTTCGCCAAGAAAAAGATTATGCAAAATTAAGCAAAATCGCACCAACTGTCTTTTCTGAAACATTACGTGGTGACTGGCAAGAAAACTTCAAGCTTTATGCGAAAGCATTAAATAAAGAAGCTGAAGGTACAAAAATTCTTGATGACTACACTGCTCATGTAGAAGAAGTAAAAACAGCATTAGGCGATAAAACAAATCAAGAAATTTCAATTGTACGTTTCATGGCAGATACAACACGTATCTACTATACAGACTCGTTCTCAGGTGTTATTTTTGACCAATTAGGCTTTAAACGTGTTCCTGCACAAGCTGAATTATTTGAAGCAGATGCAAAATTAGGGAACTTAGCAATTGAAGTAGGTAAAGAATCAATTCCTGATATGGATGGGGATTTACTGTTCTACTTCACTTACTTACCAACAGGTGATGATTCTGCATCAAAAACAGAAAAAGAGTGGACAAGCGACAAACTGTGGAAAAACTTACATGCTGTAAAAGACGGTAATGCACATAAAGTGGACGATGCTATTTGGAACACAGCTGGCGGGATTTTAGCAGCGAATATTATGTTAGATCAAATCAAAGAAGTTTTAACTAAATAATAAAGTTCTAGCGATTCGAAGCATACAAAAGAGGCTGGGACATACATGTAAAAACAACTGCTCCTATGAGCATAAGAAAAACCGGAATCGTGCGGTGGCGCGGTTCCGGTTTTTCGTTGCGAACGCTAAAAAGAGAAAATAACGTGTTTTTCCCAGTCTCTTTTTTATTTTTTAAGTATGTACCCGCTTAAATCGGGAATAGATTAAAAAGCGACATAATGAGGTGATGATAATGAAAACACTCGAAACCACACGTCTCTTATTGCGGAAAATTACGTCTACAGATATGAACAATATTCAAAAATTGGTAACAGATGATGATGTTACAGCGCTGTTAGATTGGGATGCTTCGCCTTCACAAAATGACAATCAACACTTTTTAGCTACGCTATTACAAAAATATACCCAAAGTAATGTAGCTTGGGCGATTTTGTTAAAAGAAACAGACGAATTTATCGGTGTTATTGAATTTAGCGATTATCGTCATGAAGAAAAAATTACCGATATGCACTGTGTTATTGCAAAACAATATTGGCGCAATGACTATGCAAGTGAAGCAACACAAGCGATTATTCGCTATGGTTTTTCAGAATTGAAGCTAGAACGAATTCAAGCGAGTTATTTTGCGGAAAACATTCGTTCTGAACGTGTACTTCAAAAAGCTGGTTTATTTTACGAAGGTACACAGCGACATGGGAAATTTGCAAAAGGACGTTATCATGATATAAAGCTTTATGCCATTTTACGTAGTGATTTTGGTTATTAAAAAAGGAGGCCCATTATAGGGTCTCCTTTTAAAATTGCGTCATAGCGATTACACATAAAATAAAAACAAACGCCGTAATTGCTAATCCGCCTATCATTTTATGCCCTTTTCTTAACTCACTAATGCCTGTAACAACTAATGCCAAGCTAAAGAAAAGGAGCATCCAATTTTGAAATCGGAAATCACTCGTAATCAGACCATATGTTGCAAAACTTATCGCGACAATTGTAAAAACGACACGTAAAATCATTAAAATCACAGGTTGCACCCTTTCTTCAATTGCCTTTAGCATAGCGAATATGACACTTTTTTTCAATTATTATCCAATGTCAAATTGCTTTGTAGCTTCTGGCTCTTTTTTTAATGGGTGGTCTGCTTGAATAAAAGACCTATTAAAGGCAAAAACCAGTATTTCAATCGGCATCATAGATGAGGAAATCATGCCAAAAATCCCATTCACACGCACAAGCTGATCCTCAGACCCTAGCTTCCAATTTCCCTCCAATAGAACATCCGTTCATCCTATTGAAAATTCAATCATCTGATAATTCAATTTTCAGTAGACGTTTACAGACACTCTTTTTGTGGCATATAAATTACAAAATAGGAGAGGACGATGTCATAATGCAAAAATGGTGGATGATCCGTGCGGGTACAGACAATGAACTTATTCCATCATGGTTACGCGAAGGAATCGTATCCATTGGCTGGGCGGATTTAGGTGACCCAGCACTCTACCCTACAAAAGAATCATTATTCGTAAAGGCAGACCGCGTTTATTTAGACAATAAACCGCTAACACGTCATAGTTGGGTCAATCAAATTTGGCGATTTTATCAAGAAATTGAAATTGGAGACCGTGTTGTTTCATACTCAAAGGAGCATCGTGAGTATATTATTGGTACGATTAAAAGTGAAGCAACTTATCGTTATACAGACGATAACTCTTATCCAAATGAACGACAAGTTGCTTGGGAATCGACGCGTATTTCTAGACACACTTTAACGCAAGCAGCAAAAAATAGCTTAAGTTCGGTGCTAACCGTTTTTCGTATCGATGCTTGGGGGCAGGAGCTTGAGAATGCCCTACATGGAACAATTGCGAGTACATTACATAATCCCGAACATGAGGATATTGACGTGCTCCTACAAGAATTACAAACGCAGGCACAGGCGATGATTGAAGATAAAGTAGATGCGCTAAATCCATGGGATATGCAGGATTTAATAGATGGCCTTTTGCATGCTCTCGGATATTCAACTAAAGTTGCTGATGAGGGCATTAATTTACTAGCCTTTAAAGATACATTAGGCTTTGAAAAACCAATTATCAAAGTCGCCATTCATCACCGTACACAGGTAGCGGGCTCTGAAGAAATTCGTCATCTACTCGGTGCACACCCACTAGAAGCAAATAGTCTTATTGTGTCCACAGGCGGATTTACAACGAGTGCCTTGAGGATTGCCCAACAAAATAATGTCAAAGTCATCGATTTAGAACAGCTTGTACAGTTAATTGTACAAACCTATGAAAAACTACCAAATACAACACGCGCCCTACTACCATTACGAGCCTTTTATTTGCCAGAAGGCTAAAATTTAACAGAATTTTTTGATATAATTAAAAAACTATATGGAATAGAAGGTGATTCATCATGTTCATCTCAATGGCACCGCCAGTAAACGCGACTCTTTCAGCTAACTAAAACGAGTCTGCGTCTTCGTACATCGCAGACTCAAAAAAGGAGTACGCGATGAAAACATTTCTACCATTTATTTTATCAATGGCTATCTTCGGTACAATTGGTGTCGTTATTCGTCTAATCGAACTTGCTTCAAGCAAACGTGCATTTTGGAGCAGTCTAATCGGCAGCATTTTTCTGTCAATCATTTTGCTACTAATGAAAAACGTATCCATTTTACGTTTATTTTCCGACATGCTGGCATTCTACTGCTGTCTGCGATTGCACTAAGTGGCAATTGGATTTTTCTTTATCAATCGTATGATTATACATCTATCAGCAATGCCACATTAGCTTATTATTTTGCACCTGTATTTGTGTTACTTCTAGCTCCCTTTTTATTAAAGGAAGCTTGGACAGTTAAAAAAGTGCTGTGCATCATTATTGCGCTATTCGGGATGATACTTATCGTTGGCGCAAGCTTTAACAGTATTATGGACGAACAACTTGGATTATTGTATGGCTTTGCTGCAGCAGCCTTTTATGCGACGCTCATGCTCGTTAATAAATTTACTACTGAAATCGATAAGTTAGAGCTCACCGTTATTCAATTAACACTAGCTGCCATTGTGTTAGGCATTTATGTATCACTCACAGACGGTTTTCATATTGCGATGCTTAGCTATGTCGATCCACTTGTGGCAATTGTTATCTTTGTGTGGCTTTTACACGAACCTATGACCATAGCGCAACTAATGGGTGCTGTTCTTTTACTAGGTTCAACGTTGATTAGTGAATTAAAATTCAAAAAAAGAATATAAATAAAAAATCCAAGGAATTGAATTCGTTGGATTTTTTTATTTAAAGACATTCCGCTCTCTTTTTATAACATTTTTTTGTTAATTTATCGTAATTTTCCATTTAATTTAACAATTAAATGGAAAATTAATGTTATGATTATAGTGAAAGGGGTAAAATCATGAAAAAATATTATCTACTAACTTTTGTAGGAGCACTTCTCTTATCCATTATTGGTCATGGTTTTTATTTATGGAAATGGACGCAAGGATATTTAATGGTTGGCTTTGGAGACGGGCTTTCACAAATGCTTTTTTTTAAGCAATTTATTTTAGAACACTATCAACAAGGAAATTGGGCTTACGCTGAAAATTTCGGCTTCGGTGGTGGCATCTTTTCACAGTTAAATTACTACTTTTCAACAAATATTTTTCTCATCCCTTGGTATATAATTTTTAGTATATTACCAATTAAAACAAGCGTTGAAACCTGGGCCCTACTTCTTATTCCAATGAGTATTATTAAACAAATAGCGATTTTTTATGCATGCTTTTATTTTTTGAATTACTTTACTAAAACACATGCTGCAGCCTTTTTAGGTGCTGTTGTTTATATGTTTAGTCCATTTTTCTTCAAAAATCAAGTTCTGACGGATAACCTAACCGATGTGTTATTTTGGGTTCCTCTACTGCTTATTGGTGTTGAACGAATTATTCGACACCAGTCACCAATATTTTTTATTATTTCGACAGCACTTCTTCTCATTAGTAACTTTTACATATCTTATGTTGTATTAATCATTACCGGAATTTATATCTTATTACGCCTATTTCTCCATATCACAAATAATGAACGCCAAAAGAAACAACAAATTAAATGGTATATACTAGGCAGTTTATTAAGTTTTGGTATTAGTTGCTTCTCTTTTATTCCGGCGGTTATTAGTTATCTTCATAATAATCGTCCAGCCTATGAACAAAGTATTCCCTTCTATGCATTGAATACAGAATTACTATTAAGTGAATCGAAAACGTTGTGGCTACCTATCTTTATTGTGATTTTTCTTTTACTCCGTCCACTTTATCAACATCGCGCATTTAAACTGTTCGCATTCATTAGTATTCTTGGAACTGTATTATATTTCAGTCCATTTATAGGGAGCCTATTTAATGGTTTTTCAGCACCAAACACGCGTTGGACACCAATTATCACACTAGGTTATGCTGGTCTTACTGCTATTACAATTGAAAACTTAAACATTCTTCATAAAAAGCAATGGTTTTACGCTACCATTACTGTTACAGTTATTTTTCTTTTAACCATTTTGTTAACAAATACGCATTTAAACTTTTTATCTATTGTAGCCTTAATTTGGGCACTTATTTCTATCGGTTTATTTTTAACAAAAAAACGCACCTTTTTAATTAGTAGTTTGATTATTATAATGGTCTTAGTTTATAGTAATTTCTTTCAATCCAACTTATATTCCCATACAGAACTTTCTACAAAAGAGTATCTAACATCCGACAAATATATGCCGACACAAGACACTTCTGCATTCGATTATATTAAAAATCACGAATTAAATGACACTGTTCGAACAGATTGGTCAAATGTATTCCGAGAAAATATGACCTCCCTTATGCCGATTAACGGTTTTAGTTTATATTCTAGCATTTCAAATGGCCCTATTATGGATATGTACATGCGCGATTTGCAAATTGATACAGGGCGTGAAAGTCTAAGTCGCTATCGTTCATTAGGTGATCGAACAAATTTAATGGCGGCCTTCCAAAGCCAATTTTATATGCGTCATTCAACATACAAAAACATTCCTTACTTATATGAAAATGTTCATACATCAAAGAATTTTACACTGTATGAAAACCAAAAATTATTACCCGCATTTCGTGTAGTAGATTCTTTTTATAATGAGGAAGCATTACAGCTCGAGTCAACACTTGCAAAAGAGCATGCACTTTTACAAGGAGCAATTACAGATGATGGCACTACGCCCTTGCCAACTACAAATACTATTAGACCTACTTCCATTACATTACATAATGGAAAATGGAAAAAGGATAGATTAATCGTTCCTCGCAAGAAGAATGAGGGTGAAATACTCATTCAGCTGCCGAAGATAGAGAAAATAGAGACATTATACGTTCAAATGACGTTATCTCCAATTAAACGCTACAAAAAATTCACATTAAAAATCAATGATTACGAAACAAGTCGACGAAGCAACTATGCAAAATACAAGACAGGCTTCAATGACCTAACTTTCGCCATACCAGCAAGTGACCTAGTCAAAATCAAATTACCGAGTGGTAAGTACCATTTAACAAACCTGCGTATTTACGGTGAAGATTATAAGACGTTAGATGCGGCATACAAGGCGGCAAAAAAAGCAGATTTCACTTGGGATAATGCCGATGCTTCTGGCACAGTTACCGCAAAAAAAGATGACCTATTAGTGACACCCATTCCATATGAGCCGGGCTGGCATATTACACTAAATAATGAAAAAGTGGATGCCAAAAAAATAAACTATGCCTTTATTGGCATTCCACTACAACAAGGTCAAAATCAGATAACAATGCATTATGCACCACCCTATTGGTCTATCGTCTGGCCGATATCTGTTGTATCTTTAATATTACTTGTTGCCTTGATTTTATGGCGCAAAAAAAGTAGCGCAAATTAAGCGCTACTTTTTTTATTTATTCGTTACAGGTGCTGGGTAATCAAAGCCCTTTGTATCGACTTCTACCTTTTTCATCACTTGATCACTATTTGGTTTATCTGCTTTATCACGAGGTGCATTCACAATCGTATCAACAACATCCATACCTTTTGTTACTTTACCAAATGCAGCATAATCACCATCAAGATTGGCTGATGCCTTTACCATAATAAAAAACTGTGAGCCCGCTGAATTGGGGTCGCCTGAACGAGCCATTGAAATAACACCGCGCTCATGTTTTAAATCATTTGTGAAATCATTATTACTAAATTCACCATCAATTGTATAACCCGGACCCCCTGTACCATCACCAGATGGATCGCCTCCTTGAATCATAAAGCCCGGAATTACACGATGGAAAATTAAGCCATTATACTTCCCTTCCTTTGCTAATGAAACAAAGTTTGCGACTGTATTCGGTGCCACTTTTGGATAAAGTTCTAGCACTACTTTTTCATCATTCGCCATCGTAATGGTTACAATTGGGTTCTCTTTCACTTTTTCTGCATAATCTGCATTTGATACCTGTTCCTTCGTTGTTTCAGATGTGCCACATGCCGCAAGAATCGCCACAAAAGCAAATACTAAAACGATAGACCATTTTTTCATATTCTTCTCTCCAATCTAAAAAAACAATTCGCCTAATTATATCAACCCTGCATATAGCTGACTATTAAAAGCAAATTATTTTCAATAAAAAAGAAATTGCCTAAATTAATCTCTCCTCATCCTATATTTGTTGTTTCAAAGTAATGCTTAACAAAATACTTCAATAACCCATGCAGCTTTTTTATTCATTTTCTTTATTTAGCATTGTTTACCTCGCTTTATGAATATATTTCACTAAAAACATGCCTTCTCAGTCAAGTAGAAACTTAACCTTGCATTCATCTCTTACCTGCGAGCGTTGAGGTAGGCGTATTCTACAAGAATTGAAAGAAGAAAGAAAAATAGCTAACTAATTATTTTTTAAACATATCGATATATTTTATGAATTAAAAGAATTCTATTTTAAACACCTACTAATCGCTTTTCTGAAACGTTTTTTTATTATAAACCATTGAACCTTCTTAACAATTGTAGCTTCATAAAAAATCATTTAAATTTGTAAATATTTTCAATAAAATTATTTAAAAAGAATATATAATTTATATGATGAAATACTAAAGAAATAATTAAATGCATAAAAAATTATTTTTATATGTATATTTAACGAATAAAATGATATTATTTTGTTAAAAATAATAGAAAAGGACGATAAAATTATTAGTCATATTTATTCTTGTAAGAAAAATAGAACAATAATAGAATAAACATATGGAGAGATTACCCTCTCTCCTAATCCTTAAAAAGCTGATCATTGCCGTGATCAGCTTTTTTTATTGCTGTTATTTGTTCTAATTTATCGACTTGCTTCCATTTTTTCACGAAATTATGACAACCTTATAGATTTACAACGGCGAATTCCGTAATATTAGACGTTGATTTCATAAGGAGGCCTAGAAGTTGAAAAAAGCAACGCCGCTATTTTTAATAAGCTTATGTCTACTCATTTTAGCTGGCTGTCAAACTGCCGCACCTAAAATTCAACAATACATCGAGGTAAAACAATATCATTCAGACGAACATGTATATAAAACCGTATCCGCACATACATCAGCACGTGATACACGTAATTTTTTAAGCTCGCTTGACTGGGAAGAGGCAAATTTAGCTAAAGTGAATTCGCCGGATTACACCTTACAATTTTCCAACTCTGCTACAACCGTCAAATCAGCGACTTACAACATTTGGTTAAATCCATCAAAAGATAAGGCAGAAATTATAATTGATGGCGAAAACAAACATGTGCAGCTAGACCGTCAAACATCAGCTCAATTATTCGATTACCTGATTGGGCAACCACTAACTGCTATAAAATAAAGATAAAAAGGCTGCGACCTATATAAGTCGCAGCCTTTTTATTATTTTGCTTTCTTTTCTGTGTCTTGCTTATATTCATACGGCAAAAAGCTAATTTCTTTCTCTTTTTTATTAATTAATAATGTACCTTCATATACAGTGACCCCAGCTGTACTTACAGCTTCTCCGGTCTCTTTCATTTTTAAATCTGCATCCTTTTGATCCGCTGCAGATAATTTTAAATAAAAGTTGCCGCTATATTCACTGTAGCCTTTTAAATAAAATTCATTATTAATTTGTGTTTGGTACAGTTTGACCGTTTCAATTTTTGCTTTTTTATTAATTGTTGGGGTATTCCCTAAATAACGATATGATGAATAGTTTTGTGTATACTCCATCACATCATATTCTTGCTGAATTTGAACCGTATCTGTTTTTTGGTAATAGCTATACGCAACCGTAATTGCTAGTAAAATATTAATTAAAAATAATAGTTTACTCGTGCCACTAATTCGTTTGTAAAAAGGCTCGCGCTTCGCATCTTCTAACTCTTGACGAATCGCTTCTTTTTCATCTTCTGATAAAGGTTTTCCGACACGAATTTCTGTTCCTTTACTTAGATGATCGATAGCCGTCTGATTGGCTTCTTCAAGACGACGTGCCTTCATCTTGTACACATACTTATCCCAGAATAACGTAAAGACATTAATAATCGTTACGATAATCAAGAGAACAACATTCATTATCATATTTCTGACCTACTTTTTTAAATGATTTCGATGCCTATTATAAAGCAAAGAAAGTCGTTCGGTCAAAGGTTCTCTGTGAGTTCACTATTAATAATGCAGGAGGTCAACTATTCTTCTACGTTCCTTGCTAATAGTCATTTTCATTTAATAAACTTATTTTACATCGGCAAATGAAGTCGTTCTATAGACATGCTTAAAATAACAATTCAAATGAGTTAAATCCGTAAAATTACAGTCAACAACTATTTTATAAACATTCTTTGTTTACTCTAATAATTATCTTGCACATGGATATAATATAAACCCAACATGCTCTTTAAAATATTGAATCAGTTGAAATTTTGACATATCTACTTCTTCTGTAATCTATTCAAGAAATAGCACACTATCTAAATTTGCATGCAACACTTCTTTTGTATACAGCATCGTACGCCTTACCTTCGTCTGCTGTATTGTAGATATGTACTCACCTCCCTCTATAGCCATTAACATAAAAGGGATAGGCTGTAGTGAATAGTGTATTATCGCAATAATAAATTACCAATTAATTCTTTTTATGATAAAATTTTAATAGATAGGGAGGTGAATTTTTGTGAAAAATATTTTTCTTATTTTATTCGGACTTATTTTAACCATCTTTCTCGTTACCTTCTTTGAATCTGTTGGCTTGATGATTGTTGCAGGTTTAGCGTTTGGGACATTACTTAGCATTGCCTATAGCGTACATACGAAAGCGTAAAAAAGCTGAACATACGAAAATAAGGAATCGCGCGTTGGCACGATTCCTTATTTTTGTTGTGGACAACTATTTTATTTCGCCCCGGCAGATGTTAAACCACCAAATGGACTTAAAAATGTTCGTCCTAATGTATCATCATTTTTCGCTATCGGCAGTTTAGGGAATAATAGCTCTGCCGTTGTATACGCTTCTTCTAAGTGTGGGTAGCCAGATAAAATAAATTTATCAATCCCTAAATCCTGATACTCCTTAATACGTGCTGCCACTGTATCCGGGTCTCCAACAAGCGCTGTTCCCGCTCCTGTCCTTACTAAGCCAACACCTGCCCATAAATTCGGACTAACTTCTAGTCGATTACGGTCCCCCTCATGTAGGCTCGTCATAAGGCGTTGTCCCTCTGAATCCATTCGCTTAAACACTTCTTGTGCTTTTGCGATTGTTTCATCATCCACATGCTCAATCAGTTTTTCAGCTGCAGCCCATGCCTCCTCCTCTGTTTCACGTACAATAACGAAACCGTTGACACCAAATTCGATTGGTCCTTGGCCCGCTTCTTCACGTAATGCGCGCACTTCATCAATTTGCTTCTGAATATTTTCAAGCGTATTGCCGTTCATGAAATATACATCGGATACACGCCCTGCCATCGCTTTCGCTGCATGTGAATTGCCACCTTGGAAAATTTTTGGCGGACGAATAGGCTTTGGCTTAAGCTGTGCATCATTTAAAGAATAAAAATCGCCTTTGAAATTCGCATATTCTGCTGTCCAAAGCTCCCGTAGTACACGAATAAATTCCTCGGAACGACGATAACGCTCATCATGATCTAGCCAAGGCTCGCCGTAGCCAATAAATTCGCCCTTAAACCAGCCACTCACAATATTCACCGCACTACGCCCGCCACTCACATGGTCAATGGTCGCAAGCATTTTTGCCATTACCCCTGGATGCCACAGTCCTGGTAGCACAGCGGTAATAATTTGTAGTTTTTCTGTCCTTGCCGCAAGTGCCGCGGATAATGTCGCCGCCTCTAGCTGTAACTCTGCCCCGTAGCTTGCAAAAAAGCGTGTTTGTAATAAAACATAGTCAAATCCAAGGTTTTCCGCAATCTGTGCGTAGCGTACATTATCCTCAAAGTCTCAGCCAGTTTTTTATGGCAATTTCGAAATAACTAGCCCACCACTTACGTTTGGCGTCCAATAGGCAAATTTTAATGTCATGAAAAACACTCCTTCGATTAGAAAATTCAGATTTTTTATGATAATAATCCCTACAATTTAACTAAGAATTATGTGTAAAAAATTTTAATTTACTTGCAGCAGTCCACTCTTTTGCTCCATAAAGTCTTCTAGTTTTCTAGTTAACCCACCTGGTCCAAATTTTTTTCCTACAGCACAGTGCTGTAAGCTAAATTGGAAAATTAACCGACGCCGTTTAATAATATCGTGCACCCCTAGCTCAAAAAAATAATTATCAATTGTATTATAAATACCTTTATTTAAAGCAAATTTCTCCTCGCAAAACTGCACAAAGCGTAAATCTGGCAAATGAAATACCTCATCTAGATTGGTCATATTATCCTCTCCTTACAATGCACAAAAGCCTCTCTAATCCAAAAATTAGAGAGGCTCTAGTTGTCTAGTCACCTATAACCAAAACGCAAAAGGAGAGCAAATCGATTATTAATCGATAAGCCCTCCAGTTGTCTGGTCGGTTTGTTTAATTTGTTGTTGCTAGTATAAACATTACTATTCCTAGTAGTCAAGTATGCTTTATAAAAATTTAATAAAAAATCACTCAAAAACCGCTTCATATCTGGATTTAAAAAAGTTAAAAATATTTTCCAAACAAAAAACATCTTCAATAATCTGAAGATGTTGTTCCGTTTAAGCCATTGCTTTTAAGCCGATTAAGCCGACGATAATTGCTGCCATACTAATTAAACGCATTCTATTTTTTGCTTCACCAAAAAATAAAATATTCACAACAACCGCACCCACCGTACCAATGCCAATCCAAATGACATAGGCAATGCTTAATTGTAAATAATGAAATGATTGATAAAGGAAAAAGAAGGATAAGCCAAATCCACCAATATAGAGTGCGAGCTGCCAGAGCTTCTTAGCCTGACTAAATAAACGTAAACCGACAACACCGGCAATCTCACAGGAAGCGGCTAATAATACAAATATCCAGCCCATATTATGCCTCCTTCCCTTTGCCATCACTTAATTTCAAGCCAATAATTCCGGCAATTAAAATCAGCATGAAAGCACTCGTCATCAAATCAAATGGTTTATCAAAAATAAGTAAATCCATTAATACGGTCCCAAATGTTCCGACACCAGCAAAAATAGCATAGACAGTACCTGTCGGTAAGTTTTCACAGGCTTTCGCTAAAAAGTGGAAATCGAGCATAATCAGACCGACAATCAAAATCCAATGCCACCAGCTCGATGCAAACGAAAATCCTAAAAGCCATAATATTTCACAGAGACTGGTTAAAGCGACGTACATCCAGTCTTTTTTCATAATAACTCCTCCAAATTTTTAAAAAAGTGACTCGTAGTCATTTTTTGTGTTAAAAATATAGGTATTCAACTTATTGAATACCTAATGCGCGGTGGACAAACGTTTTTAGGGTACGAATTTGTTGTGTAGCAAATGCTTCATCTACTTTATCATCGAATAAATAAAGCTGCTCTGCTGTCGATTCAATAGTCCCGATTAAAATACGTGCTGTACTAAATGCATCCATATCCGCATTCATTGATTGTTCTTGTTGACCTCGCACAATTAAATGAGCCATCCAATCATAAAACGGAGAGTAAATGTCTTCCCATTCACGAATATACTCACTTTTTGCAAGGCCTGCATATAAAAGCTGTAATCGATCCTTTTGTTCAAGGTTAAAGCGCATCATCGCATCAATCATGTCATTTAGCTGTTGCGCTGCAGATGATGACTTTTTTGTCTCCTGTTGCAAATACGCAAGAATCTCAACAATTACCTGCTTAGCAATTTCAGGCATAACTGCTGCCTTCGTGGGAAAATACAAATAGAAAGTCCCTTGTGCAATACCTGCGAGTTTCACAATATCAGATACTTTTGTATTATCAATTCCTTGCGTTAAAAATACTTCCTGTGCTGCAGCGATTATACGCTCTTTTTTGTCAGCCATGTATGCGCCTCCCTTCTACTTCCCTCTATCGTAACGGATAGTGTGAATGACTGTCAATCAGTAGGTTTTGTGACAACCGTGTGAAATTGAGATACTTTTTACACTATGAGCTCCATTTGTGAGTGCTTCTTCACAAATAGTTCATGATTTTCTTGTACAATAGATGATGAATAATAGCTAAACTAAAAGGAGCGGTAAACAACATGATGAAACGTTTTATGCCCGTTGCAGCAGCAGCCATTGTGACAACAACAATGAGCTTACCTGCTTTTGCACATTCAGAATTAACAGACTCAAATCCAACAGATGGACAAGTCGTAAAAAAGGCACTTGATGAAGTGTCTATTACCTTTAGCGGCAAAATTGAAAAAGGGAGCGACATTACCGTAACAGATTCAAAAGGCAAAGAAGTCGAATCAAATGATTTAACAATTCATAATACTGAAATGACTGCTTCATTTGACAAGCCCCTTGCAAATGACGACTATCAGGTTGATTGGAATGTATTAAGCGCTGACGGTCATCCAGTAGAAGGCACGTATTCATTTTCTGTTGATGCAAAAGAAGTGAAGGAAGAAAAAGCAGCAGAAACTACTACTGAAGAAAAAGTAGAAACGAAAGAAAAAGAAGAAAAACCAGCTACACCAACTGAGGAAGAGGTCACTGGTCCATCAGTTGGCATGCTAGCAGCTGTATTCGGTGGATTAGTTGTCGTGATTGGCGGCGGTTTATTCTTCTTATTACGTAAAAAATAATGCTCGAAATTTCTCAAGCATTCCTTTATATTTGTCTAGCGATTTTAACAGGAACATTTGTGCTTTATAGCGTGCCTGCACAAAAGCGTCCTGAAATCGTTGTACCGAAAAAATGGCTACTTATTAGCGCGGTTGCCATTCCTATACTATCTTTTGTTGCAGTGATTGAAGTCATTATTAATCTTGGCGCACGTATTGGCTACTTAGATGCTACACTGCTTGTATTATCTTCTACAACGGTAGGACTCGCGTGGGTGATGACACTCGCCTTTTCTATTATGCTGATTATTTTAGTCGCACGCGGTATGTTTGCCCGCTTTGGCCTTTTGATTATGGTCATCTTGATGATGACGCTCGCTTGGGGAAGTCATGCGACATCCATGAATTTTACAACAGGCATCATCAGCGATTTCTTACATACGATTGCGATGAGTGTTTGGGTAGGAACATTATTTGTTGTGAGCTTTTTTGCAAAAAATACAGCTAATTGGCTGGCATTCTTAAAATGGTTTTCAATTGTCGCAGCAGCTAGCTTATTTACGATCATCATTAGTGGCTTAATTTTAATGGGTGTCCTTGTGCCAAGCTATGTTACATCATGGCTAACAAATTATGGTCAAGGGTTATTCTTAAAGCATATGTTTGTTGTGCCAATTGTTTTATTAGCTTTTGCCAATATGATTATTGCACGTTTTATGTTAAAACGAGACATGCCGTTTAACCCGCTTCCATGGGTTCGTATCGAAAGCTCATTTTTAATGATTATTTTAATCATTACCGCTTTCTTTACACAGCAACAACCGCCTGTTCATGAGCTAACACAATCGATGGTATCTCCTGTATTCCAGTGGTTGCATGGTGGAGCGGCAATTGACGGAGACACAGTCATGAATTTTGCATTTTCTGGTGTGGCCGTCGCCTTTTTATCACTTGCGACGATTAGTCTTTGTATCTTTTTGATGTCATTTCTTATTCGTCAAATACCAGCTTATGTCACGTTTATTCTCGGCTTTATTGCTGCGGTATCGACGTACGTATTCGTTATGAAAAGCATTGTATTGCTCTAAAATTCAATCGTTTTGAAAGAAGAATCCCACTTATGGCGATTCTTCTTTTTTATTTGTGACATATTCTTGTACCCTTTCAATATCTTTTACTTTTTTCTAGCATACATATAGTCTTTTAGTTTTATTACCTATATAATTAGAACTAATTTAGTAGAGAGAAGAGGAGACTTTTATGAGTATTTATAATTACTTGGTAAAAAAGCCCAATAATGAGATTTTATCAATGCAAACGTATCAGCAACAAGTCATGCTTATTGTGAATACAGCTAGCCAGTGTCAATTTACATATCAATATGAAGATTTGCAAAAACTGTATACACGTTATCAAGACCGCGGTTTTACTATTTTAGCCTTTCCTTGCAATCAATTTGGTGAACAAAATCCAGAAGATAGTCAAACGACTGCCACACAATGCAAATTACAATATGGTGTCTCTTATCCAGTCTTTGATAAAGTGATGGTAAACGGCGAAAAGGCACATCCTCTATTTCACTATTTAAAGCATGAAATATCTTGCAAAGACATGCCTCGTGACAATATGCAACAACAAATGTTGTACGCTCATATTGAGAAAAATTATCCTGACTATTTACTCGCGCCGAATATTCGCTGGAACTTCACAAAATTTTTAGTAAATCGTCAGGGACATGTTGTGCATCGCTTTGAGCCAGATGATTCAATTTTAGACATTGAACAAGCAATCGAATCATTACTTTAAGGAGGAAATCCAATGAGTGTTAGTAAAAAATTAAATTTGGCCTTTATCTCTATTTTGATTATTATGTTTTTATCGATTTCGTTTGCGATTATTAATGTCGTCTCTATTGATAAAAAAGCAGACGAGGCCTTCCAAAATAGGATTGTACAAGTACAATTACTTGATGAAATTATGATTAATTTGTATAAACAAGGTTTATATGCGCGTGCCATTATTATCGAGGACTCAGAAAGTAATCGTGACCTACTAGCTGCTAGCGCAAAGGGTGTTGATGATTCCATTGCAGAGCTAGAAAATTATTTAATGGCTTCCTCAGTCAAACAGCAATGGAGGGAATTGAATACATACAATAATGAATTCAATGACCAAATGAATGCCTTTATCACTGCAATTAATGAAAAAAATAAGCGTGAGGCAAAACGAATTGTTGTAGAGGATATTGCAAGCTCAAATGGGCATTTGGTAAAGCTTGCGGATGAAATGCGAACGTATCAAAATCAGCAACTAACCGATATTGCAGATGAAACAACTTCTGTGATTTCGTCGACAAAATGGACAGCTAGTATTTCATTAATTATCAGTATCGTGATTACGCTATTCTTTATCGTGTATATTCGTCGTCATATTGTGAACCCACTGACGAATGTAAACAAGCTCGTAAATATTGTCGCCGATGGAGATTTAACACAGCAAGATATTCCCGTACACGCAAAAGATGAAATTGGTCAGCTTGCGATAAGTGTCAATAAAATGAAAAATAACCTTCATCATCTTGTAGGAAATTTACAAATGAATGCAGAGCAATTATCCGCAGCAGCCGAAGAATTGTCGGCAAGCACAGAAGAAGTAAGTGCGACGAGCGACGAAATTACATCACAGGTCGAAACGGTTGCAGCGCGTGCTTCTTCATCTGTTGAAGCATCGAATGAAAGTGCTTATGCAATGGACGAAACTGCTCAAGGCGTACAACGCATTGCCGAATCTGCCCAAACATTAAACGAATCGGCATCAGATACAAGTAATCAAGCTTCACAAGGGCTTGCGACAGTGAGCGATGCAAGTAAACAAATGACAGACATTAATAATTCGACAGATTTAGTTAGTCAATTAGTGACGAAGCTTTCCGCACAAACGGTGGAAATTGCTTCGATGACAAAAATTATTACAGACATTACCGATCAAACGAACCTACTTGCACTTAATGCCTCAATAGAAGCGGCACGTGCAGGCGAACATGGGAAGGGCTTCGCAGTTGTTGCTGCAGAAGTTGGAAAACTTGCAGAGCAATCGAAGAAATCAGCGAACTCGATTAAACGCTTAACGGACGAGATTCAGCTAGATACAGCGAATGTTGAAAAAGCGGTTGCAGCGTCCCTTGTCTCTGTAAAACAGGGTGTTGATGTAATTGAGGAGGCACATACATCCTTTGATACGATTTCAATGGCTGTGTCGACAATGACCGCACAAATCGAAGATATTTCTGCAACATCTGAGGAATTATCTGCAGGTGCTGAGCAAGTAGCCGCCTCTATTCAAGACATTTCTGGTGGGGCATCACAGGCTTCTCAAAGTATTCATGTCATTGTTGATTCAATGGAAGAGCAAAAAGCGACGATGGAGCAAATCAGTCAGGTCGCGATGGAATTAAGTAATCATGCGCAGCAATTAAATGAAGAGATTCGCGCATTTAAAGTATAACCACATAAAAAAGAGACTTGGACAAAACACGTCATGTTTCTTTTTAGCTTTCACAACACAAAACCGGAACCGCGCCACCGCGCGATTCCGGTTTTTTATATGCTCATAGGAAATATTGTTTTTACACGTATGTGCCAGTCTCTTTTAAAATACTATCAACGTGATAGCATTTTTGAACTATCTAGCATTTCATCCTTAATTTCTTTTAAAATAGTCGACACATCTTCTACAGAAATGGTTCCTTTAGACGTTGTAAATACTTGAACTACCCCCACTTAGCGCGACCATTGCGACAAGCCAAATAAGGATGGTCAACCACATACCTTTTTTCGTTGATACAAAATCTGTAATCGAACTTAATAATTTTTTCATTTGTTCTCCTCCTCACTATAGGACTATAGCAAGCGAATATAAATTCCAGAAAAAAATCGCATAATTTTATTTGATTTTGGGAATAGAATGGATAATGATAGGAGGCTTTCACATGGTCATTTTAGAAAATAATCGATTGAAGCTCGTACAACCTGATTTACAGTATTTAGAAGCAATGCATCGTATTCATGCTGATCCTTCCACAAATCGCTACAACCCAGGTGGGCCACATGAGTCACTAGAACAAACCCGCGAGATGTTACTAAACTGGATGGATGACTGGAAACGTGACGAAATTGGCTATTTTATTATGATTGAAAAGGCCTCTAATGACGTGATTGGTATGTGCGGTGTGCGCTACCGTGATTGGCAAAATGGCCGTATTTTTAATTTAGCGTATCGATTAGATACAGCTTATACACGGAAGGGCTATACAAAAGAGGCTAATGAGCTTGTACTACAGTATATTCACGATACAATTGATACAAATCCTAAGATTGTCGCGCGTACGAAATATAATAATATCTCGTCGATTAAAACGGCGGAGGCCCTTGGCTTAGCATTAAATCCTCGCTTTGATAATTTTGAAGAACCGGGAGATGTGTATTTATTTAATAAAGGCTGCTTTGCTTAAAAATATCGTACTGCGGTGCGATTTTTTAATTTTCAAAAAAATCATTGTTGACGCCACCTTTTCGCGCTATAGTGATGCTAAAGGGAGGAATTTTCATGACTATTTTAGAAAAGCTACGTCTCATCTTAAAACAGCAAGATGTTGAGGCTTTCATCGTAATGAGCGATCAAAACCGCCGCTACTTAACAAATTTTACAGGAAGTGAGGGCGCGGTTCTCGTCACACAAACTGAGGCCAAATTATTCGTGGACTTCCGTTACACAGAGCAAGCCACAGCACAATGCCCTGATTTTACAGTGCAAGAAATTGACCCGAGACACGTATATGATGTTATTAATGCCTCGCTGAAAGAGCAAAATATTACAACACTTGCATTTGAAGAACAGCATGTCTCATTCGCTACATATCGTATGCTAACAGCAAATATTAAGGCTACCTTACAGCCGATGTCACTGCTTGTTGAAGCAATACGCCTAACGAAAACACCTGATGAAATCGAATTAATTAAGAAAGCTGCATGGATTTCAGATGAGGCATTCACGCATATTCTGACGTTTATTAAGCCTGGCGTGACAGAACGTGAAATTGCTTTTGAGCTTGAATCACATATGCGTAAAAATGGTGCAGATGGCGCATCATTTGATATGATTGTTGCCTCAGGTACGCGCTCTGCCCTACCACACGGTGCACCGACAGAGAAAAAAATTGAAACA
>NZ_HE578960.1:95349-97229 GCF_000307285.2 Kurthia sp. Dielmo
AAATTGAAACAGGTGATATGCTGACACTGGATTTCGGTGCTTATTATAAGGGCTACCGCTCAGATATGACGCGTACGATTGCCGTTGGCGAACCGCCTGCAGAGCTACGAAAAGTTTATGATATTGTCTTAGCAGCACAGGAATTATCACTGAAGGAAATGAAAATCGGCATGACCGCACAAGAGGTCGATAGCCTATCACGCGATTACATTACCGCACAAGGCTACGGCGCACAATACGGTCATGGTGCAGGCCATGGCATTGGCCTTGATATTCATGAGGACATTTTCTTAGCACAAGGTGTTGCTACACCAGTGAGAGAAAATATGGTGCTTACAATGGAGCCTGGTATTTATATCCCTGGACTTGGTGGCGTGCGTATCGAGGATGATGTCATTATGACAAAGAACGGCGCAGAGGTTATTACTCATTCACCAAAAGAATTGATTGTGCTATAGAAGCTCAATAATATAAAAAAGGCAGTCGATACGACTGCCTTTTTTCGTGTTAAAAATAGTAGGAATACACTTATTCCAAAGAACCTTTTAATCCTCTAAAATCTCCAAATCGAAAATTTCATCTGTATGTTTAGAATACGCTACTTTACAACGATACGTTCCTTCTTTTATCGTTGGAAAGTTTTCTAAATTTGTGCTTAAGTATACATCGTTTACTTCAACATCAATGAGACTGTAAGAGCCAAATCGTCCTCCTATATCTTCCAAAATTGAAATCGTACATTTTCCAGAAGCTACCGATCTATTCTTATTGTCAAATGCTTGTTGGACAGCTAGAACACTTCCATACGCACATACGATAAAGAATACAATGAGAATAATGATAGATACAAGAAAATCTTTATGACCTCGTTGTTTTTTAAACATATAGATAATAATACTTAATAGAAAAATGCTTCCGCCTATATACAAAATTAATGACCATACAGTGTCACTCATCTAATAAATCTCCTTTATATTATCTTTTAGTAAGCATATCTATTTTTGTAGTTGAATGACAAATAGCTTCTCTACACTGCCCTCTTCTTCAATCATTTCATAGCTTGCGATTTTATAATCTTCCACATTAATGACATCCGTTAAATAAGCGGGTAATTCCGCTTTTACATTCAGCGGATTCAGTGAATGTTGATACGGAAAATTATCTGCATTTGGATTAGGCGAATGGATAAATAACGCATCCATAGAAGCATCTTCATGACATAGTTCAATCCATAGTTGATAAGGCTTTCCCCAGTTTTCCAGCTCTTTATTTGCCTCATTAAACAAATTAAATAAAGCCTTTACATGTTGCTTTCTTATGTTTATGGAGTCATTTCCATGTCCACAAAAATCGATATGCGTATGCCAGAAATCAAACCAACTTTCCACACTAAAATCTAAATCATAATTCTTTATATGTGCTTCCTTTTGTAAATTACGAAAATAGCGTCGCTTTCCTCTAAATTTTTTCATCCTTCATCACCTTCCCAAGCTCACAGTCACCGATTATCTCAATTCGCTCCTGCCCTACTCGCTCGGCCAACTCTTTTGGCAATGTCACAATTACTGGCTTCGTTGCTTTTAGTGGTTTTTTATTCGCGGTAAGTGAAATTTGCAGCTTGTCATGGCATAAAATATCGACAGCGACTTGCTTATAGCTATCTTGAATAAGTAGCTCGAGCCCTGCACCGTCTGTAAAACGAATGGCCTGTGCCTTGCCCTTATACGTACCGAACCAGCTATTGCCAAAGCCCGCAAGCTCGACATCATATGCCTCCACAGTCTCCGTTATTTCCTGAAGAGCTGCTTCTAAGCATAGTGGATCTCCTTCACGAAATGTCACAATAAGCTGTGATAATGTTCGCTTGATGGCGATGACCT
>NZ_HE578960.1:97961-105020 GCF_000307285.2 Kurthia sp. Dielmo
TAATACGGCTCTTTGACACGTTTATATATTTGCTTTGCTGGCGTGCGCAGTGCTGTGTATGAAACGGCTGCTGTAAATGCGAAATATCAAAAGCATCCTGCAGTAGCTCACTAAGTGGCTTCGGCAGGCGCCCATTAATATGCAGCGAAAATTTTCGGTCTCCTCGTTGCATATGCGTCACTAGCGCCGGTAGTAGCTGCTTCGCTGTAATTGTTGACTGCTTCAAGCCGCCGTTCGCCTGAAACGTCTGTAATGATTCAAAATAAATAGCCATCTAATTCCCTACAATCTATACATAATGGCTTTATTATAACAAAAAAGAAGCCCGCTTTCGCCAGGCTTCTTTCTTTTATTTCATCATATACGCTGCAGGAATCGATACCATCATAGGTCCAGCATTATACGTTGCGAGTTCATCTGGAGAAAAAACAACTTGAATGCCCCCTGTTTTTGTCCAATAATAGGGATGACCTGCAATTGTTGTTTTAGCATCTGCAAGCGGATATTTAGTAGGATTAGCTACTATTTTTGCTTTGGCATATTTTTTTGCTTTTAAATAGACTTCATTAGATTTGAATGCACCTTTTAAGGATAAATTCTTACCTTTGTATACATTAAAGCTTGAAAAGTACATATCACCACGATAGCCACCTTTATAAATATATTTCTGATTTAAAATACTTACTTTCGTTGAAGATTTATATTTCACTACTGGCGTCAATGACACAAAGTATTCCATATAATCAGGCACACTACCATTTTTCTTATCAATCAGTAATTGCTTATCTAATTCCTTCTGTAATTTATAGGCTTCTTTTGCTACATTTTTCATTTTCATATTAACTGCCTTATATTTCTCACCTTTAATTACCGCATACTGTATACTTTCTATCTTATAATGTTCAATTGAAACCTTGGGTGCAGATGCCGCATTAGCCGTTAACCTTTGCGCCGAAACCATCGTAAAAAGACACAGCATAATAAGTGCCAACCATACTTTTTTCATTATAATTCCCTCCTTAAAATTAGACTTTCCCTAGCTTACTACTCGATTAGCGATAAATATCCGATACACCAGCGAGCATTTGAATTAAATCACGCTTTCCCATATAGAGTGAGGTTGTATTTGATTTCTTGTCCGCATAAATATAGACGTAATTTTTGCCTGCTTTATAAATATGCGTACCTACATCTTTACCACCCTCTATAGATTTACCACGATAAGGCTTCCCAAGTTGCTTTTTCACTGAACTGCTAGAAATGAGGTTACTGTATTCTCGACTTAAAGCTACTACAGTGTTCGTATTTTTTGGTTTCCCTAATTTTTCATTATAATTTAAATGGAACATATCTTTATTCTTTGCCATATATACATATTTCTCTGCAGCATATTCCTTTTTCTTAGGCACTACTTTTTTCAACGTTTTATACGTCATACCTATTTTCCCTTTTGTATTTGGTAACCCACCTTCCTTTAATTTCTTTGCAAAGCTCGCGCTCATCTCAGTTGTTTTTGCACTGACGTCCATTTGCGGAGCAGCTATCATGCCCGTAATCGTACTTGCCCCTAATACAATTGATGCCGCTAATAAAATCTTTTTCATAAAAACGCTCCTTATCTATACTGTGTTAAAGTGAATTATAAAAATAAAATGTTAAAAACAAGTTAAACTTTTAAAGTATTTAAACATTTATAATAATTTTTTCTTTTTACACATACAAAAACACCTCAAAGCTGTCCATGCTCTGAAGTGTTTTGAAATTCGCTTATTATCTGAAATACGCTGCAGGAATCGATACTGTCACCATACCCGCCGCATATGGCGCTACTTCGTACGGATCAAATACGACCTTAATGCCACCTGATGCTACCCAGTAGTACGGATGGCCAGCAATCGTTGTTGTGCTATCTGCAAATGGATATTTTTCAGGATATCCTAGCATTTTTGCTTTGGCATATTTTTTTGCTTTCAAATATGCCGCTTCTGACTTGAATGCCCCTTTTAATGAAAGCTGTGTTCCTTTATATACATTGTAGCTTTCATATGAAGAGTTGCCATGCGCCCCGCCATTATACACATAAAGCTGCGTTAAAATACTAACCTTCGTTGATGATTTGTATTTCACAAAGGGTGTCAGCACAGCCCAGTATTCCATATAATCTGGTACACTACCATTTGCCTTATCACGCGCCAATTGCTTGTCCAATTCTTTTTGTAGCGCGTACGTTTTCTTCGCCTCGTTTAGCATCTTCGCATTGACCGCTTTATACTTATCCCCGTGAATGACTGCATATTGAATCTGCTCCGTCTTATACGTCTTGACCGAAATCTTAGGTGCTGCCGCACTTGCCCCTAGACTTTGAAGCGGTAACATTACGAGAAAGCATAGCATAATGAGTACCGTCCATAGCTTCTTCATTGAAATCACCCCTTATTAATTTTGCTTCTTAGCTTCATTATAGTACGAACTAAAAATAAAGCATTAGTCTAAAGTATTATTTTTTCAGAAAATTTAGTTTTTAATGCTTTAAAAGTTAACGATATGTATCATATACACCCGTAATATATTCAATTAAATCTCGTTTCCCCATATATAATGTAGTAGTGTTTGTTTTTTTATCAGCATAAATAAAGACATAATTTTTTCCTGCTTTATAAATATGCGTATTCACATCTTTACCGTTATCCGTTGACTTACCACGATAAGGTTTTCCAAGCTGTTTTTTCACAGAGCTACTAGAAATTAAATAGTTGTATTCTCGGTTTAGCGCCACAACTTTATTTGTATTTTTTGGCTTCTCTAATGATGTGTTGTAATTCAAGAAAAACCTATCATCATTTTTCGCAATGTACACATAGCTATCTGCCTTATATTCCGTTTTCTTAGGCACCACTTTCTTCAATGTTTTATACGTCATACCAATTTTCCCTTTGGTCCTTGGTAACCCACCTTTTTTTAATGTTTCTGCAAAACTCGACTTCATATCATACGACTTTGCGCTGGCCTCTATTTGCGTTGTAGATACCATTCCGCTGACCGTACTCGTACCTAATGCAATTGCTGTTGCTAGCAATAATTTTTTCATATTATATCCTCCTCGAAACCATTTTATTATCTGTATAAAAAAGGAAACAAACAACATTACATGAACATTATAGCTTAATTAAAAGCAGATATATATACCCATTAAATGAAAATAAATATAAAAAGCCTTCTTAGGATATAACTATCTCAAGAAGGCTCAACTTTATTTAATATATTTTTTTGGAATCGATACCGTTTTCATGCCATCCGCAAATGAAGCCAATTCATATGGATCGAAAACAACTTTTACGCCGCCAGTTGATGTGTAGTAAAACTCATGCCCTGCAATGGTTGATTTATTATCGGCAAATGGATAATCCGCCGTATTATGTAGCATCTTATGCTTCGCATATTTTTTACCATTTAAATAGGCAGTGTTTGATTTAAAGGCTTTCTTTAATGAAACAATCTTTCCTTTATATGTATTATAGCTTCTGTATTCTACATTCCCATGTGCACCACCGCTGTATACATACACTTCTGTTAGTACACTAACCTTTTTAGATGATTTATATTTCACTTTTGGTGTTAAGATAATTTTATAATCGGCCCCCATGAAATAGCCATCTCTTATATCATCCGCTTTTAATTCATCTAATTCTGCTTGGTAGGCATACGCCTTTTTTGCCTCTTTGTACATTTTTGCATTGGCTGCCTTGTATTTATCCCCTTTAATCACCGCGTATTTAATATTTGATGTTTTGTATGACTTAATTGTCACTTTTGGTGATGTAGAGGCTTTAGCCCCAATACTCTGTACAGGTAATGCCAATACTAAACATGCCATTAGCAATATCGCCCATAATTTTCTCACTAAACTCACTCCTATCGTATAATCGCTAATCAATTATAATCCTTTTTACTCATTATTAGAATACAATAAGAAATAATTGTAATTTATGAGATAAAATGAGTGTCAATATAACATAATTCCACATTAAAAAAGCCGAGAACCTTGATATAACAAGGGTTCTCGGCTTTTTTCTGTATAGAAATTAGGTACTTTATCTAAACTCTTTCATTCCCATCGTATATACGATAAAATCCTCAGCTAGGTATCGTAAATATGATTAACAAAGCTAGCCCTACTACTACTTTGTTTAAAATCTTGTTTCGATTTCTTTTTTCATTCTCTTCATCAACATATAAATAGGATATACCTAAAGCGATTAAAACGAAGAGATGGTGAATGATAAATAATACTGTTATATCGTGTTTATTGATCAAATAAATCATATAGACAAGATATAAGCCTACTATACTAATGCTAATGTAAAAATAGACTCTTTTTTGTGTTTCTAAACTTAGTATTAAAAAAACTGGACTTGCAATTAAAAAGATAAACGTATAAATTACTTCACTATTCAACGATTCTTTCCTCTATTCCTATGTACACGTAATTTCCCACTATAGCTTATTATACGCTTTTTTACCCATACAAAAACACCTCAAAGCTGTCCGGGCTCTGAGGTGCTTTTTAAATTAGTTCATTATTTTAATTGAGATTTTGGAATCGATACGGTTACGAAACCATCTGCATATGGTGCTACTTCGTATGGATCAAATACGACTTTAATGCCGCCTGTTGATGTGAAGTAGAATGAATGACCTGCAATTGTTGTTTTCTTATCTGCTAAAGGATATTTCTTTTTATTATCTAAAACTTTTGCTTTCGCATATTTTTTAGCATTTAAATACGCTTTTTCTGATTTGAAGACACTTTTCAATGATACTTCTTTGCCGTTAATTGTGTTGTAGCTGATTGCAGTGAAGTTACCATGTGCTGCATCATCTGCTGTTTCTGACATCACAGAAAGAATACTTACTTTGCTCGCTGATTTAAATTTCACGATAGGTTTTAATGCCATTTCAGTTTTTTCAGCAGCTTGGTAGTCATACGCTTTTTTTGCTTCTTTTTTCATTTTTTCATTTACTGCTTTGTATTTGTCCCCAGCAATAACTGCGTATTGAATATCGTCTGCGCCTTTATAGTCTTTAATGGATACTTTTGGTGCAGATGCTGCTTGAGCCCCAATGCTTTGAACTGGTACTGCCACCATAAAACCTAACATTGCTGCTGTTGCTACTAATTTTTTCAAATAAAACACTCCTTAGAACTTATTTCTATCATTTCCATTATAACACAATTTTTTATAGTTAAATGGAGATAGGTAAATTAACAAACTATTTATAAATCAATTTCTTATTAGATATTTAAGCATTTTAATACAACATATAATGGTAAATTTCCATCTTATAGTACAGGACGGTACGTATTCCAAAAAGTTCCTGGGCTTTTCCACCAAATAAAAAAAGTCACACATCGGTGTGACTCTCTCTCCATTTAAAGCTCTGTATCAATGGTTAAATTATAAATATGCGCGTCTACATCATTTTCAAAAATATAAAATTCGTGATTCCAATAAGAGATATCTACACTATCAAGCGGCCAGTTGTTTTTTTGGGTAAAAGGCTGTTCGGTTACGACACCATTTTCAACCGCAAATACATGCAGCGCATTATTTACCTCTGTAAGAATGGCATCATTCTTAAAGCCACTTAATGAGTCTACTTCTACCGTTTTTTGGTCTGCAAATAACGCACTTTCCTTTTTATCTTTCATGCTATATGTCATCAGTTTATTTTTATCAAAGTGTCCTTGCTTTAAATTATCCACATACACAATTGTATGCTCATCAATAAAAGTTAGCCAATCTGGATTTTTCGCTGTAATAGGGTACTTTTTGTTCGTTTTTTTCTTCGTATCCTGTACATGAAGCATCATTTTTTCTGATGATTTATCAATATAAGCAATCACACCATCGCGAATCGTGTAATCAGAAACTTTCCATTTATCCTTAGAAACGGTACGGATGGTTTTGCGTTTTTGTGTTGTTAAATCATAGGTCATCAGCTTTGTTTGTTTCGTAACTTGCTCATGCTCTGCCCATACAACAAGGTCACCCGAAATCTCTGGAAAATCGGTATACACTGTATCACTTGTTGTGCCGAATGACAGCGTCTTGTTTGTTTTTTCATTAAATGCGTAGAATTTTGTGCTACCTCCTAGATCATCTCCATCTACCCAGATAATCCAGTCTCCGCTATTTTTTAAGCCCTGTGTTGCCGCTTTATCTAAATTAGAATGGAAAATACTTTTATACGCACCAGATGTTCGGTCAATTTTCACAATCTGATTAGCAATCGATGCAGAACCTGGCTCACATACGGCCACGTAAATAAAATCATTCGTTGCTATGTAACTCGTTAAATTCGTATAAGGTAACTTGACATCATCCTTCAGTTTTTCATCCTTGATCATCGTATAACCTGTGCTACGCTCACTCTTCTTATTAGCACCCACTGTTAAAAAAATCGCCATGCCGATAACAACGGCGATAATGCACACTACTAGCCCTTTTTTCCTCAATACAACCTGCTCCCAACGCAATTTACTTTTGCTCTCTCTTATAAGAACGTTCAACTAATGAAACAGTTGCATTTTTTTGAATTTCTTACAAAAAAGACCGCTTTTACGGCCTTTCACAAACTATTATCTTTTAGCTTCATCTGGTTAAATACGTCGGCTCCCTGCTCATCGATATGCTCAAAAATCTGTGCGCTTTCCTTTTCATAAGTCATTATACGAAAATTTTCATCATAGCCCTTTACTGAATAGACAGGTTGCTTCCCCATTGTTGAGGCGAATTCTTCATTAAAAATGCTTGGTCATTCCTTTTTGAGCCTGCTTCACTAGATTCACTGCCTTCACCTCCATAGATTAGACGGGGAATGAATTGATTTAGCTTTAGATTTATTAAAAAAATAAACATTTCACCTTTTTTTAATATAGAATTGTGATTAGAGCGTTTTTTTCGCTTATACAAGTTATTTTACAGCGCCTATCTATCCATAAGAACAGCATTTATAAGAAAGGAGGAGACCCATTGGACAAAGAATTAGAAATAAAAC
>NZ_HE578960.1:105245-106729 GCF_000307285.2 Kurthia sp. Dielmo
ATAAAACAATTAAAAGACTGGACACGACGACTTGTCCTATTTATCGTCTGTACACCAATTTCTATTATTCCATTTATACACTGGTTTGGTTTAAGCGGTTTAATTGGCACCGCCCTATTTTTCATTGCCGCAGCCATCGCCACATATAAAATTGAAATCATTAAAAAACGCAACCATTTAAAGACCCCACAGGATATCTCAGCATTTTACACTGGAAATGCTACAGAACAATCCGCACTATCACATCGTAAAGCACGTATTATTGTATTTACAACTACATTTCTTATAGTTGGTGTGATTGCATGGATCAGCTTCTCCACGATTTTAGGCTAATCAGTCGTTGTAAAATAACTTGTATAAACGTGAAACAGCCTGCTAAAACCCAAGCGAGCGCTTATCAGGGGTATCTTTAAAAAGAATATGCTCCACCTTACGCATTGCGCGCGACATCATCTTTTTATCATACATGGGTGGAATGAAGCGGCCGCCTTCTCGGTAGCCTGTCAAAAGACGCTGCCCACTTAAATTTGTCGTAATAATCGTTGGCTTATGCTGGCGACTATTTAATATACTTCGTAGCACATTGCTCGTATATTCACTCGCCCGCTTATCGCTATAAATATCCCCAGTTTCCGCACCTAAATCATCGAGTACGAGCACATCCGCCTTACTTGCGAGCGTCACAAAATAATTTTGCGTATACATACTCTCTCTGTTACCCACACTATCACGCATCAGCTCCATTGTCCGACCAAAATCTAAAAATAAAGTACGTCGATTTTGCGGTGAGGCCTCATTGACCTGCTGTAAAATACTCATCGCCAAATGACTTTTCCCGCATCCTGTCTCTGGCGACTGAATCCAGACATTAAACACCTCGCCCTGAATAAAGCGCTCTGCCACACGAACCGCGAGCATTTTATTCAGTTGCTCCTCCTCTGTCTCTGCTATAAAGTTATCAAAATTTGCCTGCCGAATCGTATCATCCTGAATAATCGAATGCCGACTAAGCGTGCGGTAGCGCTCCAATCGCTCAATATCGAGACAGCGCTTTTGCTCAGCAGCCTCTATTTGCTGATGCAGTGCCTCTGTGCCGCAAAAAGGACATTGCGATACCTCATATGTCGGCGGTAAGTATACAAAATCACTCTGATGCCGCGTACAATAATTCGACTTATCCCACTGTAAAGCACTCAGTACATCGCGTATATTTTTCATGCTAAGCACTCCTTTAAAATGAAATTTTCACACCACCAAAAGACGTCGACAACAATGAATTTTTCAGTAAATAATCCGCGTAAAAAAGGACCGGCTTTCCTTTCGTATGTGCTTGACTTAATGCTTCCGTAATGACGGCCACATTCTTATATGCTTCCACTAAGCCCGCTAATTCAGGAGGAGCCGCTTCACCCGTAAGCTCCGTTTGAACTACCCCCACTTAGCCGTTCTTCGAACGTTACTTGAAGTGGGAGTTTCCTACGAAC
>NZ_HE578960.1:107617-126213 GCF_000307285.2 Kurthia sp. Dielmo
AATGCTTGTTGGTCTTTATTTGGGTAGATACGGAATTTATAGGCTTTATGTGGCATGACAGACACCTCCTTTTTTCGAATAGTATAACGGGAACGGATGTTCTTTTCAACAAATTCGTACTAGCAGAATAATTGGGTTCGCATTCATCCCCTCCCTCCTCACTACGTTCCTTGAGGGAGGGGTATTCTGCGAAGAAATGATAAAATGCCGCGAGCTACTTTATTTTTAAACTGTTATTATTAAGATTGTTATTAGTAAACCTGTTACTTATAGCGGCTACGTCCTGTTCCGCTACATATTGTTTGGTTACGCCCTGTTGCCCTACCGTTTCGTGTGGCAACGAATCGTTACCATAACAAATCGACTGCGTCAGCACATAAACATTATTGGAAAAACCATTCGCCGCACGCTGCCTTTTTATCTCCATATAGCCACGCTCCACCAGCATTTTTCGATGCATCAAAAACCGCTTCTTTGAAATATTCAGCTCATGACAAATCAGCTCCACACTAGGATAGGCCTCAAATCGATTGCCCGCAAACGCCGCTAAATACGCATAAATCGCCTTCGCCTCAATAGATAAACTTTCATCACGCATCACCAGTTTTGGAATGATGCCATAGCCCTCTGCAAGAATTGACTTCATATTTAGATGCTCCTTTTGTTTCCCCTGTATGGGTATGTTTTGTTACCGTAACAATTTGTGCATTTACTACACTATAAAATAATTCAAGTGCTTTATTTACACAAATTATAAACTCAATAGTCGATTACGTCAATTTATTTGTGTATTTTTTGCACAAATAATCTTTCCTTACTTTGCTTCGACTATAATATAGAAAAGAGGAGGTTGTCGCATGAAGTATGGAGATATTTTTAAAGCCCTACGTACAGAGAAAAAATTATCGCAGCAGGAATTAGCCGATCAAATGCAAATCAATCGTTCAACCTATGCGCGATACGAAACCTCTCAAACCCAGCCAGATTTTGAAACATTAGCAAAATTAGCACGCTTTTACGACGTTTCAATTGATTATTTATTAGGACATTCAGATACAAAACATACATATACCGCATTAACACCCACACAAAAAAGTATTTTAGATTTCTTTGAAAACAGCCCCTCCCTTTCATTTGATGAAACAGAAGCGGAAACCTTACAAAAGGCATTAGAGGACTTAGAAACATATTATGAGTTTTTAAAATTTAAGGCACAAAAAAGACCTAGTGATGAGAATCACTAGGTTTTTTTGATTAAGATAGATTTAGAAATCGTATAAAGGTCAATTTTTCTATAGTGATTACTATGCACATAAACTATTATAAATGAATAAAAATGCTTGTTTTCGCATAATATACAAACATTTTTTTATTATATATAGAATTTGCCAATTTTATCCTTTAATATAAATATATGATTAATAGTAAATTAATAGGGAGTTGTGGACATTGGGAAAATGGAAACTTAGTGTGCTTGGTTTAATCGTTATTGTCATCATTGGTATAGCGTTTTATTTTACGAATAATGACAAAGCCTCGCTCGCATCAAAGGATGTATTTATTGATAAGCTACAAAAGGATTTAATAAAAAATAGTAAAGCGGTCGTTTATTATTCAACGACGATTGATGCACCGACTAAAAATAGCTTAGCCTTATTTATTTCGAATGATAATAAGGTACAGGCTTTGAAAATGGACGGACTCGAGCTCGGTTCAACTACATATAATGATGATCAGAAGACATTATTAGTCGAAGATAAAAATTCATTAAAATTTATTACAGATGCTGGTATTACAACGCAGACATTTAAACAAAATGAGCACACTGGCACAAAAACAGGCTATCTTTCAAAAGGACGAACATTTTATAGTCTCTATAATACGGGCGTATTAAAGGACAATGGCTATGAATCAACAATCCGTTATGGGAATACTGAAAAAACGAATCAACTATCTGTCTCAGAATGGGCGCGGGAGGCAACAGATAACGGCGTAGATACGATTTACGCAATGGTTGAGTATTATCCATCAGCCAATGAGGGATCAGCCTTCAGACTTGTTCAGGCAAAATTAGATAAGCATAATAGCTTAAAAGAGAAAAAGATTTCGGAACTGTCAGCGATTAGTAATCTAGAAAACAGCAATTTTATAAGTGGCCTCCACTATAAGGATCATCATATTTATAGCATCTTTAGCAACACCGGTGAGGATGAAGATGCCCCAAACTATTATGAATTACTAGATTATGATTTGGCTCAGAAAAAACTGACACGGAAGCCGCTTCCACAATATGAAAATAGCTATATTGTCGCGGATGATAGCTTAATGATTGGCGACAATATTTATTATGCTGAAAGAGAAGGCGATGTAGCGCGTCTAAATGTACAAACAGGTAAAACGAAAACATTGTACAACCTATTCGACTTATCTGGCTATACAGACGCAGCTGAAGAAGGAAACCATCTAGTGCGTATCACAGATGACAAAACTTACTTTATTTATCCTAAAAAGAATGGCAATTATTATCTTGATACATTCGATTTAAAAACCGGTAAAAAACTAAGCTCCGATGCAATTGAAAATATGAAGGAAATACTTGCGGCAAATGATACGGTCTTTCCTTATGATTTAGAAATTATCGATTAACAACGCAGCGTCTACTGAAAAATCAGTAGGCGCTTTTTCATAGCCCGTCAGCCATTGCACTTTCCAAAATTTCACTTTATCATAACTATATATTAACTAATTGAGGTGACAGGAAGATGCCAGTATATAATAAATTAATTCGAGACCGTATTTTAGAAATTATCGCAGCAGATGGGCTTGCGTACAATTCACGCGTGCTAAAACCTGAGGAGCATTTGACAGAAATCAAAAACAAGCTCTATGAAGAGGTCAAAGAATTTGATGAGACGACTACAAAAAAAGAAGCCATTGAAGAAATGGCTGACGTACTAGAGCTACTACATGCCGCATTAAAGGTCTATGATACGGACTTTGATGAGCTTGAGGCTGTTCGCGTAAAGAAAAAGCAAAAACGCGGTGGCTTTGATGAGGGCTTATATTTGATTGATGTTGAGGATAAGTAGATGAGGTTAATTACATCGAATTTAGTGAATGAGTTAAAGGAATTAAATGAAGAGGCTGAGCATATTTGCTGGATTACCGCATTTGCGATGAAGTCTGGTGTAAAGCTGATGTTAAAATCGCTTCAAGAGGCACATGAGCGCGGCGCTACTATTCAGCTACTTGCAGGTGATTATTTATCGATTACACAGCCTGATGCACTGGAAATGCTCTATACTGCCCTACCAAATGCAGAAATCCGCCTATATCAGGCACATGGACAGTCCTTTCATCCAAAAGCTTACTTATACCGCGATTCTCATGCGCAGCATGTCATTGTAGGCTCGTCTAATTTATCAAAGTCTGCTATGACAACAGGTGTCGAGTGGAGCTTACATACAGTGGATGATTTAACATATGAGCAGGCTACGGAGGAATTTGCGAAAGTGTTTTATGCAGAAAATACTGTGCCAGTTAATGCATTTACGATTGCGCGCTACCGCGAAATCTATGAGGCGGCGAATAAGCAAATGCCGATTTCACAGCAATGGGAGGAGGCCGAAGCGGAAAGCCTGATGTATGGAACTGCCTCAAATACTTCAGATGTCGTCATTGACCCCGCTTCCGTACCTCTTGTTTTAGAGCCTCGACCCGCACAAAAAATGGCACTCGAGGCGCTACAGGATACATTGGAGCAGGGCTATGATAAGGCAATGGCTGTGCTTGCGACAGGTCTTGGCAAAACTTATTTAGCTGCCTTTTTCGCCCGAAATTTCAAGCGCGTTCTTTTCGTTGCCCATCGTGATGAAATTTTAGAGCAGGCGAAGAAAGCATTTAGTCATGTACATATGGACCGCACAAGCGGCTATTATAATGGTGTTGAAAAGGTACTGGATAAGGAGATGACCTTTGCGTCGATCTACACAATTTCACAGCCACATCATTTGGAGAAATTTGCACCAGATGCCTTTGATTTTATCGTCATTGACGAATTTCACCATGCCGCCGCACCAACCTATCACCGTCTAATCGAGCATTTCAATCCGAAGTTTCTATTAGGCATTACCGCAACACCTGATCGTTTGGATAATAAAGATGTTTATACAATTTGTGATGGGAATGTCGCCGTTGAAATTCACTTTATTGAGGCAATTGCCCATCAATGGCTAAGCCCCTTCCACTACTATGGTGTGAAGGATGAAATTGACTACTCGCAAATCCGCTGGGTAGGCACACATTATGATGAAAATGAGCTTGTAGACAAGCAGCTACAGCAATCCGTTCTTGAGCATGTCTTTAGTAAATGGGTCGAGCTGAAGCAAACGCGTACAATTGGCTTCTGCTCCTCTGTGAAGCAGGCTAATTATATGGCTGATTACTTCCGTCAGCAAGGTGTTCGTGCGCTTTCACTAACTGGTCAAAACTCGCGTGATGAGCGCAGACAGGCACGTACGGAGCTAGACCTCGGCACCGTCGATATTATTTTCACTGTCGATTTATTTAATGAAGGCGTCGATATTCCAAAGGTCGATACCCTACTCTTTATTCGTCCAACAGAATCTGTGGCGATTTTTACACAGCAGGTAGGACGCGGTCTTCGCCTATCAGATGGCAAGAAAAAATGCGTCATCATCGACTTTATTGGGAATTATCGCAATGCGGACCGTAAGCTAAAAATGCTGAATCCATCTATGCCTGAAAAAGCGAAATTCCAGCAAATCCAGACCATTCCAGAAACAGATATTGTACTGAATCTGGACCTAGAGGTAATTGACTTACTACAGGAAATCATCCGTAAAAATCAAACCTATAAGCAAAAAATCCTTGCTGTTTTTGAGGATGTCAAAATGGAACTTGGACGCCGCCCAACCTATTTAGAGCTTTACCTCCAAAGCGGCTATGAGGATTTGAATGTAGCGAAGGAATTTAAAACATACATCCAGCTGCTACAGGATGCCGGTGAGCTAAATGCAGAAGAAACCGCTGCCTTTGAACATGCAAAAGATTTACTCATTGAAATTGAAAAAACAGCCATGACAAAAAGCTATAAAATGGTGCTCCTTCATGTCATGCTACAGCGCGGTGCAAGCGATTGGTACAAGCCAATTACCGCTCAGGACACCGCACTCGAATTTGCCGCCTATCTGGAACAGCCAACTAAATACGCCATCGATAAAATCGATCTAAAACTACAAAAAGTCGAAAGCCTTTTACAACGAATGCCAATGACAAAATGGGCATCCAGCAGTAAAGGCCTCGCAGACTTTGATGGCACCACATTTAAATTTAATGTAGCCATTGACGCTGCCTATGAGGAAATCATTTATGGCTGGGTGAAGGAAATCTGTGAATTTCGCTTGAGCCGTTATTTTTCAAGGAAGGCTGAGAAGTTGGGGTAAATTAACCAAATACTTTGGAGGTAACCTATGAATCTCAAAGATTATAAAAGAGAGCTAAACTTAATAGCAAAACAAAACATGACAGAATATGATTTGTATTCTCTTGTTATGGCTTTATTGAGAGAAGGAGAGAACATTAAAGCACTTTCCTTAAGAGATGTAAGTAGAAGAATTAAAAGCGCTCGAGGCCAAGTGTTTTATGGGTTATCTTCAATTCCCGATTTAGTCATTTTAGATGAAAATTTTGATAACGAGCATAATGCAAATAAGAATATCGATAATATAGATCAAATTTATGGATGTATTGAAGTGAAAAAATTAAATCATCCTTTACCTACAATTCATACAATCGAAGAAAAATTACAAAGTTCATTGTCTCCAGAAGAAGGGCAGCTTTTAGGTACTATCCTTTGGTATAGGAAAGTCATTTATACAAATGGTCTTGATTGGATTTATTACGAATGCAAATATTCGGATGATTACTGGAAAGAAATTAAAAAAAATGTAGAAAGACGAATTGCGGGCAAAGCAGATATTCATTGGTACAAGGAAATAGATTTAACCAAAGTATCAATTGAAAGTGATTCGCTAATGAATGGTACTAATCGTTCAGTTAAACAATTAACAATAGACGATATTAATGAAATCAATTGGCAAGAATTCAGAGAAAAGTTACACCAAATAAACTGGAAATAAAAAAACATATAAAATAACCCGTCCTCGATAAGTTATCGAAGACGGGTTATTATTTTTTGAAATTAACGTATCAAAATAATTGTAAGATTTTTAATCTAATCTTCTATTCCATCGCCGGCACTTTCACAAGTTTCGTTGCCTGTGGTGCGAGCTCATCTTGCTCCATGAATTGCCCTTGAACAATGCATTCGCCTTTTTTCAGCATACGGAGTGGGTCTGTATTTTTCTTCATGTCCAGCTTATCCGCAACGAGTTTTAGCTCGCTTTCTGACGGCTTGAAGAAGATAGAGGTTGCGGCATTTTCGAGTACCACAAGCTCTTCTTTTTGGAAGTTACTAAAGGTTTGTGTCGCAAACCATACGGACATGCCGAATTTACGGCCTTCGCGTAAGATTTTATCTGATGGCGAGCCTGCCTTGAAGTTTAGGTTTTGGGCCTCATCTAAAATAATTGGTAATGGGCGTGCTGCTGTATTAGATTGTGCAAAATACCATAAATCCCAAAGGATAAATTCCGTCATCACCTTCTTAATTGTATCCTGCTCAAAGCCCTCAAATTGAATGACAGAAATTTGTCCCGCTTCGTTAAAGTAATCATTCCATGTGAATTCTTCCTTATAGCTAAACGGATCAATGTCTACAAACAGCGCTAATTTATTCGCAATTGTATCTGCCACAGAATTTGTAATATCCTCAGACTCTGCAAGGATTTCCATCATTAATGGTAGAGTTGCTTTATCCCCATACATTTCAATACATTTTTTCGCTACACGATAGAGCGCATTTGATTGCTGTGGTCCAAATTGATAAACATTCGTAAATACTTCCTTTAAGCGTGTAGCTGTTTCTGTGATTGGTTCTTTCCCTACCTGTCCAGAAACCACTTTTTCGCGGCGAACAAATGGATTAATTGGGAAGCCATCAAAATACACAACACGCTCATTAAATTTGTCGCCCACTTTATCTAAGAATGCTTCATCTAGTTGCGTACGTGTATAACTGCTTGAGTAGTCAATAATTAATGCCGACTGGTCCTGGTTAGCTAGCTGACGTAAAACAGATTGAATAAAGTATGTTTTCCCCTGACCTGAACGACCACCAATAACGAGGTGACGGTTTGCTAGTTTGCGGCTACCAAATTCCCAATAAATTTTTTGTCCTTCTTCTGTAATACCTAATAATGGCCGGCTCTCTCCTGCCTGCTCATTCGCTATAGATGGCTGAGGCATTTCCTCTGGCTCCTCTACAAGCTCTTGAACGGGAGATTCTGCCACTACAGATACTTCCGGTCGTTCTTCAATAGGTTCTGGCGCCTTATCTTCAACAACTGTAGGTAGCTCTTCAACAAGCTCTACTACTGCTTTCTCCTGTAGAGGTTCCTCTGCGACTTCAAGCTCCTCTGTTTCTGAAATAAATTCATCAATTTCCACAACTTCTAATTCTTTTTGATGAGTTTCTTCTACTTCTTCAACATGTGTAAAGTCCTCTGCGCGTAGTTGTTCAATTGTGACACCCAGTGATTTATACGCTTTTTTCTCTGGAATACCGTAGACCATCACACCACTTTGACGCTCTGTTGTTTCTTCTACTAAGTCCTTTTTAAATGACATGACTGCACCTTCACCAAGTTCAGCACGTAAATCATTACTTAAAATAAATTCATCATTCAAAAGTTGCTCTTTCAAACGCTCTGACAGTTCATAATCCTTCTCTGGCCAAATATCATTTAGCACCATTTTATGTGCATTTGTAATATACATACGCATAAAGAAGTTACGCAGGAATTTGGCATCGAATGAATCATTATTTAAGTATTCATTTAAGCGAACATTTAATTCCTTCACTTGAGAAATGCCTTTATCAATGACACCGCTCGCATTTTGACCGATTTTTACCTCTACTGGCAGTAAATAAACTTTTGGTGCCGTAGCGGTTTCCTCTACACCAATTAATAGTAAATCATCGCTACAATTTCCTTTACGGCCAATCGTTTTACCAGAGAATAGGCCATCTGCTTTTTTTAGGCCGACATTTCCAGTTACACGAACGATTTCCTCCATTGAAATAGGTACCCAGCGCACATTTGGCTGTTCAAAACGGAGTAAGACATGCTTAATAGCCGCCACAATACTCATTTTTTCACGTTGATCATGACCACGATTTTGCACAGCGCGTAGTAGCCATTCTCCATTAAATGTATTAAAGGCCTGAATAATAGTCGCCATCATATGTGGCTGTACCTTCACACCATGCGTAGCTAAAAATTCTTCAATTACACGGAAATATTGTGGTGATTTATCCGTCACTGTAATGGCATCATAGTGATTACTTGATGACAGCTGGTCTGAATAATGGACAATCACTAGATTAGATGACGACTTCTCAAAGTACGCTAAATCTACAGAAGGGTCAATGAATGTCAGCCATGTACAGCTTGAATAAAGCTCACTTAGACGTTCCTCATCATCTGTTGTAATGTGTAGTGAAATTGCATTGTCCTTATTATATGGGTCATTCCCTGAGTTTGTACGGTTCGCACTTAGCTCATTAATGTTTTTCGCAAATTCTAATAGCTGTGTACGGCGATAATCCGCTTCACCAAGTCCAAATCCTAAACGGTATCCGCCATTATCTGTCTGATGAGATGATGATGACACATACAGCCCACCTAAGCTTGTCGAGTTTGGCGCATCTGTCACGATTTGCTTCGCAATGCTTTCATTGCTATTCATTTTATAGAAATTAATATGGCTATACGTAATTTTTTCATCCATTGAACGTTTTGAGAAGCGTAGACGTTTTTGAATTTCAATTAATGTATCAAAGTCATCTAGTTGCTTCGTATTTAAATCAACACCAAAGATTTCTTTTACCTGCTTCGGTAATTCTAATGAGTTAAATAATTCAAAGCTACTAATACGGTCCAAATCATCTGTATAGTAATTGATGTCTACTGTAAGTAATTTTGTGAATGAGCCTTTACGTTGAATATCTGCTTTAAACCAACGTAAAATCCCCTTTAATACCTCTGCATCATTTTTGATGTTAATTACATTCATAATTAAGGTAGGCTGTGGGCTAATCGCAAATAGATAATCATAGTAATTCACGAACTGTGACATTTTTTCATTAATTACTTTTGCAAGGAAGTTATTCGTTTCACCAATCGATACCTGCTCCTGCGGACGATACTCATGCCATTCTACTATAGAGTCATTGGAGTCTGGCTTATAGATTTCATTATTTTGATTTACTAAATACGGAATGATATAAGCTGGATTTAATTGTTTTAAAATATTGCTATCAACTTCCTCTGCATGCATTTCATTTGATAAGGCAAGCTGATAAGCGACATTTAATGGTGAAAATGGCGTCATATATAAAGAGAAATCTTTTTCCAAAGTTCCTAAATACAGTAGTTCACGCTGCTCCGCCGTCATCAGTGCATTATTTGGAATATCCTCAATTTCTTGATTAAAGGCTTGAATATAATTTTTCGCTGCTATACGAATTTCCTCTGAATAATAAATTAAAGATGGAATTGATTTTGTTGCTGCCAAAGCATCTAAAAAGGCCGTATATGCTGCATTCATTCGCTCTGAAAGCACAAGCTCTTTTGCTTCTAGCTGACCATTTCGAACAACTGCTGCACGTAGTGACTGCTCTAGCCAGCTTGCTTCCCAGCGGAAAAATGTACGCTGGCGTTCAAGCGTTGTGTAGGGATGCTGATTAAGCATGATTTTCGCACCATCTTCTGCATAGCTCAGTGTCTGTTCATGCTTCATTTTATATTCCCAAATCTTCATATCTGTCAGTGGCGTTGCACGTAAAATATCATCATCAATTTGAATAGCTAGCTCATAGCCCTTACGTTTTACGATAAATTCAAATTCACGTGTTTCCTCATCTAATAATGCTGGTACAAATGTTAGCTTGTATCCTGGTGCATCCGCTTCAAGCACTTCATTCAATTCTTTAATCTCATGCTCTATCTCACCATCGCCAAGTACAAGTGTGCTTTCATCATTTAATTTAATGATAAAGTCTCCCTTAGCATTTAGCTTATAAGCCGTTTCAAGAGAAGCATAGAAATCTTTTTCGTCACGAATAACTAAAATTTTGAAGGTAAAGTTACTTGATGACATATTTTCATGGCGATATGAGAACGACATAAATGGTGTTTTAGCATTGTTGAGTGATAGGGTAGCAATCAATGATTTCCCGCTTTTTAGCACTTGTTTTTTATGCTTCCCATTCACATTTTCTTGTGTAACGTTTGTTGAGAAAGGTAGCTTAATTGTCATTTCGGCTGCTTCTTCAAGCATTGGCTGGAATATAACAAAATCATAGCCGCGTTTTCCCTGTTTCGCACTCCAAAATGATTTAATTTTAGATTTACCTGATGCTGTTCGAAGCTCAATTTGCATTTTTTCTTCTTCAAAGGTAATTACTTTTTTCTTCGCAACTTTTTCCTTTTGCTCAAGCACCTGCGCAAAATCAATTTCCTTTTCATCTTTATAGATGTCTTTTCCAAAGTCATCATATTCTTCAACAAAGCGCTCTTCCGCATTTCCCAAGTCACGAATTCGTGTATGTTCCTCAAAAGTTTCAGCATTATCATCTAAGCGATTTTTCAATGCCTTCTGTGCTTTTTTATATTTATCTGAGCCCTCTACTTCTAAATTAACCGCTTCAATAAATAATCCAAGCTCTTTATCAGGATAATAGCCTAGTGTTTTTAGCGATTCATAATTCATTTCCTCGCTGTAAACCCAGCTTAATACATCTTCAAAGTCTAAAAACGAAGCGTTTTCTACATTACGAAGTTCTTCACGTCCAGACAGATAGTGTTTTAAGACCGCCTTATTTTCAGCTGGAATTGTACTTTCCTCTACAAGCTTTTGAATGTTACCAACGATTTGAGAGGCATTTAATGGTAGACCCTCCGCTGTTAAATTACGGCTACCACCACGAATAGAATCGAGCATTTTATCAGAAATCATAATGATAGACGTATTTTTCCAAATACCCTTTTGCTCACTCATTTCATTTCGTAAGTTTACGATGAAATCTAGATGCGTGTTATTTAACGTTGTCGCAAATACATATTTATAATCGCCAAAGCGAAGTGCTACGGTTTCGTAGGGGTCCTCGCCTTCTGCTTCATATAAAAATGCCTCTGCCGCATCTAGCTCCTGTACGGCTTCCATAATGTATTCAACATACTGTTCACTTGGCAAAGATAAATAATAACGATTAACCTCGCCAATCGCTGCTTCCTCTTTAAAAAACGTTGCCAATTGATTTGAAATAATATTATAAAATTGCTTTAACATATTGCGCATCCCCACTGTCACTTTTTTTATCTAAGTAGTTTAATTGATCTAATAAATGGACTACCTCTTCCTTGGTCTGGTCATCTAAAAATACACCACGTTTTTCAAGCTCTGCCCATAAATAATTCAATTCTAATCGGCTATTTTTAGGCCCTACACAAACTGCAATCATCGTTAATAACTGCTTTGGACTAACTGCTAGTAATGAGCCTAGTGAGCCACCGTTTTTACGGTAGAAGCGGCGTAGAAACATATCAAAAGCCTTTGTATAACGTGAATATACCTCATCCTTTACTTGCAAGCGAACAAGCTCAACTAAGTCACGAAAAGCTTCTTCTAATGTTTGATGCTTATATGGAATTGGTGTGACATCATCAATTCGTACCGCCATTACTTCCTCAATCCATTGGTAAATAGACTGTACAAATTGTTGTTCAGCCTCAGGTCCTTGCTCCTTGAAAAATGTCGCATAATCATGATAGAACCAGTTTCCATTGTCTGCGAATGTATTGGCACCCAAAATATTTAGCACATGCTCATGTGCATAAAAATAACGAAACTCTTCTTTTAAAAGCTTGTAGCCATAACGATAGCCGTCACGCCATTTTTGTGTGCTTTCTGTATTTAAAAACAGCACCACTGGGAATGGCTTTTCTGCATTAAATTCTGTATAACGGTTCGTTTGCACAATCATTTGTGTCAGTGCAAAGTAGCAATACTGTACAAAGAATTCTTCTAAATTTGTAATTAAGAAAGTTGGATTCGTCGCCAGCACGCGTAAATCCTCTACAAATTGCTTCTGCATAAACGGAAATAGCTGCTTATACTGCGCAGGCTCATCAAAATTCGCTTGTTCAACCATTGTTAGATTCATAATTGTGCTTAATAAATCCTGACTCTCAACTGCCGAAAAGATTTCTTGAATTTCTTCGATATTTTGACGAATGAACAAATCATAAAAGAAGTGGAAATACATCAATTCCCCTTTTGCTTCTTTACTTGTTTCTGTAAATGGAATGTATTTTAGCTGTTCAAACTTATAGACATTGCCATTTTCAATTTCTTTCATTTCATTTTTTAAATAATTCGCAAATGCTGCTTTTGAAGGCTCTTGATCAAACTTACCATTTTCAATAATTTCCTCTACAGCCTGGTCATTGCGCTCGTAATACTTACTTTCATTCCCAATGACACGTAGCACAGCCGCCATTACTGGTGAAAAGCCCGCTTCAAAGTTGGCACGCTCTGGGTTACGTGTTGGGAATGGTGTAACATATGTGTTTTTTCGACGATTTAGTGAGTAGCCTGTCTCACCAATCACTTTTTTTATGGCATCAAAATTCAATTCAAATGTATTCATCGCTATACCTTCTTCACTTCATATTTCGATTTTGAGAACTTCGGCTTAGAAATCACCATTTTTTCACGATTGCTCGTATTAACAATCATGAGGCGATTATCTGATAGCTGGGATTTTTTCGTAATCGCATTATAAAATTCTTCAAACTGCATAGCATGACTAACTTCTAAATTATTTAAACGATGTCCCTGACGTACAGAAGATAAAATTTCATATAATCGATAGTCTAAATCAATAAAATACTCATCAAAGCCAAGTTTCATTGTTGGTACAAAGCGTGTCAATGTTTCTCCTTGCATTTGACCATAGAAGTCCTCATTTACAGCAGGCTCCAATGATACTGGAATCGCCGTACGAAATTCTCGATTTAAATCATTATTTAAATAAATGAAATTATCCTCTGGAGAGCCACGCCATTTAAAGACAATTTGCTCAAGCTGTTCAAATAGCTCACCCATTGTCTCCTCATCACCTGTTAAATAGCTATACAGATAGCTGACATAGCTATTAAATAACGTGGATACTTCATCACTCATCAGTTTTTGTAGACGAATACCAAACTGTGCCAGCTCAACAAATTTCTTCTCTAAAATCGCCTTTTTAATCGGCTTTTCAAATACCGTTATCATATCGCCAAATTTCTCTTGGAAATAGCCATAAACATCTAGGCTTAAAAGAACATTCGTAATGAATTCGTCTTTTGCCGCAGATTTCTCTTTCAGTGGATCATTATTACTCATCGTCGCAAGTGTTGTGGAACGTTTTGGATGCGCAAACATAAGGTTTGGCAATGTATTGGCTAAATCAATCGCCGTACGTTGCTCATCTTGCTCCTGCTCCACTGGTACCATTAAGCTGAAAATAAACTCATTGTATGTTCGCGTTGAAATAAATAATTTATCCTTGAAAATGCCATACACTAAATATTGAATGATTTGCTGCTGCACACGTTCATTTTGTAGTAATTCATAATTTAAATGTGCTGCTGTCACAATGCCATTGTCCATATCCTCTTTCCATGCTTTGTAGAAGACATTTGTCTCAATCGGTGCGACAATTTTCATTAAGATTTCCTTGAATAGATTTGATTCCACACGTTGTTTTGTCAGCTCATAGTTTTTCTCTTGAGAGAAATCAAGTACGTGACAGCTTGGCATAACAGAGCTTTCATTTGTGGTAGAGGTTTGGTCGAAAATATTAATATCTTCAATGAAACGACGGAATGTAGCAAACTGCTGCTTTTCTTTTTCATACGTATAGAAGTTATGTAGCACTCCTAAGTTAATCGCAATTAAAATATTTTTCTGAGCTGTTTGACCATCATTAAAGCCTTCTAATAATTGCTCCAATGTTTCTAAATTCGATTTCGTACGACTTTTTGAAACCGTCGCATCATTATGAATAATGAAATCTTCTACTAATTCTGGATATGTCTCTTTCACATAAGCCAGTAAGTGACTTTTCCCGTCCCCAGCTGAACCACATAATAAAATTAACTGCGGCTCCTGCTGCTGTTTTGCATGCTGTAATGTTTGCACTAGCTTTTCTTCAATTGGACGTTTTACGTGCATATAGCTTTGTAAGCTACCAAAGCGATCTGCGTGAACTACTGCGTCCGGAGCGGATGTTAGAAGCACTTTTGATTGTTGTAAAAACTTACTTACACGCTTTTTAGAAACTCCTACTGTCGTTGGTGCTACTATAATAGGCTCTTCTTTAATATCATTTACAACTGCTACTTCGACAGGTTGTTCAATCTCTACAACAGACTCCTCTTGAACAGGCTCTTCTTCCACTGCATCATCAAGCATTTCAAGTGCATCCGCATATAAGCTTTTAAATAAATACACAAAGTTATTAAATGTAGACTGTACAAGCGGCTTCGGCAAATTTTTATTCGTCACTTGCATTTCTAATGTTTGAATTACCTGATGTGCCATCGCTTTATCTTTTGTTGGTAAACCAAAAGCATCTAGTTCTGCCCAAACTTCTTTTAAAGCTTTTGATTGTAATTCGCTAAATGCAAGCGGTTTTACTTGTTGCTTGGCTGCTAGATAATGCATTTTTGTAAAGGCTAATGGACGTAGGAGCTTACTTATCGAGTTAAATAATGCGGAAGTATTATAAGACATTTTACTTTTCACATTTTCTAAATCTAGCTCTGCTTCTAGCTCATGATGCACTAAAAATTCACACCAAAATTTATTCAATTGACGTTCAGAAATTTTTTGGATTTCTACAACATGAAATGGAGGTGTTTTAATAAAATCATATTCAAAGGCCTCTTCTTTTGTATCCTTTTTCAATACATCTTCCATTAACTGCTCCGCTTCCTTAACAATCGCTAAAATATCTGATGACTTTGCCATTTCATTGTAGTCATCAAAAGCCATTACCATACGCTGTGCAGATTCCTTTAAATCTGTTGATAACACAAATTTTTTAGAAATAACACGCCATTTATCCAGTGATTCTACCGCTTTAAATTCTTTATATGGCCAATACGCGATATCTGCCATCTCATGATATTTATCCCAATACAGAAAAGCCATTTTTTCTAAAACATCCTCAATTATTGGAACAATTGCTGATGCATCAGATGCAATTTTTTCTGTCACAAAGTCATAATTATATGTAAAAGATGTCAATTCATTTTGTTTTACAAATTGATTCCAAATTTCCATTGGTGAACTCCTTTAAATCATTTATATTTTGTTAATCTATTATCTTTATATTTCAAATATCCTTATAATGACATGACTAATAATTGAATATTATTAAGTGCATAGTCCTTTAATTTAGTTTTTATAGCTATTTTTTAATTAAAAAAAATACCTGTTGCGGTTCTATTATACCATCACACTCACACATTCATAATAAAAATGCGATATATGTATCATATTATAATCTTAGTGCAAATTATTTCTTGTTTTCGACAAAAAAAGTCTTTTATCGACTCGTTTTGCCGTTAAATGATTGCTTATTGAACGAGTAAATTTTGTTAAAATAACATTTTTTTATTTTAATCCCTTACAACTTCTATTTCCATTCCCAACAGCTTCCGCTCTCCCCATCCTAAAGCTATACTTAATCCATCTGTAATGTTCATACAGAAATGTTGATAAGGGTTTGGTTAAATTGAATTATGTGATGTATATCTTTTGTATGCTCATCTGGGGTCTGAATTTTATTGCGGTGAAAATACAGGGCACTGAGGCAGCACTTGAGGTGTCATTGTTTTATCGTTCGTTAATTGCTTTCGTACTGTTTTATATGCTGCTGAAGCTGAAGAGGCTACCGCTTCGAAAGGCGCATACGAATTACGGCACGATTATTGGCTTTGGGATTTGTAATTTCGCGGTGAGCTATTTACTGCTGTACTATGGCACGATCTATAGTACAGCGGCGCTTGTGACGCTTATTTTTTCATTAAAGGCGATTACGACCCCCATTTTCCTACGTATTGTCTTTAAGACGCCACTTCAAAACAAAATTTACATAGGTGGCGCACTTGGTCTATTGAGTGTGGTCATCATTTTATACCCAGATTTACATACGATTTCTTCGAGCTTTTTACTAGGCATTGGTCTGGCGGCTATCGGCACGATTGTGACGTCGATTGGCGATGTTTTTTCCTATTATAATAACGAAAAAATATCGATCCGGTGCGTGCCAATACAATCGGCATGTTTGTCGCAACGCTTAGCCTACTAATTTTTGCGCTTGCGACGGCGAAGGATTTTGTATTTCCTACTTCACTTCATTACTGGGGAGGGCTGTTGTATTTAGCGATTTTCGCCTCATTTATCGCATGGCTTCTTTACTTACTGCTTGTGAAGCATATGGGGGCCGCGGAAAGCAGCTATATGGTCGCGCTATTCCCGGCGATTGGTGGCTTTGCGAGTGTGGTAATTGGTGAAAGCGCGCTATCGTGGAATCTCGTCCTCGGTATTGTATTAGCCGTTTTAGGAGCCTTTATTGCCCTATCAAAAAAGAAAAAAAGTGAGTTTCCCGGATAAGGGAGCTCACTTTTTTTTACTTTATTCCGCCGTCTTTTTCTTACTGAAAATTTGCTCTAGCACAACGGTCAGTAAATAGCCGCCCGTGCATACTAAAAAGACAATGCCGACATCTGGTCGTCCGTCCTGATACGCTACATAAGATAGTACTAGTCCTACGATGAATAAGACGGTTCTGAAAATTTTCGTTGCCATGTCTACTTAATCCACCTTGTAATCTTTTAATTGATACGAATACATGTCCTCATCTGCATCTGCGTTCATTTCGAAGCTGATGTCAAATTCATATTCTTCATTTTGCCACGTAAATTTACCGGATGTATCATATATGCCATCGCCTTTATCAACAATATGATAGTCCTCCACATCCTCTGGCCATGTGACATCGCCCATTTCCTCCTGATTTTGTACAACCTCCTGTATAGATGTGACAAACTCTTGCTGCAGTTCATCATCTATTGACTTTGTTGTACGATCAGATTCTGAGCCACAGCCCGCAAGCAAGCTCATAGCCCCTAGCATTATGTATAACTTCTTCATTGTAAAACTCCTTTTGCTGTTATTGCTATTCTAGTATATTTCATTTTCCGGTAGATAGGTGGCAAGAATTTACATACTTTAAAAGCCACTTCTTGGAGCAGCGCCTTTCGATTAACTACTTTATCCTAATAGAAGCCCCGTGCTATTCTGCTTTAGAAGTCCACAGTAGCTGACCAATTAATGATTTCAACACCTTCTATTAAAATCTCACCCTTACTTAAAATATGCGGCACATAGGCAAACATCGCAAATGGTTTACCCTTTTGATGACTTTCGTCGAAATACGCGTAGGTGTCTGGTGGTAGCTCATCACAAGCCGGATAGTCATGAATATCAATAAGCTGAATCTCCTGTGATGGAATGTCCTTGCTTGGCCCCTCGTAATAGTCCTTACTGTACAGATAAACCGCATTTTGATTATGAAGCAACCTTTCTACCGGAATTTTATAAAAAAGCACATCCTTTTTGACCCGGATACCGAGCTTCCGCATCCCCTCGTACACGTTAGACGGATGCAGCGGTAGCAGAAAAATGACATCATTCCACAAGCAATCTAACGTTGGAATGCGCTTTTTCAAAAGATGTAGACGGTCCTCTGTATTAAAATATTTCTTAGTATATGTTTCGTAAAGCGCTGGATAAGGCCCCTTTAGCTCATTTAACGAAAGCAGTACATTCCCCTTCATCTCACGCGGCACCATATGATACACATATTCCATTCAAACTCCCCCTATCCGTAGTAGATTTTTAATACTACATGGAAAATAGGACTAGAAACAGTCTTATATTAAATGGAATTTTTTGCTATAATTGAATTACAGTAAAAGGAGCGCAAATGAATTTCATTTGTGCTTTTTTCATACATTAGTAAACGAGGTGACTATATTGTTAAAAATTTTATACATCGTGTTTTCTGTCCTTACTGGTCTATTAGCTGGCTACTCACTCATCAGCGGAGCTACGTGGACAGCACCATATATCGTACTACTTTTAGGTATTGCGCTACTTTTAACTGGTATCGACGAAAGAATGAAAGATAAAAAGGGACTTGGGAATATATCAATTTTTGCAGGCTTGTTTTCTATTGTTATTGCTATAAGTATATTTATGACGCCTGGGTAAATTAGAAACTTTAAACTCCAATAGAAAAACCCCACAAAATGTGGGGCTTTTTTTATAAA
>NZ_HE578960.1:126606-134137 GCF_000307285.2 Kurthia sp. Dielmo
TTTATAAAATCAGCTAGGTAGCTCGTTTATTTAGCAGCTCTTACTTTATCAAAAATAAATGAAATAATTAAAAATACAAGAGCGCCTGATACAGCAATTAAAAGAGAAAAATTCACATTATTATTAAAGGCAAAATAGGCTAACAGAAACGCAACAATCAAATATATAACAAACATTTTTAAATAATCCAATGTAATAACCACCCTTTATGTATTAAAATATTGATTTCAAAAGAAAATTTATAACCTATCACATTATCATTCTCAGCAAAAACGGCCTCCTTTCTTCCATTCTTAAAATGCTATTGTATATGTATATTGAATAAAATTCCATTTAAAGCCAAACAAAAAGTCATTGTACTTTCACCTTCCGTTAAATCCCTTGATAATGCACAACATAATCAGGGGAATTGAACGTAGCTAAATAATTCACACATGTTTGTAATTTTTTCATTACTTCAGACTTCACAAAGTACTCTTCTTTTAATTCTTCTAATTCATCAACGGACATGTTAGCTAATTCAGCTTCCGTTAAACCGATTAAATCTGGATAATAATATTCACCATCTAATTTTTCTAATACAGCGATCCATTCTAAAAACATCTTTGTTAAACAATCAAAGCCATAGTGATTAATCACACAAATCCCCGTATAAGTAAGGCCTTTCTCCTTCGGTATAATATTCCCATAAGGCTTTTCAACATAACTAGAATTAATTATGGGTACTAAATTATACAGATAGCTGTCACTATCACACTCGATATTTTCATTAATATAATCGTAAAAATCCTCTTCCAAATTAATTTCTTCAATTAATCGGTCATTTTTCTCGTCTACAAATAAAAAATCATGATAAACGGCCATTTTTGTACCCTGCTTTCATTTTCGTTACTCTATTATGCCATACTACAGCGAAAAACCCACTCAAACGTAGTTGTTCGAGTGGGTTCTTCTTAGCCAACTTCCTGTGCCACAAAGTGACCGGGTGTTACTTCTACGAGCTCTGTATTCGTGAAGTCATATTTTTGGATTCCGGCATCGATGTTTTTCTTCATTTTTTGTGCTTCAATCGCCGGGTCTGGTATTGGGACAGCAGCAATGAGTGATTGTGTGTACGGGTGCTGTGGATTTGTATACAGCTCCTCGCTTTCGGCTAGCTCGACGATTTTACCATTATTCATCACAGCGACGCGGTCACAAATATGCTTCACCATTGATAAGTCATGGGCAATGAATAAATACGTCAGACCAAGCTTTTGCTGTAGATCCTCTAGTAGGCGCACGATTTGCGACTGCACCGACACATCAAGTGCGGATAACGGCTCATCACAAATAATAAATTTTGGATTTACCGCTAAGGCGCGCGCAATCCCGATACGCTGGCGCTGACCACCTGAAAATTCATGTGGATAGCGCATCGCATGTTCCTTCTCAAGACCGACAAGCTCGAGTAATTCCTCGACGCGCTGTGTACGCTCTGCCTTCGTTTTCACTAGCTTATGCAAATCGAGTGGCTTGCCGATAATATCAAGCACCTTCATGCGTGGATTGAGTGACGAATACGGGTCCTGGAAAATAATTTGCATTTCCTTACGAAGCGTTTTTAACTTTTTACGTGATAGGCGATTTACCGCCATCCCTTTATATAAAATATCGCCATCTGTCGGCGTATTTAGCTGTAAAATCGAGCGCCCCGTCGTCGTTTTCCCTGAGCCTGATTCCCCTACAAGGCCCAGTGTCTCGCCAGGCTGAATCGCAAAGCTAATATTATCAACAGCCTTAAATTGCTGGCCCTTTTCGACCGTGAAATACTGCTTGAGTGACTGTACCTCAAGAAGCGGCACAGATGGGTCCATGTCTGCAGGTAGCTCAGGTGCCGGCTTAATTTTTTTCTTTTCATGCAGCTTTGGTAAAGCATTTAACAGGCGTTTTGTATACGGATGCTGTGGATTTTTGAAAATCTCCTCCGTCGTATTCGCCTCGACAATTTCGCCCTCTTTCATGACAATAACCTTGTCACACATCCCTGCAACTACACCCAAATCATGCGTAATTAAAATAATCGATGTCTCAAATTTTTGCTGCATCTGCTTCATTAAACGTAAAATCTGCGCCTGAATCGTCACATCAAGTGCAGTCGTCGGCTCATCGGCAATTAAAAGCTCCGGCTGACAAGCAAGGGCCATCGCAATCATGACACGCTGACGCATTCCACCTGAAAACTCATGTGCATATTGTTTAAAGCGATTTTCCGCATCCTTAATGCCCACAAGCTCTAAAAGTTCAATTGTTTCGCACTTCGCCTGCTCCTTCGTCACATCACGGTGCTTTCGGATACCTTCTGCAATTTGCACACCAACTTTAATGGTCGGATTAAGCGAGGTCATCGGGTCCTGGAAGATCATACTGATTTCCTTCCCACGAATTTTCTCCATTTCTTTATCACTTTTATTTGTTAGTTCCTGTCCTAAAAATTGAATAGAACCGCCCTTTAGAAGACTTGGTGGAGAAGGCAGTAAACGCATAATCGAGCGTGCGGTCACACTCTTACCCGAGCCCGATTCCCCAACGATACCAAGGGTTTCACCTTTATTTAAACTAAATGATACACCTTTCACTGCTTCGAATTCACGATCATTGGAAACGAAGGAAACGCGCAAATCCTTTATTTCTAATAACTTAGTCATAATAAACAACTTCTCCTTTTTTGGGTAAATTAGGTTGACTTGTAATTTTACGTTCATTATACTACAAATGTATAGTAAATAACTAGGTTTTGTTGAGTTTGGAGGGAAAAGAATGAATAAACCTTCTGAAGTGTCTAAGTTTGCGTACACATTCAGAAAACTTTCCAATGTATTTTTCTATCGAATTTTACTATTTATATTAGGGTTCCCGCTACATCTCATCACGTTTTTTCTTTATCAAGCGGCGAAGAAACGTAGCAACGAAGCCTCTACAAAGGGTCAAAAGCAGCTAGAACAGCATCAGCTAGACGAACTGATTGCCAAGTATAGTCGCCAGATTCGGGCAGAAAAAAACTATTTTAATGAAAGTATTAATGAACAAGAAATCCATCATACGGCGACCCAATTAGCGACGCAATATTTAGAAAAAAATGCGAATTTAGAACATGCTGATAACAAGCTTACGTCTTATCGTGAATTTTTCGCTCAGCAAATTTCGAAAAAATCCTATTTTTATGGCACGTTTATTTTCGGAATTGTGATGTACGCCTTCCTTTGGGTGTATGGCAATGCTTTTAGCCGCTATATCGTGGATCGTCTCGTATTAAGCATCTTCGTCGTTGTTGGGGTGTCGATTCTGGTGTTTACAATTTTGTATTTCTCACCAATGGACCCTGCCGCGAATATTTTAGGGGAATCAGCGACGACTGAGCAGAAGGAAGCCTTTAATGAACAGCATGGTTTAAATGAATCATACGGCGTGCAGTTAAAGGAAAGTGTGCAAGGGATTTTCACCTTTGACTTAGGTAAATCCTTTACTGGGAAGGAAGATGTTTCTGAAAGCATCGCGAATAAATTCCCCGTAACACTGAAAATTGCGGTGCTGTCCTTACTACTGACAATTATCGTGGCGATTCCAATCGGCATGCTGTCAGCGGCAAAAATGAATACATTCTGGGATTACGCCCTAATGTTCATCGCCTTAATCGGGCTGTCAATTCCAAGCTTCTGGCAAGGTCTGATTATGATTTTAGAATTCTCAATTAAGCTTCAGTGGCTGCCTGCTACCTATTCACCTGAGCAATATAGCTCGATTATTATGCCGGTCATTGTACTAGGGACAGGGCTTACAGCGGCTGTTGCGCGGATGACGCGTTCGTCAATTTTAGAGGTCATCAATGAGGATTATATGATTACAGCGAAAGCAAAGGGCCTCGGCTCCATGACAATTTTCTTCAACCACGCACTACGCAATGCCATGATTCCAATTATTACGGTCATTGGCCTACAATTTGGTGCCATGCTTGGTGGTGCGGCGGTAACAGAGAAAGTCTTCAATATTAGTGGTCTTGGTAGCTACATTGTAGACAAGCAATTTATTCCGGATATTCCGGCAATTATGGGTGGGGTTGTCTATATTGCGATTACGATTTCGCTTGTCAATCTAATCATCGATATTTTATACGCCCTCTTAAACCCACGTGTTCGATCAAAAATGAAAAATTCGTAGGAAGTGAGTCACTTGAGCAATTATTCAACCTTTGCCCTAAAGCAGTCTCAAGTTTATAAGCAAGCAAACTTCGCCTTCGTACTATCACTCGTACTGGCGCTTGTTTTCGCCTTCAACTTGATTCAGCATACGACGAGCGTGATTTGGCTATATCTGACCATCGGATTTGTCGTGACGACACTTCTACAATGGCTCATTGTCATGCGCGTCAAAAAGGATTTAACAACACACGGTGCGATTCAAAAATCGACCCGCATGCTTAGTAGTATTCAATTAATTGGCCTTGTGTTCGGCAATGTTTTCACCGTCACCAATGCCTTTGCACTACTTCGCAAGAAAAGTTCGATTGAGTATACGCTTGCCTATTACTCGCTGATTACGACGTTCTTCTTAATCGTTTTATCAGCAGTCAATGTCTTTAAACCATATGTGTCGAATACATTTTTAATTGGCATGGGCTTACTCATCATTATTTTCATCATTGACCTACTTTTCGTCATCCTGCTATACCGCGAAAATACAAAGGTCAAAACAAAATTCACATTGGGGATTGTAGCGCTACTGTGCCTCGTATCAGGGAATTTATTTCACTTCATTCTTGGCATAAGCCTGCTGCTAAAATCAACAAATCGTCACCCATCAACAATTGCGAAATGGAATACGGTATGGTTGAAAATCACAAAAAACTTTACCGCGATGATTGGGATGCTCTTCATCTTCTTCACATTCGCTATTTCGATTATGAGCTATTGGACATTTGAGTATGACTTTGCGGTAAGCAATGATTATTCAAATATGCTACAGGGTGCGTCCCTTGCCTATCCATTTGGCACAGACAACTTCGGTCGTGATGTGTATTCACGTATCGTCTACGGCGCCCGCATCTCATTACTTGTTGGTGTGCTGTCAACACTCATTCCGCTTATCATTGGCGGCGTGCTAGGTGCGCTATCTGGCTACTATACAAAATATGTAGACAATATCATCATGCGTCTATTAGATATTTTATATGCGATTCCAGGTGTGCTACTAGCTATCGCGATTATCGCGGCATTTGGTGCGAATACGACCAACTTAATCATTGCGCTAAGTGTCGGTTCGATTCCAACCTATGCCCGAACAATGCGTGCTAATGTCATGATGATTTCTAATCTGGAATATGTCGAGGCTTCGCGTGCACTTGGTGAAAATGATTTAGCGATTATCTTTAAGCAAATCGTGCCAAATGCCTTTGCACCAATGATTGTCAAAGCGACACTAACAATTGGTGGCGCTGTGATTGCCACAAGTAGTCTTAGCTTCTTAGGACTTGGCGTTGGCCCACATATTCCGGAATGGGGCAATATTTTAAAAGTTGGTAGCATGTATCTTGAAACCAATCCATACTTGGCGATTTTCCCAGGGATTGCGATTATTTTATTAGTTTTATCATTTAACTTCTTAGGCGATGCACTACGCGATGCCTTTGATCCAAAGCTTGACTAACTTACTTGGAGGGATTCACATGAAGAAAATCTTTTTATTGCTTGTTGCAGCCTTAACATTAGTGCTAGCAGCTTGTAATTTAAGTACAAAATCCGATGTCGAAAAATCGGATGATGATTCATCAAAGAAAACAACAAAAGCACAGGAAATTGAAATTTTAAGCATGAGCTCAAATGAAGATGATTTAAATATTTTACGTGACCAATTATCAAAAAATGGCTTTGACGTAAAATTAAATATCCAACCAGATTACGGTAGCTTCACTTCTCAAAAAGATGCCGGAAACTATGACATCGCTCTTTCAAGCTGGACAACTGTAACAGGGAACCCAGACTATGCGGTTCGCTCACTTTTCACATCAGATGGTGACAACAGCATCGTTAAAGATTCAGAGCTTGATGATTTAATCAACAAAGCAAGCACACAAACAAAAGATGACTACACAGCAACTTATAAAGATTTAGAGCAACGTCTTGTATTTGACGAAGCATACATCGTACCACTTTACACATCTTATAAAGCACAAGGCGTAAACTCAGATGTCATTGATGAAAGCACAGTGCGCCTACCTAAATCACGTGCAGCCGTATGGGAAAATGTTTCATTCAAAGACAAAGCAAAAAATGCCAAAGACCCACTTGTAACACAGCAAGCAATCGGTGAATTAACATCATTAGACCCTATCAAAGGGAATGATGGTTCAATCAACACATTAAATACAAATATGTACGTTCGTTTAGTGAACCTAACAGATGATGATGAAGTGGTAGCAGATGGCTCACTATCTTATAACTATGCTTCAGCTGAAGATAATAAAAACTACTACTTCCTATTACGCGATGACATCAACTTTGCGAAAGTAACAGATAAAAAAAGCAGTTGATACAGGCGAGCGCGTTGGTGCAGAGGATGTTAAATTCTCATTAGACCGCGCGAAAGATCCAAAATCTGTACCGGACCACCGCACATACAGCTTACATGAAAACATGAAAGACATTGAAATCGTTACAGATACAAAAGAATTAGATGCAAAAACAGCAGATGGCAAATCAATCCGTGAAGCATTAGAAGACGGTGTTGATTCAAAAATCAAATCATTAGAAGCAGATAAAAAAGCAGTTGATAATAAAGCGGGTAAATACCAAGTGGTAAAAGTAACAACAACAGAAGCTTTCCCACAAGTATTAAACTACCTTGCACACCAATCTGCAGGTATCGTTTCTGAAAAACAAGTAAACAAAATCAACACGTATGATGTTGCAAAATACGATGCAGACAAAGACGTATCATACGGTGATGCGGCAACAATTACAGATGGTAAAGCATACAACAATGAATTATATGCAAGTGGTCCATACATCCTAACAACAAAAGATGACTACGAAGCAAAATTCGAGAAAAACCCCGCTTACCGCACTGGCTCAGATTATGAACCAAAAATCAAAAATGTATCTGTTAAATTTATCGCAGATCCAGACAGTGCCCTATCTTCATTACGTAACGGTGACATCCACATTTTAAATGGTGTGCCTGAAACGAAATATGAGCTAGTTGAAAAAGATAAGAAATTAACATTACAAAAAAATAAAAGTAATGGTGTAACGTACTTAGCATTCAATATGAATGATGCGGATATCGCGAAAAACACGAAATTACGCCAAGCTGTCCTTTACTCAGTAGACCAAAATGCCATTATCGACTTCTACAAAGGCAATAAAATGAACGCTGTATCACCACTAAGCCCATTAGTAGATACAGGGAATAAAGTCGAAGCGGATGCTGAAAAAGCAAAAACATTATTAGAAGAAGCTTCAAAATAGACTGAACGAAAAAAAAAGCCACGAACGCC
>NZ_HE578960.1:134360-149911 GCF_000307285.2 Kurthia sp. Dielmo
GACGAAAAAAAAGACCATGAACGCCAATGTTCGTGGCTTTTTTTATTGGACTGCGGGTTTCCAGAATTTAAAGGATAATGCGCTATTTATAAGCGCCATGCTAAGCAGCAGCCAGAACAACAGAATGCCCCCAGTCGTCGATGCATTGAATAAGACTATACTAGCGCCAATGAATAGTACACTGACAACACCAGTCAACAGCTGACCAGCTTTCGAGTAATGCCTGACTACCCAATGACGCAGGACAAAGTAGCTATAGCATAAGCTAATAAGCATCAAAATAGGAAAAACCGGCTGATATTTCGCCGCATAGACTAAAAAATCTAGCTGGCTAATTTCCTGCCCCGTCACAATCGAAATTCCAAATAGCTGTGAAAAAGGCGTTGTATACGCCCACTCCCAAGGAATATCCCTGACCGCACTTCCCTCGTACAGCGCACAAATAGCCGCTACTACGAAAAGAATGCCGCCGAGTAAAAGCTGTGTTATGTATTTCATAATTTGCACCTCTTAAATAATGGAGCGCATATAGTGGGGTGGTGGTTGCCAACATAAAAACGAATACGTACTATATAATAAAAAGGAAGAAGCCCATACTAAAACAAGGACGTGACACAAATGCGCCAACGAAAAAATACACATGTACTGAAAAAAGAGCAACAAGCGCCATCTGTAGAAGAAGAACCGTATCCTTTTTGTCATCTTTATGCGCAGGAGTCATGGCATGGCGAAGCCTATATTAGCGCAACACGAGCAGGTCTTGAAAAATTGCGTGATGCGATTAATCTGACGCTTGAAAAAGGAAACACGAAAAATACATTTTGGCCAAATGATTTAGAGAGCTATGATTTATTTATTAATTGCTTAGAGGAGGAAAATTTCAACACATTATCACTCCCCTACACATTGAATATCCATCAGCCAGAAGGAAATCAGCCATATGATTTTTCGAAAAAGCCATATTATATGCTGGATGAATGAAAAAAAAGGTACTGCATCTAATGCAATACCTTTTTTCGTATAAGCTTAGCCATTATGCTTCAAATACTGTTGAACGGCTTCAATAGCACAGTTTTCTAAATCAATGCCTAGCTTTTCTAGTCGCCGGATGACGACTTCTGTTTTTAGAGCACCATGTTGTTGCCATTCGACAGGCACATCTTGTGGTGCAAAGATTTTACGCTTCATTTCATCTATCCATTTTTTCCGGTACATTTGAAAGCCCATCTCAATATACTCATCTGGCAAACAAACATAGCCATGCTCAATTTCATGGTCTTCACTAAACCCAAACTCAAAACCACAGCACCCACATATATCGAAGGTAGCTTTATATTCTCCGTCTTCAAAGACCGGATTAGTTAATCCCTCAAAGCCACAAATCGGACAAGGATATATTCCTTTTTCGTCCTCTTCCTCTGGGATTGTGACATCTTCTAACGCATCAATTCCACATTTTGATACGTCCAAACCCAAATTTTTAAATTGTGCTATAAGGACTTCTAGCTTAATCGCACCATTTTCCTGAATAGCAGCGGGGATATTTTGCGGTGCAAATAACTGACACTCTTCCTCATCTATCCATTTTTTTCGGTACAGTTGAAAAGCCGCTTCAATAAACTGTACAGGCAGTCGAACATAGCCATGCTCAAGCCCCTTATGCTCACTCACACCAAACTCAAAACCACAGCAATCACAGGTCTCAAATGTTTCATGATATGTTCCATTAACAAACACTGGTTTCTCTAAATTTTCAAAGCCACAAACTGGGCATGTATGTAAATCGTTAATGCGTCCTCAATCCTTTGTCTTTTAGTTCTACAATAATTTATTCTATCTCTTTTCTCAAAAAATGTGTTGCAATAAGTACAAGACATAAAATCTCTGTTAAAAAATATCTAGTAGCACTTAACTACAATTTATCTCATGTATCACTACTTGTAGTAATGTTATTCCAAACAAAGATGCACCTGCTTTTTTAAAACAGCCTTTTTTGAAAAATATCCTCTGAAGACATCTCAGTGATTTCCGCTTTATGTCTCGCTATTAATTCCATTTAAATGGTAACATAAATAGTAAGGAGGTGCATTTATGCGATTTTCATCACGTAAAGATATTTCGATGAGCTTACTCATTTGGATCCCTATTTTTCTATGTCTCGGCACCATTTATGCGACAATTACGACTCAAATCAGCATCCTGACGATTTTGTTGATGCTTGCTATCATTGTTTTATTTAGCTCATTTTGGTTTAATACGCACTATACAATTGAAAAAAAGCATGTAAAGATTTCATATGGCCCAATTACCAAACGAATTCTCATTTCGGAAATCACAGCAATTCGTAAAACCAAAAACCCCTTCACAGCACCAGCACTCTCGATGCAGCGTATTGAACTCACCTACGACAACTATCATACAGTTCAAATTTCACCAAAAGAGACACAGCGCTTCATTATGGAATTGACGAACAAAAACGCAGAAATTCAAGTGGATGCGGCATTGTTCAAATGAAAAAAATCATTCTTCTTTTTCATACAGGAATTTGATTCATCGATAACTGTCCATCATGTTGATGAAGTGCATCGAGTTGAAGAAATGAATGTTGCACAGAAGTAACAGCCGGTGATGCCAAAGAAAATTTCTATCCTACAGGTGCAGTTGGCTTCTCCCTAGAAAGCTCACTTCAGCTATTTGAAGCCACCTGTTGCATAATTGGCATGACTTATCTACCGTCTTTTTTACGTTACAGCGTCAATCACCTAATAGATGACCAGCTCGCACGATGTGCAAAGGCGTATAGTGTGAGGGAGTTTTGAATAATTATTGGATATTTACGCCATAGAAAAACGCCTGACTATTTCGCCAGACGTTTTAACCGCAATTTTACTGTTTCAAGAGCTGCCTCTTTTTGGTTTACGATCTGATGCTCCCAAAAGTTATCACCCTTATACCGCGGCACGAGATGCACATGAAAATGTGTACCTTCATCCATAATCGCCCCATTATTTTGAATGACACTTACGCCATGCACCAACAACTCCTGTTCAAAAATTGTGATAATCGCCTTCTCAAGCTTATGTAGTTCTAATAACTGTAACTCTGACAGCTCGCGTAAATCCATGAGATGTTCCTTAGAAAGAATAAGTACATGCCCTTGTTGAATCGGATCAATGTCAAAAACAACCTTAAAATGCGCTGTTTCCGTAAGAATTTGTGCCGCTGTGATGCTATGGCAAAAAATGCACGTCATTTAATCAGTCCTTTTCTCTATAATCAAATAGCGATTATCTTCTATATGATAGACTAGCTCTTCATTGCTCAGCTTCACAGTTTTTACATCTGTTTTATCATCTGCAAATACAAGTAAAAAGCGGTCATCAAGCATATCAATGCCTCGATTATTCCCCGTAAATTCAATATCCATATATTCTTCAATCGCTTTATCTGAAGTATAAGGTATCATAATTCCCACATTTGTCCATTCCGTATTCGTGACCTCTTTTAAATCAATCTTTGTTTCGCCCGCCTTCACCGCAGACGCAATTTTATATTCGGTACTCGTTAGTTTCATGACACCTGCTACGATGAAAATAACTGCTATAGCACCTACAATACCTATCATAATCTTTTTCATAACAATCTCCTCCATATAAGAGAAGACGCCGCTTCGTACACAGAAGCTTCTTCTTTTACTATTTAATAGAAATTCTCATTGATTTTTGTGATTTCCAAAAGCAAGTTCCTTTTCTTAATTACAATTAATTTATTAACAAATTAATTCACTAACTAACTAATTGATAAATTAATTTATTAAGTGAAATCTTTTCAAATACTTAAAATCGCAACCTAATATCGATACTAACGCATTCGTTTTCCTAACGTGTTCATTTCAAACAATTTTTCAAAAAGCAGCCATTCATTTTCGTCATTAGCCGAGAGAGCGTGTTTTGGATACAACATATTTCTAAATATGTGCCAAACAACGTCTTTTCACCTATGATAAAACCTTCTATTTATCATTCATCCTGCATATCCTGTCAACCAAAATTTTTATTTACTATTTTTATAGCGTTTGTTTACTATTTTTAAGGAAGCCATTCGGTGGTTTTTTACCGAAAATTAAACAAAAGAGGTTCATTTCGCTTCCCTGGCGGTTAATTCCCCGTCAAAATTCACACAATTTGCAGCGTTACATGACATTTATTCGAAAAATGACACCAATGTCTATATTTCCGGTAGAGCACCCAAATAAGCCCAAAAAAGCAGAAAAAGGAGCGTTTTGTGTTATAACGTAATCACCTTATTTAACAAACTATCGTAACTATCCGCTTCTCCTTATTATTTATTTGTTTTAATGCTGATTCTAAGCAAATCTTTATTACGTATACAGCCCTATCTACATGCACATGTCGCATATTCCTAGATATGTCGTATCCAAAACACGCTTTCTGGGGTTATGAGCGATTTCTGATTGTTCATTTAAAAATGCAACCTCCCACTTTTCACCCCCGTCCTATTCCAAAAGGAGTGGATAATATGTTATTACTGATAACAATTACTGCAGCGCTCACCGCGATTTCAGTGCCCGTCTTTGCTTCACGGACAAAATCTCAACGTAATCTATTCATCAGCTTTACTGCCTGCATCGTGGCGATATGCTGTCAGATGACGATGCAACACCAGTTTGTCTTAGCAAATGATACGAGCGCCTTAGCGGATACAAGCGCTTTTACGCTAAAGGCCTGTATCACACTTGCTGTATTGACTGCTCTACTCAATATGATGCATTTACGTAAAATTCAGGACTAGTTTAGTAGAAACGGGGAATTACATATGGAACATGCTATTTTTTTTGATATGGATGGGACATTGTTTCAAACAAATTTAATTTTAGAGCCCGCACTTAAAGCAACTTTCGAGCACTTACGCACGAATAATCTCTGGAGTGGTGAGACGCCGCTCAAGCTTTATCGCGACATTATGGGGGTCCCGCTTCCTATTGTATGGGAGAAATTATGCCCGATGCACTCGGACGCTACACGGGAGGCTAGCAATACCTTCTTTCAACAAGCATTGATTCATGAAATTGAACAAGGCACTGGTGCGTTATATACAGGTGTAGAGGAAACGCTCGCACAGCTTTCAGAGAAATTTCCACTCTATATCGCAAGCAATGGGCAACTTCCCTATTTAAATGCGATTGTGGAGCATTTTGCATTGCATCGCTATATTCAAAAGGTGTATAGTATTGAAGGTATTCGTTCAGGTAACAAATCCGAGCTTGTAGCGAATGCGCTAAAAGAACAGCATATTACATCAGGCTTTGTGGTCGGTGATCGTGCATCAGATATTGCGGCAGCGGCGGATAATGGCCTTGTCTCCATTGGCGTCTGTTTCGACTTCTCTCAAGCATCTGAACTTAAGAAAGCAGACCATATTGTGCCACATTTTGACAAATTGGTGTCAATTATTTTAAAATAAGCAAAACTCCATATAACACAGGTGGTTTCACAAGTTTTTACACTGTTCAATGGAACCTTTTTACGGTAAAATCGTTCTTAAATATGTTTTTTCATAATAATAATAGTAATTTTATAAAGCAGGTGGAAACGTATGTTGAAAAACAACAAATTCTCGCTGAATCACTTTGCGGGAATTTATGCTGTAGCTGTCATCGTGCTTTGGATTAAAACGTATATTGTACAAATCACACAATTTAATCTTGAAGTAAAAGGCGTTTTACAGCATTTCTTATTATTCATTAACCCGTTAGGCGCGGTTATGCTGTTGTTAGCAATTTCGTTCCTATTCAAAAAAGACAAACGAAAATTGACCGCATTAGTCGTTATTTACACGTTAGTGACGATTTTATTATTCGCAAATGCTGTGTATTATCGCTTCTTTAGCGATTTCATCACATTACCGACTGTTACACAAACACAAAACTTCGGTGATTTAGGTGGTAGTGTCTTATCATTATTACATGTGACAGATATTTTATACTTTGTCGACGTAGCGTTATTAATTTACCTACGTGTGAAAAAGAAAAATGTCTTAACTGGCGATAAACGCATTACTGCTAAAAAAGGTAGCACGTTAGTAACGGCTGCCATCGCGGTTTCTTTATTCAACTTAGCATTAGCTGAAATGGACCGCCCACAATTATTATCTCGCGGTTTTGACCGTTCATACATCGTGAAATACTTAGGTATGTACAACTATACATTGTATGATTCAGTAGAAACGGCACAAGCATCATCACAACGTGCGCTTGCAGATAGTAATGATATCTCAGAAGTGTTAAACTACACACGCTCTAACTACGCAGCGCCAAATAAAGAGTACTTTGGTGTCGCAAAAGATATGAACGTTGTTTATTTACACTTAGAGTCGTTCCAAACATTCTTATTGAACTATAAGATTAACGGTGAAGAAGTCACACCATTCTTAAATAAACTAACAAAAAATAATGAAACATTGTATTTTGATAATTTCTTCCACCAAACTGGTCAAGGTAAAACATCCGATGCTGAGTTTATGTTAGAAAACTCATTATTCGGTTTACCACAAGGCTCTGCGTTTATTACGAAGGGACAAAATACGTACCAAGCAGCACCAAATATTTTAAAAGATAATGGCTACACATCTGCTGTATTCCATGGTAATAACGGTAGCTTCTGGAACCGTAACGTGATTTATAAACAATTCGGTTACGATGAATTCTATGATGCGAGCTATTATGATACATCATCTGATAAAGATATGGCTGAATATGGCTTACTTGATAAACCATTCTTCACACAATCTCGTCCGATGTTAAATGATTTACCACAGCCATTCTATACGAAGTTAATTACAGTAGGTAACCACTTCCCTTATAAAATGGACCAAGATTTAGTTACAATCGATAAAGAAACAACGGGTGACGCCAGTGTCGATGACTACTTCCAAACAGCTCGCTACTTAGATGAATCGGTTAAACAATTCTTCAAACAGTTAGAAAAAGATGGTCTTGCGGATAACACAATGGTCGTTCTTTACGGTGACCACTATGGTATCTCAAGCAACCACAACAAAGCGATGGAACAAATCATTGGTAAGGAAGTTACACCTTATGAAAACGCTGGTCTACAACGTGTTCCTTTATTCATTCACGTACCAGGTATGCAAGGTGGCGTAAAACATACGTATGGTGGTCAAATCGATATGCTGCCAACAATTTTACACTTACTTGGCGAAGATACACAAAAATACGTTCAATTAGGTACTGACTTATTATCAAAAGACCATAAGGAAGTTGTCGCATTCCGTAATGGTGATTTCACAAGCCCATCAGTTTACTCAATTGATGAAAAAGTATACGATACGAAAACAGGTAAACAGCTAGACCCTGAAAAGAAAAAGGATTTAGCACGTATTGAAAAAGCGAAAGAAACAAGTGCTGAAGTAAGTACGAAATTAGGGATTTCAGATCAAATCGTTAATGGTGACCTCTTACGTTTCTATACACCGACTGACTATAAACCAGCAGATCCATTGAAGCTTGATTACACAAATCCAGATCCAAATGCTACTGGTAAATAAAAAAAGCCCGTTCCTTTAGAGGAGCGGGTTTTTTCTTGTTTTTGGGAAAACTATCAAAAAAATAATATTTTCCTGTGCATGTATTGTAATTATTTGAGACAATAAAAGAAGGAAAATAATAGGAGGTGTTTTTTTGGATTTACAGACCATCATGTCAACCTACGGCAATACCCATTTACAAATGGCGTATTTCTATACAGAAGACTGGCACGCTGCAGAGGAAGTCCTGCAAAAAGTTTTTCTTGCAGCATCTAAAAGCAATGTAAAATCAACTGAATTCGAAACCATGCTATTAAAGGATACAATGAATTTCAGTAAACAGTATGTCCAGAAAAAGAAAAAAACTGTACCATTTAAACAATCTACAAAGTTAAAGGACGTTATTATTTTAGCGGAGTATGCGCATTTACATTCGTATGAAATCAGTAAATTTCTAACGTATTCTGAGCCCAAGGTCGATAAAATGCTTGCGAAAGCCTATGAGACTTTGAATAAAGATCTTTTCGAGCGCTCTCATGAAGACCACTTTGACGAAGCGATGCAGGCACGTATTACGGCACACATCGAAAATGTGCCCTTACAAAAACGTCCAAAAGACCTTATATACCCACTAATCATGGCGGGCATTGGTGTTGTTCTTATTCTTTTATTTATGACGACCATGAATACCGACTACACATTCTCAACATCCACTGTCCCAACGGATGAGTCAATTCAAAAAGTCTATGTTAGCGACGCTTGGGATGAAGATGCTTTTAGTGCAACAACATCCTTTTTAGATTTAGATACAACTGTGATGAAAAATGAGAAAAAAATCAAGTTGCTTGAACAGTATGTAAAAAACGCAAAAGAAACAACACTTCCGAAAAATGTAGAGCCTAATGTCGACCTCATTATCAACTATGCAAATGACGAAATGTTTGCATACCGAGTCTATACAGAGGATGGCAACTATTGGCTATCTAATAGAGCGACGAACAAAGTGTATGGCGGAAAATTTTCAGGTGATGATTGGTTCTTTTACGAGCTTACAGAGAGTAAGAATACTTGGATTTTCTTCCTGTTTATTGTCTTTACTAGTTTCATCTTGCCAATGATTATACAGCTGTCTAGAAATCGCTCTAAATTCATTCCCCGAAGCTATTATTACGTATCTGAACAGCATCGTTTGCTACACATCATTGCGATTGTTGCTGCAATTGCCTTTACGTTTTTCGGCTTTTTACATGACAGTCGGTTCCTTATTCTCTATATAATCTGCTTTTCATTTATTCCTTTTATCGTCGATTTTTATTATGAATATCGCTATGATCGACTCTTTAAAAAATACATCGATACAGTTATAACGTATAGCTATTTGGTGCTAATAATTATTATTTATACGTTTCTTACAACGTATTTTTAAATAAAAGTGACTGGGACAAAAGTGTAAGACACCCTCTCCTAGAAGCATAAGAAAAACCGGAATCGTGCTGTGACGCGCTTCCGGTTTTTTGTTGCGAACATTAAAAAAGGAAAATGACGTGTTTTGTCCCAGCCTCTTTTTCTAAATCCCCTTATAAAACTCAAACAACGTCTCCGGTGTAAATGCAACGGGATTATTTAGCATATTGCCTGAAAAGCTATCGTCGACAATACGCTGAAGTTCGGCATCAGTTGTCACACCAAGCTCTGCCCATGTTGTGCGTAGTTGTAAATGAGCTTTTAACTTTTCAATGGCTTGCGCTAAATGATGCGCATCGTTAAATCCTAGCTCACGACTAATGGCTTCTAAGCGGCCATCATCTTGTGCATTTGTTGCATTATGTACCCAGAAGGCTGGTAGCGTAAAGGCGCATGCCTCGCCATGTGGCACACCAAGCTGCTCCGTTAAGGGGTATGAGCATGCATGTGCCGCAGCAGTTTGCGTTAAATTAAAGGCCATACCAGCTGCTACAGAGGCTTCCGCCATTTTCGTACGGACCGTAATATCCTCTGGGTGGTCATAAGCCTTCGGTAAATAATCAAATACAAGACGCGCCGCATGCTTCGCAAATAAATCCGTAAATGGCTGATGTTTTACGCTATACAATGCCTCAAGGGAATGTGCCAGTACATCAATACCGCTTGTTGCCGTCACTTTTTGCGAACAGCTTACTGTTAATAAGGGGTCAATTAGTGCATAACTTGCATAAAGAAGCGCGTCATTTAGTGGTGCTTTTTTGCCTGATACCGTATCCGTTAATACCGATACTTTTGTAATTTCACTTGCAGTGCCAGCTGTCGTCGGAATCGCAATCAGCGGCAGTCCAGCTTTTTCAAGTATGTACTGACCGTCAAAATACGTCTGTACAGATGCCGTGGTGGGCGCTAGTACAGCCGCTACTTTCGCGGCATCAAGTACACTACCTCCACCAAGTGCAATTGCAAAATCATACTGCTCCTCACGTAGTAAATCTACGCAGTCCTGTGTGTTTTGAATCGTTGGATTTGGCTGAATATCATAAAACACCTCTTGTAGCGTTGGGTTTTGCTCCTTAATTTTCGCAACCGTTCCATTTTGAATCATTGATTTTGTCGAAATGATCAATCCTTTTGTTCCATGCAATCGTGTAATAATTTTCGGTAGTTTGTCGAGTGCACCGATACCAAATTCAATGGGCACTTGTTGGTTAAATTCAAATGTTGTCATGATTCGCTCCTAGTAATAGCCATTTATCGGTAATTCTTCGTCATTTACTAAATAATGGCCAATGTCTTTTGCTTTATATGAAGAAGGATTATGCGAGGCAATGGTACGTAAATTCCGCCAATGTCTGTCAAGTTGTGCCCCGCGTCTTGTTGCAGAAGCTCCACCAACATCAAAAAGCTTTGTCGCCGCTTCTAATGAAATTTTCTCAGCAATAATTTTCAAATAGGCTGCTTGTAATGCTGCTTCATGCTGATACTGCGCAAATTCAGCCGTCCCACGATGAGCAATCGCCTCATCCAATGCGGTTGCCGCCTGTGCTAAGGCTGTTTTCACTGTAAAATTAGTTGCCTGTAATTCTCCAATTGTTTGCAGTAGAATCGGGTCAATTGATGCGTGCTCTGCGGCACCATGTGTAAAAGTTCGTTGGCGATTTTTTACTAGTGCTATGCTGTCTTTGACGATGCTTTCAACAATCCCTGCTGCAACGGCTTGTAAAAATAATTGGCGAACTGGCACATACTGCTGCTTTTCACGAACTAATTCCACTACTTCATGCGTCTCTACGGCTACCCCTGTAAACGTTGTAGAGCCGCTCGCAGTTAATTGTTGCCCGAAGCCATCCCAATCATCGAATACTTGTACTCCTAGTCGATTAGTTGGAATAAATGCCACAAACACGCGATTCTCTTCACCAGCAGCAAGTACATATACATAATCTGCATATAATGTACCGGTTGTAAAATACTTCCTCCCATTTAATGTATATCCTGTTGCGGTTTTCGTCAACGTCGTATCATACTGTTTACTACCTTGAGGCTTGGCTGAAATCTCTGTTGTAGCATTTCCAACAAGCGCACCGTCTGCCACTAATTGCAGGCGGCGCGTTCGTTCCGCACTAGCTGGTGCTGCCAAATTATCCTCTACGAAAATAAAATGCGAACGCAATGCATGTGCAACGTCTGGGTCAGCAGTTGCGATACGTCGAATCACTTCAAACAATTCCTGATTAGTAATACCGCTCCCACCAAGTTCCTTTGGCAAACGCAATGCTCCGAGATTTGCTTCTTTAATCCACTCAATCGCCTTCGTCGGTAAAAGACGCGCATCCTGTCCACGGCGTAGCTCTGCATCTGCTTGAATGCTTTCTAGCAAGTTTTCAAATGCTTGTGAATTTATGTTAATCGGTTCTGTTTCTACTTTAACCATTTCATTTCCTCCTATACATTTCGTTTATCTAGTTTTTTAGCAGTTTGATTTCCTACAAATTGAATCACTTGAACAATGACCACTAATAGCACGACCATAAAGAGCATGACGTCTGTTTGGAAACGGTAATAGCCATAACGAATTGCTAAATCCCCAATGCCCCCACCACCAACAATTCCTGCCATTGCAGAGTAAGAGATAAAACTAATTGTGGTAACTGTTAATGCCAGTAAAATACCCGAGCGCGCTTCGTTTAATAAGACATCTTTAATAATTAAATGCTTCGGTGTGCCGATCGCAATTGCCGCTTCGATTGTTCCTTTTGGTACTTCTTTCAAGGCTTGCTCAACAAGACGCGCAAAATAAGGAATTGCGGCAATAGATAAAGGCACAGATGCTGCAAGCGGTCCAACAGTTTCACCAACAATCATGCGTGTCACTGGGATAAGCACTACTAGCAAAATGATAAATGGAAATGAACGAATCAAGTTAATGACCATATTAAGTAAACGATTAACCGTCGTATTTTGCTGAATTGAGCCTTGCTCCGTTAAAAAAACATATACGCCGAGTGGAGTCCCTAAAACAATTGCAGCCACTAATGAAAAACTAACCATCAATGCCGTTTGTCCAACACTCTCATAAATTTCCGGTAATAGTGGCAAAATATTATCAAACATGTACGACCTCTCCTTTCAACGCTTGTGCTGACTCTTTGCGACGGTTTTCAACGAGCAAATGACCAATACGCGTCGTTGCTGAAGTCGGTGCTTGTGATAAAACTAACTCCTCTTGCACGCGCCCCTCTTCCATCACTGCAACTCGGTGACATAATGTATTGACGACATCCATCTCATGTGTCACAACCACAAGTGTTACACCAAGCTGTTCATTAATAGATTTTAAGAAATCTAAAATATTTTCCGTTGTTTGTGGATCTAAAGCAGATGTCGGTTCATCACATAATAATACTTTTGGATTTAATACGAGCGCACGCGCAATTGCTACACGCTGTTTTTGCCCACCACTTAATTGTGATGGATAATGCCTTGCTTTATCCGTCAACTCCACCACTTTTAAAATATGCTCAATCCGTTCAGCACGTTCCTTTTTAGGTACACCTGCAGCTTTTAAAGCAAATTCAATATTGCCGACCACTGTTTTATTCAGCAATAAATTAAAATGCTGAAAAATCATGCCAATTTCATGTCGTTTTTTTTCAAGTTGTTTTGGCTTTAAGGCTGTTAACTCTTCACCATCAAACCAGACTTCACCTGTCGATGGCTGTTCAATTAAGTTAATGAGTCGTAGTAACGTTGATTTCCCTGCACCACTAAATCCAATAATGCCGAAAATCTCCCCCTGCTTCACCGTAAGTGACGTATCATGCACTGCCTGAAACGATGATTTTTTCGACTTATATGCCTTACTCACATTTTTTAATGTAATCAATCACAGCACCCTTTCTGTTGTATACTTATCAATTTACTTGGTATTTAATGCGAAAGAATTTACTCGCGGTACTACCTGTTCATAGAATACTGGCAATTCTTGCAACGGATGGCGAAATGCTATTAAAATTTTTTCAATACCAATCGCTTCAAGTGCTTTAATTTTCTCTACAACCTGCTCATAACTACCAATTAGACCAACACGAAAGCCTTCATTATTGGCAACAAAATCGTTAATTTCTTTCGCATTTTTCCACATACCTTTCGTTTCCTTACTCTTTTTAAACTGTTCAATCGCTGCTTCATCCGCCTGTTCTAAAATATGTGCATACTCGCGCTGTGCCTCTTCCTCTGTTTCACGTGCAATCACATAGGCCGCCACCGCATATTTTACTGTGCGCTTATTTGTAAAACCTCGGACTGCTTCAATTTGTTCAATTAGTTCTTCAACTGGCGCACCATTCATAAAATAAATATCTGAGTTTGCTGCCGCAATCCGCTGTGATTCCTCTGAATTTCCGCCTTGATAAATTGCTGGATATGGTTTTTGTATCGGTTTCGGTGACAATGTTCCACCATTAATTTTGTAAAAGTCTCCGTCAAAATGAAAATTATCCTTCGTCCATAATCCTTTTACTACTTGTAAATACTCCTCTGAGCGACGATAACGATCTGCATGCTGAATCCATTCGATACCAAAGGCTTCCTGCTCCGCCTTAAACCAACCACTCACTAAATTAATATGAAAACGTCCATTAGAAATCACATCTAATGTAGCGCCTGCTTTTGCTAATGTTACGGGATGGATGAACCCTGGTAATATAGCAGCCAATAAATGTACCTTTTCTGTTTTCATCGCCATCGCGCTAATGATACTAAGTGGATCAAGCTGTCCTGAGTCTGAAGCTGAACCGCCAATACGCCCTACATAACGCACTGGATATAAAATACCTTCCACACCTAATCGATCTGCTAATTGTGCCAATTCAATATTGTAAGCAATATCGCTACGCTTTTCTTGTACGACATGTGAGCGTAAAAATCCTCCACTCACATTACCTCCCCATGTTAAAAAATTCATAATAATTCCTCCTATACCGTTACTGGATTGAATTTCGGTAACACATCTTTACCAAAACGTGTCGCTTCTTCTGCATGTGGGAAGCCAGATAAAACAAAGTGTGTAATGCCCACATTGACATAGTCATCAAGTGCTTCTTTTACCTGATCTGGTGTGCCAACGATTGCGGTCCCTGCACCTTTTCTTACTTTCCCAATGCCGGTCCAGCTATATTTGTCGAAGCGGTCTGTTTTTGCGGCAATTTCCGTCATACGCTGCTGTGCGACAGAGTCACTGCCCGATTTAATTTGCTGAATCGACTGCTGTACATCCGTATCAATTTGGCTAATAATATGATGCGCCGCTGCCCATGCCTCTTCCTCTGTATCACGTACCACAATATGCAGACGAATGCCATATTCTAACGTACGACCATATTTTTTAGCACGCGCCTTTACATCTTGGATTTGTTCACCAATGCGCGCCACTGGTTCACCCCATTGTAAAAACACATCCGCATGCTCGGCCGCAATTTCTTTGGCGATATCAGAAGAGCCACCAAAATAAATTGGAATGCCTGCTTGCTGCTTAAGTGGCGGGAATAACGTCGCATCTGTTGTTTCGAAAAATTCACCTTTATGCGTCACGGAGTCTTCCTGCCATGTTTTTTTAATCACATCTAAAAATTCACCCGTACGTTCATAGCGCTCACCATGCTCTGTATAATCGCCGTCTTTTGCCAGCTCGGTTTGTGAACCACCTGTCACCACATTTACTAATAAACGTCCATCAGAAAACTGATCCAATGTTGCCGCCAGTTTAGATGCCACAGTTGGTGAAATAAAGCCTGGACGGAATGCTACAAGTGGACGAATTTTTTTCGTATGATGAACGATAGCTGAGCCCACTGCCCATGAGTCTAAATAGGGTACGCCTGTTGGAATTAAAATACCTTCAAAACCAGCATCCTCAGCCGCCTGTGCTACTTGCGTAATCGTTTCTAAATTTGCTGGACGCTGCGGTTTTTCCGTCCCTAAAAATTCACCATCGCCATTGGTTGGTGCAAACCAGTAAAAATGTGTATTTGTCATTGTAAATTCCTCCTATAAGATAGACGTAGCAAATTGTTGCCATGCCTCTTTTTTTGTATGTTGTTTATAGTAATTCGCATAGGTTCTTACGGGGTCTCCCGAATAAAAACGCTCATATAATTCATGGCGTGCTCCGAGCTGACTGCCAACTAAATCCCATGCTACTTTATTCAATAATGTGCGGTCATATCCATTCAATGAGGCACCTTCAAAATAGGAATGCCATTCTGGATGTACATCAAATAATTCAAGTGTCGCAGGTGTTTGAAGTAAGCCTGATGCACTTAGCTTTTGAATAATTTCAATCGCTTTCGGATAATAGGTCGTTCCTAAATTTCGTGCAGTCGCCAAATATTGCTTGTTCGGTAAATATACACCGTTAATTAATTGCCCTGTTTGCTGAGCTGTTTGAAGTAAGGCCTTAATGACCTCAATTTGTGAAAATAGCGTTGCTAATTCATTTTGAACATGTAAGAAAGACGTAA
>NZ_HE578960.1:150235-153803 GCF_000307285.2 Kurthia sp. Dielmo
GGATCTTGCTGCAATTTCCAAGCCGCTTCCGGGTCCTCGTGTACTAGCACATATTCCCATGGGATGAGTACGTCTTCAAAAAGCAACACCGCATCCATTTCATCAAATCGTGCACTAAGTGGCTGATTTACTTTATCGTCACTTGCAAAGGAAGCGCGGCTAATAATTTGTAGACCCGCTAAATTCGCTGGAATCAGGAAAATATTAGCCAACGATTTTTGTTCAGCACTACGTGGGTGAAATGATGAAATAATGTATTCATCTACATATGGTGCAGCTGTCGCAATCGTTTTTGCACCGCGTACAATTACGCCTTCTTCTGTTTTTTTCACAATCCGAAGCTGTCCACTAGCCACTTCAACTGCAGATTGACTACGTTTACGCTGTAGATCCTGTGCCGCTGCAGTTGATAGTAATTCGTGCTCTTTGGAATCGTTATAACGCCGTATGATTTTCTCCTCAAAATGCGGAATATATGTAGCAATCTGACGTCGATTTGCGTACCATCCTGTTTCAATTTCTCTCGAATATTCGGATAGACGGCTCATCATTCCAAAAGTCTCATCCACCCAAATCTCATAGGCATGCTGCTTTTTCTGTAGTTGCTCTATATTTTTAGGAATATGAAACGAAGCATGTCTCCCCTCTATATATAATGCTTCATTTGATAATGTAAGTAATTTTTCAATTGTGGCCACTGTGCCTTTAAATGCATGATGCGATGCCAAATGCTCTACCTTTTCTGTACCGTACCAAACATTTCGTCCATCATTTAAACGTTCTAGCCAAGCTGTCATAAAAGCAACTCCTCTCGTTGCTGAATTTTCGTTAAAAATGTATCTAAATAATCATCAAGCGGTAATTTATCATAATTTTCAAAAAATAAAGATTGGATACGGAATGGGTCGCCTGTATAAAAGCGTTCATATAAATCATGACGACTCCCTAGTTCACTTCCTACAAGTTCCCACCCAATACGGAAAAGAGCCGTTTTTTGTTTTGCTGAACTCGCAGCGCCGACATAATATGTTTCAAGTTGCTTTTGTAACGCTTCATCTTCAAAACGTTCGATTAATGTGGAGGGTAGCTGTGTAAATCCACCTGCCCCAATTTCCTTTAAAATACTAATCGCGCGACTATAATAACTCGTTCCAAGATTTCGTGCGACTTGTAGTTGTACAGCACTTGGTGTAAAAACACCATTCTCTTGCACAAATCCATTCGTTTCCGAGGTGTGTAGCAATGCTTCAATTGTATCTACCTGCATGTACAGTTCGCCCACTTTTTGCTGAACATTTAAAAATTCTGTTACGCGAATACTTTCAGCAACCGCCGTCGTTACACCTGCCACAAATTTTAATTTCGTCAATAAACGAATGACCGTTTGATAATGTGCTAATTCATTTAACTGCTGATGACGATGCGCTTTTACTACTCCCTCTGCATTGCCGCGTATAAAAATGCGGTCATTCGGGATAAATACACGATTAAATACGACTACTGCATCCATTTCATCAAATTGACTAGCAAGCGGATATAATGCCAAATCCTGCGCCGCATGACTTTTACGGCAAATAATCTCAAGTCCTGGTGACTGTGTAGATACAATAAAGAAATTAGCAAACTTCTCTTGCTCTTCTGCTTTACTATAGGGTGTATTTACTAAAATATCGTCAACATAGGGGGCGCCTGTCGCAATCATTTTTGCACCACTTACGTAAATACCATCCGTTGTTTCTTCTACAACATGTAGTAGCGCATGCTCAGGGCGCTCTGTCAGTGGCTTTGAACGATCAATTTGTGGATCAGCAATAGCTGTCGTTAGCAAACGGCGCTCTGATTTTAATTGCTCATAATACATTTCTATTTTTTGGGGAAATGTCGCATCATACTGTGCAAACTGCTCGCGGTCTATGTAGTATCCGGTAATCAATGCATAAGCATAATCGGATAACCGGCTCATCATACCAAAACTTTGTATACTCCATGCCTCAAAAGCTGCACGTTTTTCTAACAATTGCTCTTTAGTTGTCGGAATTGAAAATGCCTGATGTACATACTTACCAAGTTTGGCATCCTTATAACCAACCGGCTCGTCATCAATACGTGCTAATAATTCTTGAATCGTTTGAAAAGTCCCTTTAAACGCTGCATGCTCTGCTAAATTAGTTACTTGCTTCCCATCTAGCCAAACATGGCCCGCACCTTTAATTGCTGTCATTCCATCCTCTCCTTTCTATGATTACGGCTAGTTGTCTAGTCCGTAAAACACAATCGGAGCCCTTCTATTATGAGAAGAGCTCCGGTGGTCCAGTCGCTATAAATATTTAATTAAGAAAACAAAAAGAGCTCTTAACAAATCGCATCAAATGTGTCGGTTAAGAGCTCTGGTTGTCCAGTCACTGTAAAATTCTTATGCTTCATAGATTAAACGAATAATACCCATTGGTCAAGTATGAATTAAAAAATATTTAAAAAAATAATCATTGCTAATTTTTCTATTACTTGCTAGAATACTCTTTAATTCCTATCGGCTAACTTATATTTCCGACCGGACTACCGGAGGCACGTATGTTTTTACATATAGTGCCTCTTTTATTTTACTCAAATTAAGGAGGATATGAAGAATGAAGAAAATTGTAACCATTTTATTAAGTATTGTACTTTTAGCGGTGCTCGCTGCTTGCGGCAAGACATCAAGCGACAATAAAGCCAGTGCAGATGATACAAAAACAATCCGCATTGGCTTTACCCCAGGACCCTATAGCGATCAAGTACGTAAAGGGATTGAGCCAATTCTAAAGAAACAAGGCTACACTATTGAATACAAAGAATTTACAAGTGGTAATGAAGTGAATTTTGCCCTTGCTGAAGGATCACTAGATGCCGATATTTATCAACATACGGCATATTTCAAAAATTTTGTTAAAGAAAATAATGTCGATTTAACCGAAACCATCAAAGTTCCGACTGCACCGATGGGTCTTTACTCAGACCGCTATGATTCATTAAAAAATTTAGATAAAAACAAAGAATATAAAATTGCGATTCCTAATGATCCACCAAACTTTGCACGCGCTCTTCGTTTATTAGAACAACTTGATTTCGTGACACTCAAGAAAGATTATGAGCCATTAACTGTTAGTAAACATGATGTTGAAAGCTATCATATTAACATTAAATTTGTTGAAGTAGAGCAAGCCCAATTGGCTCGCGTCATTAGTGATGTTGATTTCGCACTCGTAAATGGCAATTATATTTTAGCAGCCGACCGTAGCTTAGATGATAGTCTATTACTAGAGGACCCGCCATTTGAATACCAAAATTTAATTGCTGTTCGCACAGAGGATAAAGATAAACAATTTGTAAAAGATTTAACGGCCGCCTATAAAACTGATAGCTTCCAAAAATTAATCGAAACAGATGCTGAATTTAAAGGCTTCTGGCAGCCAGATTATTTTAAATAATAACTATAAAGAGGCTGGGACATACGTATAAAAACAATCGTTCATATGAGCATAAGAAAAACCGGAATCGCGTTATAGCGCGGTTCCGTTTTTTCGTTGCG
>NZ_HE578960.1:154073-161326 GCF_000307285.2 Kurthia sp. Dielmo
AAGGAAAATGACTTGTTTTGTCCCAGCCTCTTTATTATGTCTTTAAAATTTGTAACGTCTCTTCTAAAAATAAATGCCTATTAGCTACATTTTCGATTCCTCTAGCTACGCGGTCATAGCGGAATGCACGAATAATCGCTTTTAAACGCTTCGCGACGGCTCGCTCCTCCTTTGTCCATACACGATGTTTTTGATACGCCTCCGTAAATAATGTGTAACGCTCCTCAGCCGAAAACATGCTGTCCGATTCCACATGCCAACAGCAATAGACAGCTACCGCAATGCACTCATTTAACAGGCGCTCATCGCCAGCTAAATTAAAGTCAAAAACACTTTGCACACAGTCTCCATCAAATAACATATTATAATGACAAAAATCCCCCTGCACAGCAGCTATCGGCAGACGCTTCCAACAATTCTTCAAGTATGTACGATGTGCTAAATACTGTGTTTCAATTTCTTCAAAAATATTTTCTTGTCCGTACGCTGCCTTCATTTCTAAAAAGCTTAGCTCATTTTCATCATAATCCCCAATTGCCTCCGTTGCATTACCGCCAAATAGACTCCAAGACGTCGCTCGGTGAAAACGGTACGATTGACGAAGTGATTCTGCATGCAGTTTTCCAAGCATCGTGGCCATTGATAGAAGCATACTATCTGTTAAATGATTTACTTCTCGCCCAAACTGACGTGTTTCTATCGTCCAAGTGAGGCCATCTTTTGCTACTGCATATACCTCATCTTGTGTTTTTTTATAGCTAGGCACCGGTAAAATCCCTATCAATTTATTTGCAAATTGTGCCTGTTGCTCTACCTGCCAAAGTGGTGCTTTTTCTCCTTTTACAATCCACTCGTCTCCTTCTATATCACGAATAGCATAGATTTTTTTCTCACTATCGCGTATAATCTTTTTCTTTTCGGTTCGGATGCCCCAAGTTTGCTCTATCATTTTTTCACTTCTTCCTTTATTTTTATCTTTTATGTAAAAATCCAATTGAAAATCAAAAATAAATCTATAATAATACTAGCGTGACCGATATATATAAAGAATTTATTCCCATTAATTATATGATATAAATCGAACGGAGATGTTTTACATTTTGGCTCATTCTATTTCATTGCAAAAAGTTTATTTTTTCAGTGACAATTTTACATTTGCCTATGCCATTCAAGGTTTTGTTGAACGATATTTAGCAAATGAAATTGAACTCATTAACATTGTTTATTTTCATACACAAGCAGATAAACAGCGTTATACAGCAAATCAAGTGCTCTCTGAAACCGTTCAACATTTAAATGAAATCGGTCTAAACAATTTTAAATTTATCCAACCGGTCGTCATTACTGGCAGGCAGGAGCTTAAACAAATGTCAATTGAGGAAGATAGCGCGATTATTACGATTTTCAATTCACCAATCAGCTATGAAAAATTTGAAGAAAATCCTGTTTTTACAAACCGACTACATCATAATTTCTTTAATCTTCATTTACCCTATCATGATGTGCATTTGATGCAGGATTATTTTATGCGTATTAAGGCCTTGCGTTATAACCGCGATACACTAGGTATGTATATTAAAGCGTACCAATCACATCTGAAAAAAGAAAAAGATTTCGACCCAAGTTTTTATACAGTACCCACACATCGATAAACGATTAAAAAACAGCCCGCCTTGGACTGTTTTTTTACTATTTATTTTGCTTCTGCCGCTCTTAAAAATCCATTAACTCTAGTTTTATAGTGATTTGCATCAGGACCCTCATTACGCTCAATCATTTCCGCAATCGTATGAATCTCTGAAAAATGTCCTGTTAAAACACCTGTTTTTATATGTTTTTTTAATAGTAAAATAACGCTTTGCGCCACTTGGTCACATACCTCTTCATGCTTACTATGAACAGCAAAATTCAGCTGTTTAATAAACCATTCCACTGGCACCTCTTGACGTTCAAAATAATAAAACCCATTTTGAATTCCAATATTATCTTTATCCTCCTTAATTAACGTTTCGAAGGCCTCTTGTGAAATAACTTCATCTTCATCTTCGTCTTCATAGTCATAATCATCTTCGTCTTCATCTATATAGTTGGTTAAATTCTCGATAAATGTCTCAAAATCCGGCGCAATTTCAATATCTAACTCTAGTTCTAAATCAATATAGCAAATCGATGGATTATCCCCTGCATAATTCCGATAATCTAAACAGACTGCATAATGAGCTTCATCAGAAATAATAATAATATTCTCTGGATATTCCCATTCTTCTATCATATAAAAAGTGCCCCCCATCGCCGTGTCATCCATTGAGATACCATATAAATGTGAAACACCAATTACTTCTTGCTCGTCTGAATCCTTTACATTCACGTAATATGTATTTTTTGCATCTGACAAACTCCCACCATTTTGAAGTGACATTAATTCAATATATGCCTTTGGAAGTGTCACATTAAATTGTTGCTGCACCTCTTTAATTACTTCAGCTGTTAAAGGCTCTACCTCATAATAATCAAATGCTACTAAATCTGTACCATGCTCAAAGATGCCTGCTGTTTTCATTTCTCTATCCCCTTATTTTTCATTAGCGAACATTTGTTCTTTTCATCTTACAATACAAAAATAAAGAAATCAATAATGTACCTACTACAAAAAACTCCTATAACACATACCTATCGTAGGAGCTTTTTAGTTATTCCATTTCTTTTAATAATTGATGCAAACGCCCTTCATAAAAAGTATATAAATCATGATGATCAAGTAATTTAAAAACTTCAAGCGCCTGGCGACTAAGTTCGATTCCTTCTTCTTTTTTATCTAAAATCATACGCAAGCCTGTATAGTACTTAATCATCGTTTGCTCGAAGAAACGATTTTGCTCACTATATAATTTTTTAGCAACATTTAAAAATATGTCTATCTTTTTATAGTTTTTTATTTTAAAACTTATATTGATAAGATTGAACAATAACATTCCAATAATTTCATAATCGCTTTTTAATTCTTTATATTTTAAAGCTCTATCTATTAGATTATCTGCGAGAAGCATTGTTGTATTAGGTGGAAATAAGTATAAAAAATTATTGAACAAAACCAATTCATAATAAGTCCATTCATTAACACTCATTAGATACTCCGTTAGCTCCTGACGATAAAACTCTGGTATTTTTTCTATATCAAATTTCATTGCAATGCACTCACATAAAATGACTAAATGTCGATAATAAATATCCTGTGTTTCTTCAAATTTATATTGGGAATGCTCTTTTAATTTATTTACACTTTCAAAATCATTTTTCACATACATATCTATTATTTCTGAATAAGTACCTGTCTTCTCACTTACTTTAAAATCATTTTTCATAAAAAGAAATTCATCATAATTCACATTACAATAGTCTAAAATATATGTTAATTTCTCTGAAGAAATTTGATGATGATTGTTTTCGATTTTTGCTAAATAGGGTCTTGTAATCATCATAGCATTGGCAACTTGTTCCTGTGTTAGACTTTTGCTCTTACGGATTCGTTTTATTAATGTTCCAATTTTCAATTTCTCCACCATCCAAATGTGTCATATAGTTTACAAACTGTGCACAAGGTTCACTTTTCTATTATATTATTTTTAAGGAGGTGATGATAATGGAAAAACATAAATTTTCAACAAAATTTAAAACAGCACTAGGGTATTATTCTTTGCTAGCAGCAACAGTTATTGTCGCAGCAGCAGATCACTGGTGGCTAGTTAAGCCTTAAACTCTTAAATATGCTTTTATCTAAAGAATGATTCCATTATTCATCCCAAATGGAGATCACCTCTTACTAGTACTTAATTTAAAAATCCCTATTATGTAATAACCCGAATTGGGCCCACAATTCTTCACCGCCATGAGAATTGTGGGTTTTTCTGTATCAAAAAGGAGGAAGGGATATGAAAGTTTATTTTGACGAGCAGCATTTTTTGCGAGAAGCAACATTAGACCAGCAACATCTACAGCAAAAAATCACTGAATATGAGCAACAATTCCCTCATGCGAAGGATTTAGAAAAATACCGGCTTGCTAGTATTCTTGGTTATTATTATCGCCTTCACAGTGTGCATGTTCCAACTGATATTGTTGTGGCTGAAAATTATTTTCACATCTGTCTGGATTATGCGCGAGAAAACAATGACCCCAAAAAAGAACTCATCACACTTGTTCGTCTTGGTGAAACATACAAATATAGTGACTTACATGCGCTTGCGTTAAAATTATTTAAAAAGGCACTATTCTTATGTAATACACATCTTATCGAATCACATCGAGATTTTATTTTGCAACATATGGGGAAATGTTATATGGAAGTTGGGTTTCATCAAAAGGCTCAAAACTGTTTTCATCAAGCCTTAGCACTACGCAAGCAAAAAAGAATACGGAATTAATTGACTCCACCAAAAAGGCACTTTTGCTAAATCATAAGCTTGAAATGACAGGTAGATTTTCAAAATGAATTTATAAATAAAACAATTAACAAACTAATTTATTAACTAATTAATTTTATTTTTTACACATGTTGACTCTACAGCTACTGGATACTTTATGCTCAACGTAGAAATCATGAAGGAGTTATACTTATGAAAGCAAATATACAATTACGCGCTCTTGAACGTGAAGACCTACGCTATATTCATCTCTTAAATAACGACAACAAAATTATGTCTTATTGATTTGAAGAACCTTATGAATCATTTGCCGAGTTACAAGATTTATTCGAGAAACATATTCATAACCAAAGTGAACGTCGTTTTATCTTAATGGATGATAAACAAACTGTTGGTCTCGTTGAGCTAGTAGAAATCGATTTAATTCACCGAAATGCAGAGTTTCAAATTATTATCGACCCACAATCACAGGGAAAAGGTTACGCAAGTATAGCTACTAAACTTGCAATTGAATATGCCTTTACGATTTTAAACTTGCACAAGATTTATTTACTCGTCGATAAGAAGAATCACAAGGCAATTCATATTTATCGAAAGACATGCTTTCAAATTGAAGGCGAACTGAAAGAAGAATTTTTCATTAATGGGAGCTACCATGATGCGATTCGAATGTGCATGTTCCAGCGCGATTTTTTAAACAATTAAAATAAAAACACTACTCGATATTGAGAGTAGTGTTTTTATTTATTAATTAGTTAACAAATTAATTAACTAACTAATTAATTATTTTTTCTTCTTTGATACTGTCTCTGTTCCAATGGCGCCAATAATTGCTATAAGCAATGGTCCTGCCATCCAAAAAAGGGAATCATTAAAAAAGGTGATTTGCCAATCTAAAAAATGATTTCCAAGTGCTACAATAATTTTAATAATAATTAGCAAAGCCCCAATTAAAAATAGCCCATCGAAAAAAGCTTTTAACTTCGGATGATTTGTTGTCTTCTGCATATAAGCCTCCTATCGTTCTACACTTTCCATTTATTCAAATAATACATTTCTGTTATTTTTTTAGGATTTCGAAGAGGTGTGATAAACGCCAAACTATTGTCATCCGGATCATTAAAGTGAATTTTTGCGCGCGCCCCTATTTCATTTGCTATTAGGAATAGCTCAGTCGGCGCAAATCCAAAAGCTTCTCTTGATGCAATATCTCGATGTTGCAACCGTTTGACTACATCTTCTAAATCCTCCAGCTCTACTTAAAGCAATATGCCGAACAGATGGGTGACAAGATACGTTAGCATGTTACAATCCTAACTAGTTTTTCTGTTCTACAATCTAAAAGAATATAAATTTATCGTCTACAAGATGATCTACTATTAAACCTAAATCATTGTAAAAATCGATAGCTATTTTTAAATTCGATTGGGAAACGTGCATCATACAATTCGTTAATTATCTGATGTTCTATTTAAATTTATTTATTAATTAATAGTTTAATAAATTAACTAATTAATTTCAAAAACATATACTTCTTCATTCAATAGCCTACCACCTATACGAACTTTTACCGTTTTAACATAGTCTGCACCTAAATACGTATAGAAGTGGCGCGTCGCATTATCCGCTAACACATCGACATATACTTTTTTATAGCCCTGCTTTTTAAAAGCGTGCATCAGTTGGTCTACTAATTTGCGACCAATTCCTTGCCCATGACAAGCATCTAATACGTAAAGTGATGTTAAGTCCGTCGCACCTACTTCTGTATTTTCCTTACGTTTTCCTCCGGTAATGAAGCCGATAATTCCCGATGAATCCTCCGCTACAAATATCATATTTTCACGATTTTCTAAATTTTGATTCCATAATTTTGTGCGCTCTCCTACAGATAATTCATCTAAAAAATGTTGTGGAATAATCCCCTTATACGTTGTTTGCCAACTTTCAACATGCACCGCTGCAATCCCACTTGCATCTTTTTTTATAGCTTCGCGAATAGTGATCATACTGTCTCCCCCATTCTTTAGTTGTTAGTATACAGGAATTTTTTTACATTATCAGTCTAACTTATTTAAACACTTTTTTAAGAAAATAATACGCTGTGCTACAATAAGTACAGCATTCATAGAAAGGAGCCTCCACTTCAATTGCTCACTCGAGATACACTTGAAAAACAACAAATTTATTATTATTTCTTGGCACTCTTTCTTGGTGCACTCGCTGGTATCTTCTCACCTTCAATTGCCAGCTCATTCTCTGCAATTATTTCGATAACACTCGCCATTTTAATGTATAGCATGTTTTCGCAAATTCCATTTACATCCTTAAAAAAATCATTCGTCAATAAGCGTTTTCTTGCAGCACTATTAACGATAAATTTTCTTGTAGTACCGCTAGTTGTCTGGCTATTAACACGCTTACTACCTGACAATTCACCGATGCTTCTTGGGGTCTTTCTTGTTTTACTAACACCATGCATAGACTATGTCATCGTTTTCACAGCGCTTGGTCGTGGGAATGAAAAGCTAATGCTCCTTGCTACACCGATTTTATTACTTGCGCAAATGCTCTTGTTACCACTTTATTTAACACTTTTTATCGGAGAGCAGGCCGCAGCAATTATCGAAATTCGCCCATTTATTGAAACATTTTTAGTCATTATTTTACTACCACTAGTTTTTTCCATTTGTATTCAATTACTTGCAACGAAAAAAGAAGTTGCCCAAAAGGTACTTGATGGTTCCGCGTGGCTACCGGTTCCGTTCATGGCATTCACTTTATTTATCATTGTGGCTTCACAAATTACGAAGGTCTTAACATTTATCGAGG
>NZ_HE578960.1:161554-183890 GCF_000307285.2 Kurthia sp. Dielmo
GAAGGTCTTAACATTTATCGAGGATATTTTAATTGTCATTCCAATTTATATTTTATTTATGCTCATCATGCCGTGGATTGCCAAAGCGATTGCAACGCTTTTCCGCTTAGACATCGGTGCAGGACGTGCGTTAATTTTTAGCAGCTTCACACGAAATTCACTCGTTGTGCTCCCATTAGCTCTTGCACTTCCTAGCGCTGTACAAACTTTTGTCGCGGCCATTATTGTAACGCAAACAATTGTTGAAATTATTATGGAGCTCCTTTATATCCACCTCGTTCCAGCATTTATTTTACGAGACAAAAAAGCAGAAAACGCGTAAAGCATTTTCTGCTTTTTCCTATTATTGACCGTAAATCTGGAAGCCTCTTTTTTGCTGTGCATCTTTTAATAAAATAATAATGTTCGGAAACTCTTCAACATTTACATCCTCATGACTTGTGATGCCATTAACTTCCTCGCCAATTAAACCAAGTAAGAACGGGTTCAATTGCTCTGCTACTGTAATAAATGCTTCATTTATTGCAGCAGAACCTGTACGGCGCAATACTTTTGGGGACACGCTAAGCGTTAGCCAACTGGTCTCCCCCTCTGATTGCATTGCCGTCACAACGCATGGTACACGCCCTTCAGCTACACGTAATTGCCCCTGCAACTCTACATAATCTCCTGTAAAATGAGCTATGCCAACAACATTATCCGTATGTAATCGTTCAAGCGCCTGTTCTAATTGACCTTCAGTAAGCTCCAATGACAATTCATAAAAGCCGCCTTTATCGTACTTTTCCATTTTATCCCCCCTATTTAACATTATTGTATAACAAAAAAAGCCTGAAAGCCTAAAAGCTTCACATTCTATTTTCCTTCTTTTAAATACAAGCACATACTAAATAACGAATTCAAACCTTTATTCGTTATTTAGTATAGCTTCGACAAGTGGCATTAATGGATGCAGTAGCCCGTTTTTTTCTGCAGCATCTACCATGGAAAGCTGTGCAACCGCTGCATTTTTTGGTGCGTCTTGCAGTGCTGCCATAACAATTTTGTCATGCGCCACTTTATCGCCCGCCATTAATAAATCAAATGCTTTTGGAATGACCACAACCTCTACCTCTCTAGTTACATATGTATATAAACGTTTAAGCGTTCCTTCGACCGTTTGCGGATTCGTGAAAAATAAGGTTAGCGGTAGTTTTTGTTGTTTGAGTAATTTAAAAAACGGCACATCAATTTCAATCATCGGTACCGACAATGACGCATCCATTAACGCAATATAATTCGTACACGTTACAACAAGGACATCTGGTTTAGTTGTTGCAATCCATTGGAGCTGCTTCCCTACCTGCATTTTGGCTTGCTCTATTTGATGATGTTGTACATGCCACATCACACCTGGATCTACATAGTGCTGCAGTTGGACAGTATGACTATAAAAAGCCCGTTCTATATAAGCAATATTTGAGTAGTGTGCATGCAAACATGCAATATTTATCATTGTCTTCACCTCAGTAAATTTATTTATTAATTGTTTTATAAATTAACTAATTAATTTTATTTAGTATAACAAAAAAGAAGCTATGCCACATTTTAGATGGTAGCTTCTTTTAATTTATTAGTTAGTTTATTAGTTCACGAACCATTACCTTTTCACCGTGGACATCAAGCTCTCCATTAAAGTGAAAGCCCATTTTTTCATAGAGTTGAATGGCAAATAAATTATCATCGTAAACACTTAAAAAAATGCTATGACAATGATATTTTTCCGTTAAAAAATCCAACACTTGTTTCATAAAATATTTGCCATAGCCTCTTCCTTGAAAATGCTCATCAATTAAATATCGGTCAAACCAAATGCGTTCCTCGTTATTTTCTACAAAACGGCCATACATTGCAAAGCCAACCATTATATTATTGTCATACAATCCAACAGGTACATAGCGCGTATCTTCACGCGCTTCAGTTAGACACTCTTCCACCGTCTCTACATAACCTTGCTGATTTGGCGCTACTTTTAATTGTAGTGCCTGTTGTTTATTATCTACTGTGATTTCACAGATTTCCGAAAACATAATTTCAAGACCCTTCTTTTTCTTTTACATTCTTACTGTAAACTATCCAGTTACTGTATAGTCAAGCACTACAGCTTCAAACATATTATATAGAAGGAAATTTATTTATTAATTAGTTAATAGTTTAATAAATTAACTAATTAATTTTAAAACACTCATATGCTGAAAAAACAGCATATGAGTGTTTTACTAATGTATTATTTTGTGAAATCAATTACCATACGGCCTGTGATTTTACCTTCTTCCATTTCTTCTAAAATATCATTAATATCCTCGATTGGACGAAGGGCAACTTTCGGTACTACTTTACCCTCAGCTGCAAATTGGAATGCCTCTTGTAAATCTTGACGCGTTCCTACTAATGAACCCACTACTTGAATGCCGTCTAGTACAAGGCGTGGAATATTTAAATCCATTTTATCGACAGGTAAACCAACTGCTACAACTCGTGCACCTGCTTTTACAACATCAATTGCTTGGTTAAATGGCGTTTTTGCAACTGCTGTAATAACCGTTGCATCTAGCCCTTTACCGCCTGTTAATTCTTTTGCTTTTTCAACAGGGTCCTCATTTAATGAATTTACGGTTGCATCCGCACCTAGCTCTTTCGCAAAGGCTAATTTTTCATCGCTAATATCAAATGCGACTACTTTAGCGCCAAATACATTTTTAGCATACTGTACAGCTAAATTTCCTAAGCCGCCAATACCAAATACACCAATCCATTGACCTGGTCGAATTTGTGATTCTTTTACTGCTTTATATGTCGTAACTCCCGCACATGTCACTGAAGACGCTGCTGCAGGATCTAAATTATCTGGTACTTTTACTGCGTAATCGGCTTTAACAATAACTTCCTCAGCCATTGCGCCATCGACTGTATAACCCGCATTTTTTACATCACGGCACAATGTTTCGCGGCCTGTTGTACAATATTCACAATGTCCACAACTCTCGTACATCCATGCGATTGATACACGATCACCGACTTTTAATGATTCGACACCTTCGCCGATTTCAATAACTTTTCCGACACCTTCATGTCCAAGCACCACGCCTGTCACATCACCAAAATCTGCGTTTTTCACATGTAAGTCTGTATGACAAACGCCACAATATTCGGTTTTTACCAGTGCCTCTCCATATTCTAGTGCTCTTAATTGCTTGTCCTCAACTTTAACGGACTTATCACTCGTTACTACTGCTGCTTTCATCTAAAAATTTCTCCTTTCTCATTTGGGGAATATTTTTCGGTGAAAAATAAATGATTATAATTATCATTTATGGTTTCACTATACTTTTTTTACATAATTTAGTCAATTTATTTTTTCTGAATTTTCTTTTAATTAAAATAATAAACATTACCTTTATTGTGAATTTCTATCAAAAATCAACCGTATTTCAATGCGATAAAATAGTAAAGTAAGTTTTATTACCTATTTTTTTATGAATACGTCAAATTACATTAAATAAGTTTATAAAAAAAGAAAGACCTATTAAATAATATACGTCTTTCTTTTAATTGATTAATATGAAGTTATTTTTTACATTTCCTAATTTTTTTTAGTGCATTTTTAAATTACTCATAATTGTTTCTTTTTTAACGCTGCGCTAAACTTTAGTTACTTGACGCTCATTCAATTTATTGAAAACCGAAGCCAGTATTTGCTGAAACAACATACCAAAAACAACTGGCATCGCAACTTTGGCAGGAAAATAGGTTGTCGCAATAATGACACCTACCGCAATATTTCGCATACCTGCAGTAAATAAAAATGTCGTTGCAATCGTCCGATCCTTCCAAACGATGTAACCAATAATAAATGCAATCAAATAGCCAGAAACCGCAAGTGCAAAAACAATACCAATCACAAGCGCCAATTCACTATTGATATTTTTTAAATAGGGCGCAATCGCACTGCTATTAATCATAATAACACCAAATAAGCATAGCTTTGATAGAGGAGATAACACCGCACCATATTTTCGTTGAATTTGTCCTTTTGACACCTCATTTATGACGATTCCTAATAGAGAGGGTAGTACAATCATCCAAATTAAATCCATAATCAAACCCATTGTATCGATTTGAATCGTTTCTCCAACAAAAAGATGAAGAAGGGCAGGCATAATAATCGGAGCTAATAATGTGTCAATTAAAATAATAGCTAAACATAGTGGAATATTTCCTCGACCAATTGTTACCCAAATGACACTCGTTACACCGGTTGGGACTGCAACCGATAAAATAAAACCGATCATCAGTAAATGATCATCAAAAACCCATTGGGATAATCCATATGCCCAAAGTGGCATTAAAATATGTAAAAAAGCAATTGTGAATAAAATCGTTTTAGGATACTTTGTAAAAACTTTCACATCACGAAAATTCATTTTCAACCCACTAACAAGTGTCATAAAAGCAAATAACCATGCTACTAAAAATAATAAGTGTTGCCCGATATCCTCTAAAATTACACCTACTACTAAACTAAGTGGTGTTAGAATGGGCATCCATCTCTGTATAAAGCGATTTAATTTATTTAACATCTGTAGGCCTTCTTTCATTCCATAACAAAAAATCGCGACTAAGCGCGATTCATTTTAATTATTCACGTGTAACAAAATAGCTATGTACCCATCCATACTCATTAATACTTGGAACATGTACATAATACCAGCCATCTGATTCATCATAGACTTGTAGTTCCGTACCATTTTCTAGCTCTGCAATTTTCGGATACGTCTTTTCTGCGCCTTCACGTAATACTAATGTGTCATTATATACTTCGACAAAAGCTGCGTAGGCCTCTTTATATGTCGGGGCAGTAATCGATGTAAATGTGCTATTTACCCAGCCTTCTACACCTTTGCCAATCACAAATACTTTATACCAGTTGCCTTGTTTGCTAATGACCTTAAGCGCCGTACCATTTGGCAATTCCTTTGGTAGGGCTAATGGCGATTCTGCACTTGGGGCCTGTCTTAAATTCAATCCATCTTTTAAACGACCTGTACTCACGTAAATATTGTCTTCTTCTGACGAATTTTCCAGTGAGTTATTAAGCATTTTATAAATTTTATTTCCGAGCTTTGAATTTAAAGCTTTGGCACTTTCTGCAATCTTATCATTCAACAAATCTAACTCATCTTCAGATTTCTCTGCGACATCTTCATTATTTTGCTCGTCCGCTATTTCTAAACGCAGCGATTGAATCAATGCTTGAGAATAGTTTTCTAGTAACGCATACTCTGTGCTATTTTCTTCAAATGCTTCCTTTAAAAAATAAGTTTTAAAGAGCTGTGAAGCCTTCGCCGCAGTATCACCTTCTAAATATGATGTATTCACAATATTTACAAGCGCTCGTTTGAATTCTTGATTCTTATCTTGAATAGGTGTGTCATATTGTTGTTCATATTTATGTGCATACACTAAAACATTCTCTGCTATTTCTAGTGTACGATCATCAACAATTTCATTAAGTTCCTTCGTGAAATTCTTCGGAACCTTTTCCTCTTTTGCTGCTATCATTTTATTACTCTGATCACTCTCAGCACTCGTCGAACTACAAGCAGCTAGCAAACTCGTTGCTATGATGAGGCAGCTTACTCTTTGAAATGTTTTATTCATTTGTGTACCTCCAACATTGCTAGTCTTTCTTATTCTAACGGAAAATGGCTAGTTTAGGGAGGTTTTTATAAAAATGAAACGAAAGCATTAAAATTTATAAAATTAATTAGTTAATAAATTAATAGTTTAACTAATTAATATAGAGTATCTATTACTATTTGTTTCACGTGAAACAAACCCTTTCTACCTCCCGTGCTTTCGCTGATTTCACAACGACTTTAATTATTTCTGGCATTTTTAAAGACTTCCAAAACATATAACTATAGTTTGAATCATATGATTATAACCACAGTGTAAAGATATTTTCATGTGTGCCTATTAACAAGGTTTGTTGCGCATGCTTTACGACTAATTAATCCATTGCCTTCCTTATTCTATGCCGTGCTACTTCATTTAATTCTCCACTAGGGAGGGAAAACGGTGGTTGACGCCCCATAGTTTATGCATTACTTCTTCAAAACGTTTCACTGGTGCACTAGAAACACGGCATTCATTTAAACCTTCAAGAGTATGTATGTTTAACTTCTTTTGTTTTGCAATCTTGCTGTTCTTCGGTAATTCCTGGCCTATGGAGCATCAATATGTATGTACTGAAAAAAGAGACTAATTTTTCTACTTCTTCTCTTCCTTCTATTGAAAGCGGGCGATTATATTCATCTGTCGTATAATGAGAATGCGTGCGTGTCTTACAAATTAAATAGTCGTCATATCATTCTCTCGTAAAATAAATTAACTAATTAACAAAGTAATTTATTTATTTATTTATTAGTTTGTTATATAAAAAATAGGAACCACCATAGTAGCAGTTCCTGATTATCTCATGTCTATAAAGTTACGTAACTTTCTTCGTACGCTTTGAAATCAAATCTAACGAAATCCCTAAGATACCAACTACTAAAATAATAATCCCAAATAATTTATTACTGCCGAATAATGCATGATAAAACCCAATCCCTGTCATAAAGTACAATGGTGCTGTTAATAGAAATTGCTTCATATGTATACCTCCAGTTTCAATTAATTAGTTAAATAATTAATTGGTTAACTAATTAATTTTCTATTTGTGATATTCCAAGAAGTCGTAAAAGGATAATAAGTTACACATACTATTTTCTATCTACATTAGAGCGTAGTTTTTAATAACTTGTACTTACTTTTCTTGTTTATATTCTATTCGACATCGCATAGAGAATGTCCTTTATCTATCGGCGAAATAATTACTTTTAAAATCATACAAAATAAATTTTATTTTTTCTTAGCTAGCTTCGATTTACATTGTATCGGTTCTTGCTAAAAGTTTGATGTTCTTTCTATTATAAAGGATATTAAATGCTCCATTCAAAAAAATCAATTAACTAATTAGTTTTTTAATTTATTAACTGATTAAATTATTAATATACTAATTTATTTATTAGTTAATTAAAAAATCCCCACAGCAGTTGCTGTAGGGATTTTCGTTTATTATTTTGATTCTTTCACAATACGTTTTGGTGCTTTGCCACTGCGAATTGATTCTTCATCAAAGTAAAACGTTACGTTTTCTTCTTCATCAGGAAGATTGAACATATGCGGTAATAATACTTTTTCTAATACAGAGCGTAATGAACGTGCACCTGTTTTCTTCTCATAAGCAATTTCAGCGATTGCTTTTACTGCTTCGTCTGAGAATTCAATATCAGCACCATCATAGCTTAATAATGAACTGTATTGTTTTAGTAATGCATTTTGTGGTTCTGTTAAAATACGTGTCAATGCATCTACATCTAGTTCTTGTAATGGTACAACGACTGGTAGACGGCCAAGTAATTCCGGAATCATACCAAATTTGCGTAAGTCCTCAGCCTCTACTTCTAAAATGTAGTGGTTGAAATCTTTTTTCTTTTGTTCAGCTTCTGAAATTTCGTCAAAACCAATGCGACGACCTTCTTCACCTAAACGTTTTTTAATGATTTCTTCAATACCTTCAAATGAACCCCCAACAACGAATAAAATATTTGATGTATCCATTTCAACATTGTTGCCACCTGGGTGTAAGCGGTTGGCATCTAATGGTACTTGAGATTTTGTACCTTCAAGAATTTTTAAAATTTGTTGTTGTACAGATTCACCTGATACATCACGTGTGATTGAAGCTGATTCTGATTTACGACCTAATTTATCAATTTCATCGATATAAATGATTCCGCGTTGTGCGCGGTCTAGATCGCCATCTGCTGCTTGTAGTAATTGGCGCAACATAATTTCTGGGTCGCTACCTACATAACCAGCTGCTGTCATACTTGAAGCATCTGCTACAATCATTGGAATGTCAATTAGCTCTGCCACTTTACGTAGTAGATACGTTTTACCTGAACCCGTTGGTCCAACCATTAATACATTTGATTTTTCAATTTCTGGTTGACCTTCTTCACGGTGTGCGTTATGTGCCATACGTTTTAAGTGATTATAAATTGCTACTGCTAATACGCGTTTCGCTTCTTCTTGACCAATAACAAAATCATTTAGGTAATCACGAATAATAGAAGGGCGGACAAAGTTTTCAGCATTTAACATTGATTCATCTGACTCATTAACCTCATTATATTGTACAGGACCTAATCCTAAAATTTCATAAGCTGTTTGAATACAGTCTTCACAAATTGCTACTTTCTCATCTGGACCTTTAATAAAAACGGTACCTTCTAATTCCTGATGACAAATACTGCATTGTGTTAATTTTTCGTTCGTCATAATATCCCCCTAGGCGTTGTTGTTCACATACTTTAAACTAGTATGTTTTATTCGTCAATTAACTATGCTTATTGCATAGTTAAATTATACCGCTATCTATTTCAAGCGTACACTAACAAGCTCTAATTATCTTTCATCCACTGAAGCATTTTTTTGTCATTGTCCTTGTTATGTCGTTTAATTTTATGATTCATATAACGTGACAATGTTGTATGGCTCATGCCCATTTCCTCAGCAGCTTTACGAATCGAGTAACCAAGTTCATCGATTTTAGCTCGCATCGTTTCGGGTGTTAATAACATAACCGCAGATTCTTCAATGACTTCATCAAAGTCAAAGGATTCCTGCTCTGGCTCTGCAACATCTTCAAAAATTGCTTCAATGACTTCTTCAGTGGATTCTTCTATAAGTTTCTCGTCTGAATTAGTTGGCAATGGAATTTGTTTGCGGTTTTCTAATACAACCACATCCGGAGGTAAAATTGTCACGCTTAGCTGGCTCCAATAATTTTTTACCCATCCACGTTTACCAACACGCGCTTCATCAATCGTTTCACTATAATTCCACACTTTAATAATTTCATCGCGCTGCAAATCATCTAATACTTCTTCAAATTTATCCCGAAGTTGCACACCATTTAAACGCTCAGGAAAATTCATTTCCTTTAGCAATGTACCAATTTTAAATGGCTGATGTAATGTTCCTCGAACGACACGAATTTTCCATTGACGACTCAAATAACGAGTTAGACGCTTATGCTCCCGCTGTGTAAAATAACTATATTTAAATACTTTTAAGTCGAGCACACCTAATGACGATTTACTGCCATTTAAATATGGTTGTAATAACGATGATGGTTTAATCTCAAGTGCATAAATCCCTTTTGGCTTATTCGTTTTTTTATCAAAGGCAATACGAACATTTCCTACCTCAAACATCCGCTTGAAGTCTTGGAATTTGTATAGCTTCGAATTAATATCACGTGAATTGACGATTTTCAAACGGTCCGGTCCATCATTAAGCGCCACCCATACACTCGTTAGCGCAGCGACCCGACGCATAATATTGAATCGATCTCGTTCTTTAAATTTCATTGTGTCAAGTGCATCATCATTATGTCCATGCTGTAAAAGGAGGGCATCATCACTATGAAATTCAATGAAGCCATCACTTGTATGTTCACCAGTCATCCACATATATGATACTAAATCAAAAATATCTGCTGTTAATTCATCCAATGAACTAAGTGTATTTTCTACTGCATCAATTAAATAATCTGTTGGTTCGGTTTCCATTAATGGGGCAGGGCGCAATTCGGCCAAACCATGCAATTGACCTTGATTATCGACAAGCTCCGATTCAAGATGACCTTTCCCATTATCGGCAAAGCCTTTTTTGCTTGTGACGATATTGCGCATCAAATAAAAAGTCGTGCTTGAATCCGTCATCATATAATTTTGATTAACTAATGGTTTTGAAAAATCGATTTCTACGTCACTCATCATTTGGACAAAAGGTAACATCGTTTGTGTAATCGTATCTTTATAACTTTCAACCGTATCGCGAATTACCTTTTTCGTCATTCGCTTGAAATTGGTTAATTCCACAGTAATTAAATTAAATAATGCGAGGAACGCTTCATTTTTTGGTTGCTGGTGCAAACGTTCATCATCTGATGTCTGGTACGCATCTTGATGCCATAATTCTAATAGCATTGGTGCATCTTCGAATAATTCCTTCGTTTCTTCATACACCGCAACCTTTGTTTGTTCATATGATAATAAGATTGTTTCCGAAATCGCTGCATATTCCATCATGCACCACCTCTTTTCTTATTATTTATTATAACAAAATGCACCATCAAACAAAGCTGTATACAAAAATCTGCACCATTTTTTAAGACATGGTGCATAAATGTCGAAAAATGCGATGGATTTGCACCAAATATGCCGAATGGTGCAAAAGTACAGACAAACCTGTGTACTATAATGTGCACCATCTTGATGAAAAAACATAATATGCACCACTTTGTAGACGGGTTTGTCCAACAATAATAAACGCACCACAACCAACAAGAAATAGAAAAAAAATCCCACAAAATAAAATGACCTAATTTTTGTAAAAATGCACCTCAATTAAGAGAAAACACATATTTTTGGTACAAACCCGTGTACAAACTCCAGACAAACCCGTGTAGTATTTGGCTTAATATGCACCATTGGAACAAACCCGTGTAGTTAAAAAAGCCGTGGTTGTCATATTGTCGATTTTTTGGTGCATTTCTGGTGCACTTTTTTTTGGTGCATTTCCAAACCCGTGTAGTATTTTTTTTTACACCAGGGGGTATTTTTGGTACAAACCTGTGTACAAACATAGATGGATAAAATTTACAAATGTTGTCGCAACAGCTTTTTATACAAATTTAAATGGTGCATTTCTATTTTATATGTGGTGCAATATGAAAAAAAGTGGGACAAACCTGTATAACAAAAAAATTTCAAAAAAATTTCAAACCCTTGTGGCAGTAAGGCTCAAGGGCATTTTCATTTTGGTGCATAATCCTCTAGAGAGAGCACTTTCACGTTTTTCGGATTCTCTATAATAGAGAAAACAATCGGAGGAGGTGTATCTCAACATGCTAAATGCGTTCTATGACACTCTATTACATGATGGAATTGCGACATATCGCTATCAATTTTCACATGCACCAGAACAAAAGCGTCTACAAATGGAACATTTGGAACGAAACACACGTAAAGGTGTGCTTTTTGCGGTGCGAAATAAAAAAGATTTCTCACAATATGGTGTAAAAGGTTATATTATCAATTCAAAAGAGCGTTTATTAGACGATGTTGCCGGTTTAAGCCACTTTACACCGAATGTTTACCGTTTTGGTGCATATACAGATTCAAAACGCACCATTGTACACGGGTTCGTCGAAACGAATTTGCAACAAATCAATGCTTTTGTTGTCGACATTGATACAAAGGCTTTTTCGGTGCAAGATATTTTACTCACATGCCTTGATGAATCCATTGGTGCACCAACGGCCATTATTGCCTCGCCGCGCGGTTATCAAGTGTACTTTGTATTAGCAGAGCCACTTTATATTTCAAACAAACATGATTTCCAAGGCTTAAAAGTAGCCAAACGAATTGCAGCTAATCTAAAAAAGAGCTTACACAGCGTCAAAGCCGATCTTTATTGCAATGACTTTGGTTTTTTCCGTGCACCAACGGAAAAAAATATGGTGTGGGCGCAACTTGATCAAACATATAGCATCAAACAATGCATTGACTGGTCAATGCGTCAAAATGAAGGTGCACCACTTTATGCACCTCAGCCAAAACCGTCTACAAACAACTTCATGCAAACAGATTGGTTCCATGCCCTTATTAACTCAACGCATATTAAGGGGGCAAAAGGGCAAATCGGTCGTAACAATACATTGTTTACGCTAGCGCTTATTTGTTATAGCGAAGGGAAGTCTACAGACGAGGCGTTTGACATCATCGATGAATTCAATGCGAATTTGCACCAACCTTTAGCTAAAAATGAGCTTACAGCTGTGATGCGTTCTGCTTATTCAGGGCGCTATCAAGGTGCTTCAAAACAATACATTCAGGAATTATTGGCGCTTTACGTCCCAAATCAGCACTTTGAACTGCCTTCAGGAGGCTGGTACAAATTCAAAAAAGAACGTCATGAACGTAGTCGAAGTCATTATACGGAATGGGAAACGGACATCATTGCCTACTTAAATGCACAAAAATGCACCAACGGTCCGTTTATTTGGCATTCTCAAAAACAATTATGCGAAGCACTCAATATGCCACAAAGCTCATTGAATGAAGTCATAAAAAAATCGCACCAATTAGTATTGGTGCGAAAAGGAAAAGGTCGTGGTGCAAAAACTGGTTGGACAACTGTTACACGCTATGTAAATTATGTACGAACGCATGCACAAAAACTTTCTGCGAAAAAAAGTGCTATGCGTATTTCATTATGGGCACTTATTGCTGAAACAAATTTTATCCAGTCAAAAGCTTGCACAAAACTCATTGAAACACTCTATCAACTTGCACCATACAAATTACCAAAGCTTGTGGGTAACTCTGGCTAATTAATACTCCACTGTGCCAATACATATTTCTAGTAATATAAAAAAGACTCCTCTGGTTAGAGAGAAGTCTTTAGCTAACTATTTAGTTTAAATTATTTTTATAGGCTTCTAGTTCTTTTTGGAATTGTTGTTCATCCATTTCAAGAAGTTTATCTACTGCAAAATCAATAACTTCTAATAATTTCATGTCATGTTGTGCTGCATTGATTTTAAAGAATTGATGTGCCTTAGCAGACATCAGAGTTGTTTTACGTTCAACTTTTTCCTTCTTTTTTGGTTCAACATGAATTTCATCTTTCATTAATGCAAGGCCACGAGCTTTTGGCTCAGAGAAAGCAGCTTGATGAGGATTTTCACCTTCTGCACTAAATTTACTGTTCAGTGCATCGTTTTCTAATAAGTTTTTGCGTCCCATAATGTGAGACCTCCTATATATTCTTTAATTCTTTTAATTGTGCAAGAGAACCTTTGGATTCAGTCCATTGAACAATACGTTGGATAACAAAACGTTTTTTAGCTGTTTCAATATCTTTGAAAACATCGCGTAAAGCGCTCGTTAATTGATTCGCTGTAAATTCAAGGCTTTCTAAAACATCATCACGATAGAAAACAGCTTTATTAAAAGCTTCGATTAGTGTATTGTACTCTGAATGGTTTAAATCATCGCTAGCAAGCTCTAAAAGCTGTTCTAAGCGAATTTTAGGTGTATTAGCTGGTAATTTACCAACACGGATTAAAATCTCTTGTGCAAGCGAATCATACATCGCAAACGTATTTTTATCATGTTGATCAAACTTACCTGGGTTTGGTGGAACTAAATCATACCGTTTCACACGTTCACGTTCATAAATACGTGAATAGAAAATATTATCTCCATATGTTTGAAGTGCCGAAGAAATAACTGTGTAATCAACATTACTACGTTTATTTTCAAGATACATTAAAATACCAAGCAGCTGTGCACCATCGTAGCCGTATTTCGAATTATGAGCGCTCTCAGCCGTTTTATTTGATTCTTTAAGGAAACTGCTCATTTGACGGTAACTTTTCGCTTGCGTCATCATAACACCGATATAATAGTCACTTGCTACAATGGCATTAATATTTTGGATATTTGAAGTAGGTGGTACATCATACAAAATAAAATCATAATTTGCTTCTACTTGTTGAATAACTAAATCTAAATAAAGTCCCGATTCAAATTCACCAAATACGCCTTTATTAAATAATAATAAATCCAGCCCGCTTAATTCTTCCCCTGAAGGAATCAAATCTAAATTTTCATCTAACTTCACAACAGCATCAGCAGCGGTCTCAGGAGACTTAATGGCTTCAAAAACAGATGTATGATTGGCTAGCTCATGCTGCACATTAAATGTACGTACTAAAAAGTCAGTTGAGTCTGCTTGCGCATCGAAGTCGACAACGAGTACGCGTTGATTAAAATGTTTTGCTAAAGAAATCGCAAGGAGACAAGTCGTGGTCGTTTTGCCAACGCCACCTTTACTGTTACCTAGCGTAATTTTAATTGCCACAAATTCCACACTCCCTTAATTCTTACAATACATATAGTATAGCAAAAAAAACACTAAATTAATATGTTAGTTTTTTAAATGATTAAGCTATTAAACTATTAATAAATTAACTAATTAATTTAAAAAACTAAAATTTCTCATAAAAATTCAAAATTTAACCTATTTTTAACCTTTAAGAACTATATTTATAAGGACAATTAACTTAGGAGGTTACAAAATGAAAAAAATCATGTTATCAACAATGGTGGCTGCAGTCGGACTAACACTTATTGCACCAACTGCTAGTGAAGCAGCATCAAATGAAAAATTAAATAAAAAGAATGTGCTAGTGGATAAAAGCACAGGGAAAGCAGTAAAAGGGTTTAAAGTATATAAAGGAAAGCTTTATAAAAATGGTAAACTAAACAAAGGCTATGCTGTTGTGGGATCGGGCGCTAGCATGAAGCTTTACTACAATGCTAAATTGAAAAAAGGATTGAAAACAGCAAAGCATAAACAGTATTTATTTGAGAACGGCAGACTGACAAAAAAATTAGTGGAATTTAAAAGTTTATTCTATTATAAAGGGCAACTTGCGAACGAAACGATTGATGGTGTTACGTATACGTATGGAAAGAATACATCTGGTTCTCTAGCAGAGCAGTTCGTAGAAAATGTACAAACGGCTTTAGCAACGAATGGGGATACAGCCGCAATTATTATGAAGTATTTAGAAACGAATGGGCAAGATACATCAGCTTCTACTAGCTTAATGTATGTGAAAAATTTGAATACGATTTTACCAAGCTTCTTAAAAACAGGGAGTGCAGAGGAAATTGTTGCTTCATTTAATGCAGTAGTAGCTGAAGCAAAAAAAGCTGAAGCAGAGATTGTGAAGGTAGATAAGCAATCAAAAGAATTATTAGCACAATATCAGCAACTGCAAAAAACTTGGGGGAATGATGAAGCAGGTAAAGCGCAGCATATCGCCTTCTTAAAAGTGATGCAAACAGAAATGGCAGCGGTCTATATGGAAATGAATAATTTACCAGATACGACGAAATGGATTTTAACGAGCGAAGAAGTTGGTTTGAAATATGATCAAGTACTACGCGATACATGGCTACAAAGTTTAATTAAAATTGCAGATTTACAAGGCTTATCAGAATATGTGGGCTACGGTAAATTTGCAAAACCTGAGCAAGTAACGGTGCAAAATAAAGAACAAGCGAAAGCTTTCTTAGCAGTTATTAAGAGTTATACAGGAATTGAAAAACAACTTCTAAGTGCGGGTGTAGTTGAGCGAGCAGGTGTTGATTTAGATACCTATGTTCAGCAGTTTGAAACAACAATTGTAGCATTAGAAAAATAATATACATGAAATTGACTAGGACGAAAAATCGGAACCGCGCGACAGCGCGATTCCGATTTTTCTTATGCTCCTAGAAGTGGTCATTTTTACACGTATGGATTACTCTCTTTTTTAGTTAGTCTATATATCTTTTAATTTTTTTTGAATAAATATTATGAAAGTCACATATTTTTATTTATTTATGGGTAAATAGTTAAAGTGTTAGATAATTCAAAGGTAGGTGATTTGTAATGAATGTAGGGAAGAAATTAAATATGGCCTTCTCTGTAATTATTGGATTAATGATTGCATCAGTCGTTATTACACTAATTAACTTAGCATCAATTCGTGAACAATCAGAACTTGCTCTAGGTAGCCGTGTTCAACAGTTACAATTAGCAGAGGAAGTGCAAAAGGGCATATTTCAACAAGGACTGTATGCACGAGCAGTTATTTTAAATAATAATGAAAAGACAATGCAGGAATTAAAAGACAGTGCGAAGATTTTAGATGAAGATATTTTAGAAATTAAGGGTTTATTAATTTCTAAAGAGATGAAAGAATCATGGGCGAAAATGAATGAAAGTAATGATTTATTTAATGGACAGCTCGAAGAACTTATTAAAGCTGTCGAAAATGATAATTTAAAAGAAGCTAGTCGTATCGTTAATGAAAAATTAACGATAACAAATGGTGCTATTTTGACAGAAGCGAAAACGATGATTGATTATCAAAATAAAAAATTAGGGGAAGCGCGAGCGGCAACAAATGATGCTATTGCATTTACAAAAATGATAGCAATTATTAGTGTTGTCGTCAGTATTCTTATTGGAATTTTCCTTATGATGATGATTAAGCGTACGATTACAAGGCCACTTCAACAAGTAACAACAGCTGTAGAAATTGTATCAAACGGAGATTTATCCCAAGAAGATATCAATTACAAATCAAAGGATGAAATTGGTATTTTAACAACGGGTGTAAATACGATGAAAGAAAATCTGCGTCGACTCATTCAAAATATTCAAAGTAATGCAGAGCATTTATCTGCAGCAGCGGAAGAATTATCTGCTAGCACGGAAGAAGTAACTGCGACAAATGAAAACATTTCATCACAAGTAGCAACTACTTCAAAGGTAACGGAGGGTTCAGCAAAAGCGGCAAATGAAAGTGCCATCGCAACAGATGAAACAGCGCAGGGAGTTCACCGAATTGCAGAAGCTGTCCAAACGTTAAATCATGCATCAACAAATGCGAGAGGGATTTCAACGAATGGTGTATCTATTTTAGGACAAGCAAAATCACAAATGGATGTCATTAGCAATTCAACAAGTTTAGTGAATCAGCTTGTGGATAAACTAGCTAAGCAAACCGAAGAGATTGAAAAAATCACAGGTGTTATTACAGATATTACAGATCAAACAAATTTACTAGCACTGAATGCCTCGATTGAAGCAGCGCGTGCAGGTGAACATGGTAAGGGATTTGCGGTTGTAGCAGAAGAGGTAAGTAAATTAGCTGATCAATCGAAGGAATCGGCAAATTTGATTGTTGCATTGACACAGGAAATTAAAGCAGATACGAAAAATGTTGAAAAAGCTGTTGAGAATTCACTTGTTTCGGTACAAGATGGTGTACAAATTATTGTAGATGCGGGGACATCATTTGCAACAATTTCAGAGGCTATTAATACGATGACTTCACAAATCGAAGATGTATCGGCAACGGCAGAACAATTATCTGCTGGTGCTGAACAAGTATCTGCTTCTGTTCAGGAGATTTCGTCAGGTACACAACAAACTGCTGGTAGTATTGAGGTCATTGTGAATGCGATGGGCGAGCAAATTTCAACAATGGTTCAAGTGAGTGAAGTGGCACAAGATTTAAGCTTAAGTGCACAGCGTCTAAATGAGGAAATTAGTAGCTTTAAAGTATAATAATGATAGTGAAATTAGGGTATTAGTCGATTGATTATCATGAAAGTAGATATGGCTGGATTGATTGTACAGAATATACAAAATGCAGTTGATTTTTATTTGTAACGCAATTAAAAGAAGAGGTTGACCAATTGTGCCAGATGATAAAGGAGCCATAGGAAGCACTTGGAGGTCAGAATTATGCATTAGTCGTAATGCGAATCAAAATATTATTAGTCTTTTTTACAATGTTTGACGCGTTTTATAAAACATGCTACGTTTTAGTGTAGCGACAGTAGAGAAAAGAGCCGCTTTTAGGGGGGCTCTTTTTTTGGAGGAATGACTATGTGGACGAAGGAAAGTATCTTTAAAGAAATTAAAAAAATTATGCTAGAGGATTATGCTGGGAATTCAGCAGTAGTGCAAACATCACTACCGAAAGTAACAAATCAAATGAGTGATGAGGCGTTTGTTCGAGTGGTAGAAGATTATTTGGCAACGTTTAAAGATGAGCATCTTTATTTGAGCGTTAAAAATAGTGTGCGACCGAATATTGGTTTTCGTGTACGTCGTCATGAGGATGTACTCTATATAATAGAAGCTTCTCAAGAAACACGCTTACATACAGGTGATAAAATTATCGCAATTGATGGTCTTTCTATTGAAGAGCTATCTAAAAAATATGCCTTACAGCTACTGCATGATAAAGTAGAACGCCAAAAATGGAATAACGTTTTAATGCGCGCGCGAACAATTACCGTTGAACAGCGTGGCGTGGCAATGGAAATGGTGTTGACGACTTATGCTAGACAACGCTATCAACCAACGTATGCAGCGAAGGCATTAACGAGGGAAACATTTTATATGAAATTTACCGATTTTGCACAGGAATATGGCGTGCGTGAAATACTAAAGACATATGAACAGGAAATCGCTGCCGCGAAGCATTTGATTATTGATGTACGTGAAAATTATGGCGGTAATGATGCATTTTATTTTCCATTACTAGATTTAGTTTTTGACCGCGATTATACCGCAAAAGAATTGCAGGGCAAGGATACGATGTTTACCAATTATACTGCACGTAATTGTGCGCTGATGATGGCACTGCTTGAAGATTATATAGAGCCAGGGATGAATCAGGAAATTGAACGAATGCTTGACCGTGAAATGTTTTTATTGGAACAGCATCGTGGTCAGGGCATGATAGAAGTGGAAGAAGAATTGGATTTTACGGTAGAAGGAAAAGCAACGCCGCCAGCAATTTATATTTTAACGGATTATTACTGTGGCAGCTCAGGGGAAACGTTTGTGGCATACGCAAAAAAATCGCCAAAAGTAACCATTGTAGGACGACCAACAATGGGGATTATGGCGACGTGTAATGTTTTGACCGTTGATTTTGGTGATGTGGCTTTGAATTATAGTATGTCAAAAATCAATGAGGATAGTGAGCTGGCTTCAAAGGATGGCATTCAGCCACATATTTATGTTCCATGGACACCCGCACATTTAACAAAGGATGTTGATATGGAGATTGTACGAGCATTAATCGCTGAGTTATAAGCTTTGAAATAGAACTTGCCAAATCAACATGATAATGACGACGGTAATAATAATGGGCAATAAGCGTTTGATTGCCGGCTGGGCAAAAGAAACATGCCTTAATGTGGCATCATGTAACGCAAGCTCTTTATAAGTTACGTCATGAAATTGGACGTCTTGTAATAAGGCTTCATGGAAAGTTGCATCATCAAATTGACAATTTTTGAATTGGACTTGCTCAAAATAGGCATAATCAAATGAAGCACCTGAAAAATTAATGTGCTCAAATGTAATGTTTTTTAGCGTGGCATATTGAAACTGTGCATTTGAAAAGTCAGCATCCGAAAAATGCATCCCTTCATAATGTGTATGTTGGAAATTTTGTTCGATAAAATCGATTGCTGTTACACGTAAAGTCATCTGAAACACCCTTTCTTAAAAAAGCCGAAATCGTAGGATATACGATTTCGGCTTTTCTTTATGAAATTGCGGCAATGATTTCTTTAATCTGTGCTAAATGGCGTTGCTCATGGTAGCCAATAAAATCAGGCCATTGTGCAAGTGAAAGTGCGCCAAATGCATCGTTTTTAGCGACAACATGCTCTAAATCTGCATCGTTAGCATGGGCAAAGGCATTGTTTAAGGATTCTCGACTTTTTTCTAAATGATGCAGTACTTCTTCTAATGAATAGGTTTCTTGCTTTGGCTGCCATTTGTCAGGCGCACTGAATTTTTGTGTGCGATCGGTTGTTAAATGAATTGGTTTTTGACGAACCTCTTCGATGAATTCACGCTTTAAAATGGCGTCCTTTAATACAGTACTGACATCTTCCTCCATTAAAGCTAAATGTTCAACGACTTGTAACACTGTCCAGGAATCCTTATCAATGGCTGTATTCAATGAATCAATCGGTAACTGCGTGATATAATCGATTAATTCTTTACGGGCTTCTGTTAAAATTGACAAAAAATCAGCTCCTTTATAGAGTATATTCCCGATTTTTAGAAAGAATAAAAGCATTATTATTATTTGAATGAGATAAAAGAAGACTTGAAAATTCAAGCCTACTATACGAATTGTGTATTATTTCTATTTTTGTTATAGTACACAAAGAAAAAATTTTATAGATTTTTAATTATACTAATATATAATTGAGAAAATCTGTTTCAATCGTTTATTTTCTTTTAAAATACTAATTTAAGTACTCTATGTCTCTATTTTCTTTTTAAAAAGTGAATATTCTGTTAATTTTGCGAAAACGATTTATATTAGCTAGAAAATCAGAGTTTTCTAGTTCGTTATTTTTATATTTTTCATAAGGTTTTATTTTCCATTTAAGGAAAAAGTGATGAGAAAAACTTGTTGCTTTTGCATAACAGTGCACATACAATAGGTTTACGGAACATTACTAAAACAGAAAATTTTATCATCTAAGTAGAATTTTCAGCATTGAAGGGGGTTTTATAAATGGCTAATCAAATGGATATTTCTGTTGAACAACAGCCGAAAACAACGGTTGGGGAGCCGGTGTTAGCGAATGAAAAAGAGAAGGAACGCCAGGTGTATAAAGAAATTGCGCAAATGGATTCTTTTAAGTTATTAGTTAAAAAGAAAAAGAAATTCTTATTCTCAACAACTATTTTATTTTTAATTGCCTATATTATGCTACCTGTTTTAACATCTTTCACATCTGTATTAGAACATCGAGTAATCGGAAAAATCACATGGGTTTGGGTGTATTCATTGTCACTATTTGTGATGACGATTGTGTTATGTGAGGTGTACAAATACCGCGCAGGTAAGTTTGATAAAGAGGTAGAAAAAATTATGAAAGAGTATGGAGACAGCAAGTAGTTTCATACATCAAGGGGGATTTGGCTTATGAGCATTGTAACGATTAGTTTCTTCTTAGGCATTGTTGGATTGACATTATTTGTGACCTATCTTGCGGCAAAGAAAACGTCTTCAGCAAGCGATTTCTATACGGCTGGTGGAGGGTTAAAAGGCTGGCAAAATGGGTTAGCCATTTCAGGGGATTACTTATCGGCGGCCGCATTTTTAGGGGTATCGGGTGCCATCGCATTATCGGGATTTGACGGATTTTTCTTCTCTGTAGGGTATGTAGTAGCGAATTTAGTAGTACTATACATTATTGCAGAGCCGCTTCGTAACTTAGGACGTTACACCTTAGCGGATATGATCACTGCGCGCTTTAACGAAAAACGTGTTCGTGCTGCCGCGGCACTGAGCACTATTACCATCGTTATTTTATATATGATTGCACAGCTTGTAGGTGCTGGGGCATTGATTCAATTATTATTCGGTATCGACTACTGGATTGCTGTGTTAATCGTCGGTATCATGATGACGATTTATGTATTATTCGGTGGCATGGGCGCGACGAGCTGGGTACAAATTATTAAAGCTTGCTTATTACTTTTCGGTACAGGCTTAATGTCATTCTTAGTATTACGCCACTTTGACTACAGTATTATTAACATGTTCGATAAGGTTTCACAGGCAACAGAGCATGGCGATAATTTCTTGAATTCAGGTGTAAAGTATACGAATGGTTTTGATTCAATTTCGATGTTAATTGCTTTAGTACTTGGTACAGGTGGTCTTCCGCACATTCTAATGCGCTTCTTCACTGTAAAAGATGCGCGTACAGCACGTACATCAATTTCTTGGACAACTTGGATTACAAGTATTTTCTTCACATTAACAATTTTCTTAGGCTTTGGTGCTGCCGCATTCGTCGGTGTAAAAGATATTATGGCAGCCAACGCTGCAGGGAACTTAGCTGCACCGCTACTAGCCGAATACTTAGGTGGCAATGTGCTATTATCATTCATTTGTGCAGTAGCATTCGCAACGATTTTAGCTGTTGTATCGGGTTTAGTATTAACAGGCGCATCGGCTATTTCACATGATTTATACGGTGAAATTTTGAAAAAAGGCCAATTAACAGAGAAACAACAAATGCTTGCGGCACGTGTTGGTTCCATTGTATTAGCTGCTTGCTCTATTTTATTAGCATTAGGCGCGCAGTCATTAAATGTGTCATTCTTAGTGTCATTTGCATTTTGTATTGCAGCATCTGCAAATTTACCGGTTATTTTGTACACAATCTACTGGAAGCGATTCACATCGACCGGGGCGATTGCTGCAACAATAACGGGCTTAGTCAGCTGTCTTGTACTTGGCGCACTGAGTCCGAATGTATGGAACCTAGAAGGAACAGCCATCTTCGTTGGAGAAGCATTATTCCCATTAACGAATCCGGCGATTATTACTGTACCACTTGGCTTCCTTGCAGGCTATATAGGCTCGATGCTTTCGAAGAAGGAAGAAAATGATGATGTCTTTGACGAAATTACGGTAAAGGCTAATACAGGTATGGGTGTTTCAGATATTTCGCATTAACATAAAAAAAGAGGTTTTGACATACGTGTA
>NZ_HE578960.1:184217-196935 GCF_000307285.2 Kurthia sp. Dielmo
TTTTTGTTTATAGAAATAAAGGGATAATATAAATTGCTATGAAGAAAAGGCACAGCATGATAGAGAGATTGACCGATAAAATATAACGACGATCCTCGCGCGCATAGCGGTATTCGAAATAGAAATCAATGGCCACGAAGGTACTATAGGCTATTAAATAAACGAAGATATTTTTTTCGGCACTAAATGCTGTATAGAAGCTTGTAAATAGACAAAGAGCAACAAGTATCCAGGATTGTTTTTTGCTAACAGATTTTTCTTTTCTTTTCACGATACCAAATCGTTTTGACACGATTCGATTGGCTACAAATAATAGAAGGAAAAAAAGACCAAGCAGTATGAAGATATATTCAAAAGGCATATGCGTATCAATAAATTCATCTAATGATTTTGGCGATACGCCGGCGAATGTTTCATGCGTGTGCACATCATAAAGGAGGTAGTGCGCATCATCTTCACTGTAGAGGCGAAGTGAACGCTCTTTACCCGTATCATACGCTACAGTAATATCCGCATAAAGTGTCTCTTCATCGATTTTGTCATCTGTTTTTTGTGCATGTGATAATAGCATCTGCATCATCGCTATTTTTTCTTTATTTAGCACAATCGGTGTTCCTAGTGAAAATAACGATGTACTGACGAAAAAGTCTTCTTCCGGCTCCGAATTGATATGGAATGATTTAATCGGTGCCGCAAGAGGAGAGGTCGCAGTAGATGCCGGCTGTGTAGCAGGAAACATGATGAGCACACTCAGAAGCAGCATCATGATAGTCGTGGCAACCATTGTCATGACATACGGCCAAGCCATTTTTTTCGGCGTAGGCTCATTGATTTTTTGCATGATGCGCTCTTGCATCGCCGGTGTAAATCGTTTTTCAACGGGCCCCATTTCACGATCAAGCTGTTGTTTAAAATTCTTCATTCATTAACACCTCCCAGTCATTATCCTTTAGCTGTGCTTTTAGCTGATTGCGCCCACGAATTAAGCGCGTTTTAATTGTATTTTTCGAGCATTGTAAGAGCGCTGCGATATCCGTTGTATTCATTTCCTCATAATAGTAGAGAATGAGGACTTCACGATATTTTAATGGAATTCGGTGGAGTGCTTGCAAAAGTTCTTGCTGCTCCTCTTCGCGCTCGAGTAGGCGTTCACTAGAGGCAGTCACTTTTTCCGGAGGCTCTTCAAAGGAAAGCCAGCCCCAGCGTTTCTTTTTCCGTAAATAATCTTTACTTTTATTTGCAGTAATTTTTAATAAATATGTTTTGAGTGAACTGTCCCCGCGAAAAGCCTCATGCTGATTGGCATAAGCTAGAAAAACATCTTGCACGACTTCCTCTGCAGCATTCCAGTCCTTCGTATAAAGATAAGCAAAGCGTATACACGCTTCGCCGTATGTAGTCATAATTTCACGTAATTGCATCGCGTAGCCTCCTTTCTTATAGGGTGTTACTTAATTGTCGCAAAAAAAGCGGAAACGGGTTCAAATTTTTATAAAAAAGATTTAGAAATTGGACGAGGGCCCCTAGAATCATCTAGGAGCCCTCTTTTTATTGCTAATTTTCTAAGTTGTATCGATCCCATCATCGGGAGAATTTATTTAAAAAAATTATAGACCGCGGTAATTTTCATTGGATTATTTTCTAACTTAAGCAACGCAAACCCTACCTGCTTTCGCGTCTCTGCAACTCCGTGGTTGCGCCAGAATGAATAAGTATCTTCAAAAATACTCATAAAATGCCATACAAAATCAGCAAGATATTAATTATCTCATGGATATACAGTTATGTCAATGAGGAAGCTGGTTTTCGCTCAAAAATGATATCTCCGTTTAGCATAGTCATGCTTACTTTCGTCGTTAAAATATCTTTTGGTGCAATGCTAAAAAGATTGCGGTCAAATGCGACAATATCAGCGTATTTGCCGGCTTCAATCGTGCCTCCTTTGTCTTCGTTAAAGCAGCCATATGCAGGAACTTGTGTATAGGCACGTAATGTCTCAGCCATTGTTGTTTTTTCATCTGGCCCCCATTGCTGACGATATGTGCTGTCCATTCGTGTTACCGCATGATAGATTTCACGCATTGGGTCCATGCTCACAACTGGGAAATCACTTCCAAAAGCCACTTTTGCCCCCGAATTTAATAAAGTTTTTGAGAAATAGGTACGGTTGAAACGCTCTTCTCCTAGACGTTCTAAATACACCTTTTGCTCAAGTGCCGCAATATGATAGGGTTGTACAGAGGCAATGACGTCTAACTTTTTAAAGCGAGTAACATCTTCTGGTTGAATACACTCAACATGCTCAATTGTATGACGCGTGCCCATATGACCGTTGATACGGCGCGCTTCTTCAAAGGCATCTAATGAAAATTTCACCGCGCCATCGCCAATTGCGTGAAGGCGCACACTAAAGCCTTCTTTATCTGCCTCAATAATCCATTTTTTCATCGCCTTTAAATCATACGTTGTCATGCCCGTATGATTTGCATCTGCATATGGCTCGACCATATAGGCCGTATGACCAGTAATTACACCATCTACAAATTGCTTTAAGCCATTCATTTTGATTTTTGGATGTTGATAAAGCTGTTTGAAGTGATGTGCTTCCGTTAAATCTCCATCCATACGTGGCTGTAAATAAACGCGCGCCTTTAGCTTTTGCTCCTTTTCTAATTGAAACAGCAATGAAAAATCATCTAAAAACTCTGAGAACGGGGCATACATATCGTTAATAGATGTAATCCCTGAACGAGCTGTTAAATCAAAAAATGCATGTAACATCGAAAGTTTTTCCTCTTCGCTGAAAGAATAGGCAATTTTTTGCACTAAATCCTGTGCTTTTTCAATTAAAATTCCTGTAGCTTCTCCGTTAGAAGCACGTACAATTTCTCCAAAGTCTGGATTTTTTGTCGTTGCTGTAATTTCTGCAAGCTCTAGTGCAGCACTATTCACCCAGCAGTAATGGCATTCTAAATGATTGAGTAATACCGGGCGATTTGGGAAATGTTCATCGAGCATTTCCTTTGTTGGCAGTGTATCCACTTTCCAGCCACCGTTATCCCAGCCAAAGCCAATAATCCACGCCTTTGTATGATTTGCTGCATAATTTTTCACCTTTTGGATGACTTCATCAGCAGATTTTGTATCATGTAAGTCCACACATACAAGTTGTAAGGCACCTGTAAATAAATGCACATGGAAATCATGTAAGCCAGGTGTAATTAATTGTTCACCTAAATCAATAATCTGTTCATCGCCACGTAATGTTAATTCCTCAATAGAAGGGGCCACTTGTTTGATAAGAGAATCTTCTATTAAGATAGCACCTGGTTCTGTAAAGTCCTTTAATCCTGTGAAAATATGTTGACTTTTTAATACGTAATTCATGATTTTGCCTCCTCGTTAAAGGACATATCAATAGTTTTCATGCCCTTAATTTTAATTAAATAAAATAAATATACGACGCCAATTGCGCCCCAAATAACCCCTAAAACTAAAGAATACTTATTTAAATTAATGATTAAATAAAAGACAAATAATGCACCACATGCTGGCAAAATGAAGTAAAGGAGCGTTTCTTTTAGGGAACGTCTTTTTTGACGCACGTAGTAATGTCCAATAACGGATAAATTAACGAATAAAAATGCAATCATCGCACCAAAATTAATAAAGGCGGTGGCCATCGATAAAGTCATCACAACCGAAAGCATTGATAGTGCAGCAATGAGTAATAAGTTAAAGACAGGTGTTTGATAGGTTGGATGTAATTTACTAAATGCCTTAGGGAGCATGCCATCACGCCCCATTGCATAAAGAACGCGTGATGCACTCGATTGCGCTGCAAGCCCGGAAGCGAAACAACCGATGAGCATACCACCTAAAAAAAGTGATACAAATAAATTACCGCCAACCATTGCTACAAGTTCAATTCCTGAGGCATCTAAATTTGAAAAATTCTGATAATTAGGTTGGATAAGTGTCGCAAAATAGGAAACGCCAACAAAGGCCAATGTACCGACACAAATAATAACAAAAATGGCACGTGGAATTGTCCGTTTTGGATCTACAACTTCTTCTGCTAATGTCGTAATAGAATCAAACCCTAAATAAGAGAAGCATAATAGTGATGCACCAGCCATCAGTAAGCCTATATTAAAGCCATCATTTAGGAAAGGTGTCACGGTGAATAAGGCAGTTTCTTGCGATAACACAAAGCGAATACTTAAAATAATAAATAACAGAATGACGACAAAGGCATACGTTAGTAGTAGGGTATTAACCCAGGATGCCATTTTGGTTCCTCGAATATTAATGAAAGTATTGAGAACGACCAAGAGTAAAATCCAAATAAATGCCGGGATACCAGGGAATACAGATGTCAAAAAAATACTGGCGACTAAATAATTGACCATCGGAAGTAGCATATAATCGGTCAGTAACGCCCAACCGACGAGAAAACCTGCTTTTGAATTGAAGGCGTGCTGTACATAGGTATAGGCAGAACCCGAAATGGGAAAAGCCCTTACCATTTGTGCATAGCTATAAGCGGTGAACGATAGCGCAATTGCCGCAAATAAATAAGCAAATGGCACACGTCCGTCCGTCACTTCTGCCGCAATGCCATATGTCGTAAAGACGGTGACAGGCGCCATCAGGGCTAGTCCAAAAATGGTCAGCTCAAAACCAGAGAGTTGCCGCTTCAACGAAATTTCGCTCAAAAATAATCAACCCCATTCTCTATTTAATCAAAAAATGACTCGTAGTCATATTATGAGGGACAAAATAAAAGAATAAAAGAACCACATTAGCATGAAAAATAGTACCAATTAAAGCTAAGCAAAAAAAAGAACCGCATAATCGCGGTTCTTTTCGTTAAATCGTATCGTATGACAAACAAACAGGTGTCCCGTCATCATCTACAATTTTCGCTTGAATGTTGAAGATTTTCTCTAAATAAGCAGCTGTCATAATTTCTTTCGGCTTCCCATTCGCAAGTACTTCACCAGCTTTCATTGCTAAAATGGTATCTGAGAAACGAGCAGCTTGATTGATTTCATGGAGCACCATCACAATTGTACAACCATGCTCTTTATTGATTTTCTGCACGATTTTTAATACTTCGATTTGATGGGCCATATCTAAGTAAGTAGTTGGTTCATCTAATAATAAAATATCTGTTTTTTGAGCAAGTGCCATCGCCAGCCACACACGCTGACGTTGACCACCTGATAATTGAGACAATTCACGATCGGCAAATTCGGCAGTTTGTGTAACTTCCATCGCCCAATCAATCATTTCATGGTCCTCAGGCGTTAAGCGATTAACATTTTTACGGTGTGGATAACGTCCGTATGAAATCAATTCGCCTACTTTAAGCTGAGGTGGAGCGGATGGAGATTGTGCTAAAATCGCTAGACGTTTTGCAATGTCTTTTGTCGAAAGCTTTTGCATATCCTGGTCTTGTAAATAAACATGACCATGCTCTTTTTTCAAAATACGACCAATGGTTTTCAACAACGTTGATTTCCCACAGCCATTCGGTCCGATAATTGTTGTAATCTTTCCATATTCAATCGAGGCATTTAAGTTTTCAAAAATAGTATTGTTTTCATAGCCTGCAGTTAATTCTTCAATACGAAAGGCTGTTTGCATGCTGATTCCTCCTCATTAGCGCGCTTTGACAAGTAAGTATAGGAAGTAAGGAATACCAATAATCGATACAACAACACCTACTGCAAGTTCTGATGGTGCGAAAATCGTTTTCGCGATAAAGTCTGAAAGTAATAAAAGTGCGGCACCGATTAAGGCACTAAATGGTACGACGAAGCGGTGGCGAATCCCAACGATTTGTCGCGCAATATGTGGCGCCATTAACCCGATGAAACCAATGCTACCGGATACGGATACGCAGGCACTGACAATCCCAACACTTGCAAGGAGCATTTTAATTTTCTCACGCTCTAAATTAATACCTAAACTAACAATGGTGCTTTCTTCTAATTGGAAATAATCAAGTAAATATTTTTTACGGTAAATATAGATGCCGAGAATGATTAGCCACGGAAGCATAGCAACGATAAATGCCCAGTTCGCATTGTAAATCGTTCCGGCTTGCCAAAGTGCCGCAATTTCGAAATCTTTTTCACTCATTTTTAATGTTAAGTAAAGTGCTAATGCACCGAAGCCGCTATTAATCGCAATACCTGTTAACAGTAGACGCTCTACATCGAGGCGCCCATGTTTATAAGCAAAGGCGAAAATAATTCCTGCTGCTAATACCCCGCCGACAAGTCCAAATAGTGGCATTGACATAATTTTCAACCATTCAGAACCATCTGAACGAGAAGCATTAAATTGGAATACAAGCATGAAGAATGAAACAGCAGCACCAGCACCAGCATTAATCCCTAAAATCCCAGGATCGGCTAAATCATTTTTCGTTATACCTTGCAATACACATCCTGCAATGGCAAGACCAACCCCAACGAGGATGGCGATGACAATACGAGGTAGCCGAAATTCAAAAATAACGAGGCTAAATTTTGGATTGTCACCCATGCCAAATAACGTTTTGACAACGTCTGGAATGGTCATATCAAACATCCCATTTGTAACATGTAAATAAAAACTTAAAAAGATAATGACGAAAAGAATGGTTGCTTTAAGCCAAATATGATTCTCTTTATTTTTAGGCATGACGTTGACCTCCTCGAGAACGAATTAAATAGAGGAAGAACGGAATCCCAATAAAGGCGGTTACTACGCCAATTGGGGTTTCAAATGGAAAGTTAAGATAGCGACTAACTAGGTCACATAAACTTAAGAACAAGGCACCGATTAAAATCGAGCAAGGAATAATATTTCGGTAATCAATGCCGACAATAAAGCGTACGATATGTGGGATAACAAGCCCAACAAACGCAATTTTTCCGACTAATGCGACGGATGTACCTGTAAGTAACACAACCGCAAACATTGATAAGTAACGAATTGCTTTTGTTTTCTGACCAAGTCCAGTTGCAATATCTTCACCAAGTGATGTAATTGTAATCGCTCGTGCACAAATAAGTGCTAGCACAAGTCCAACTGCACCAAATGGTATCGACATAAGTAACATGTCCATATTAACGGTATGAATTTTTGTGTTATACCAAGCCGCAATGGTTTGTGAAACTTGGAAATACATCGCAATTGCTGTGGCTAGACTACTTAAAAATGTCCCAATAACGGTCCCAATAATCGCAAGTCGAACAGGGGATAACCCATTTCGAATAAGCGAGCCAAAGCCAAATACAAGTGCAGCACCCATTGCTGACCCAGCAATAGATAAAAGAATCATTTGATAATTCGCTAGTCCAGGAATGAATACAACTGCAAGGGTAATGACAAATGCCGAACCATCATTGACGCCCATTAATGACGGAGATGCTAGATAGTTTCGTGTAATCCCTTGCATAATCGCGCCGGCCACTGCTAAAAAGGCCCCGACACATAGTACGGCGATGGCTCGAGGAATTCGATTGGAGCGAATAATTTGGTGATCTGGGTCACTCTTATCAAAATTCACAATCGATTGCCAAATTGTATGTAAGCTAATATCTTTTGTGCCATAAATAATCGAAATAAAAGTTACGGCAACGATTAAAATTGGTGCAACGATCATAATGATTTTTTGGATTTTTGATGACTGTTTCAATCTACACACCTATCTTCTGAAAGGGCGATAGAAACACAAAAAAACGCGCAGGAGCGCGGTTTTTTGTGATGTACTATTTAAGACTCTATCGTCCGCAATCGTATCTTATTTTACTAAAGTTTTTTCAAGTACATCTAAGAAGTTTGTTTTAGACCAAGCAGTACCACCTTCAGCAAGTGGTGCGATTTCATTTACGAATACTTGATCTTTTTTAGCTGCTGTTAATGCTTTGAAGATTGGGTCTTTTTGAACGTCAGCTAGCGCGTCTTTTGCATCTGCATTTTCGCTTTCATCAAATTCTAAGTAGATATAGTCAGGGTTTACTTCAGATAATGATTCAAGTGAAATTTCTGCTTGAGCTTCCGCTTTTGTTACAACATCAGGAGCTTTTAAGCCAAGTTCTGTGTATAAAATTGGGTTAAAGTAAACGTTTTCTGGATAAACGTACATGATACCACCGCGGATACGAATCATTAATACTGATTTATCTTTTACGTCAGAAGCTTGAACTTCTTCTTTTAACGCTGCAGAATCTTTTTCATAGCCTTCGATGATTTCTTTCGCTTTATCTTCTGTACCACTTAATGTTGCTAACGCATTTAAGTTATCTTTCCAGTCATCAGAGAAGTGAGAGTATGGAAGTGTTGTTGCCATTTTATTCATTTTTGATAATACATCTTCAGCCCATTTATCTGTACCGATAATGGCATCTGGATCTAATGATAAGATTTTTTCGTTATTAGGAGCCATTTTGTTACCGATTAGTTCAGCACCTTCTAAACCTTCTTGTAAGTATTCAGGAATTGCACCACCGACTTCAAGTACACCAACTGGTTTAATACCTAGTGCTACTGAATCTTCCATTGATTCCATACTTGCTGCAACAATATTTTTTACTGGTGCATCAAATGTGTAATCTTTACCTAAATAATTGATTTTAAGTTCTTTTGCATCCGATTCAGAAGAAGCTTCTGTTTTTGTGTCATCTGATTTATTTGTGTCCTCTGCTGCTGATCCACAAGCTGCAAGTGATAGTGCAAAAAGTGCTGCGGCACCCATTTTCCAATATTTTTTCATGATTATGTACCTCCGATTAAATGAAATTGATTCTCAACTACGGTTATAATCCTATCAAAGGATGAATGAGAAATGAATAGAGGTTTGCACATGAAAGTATGGACTTAAAAGTGGTAAATAATTAACAAATAGTACAAGAATGACTATATTAAAGGATTTCTTATTAAATCTAGTAATTAAAATATAGACTTTTTTTAATTAAAAATATGGATTTCTATAATATTGCAATGAAAAAATTGTAAATTGTAAAGTGGATTTGTATGTTCATACATAGTAATGTATAGGCACAGTGACAAGAAAAGAGAGGTTTTAACGATGGATCAATCATTTAAGTTACAATCAGCATTTACGAATTATTGTTATACGATTCATGTATATGTTCCGGACGGAGCAGTTCCTGAAGAAGGGTTTCCGGTTATTTATTTATTAGATGGCGGTTGGTATTTTGATTTCGCAAAAAATATCGTAAAGCTACAATCAAGAAACCATCCAAAAACGTTCGTACAACCTTCTATCATCGTAGCGATTAGTCATCAGGAGGAAGATGTAAGAACGCGTCGCTTTTATGATTTTACTGGGCCAGCTGAACAATATGTTTTTCCAGAACGCACGAAGGGCAAGCATATGGACACAAAAAATTATGGTGGCGCAGAGCAGTTTTTCGCATTTTTACAACAAGAATTAAAGCCAAAAATTTATGAGAAATTTGCTACTAACCGTGAACAAGAAACATTATATGGACATTCTTTAGGTGGTTATTTTGCTATTTGGTGTTATTTGAAGCAGCATGAGGCATTTACACATTATTTAGCGATTAGCCCATCTATCTGGTGGAATGATATGGAATTACTACGCTTTATTGATCAAAAAAGTATGGAAAATCAGCACTCACTATTTATGGCTGTGGGTGAGCATGAAACCTTCATGGTAACAGAAAGCAAGCAGTTTATTGATAAGTTAGCAGCGTCAGAAGCAGTGTATTATGTGGCACCAGATGAGAACCATGCATCGATTGTACCGACAACGATGAGTCGAGCATTTCGCTCGATTATAAAAAAATAATTAAGAATGATTCTCATTTTCATTGACTAAATGGTATTTTTTTGATTAAAATAGAAAATATACATATACCGGAGAGGAAGATTTCATGTTAGTTCAAATGCGTCGTTTTACAGTTACAGAAGGAAATGCTCATCAATTAGTTGAAAAATTTACAACACAAAAAGCACCTGTTGAAGGCCGAGAAGGTTTTATTGATAAAACGGTATTACAGAAAAAAGTGCGTCGCGGTGAAGAAGAAGTAATTGTCGTTATTCGCTGGGAATCTGAGGATGCATGGAAGGCTTGGGAAAAGAGCCCTGAGCACATTGCCGGCCATCGCAATAATAAGGGGAAAGAACGCCCAGAATTTATTATTAATGTTGATGTGGCTATGTACGAAGTTAAATAACAGACATGTAGCTGAAGTTGCGACAGAGCGAATAATCACGCATTTGTCGTAGCTTTTTGTTTTAGGAGGTACGTATGACTATACAAACAAATGAACTAATCGAATATTTTGCAACATCTACAATTGAATTTCGTAATGCTTTTCAAACGACATTGCCTTCTGGAAAGCTTGATTCGAACCGAAAAACAGCATCTGACGTATGTGGATTTATTATTCCTTTAAAAGGAAATGCGCGTTTTTCATTAGACGGTGTCCCGTACCATATCGATCAGCATACGATTGTTCATGCTGGTAGAGATATGAATATTAAAATAAAAACATATGATACAGAGTGGGTTTATGCGGTTATTCACTATGAAGTTATTGAAGCAGACGATAAATTCAAAGGCTTTATTGATAAGCATTTTTCGATTGAGTTAGATAATATGGAAGATATTTTAAAAATTATCGAGCAGTTATTACATAAAAATATGAATCCAGACCACTTCTCTCAATTTGAGCTAAAGGTCATTTTTATGAGTTTAATGAAAGAAATTCTAAATGGCGCAAGAAATAGTCAATATAATTTCACGTTACAACAAGTAACGAAAATTATTGATTATTTCCACTCTCATTATGAAGAAGAAATTTTTATTAGCGAAGTGGCGGATATGTTTAACATCGATCGTCGCCGTATCGCGTATCTTTTTGAAAAAATTACGGGCATGACACCTGTACAGTATTTAATGCATTATCGTGTATCAAAGGCGAAAGAATTATTAGCGATTACCGATTTAACGATTGCAGAGGTAGCAGAGGCGGTTGGCTATCAAGATAACTTCTACTTTAGTCGTGTCTTTAAAAAGGTGATGCAGCAATCACCAAGTCAATATCGAAAACTTAATAAACGTTAATAGACACAGTGTACTCGAACGTGAAAAAATAAGGAATCTGCGATAACTGAGAAATCGGCCATTAATGATGGTTAATTTCTTAGTTATCGCAGTTTTTTTTGTAAATAGTATAGAGAAAAATGAAAAATCATACTTTGAGCAATTCCTTACCTTCCTTCATACTGAATACAGATTAGAAAGTAGTGGTTTCTAATAATAGAAAAAAACACCTCAACAATCGAGGTGTTATCGTGCAATAATTACAAAACTATTAAGTGATTGCGGCTGTTGGACCGTATTCATATTGTCGTATAAGGCATCTAATAGTGTTTGAATTAACGGGGGAGCGTCTGAAAATTCTGATTGAATACTATTAGCATAATCTTGTTCCCATGCACCGTCTTGTAGATAGCTTGCATCTACTTCTGTGAGTGTACAATTTGTAAAATTCGCTTGCTTTAAGAGTTTTTGAATATGTTTTTTTGTGAAAACGGCTTGAATATTTCCATCATTATCAACATATTGTGAAAATAACGCCAAAATAGTAACAGCAAAAAAGTGACTGCTCTGTTCATACGTATGATAGGTTGTATCCCATTCCGCAAAGCAAAGTTGACTAGTCATAGAGCGAGAATGTTCAAAATACTGAAGCAATTGCGCTTCATCGTGGAAATACCAAGAGCAATGTGAGAAAACAATGGCATCATATTGCTCAGTAGTATCGAGTGATAAAAAATCTGTCTCTAATTGAAATTCAATGCGGGATCCTAAAGGAGACTTCTTAATATTTTCATGGGCTTCCTGTAATGTCATAGGTGCACCGTAATCACCACTTGCAATGTCAATTGCCTTCACAAAACCACTATCACCAACAATATGTGCGAGGGCCATCGTTGTATCACCTTGTCCACAGCCAATTTCTAAAATACGCATACCAGGCTGTAAATTAAATGCTTTGACGAGCGAAAAGCGATGTTGAAGTTGTATTTGTTGTACGATTTTATCATTTCTTCGCAGAATCCCCCTCCCTCAAGGAACGTAGTGAGTAGGGAGGAGATGAATGCGAACCCAATGATTCTGCCAGTACTAATTTGTTGAAAAGAACATCTGTTCCCGTTATACTATTCAAAAAAAGGAGGTGTCTGTCATGCCACATCAAGCGTATAAATTCCGTATCTACCCAACTAAAGACCAACAAGCGTTCATCCATCAAACCCATGGGCATTGTCGTTTTGTTTACAACCATTTTCTTGAGTTATGGAATACTTCTTATAAAGAAGAAGGAAAAGGGTTGAATCGTTCCATTATGTCCAAAATGCTCACGAAGCTGAAAAAACAAGAGGATACGGCATGGCTACGCAACGTAGATAGTGTGGCATTACAAGCCTCTTATGAAAATTTACTAGACGCTTTTCAACGTTTCTTTCAAAAGCAAAATAACTATCCTCGCTTCAAAAGTAAAAAGAATCCCGTTCAAAGTTATACTACGAAGAATACGAATAACAATATTGCGATTGTCGGTAATCAAATGAAGCTACCAAAATTAGGACTTGTAAAGTTTGTAAAATCGCGTGACATTAAAGGGCGTATTTTAAAGGCGACAATCAAATACAATGCGAGTGG
>NZ_HE578960.1:197539-211921 GCF_000307285.2 Kurthia sp. Dielmo
GTTCGTAGGAATCTTCCACTTCAAGCAACGTTCGAAGAACGGCTAAGTGGGGGTAGTTCAATTTTCATATAATGTCTCCTCATTCATGATATAGTAAGTTCATCTGTAAAGAATGGTGGTAAATAGATGAAAAAACATTATGATGTCTTATTATTTGATTTAGATGATACAATCTTTGATTTCCAAACTGCGGAGAAAGAAGCCTTTACACAAGTGTTTAAAGAATATGGTTTACGTGCACCTGACTATTTACACGACTATCAATCTGTCAGTAACGGCTTATGGCAACAGTTAGAGCAGCAACAAATTTCACTAACACAATTAGGAAATGAACGTTTTCATCAATTATTTAAGATGCATAAACTGTCATTAGATGCACAGCAATTTAATAATACGTACTTACGCTTTTTAGGTGAACAGCCGTTTTTAATAGAAGGAGCTGTTGCTTTATTTGAGGAACTTCAAGATATTCGTATAGCTGCTGTTTCAAATGGATTTGAGCGTGTGCAACAAGCTAGAATTGCTTTGAGTCCATTTGCTAATAAATTTGAAGAGCTCATCATTTCTGAAACAGTTGGCCATCAAAAGCCTAGCCGAGCAATTTTTGATTATACTTTTAATGCACTTCAAATTAACAATAAAGATACTGTTTTAATGATAGGAGATTCGCTTACATCGGATATTAAAGGTGGACAACATTATGGTATTGATACATGCTGGTTTAACCCAAATTATAAAGCAAATCATTCGGAAGCGGCCCCAACGTATGAAATTCACCATTTAAGTGAGCTTATCACGATATTAAACGGCTTCTGATTTTGTGAATAAAAGTTTCAAGCCAAAGCCGATTAACACAACACCAGTTGCGCGCTCCATCCACAGTTGAACAGTCGGCGATAATAGCCATTCGCGGATATAATAGAGGCAAATCACATAAAGTGAAAACCAAATGACGGTGCAAACAGCATAGGTGCTACCCATTAATAAAAAATCTCTTGTTGCATGTCGATCGTCTGTAATAAATTGTGGTAAAAACGTTAGAAAAAATACAATAACCTTCGGATTTAAAACATTTGATAAAAAAGCCTCTAAAAAAGCACTATGCTGTTTTTTCGGAGGAGCGGTGGTAGTAGCAACTGTAGGAATCGCTTTCTTAGCCAATAATGCTTTTACACCTAAATAGATTAAATACAAAGCACCAACCCATTTGATTATGCCAAATGCTAAGGCAGACTGCATTAGTAATGCAGTCAATCCAATTGTTACAGCAATCGTATGAATGAGTGATCCGGCTGTAAAGCCAAGTGCCATTTGAAAGCCATCTCTTGCACCGTTACTGATTGTTCGTTTTGTGATTAGTGCAGTATCTAAACCAGGACTCATTACAACGAAAATGGTCATGACTAAAAATGTAAGCATTACCTATCACCTCGTTTGTATAAAATTTGAAAAATATGTTAATTGAATTTAACATATTCATTTTAATTTAACAAGAGGTGTGAAAATGAACGATTTAGCAATTTCGAAAAAGTAGAAGCACTTTGTAAGCAATAAGATTTGTCTTTATCATTACAAGCATTTTAATGAAATAAAGGAAGCGGGAATTGCGTGCATGTAATTCCTGTTTTTTTAATAGTGTAGTTGAATGTGTTGACAGGATAAAATTTGCGTGCTATTATATCTTTAAATCAAGATATTAAAAATAAAGATATCGAATCAGGAGGAATAAAAATGAAAAACTTAAAAGGAATGCACCATGTAACAGCAATCACAAGTAATGCAGAAAAAAACTATGAATTCTTCACGTATACATTAGGCATGCGTCTTGTTAAAAAGACGGTAAACCAAGATGATATTCAAACATATCATTTATTCTTTGCAGATGATGAAGGGAATGCCGGAACAGATATGACATTCTTCGATTTCCCTGGAATTCCAAAAGGAACACATGGAACGAACGAAATTCACCGTACATCATTCCGTGTCCCTAGTGATGCAGCATTAGATTACTGGGTAAAACGTTTCGACCGCTTAGGTGTTAAACATACAGGAATTGAACAACAATTTGATGTGAAAGTATTAGCATTTGAAGATTTTGATGAGCAGCAATATCAATTCGTTTCAGATGAAACAAATGAGGGACGTCCATCAGGGAAACCTTGGTCGAAAGGTCCAGTGCCAGATGAATTTGCGATTACAGGATTAGGTCCAGTTGTGATTCGTATCGCTGATATTGATTACTTCTCTGCTGTATTAGTAGATGCAATGGGGTATAAAAAAATCGCACAAGAAGATAATCTTTACTTATTTGAAGTAGGTGAAGGGGGTAATGGAGCACGTGTCATCGTAGAATTTAACGATCAATTGCCACAAGGTATGCAAGGTTTCGGTACAGTTCACCATGCTGCATTCTGTGTTCGTGATAAAGAAGAACTTTTACAATGGCAACAACGCTTAGAAACAATCGGCTTCCGCACATCTGGTTATGTAGACCGTTTCTTCTTCGAATCATTATATGTACGCGTAGCAAACGGCGTATTATTTGAATTTGCTACAGAGGGTCCCGGGTTCCAAGGGGATGAGCCTTATGAAACATTAGGTGAAAAATTATCATTACCTCCATTCTTTGAAGACAAACGCGAAGAAATTGAAGCATTAGTACGCCCGATTGATACAGTACGCAGCACAAAAACATTTGAAAAAGAATATGAATAATAGTAAGTACTAAAAAAGAGAAATCCCTCGTGGATTTCTCTTTTTTTTATAAGAAAATTAACTAATTAATTTATAAAATGATTAATTAGTCGTTTGTGAATGAAAAGAAAGATAGTATTTGTATCGATATTTAACTAATTAAATTATTAATTAGTTAAATAATTAATTTTTTTATTAAAAATTCTGAATTTATGATATAATCTAGTTAATTATTTCATCTTCCCGCCAGTAGTAACTATCTAAATTTTAAAAATAATTTTGGCATTGGTTTTGTGTTTTTTTTTTGAAAATGGGGAGGGGATCAGATGTAGCTTCAAACTACCTTTTAAATTTTTATAAAAGAAAGGGTAGGGAAGATGAAAAAATCGTTCCATTTTTTATGGGTAAGTCAATTATTCGCCAATTTAGGTGATGTTTTTTACATTGTCGGCCTCATTTCGATTTTGTATCAGTTCAATGAATCTACATTTACACTGGCGTTATTACCAGTATTAAATATGTCCGGGCGTATGATGAGTAGCTCGGTTGCACCATTTTTCTTAAATCGGTGGCGTTTAAAAAGAATCTTATTGGTGTCGCAATTTTTAAAAACGATATTACTCGCATGTCTTCTTTTTAGTGTGATGACAACCACAAATTTAGTCGTTGTATGTGCAATGATTTTTATCATTGCATTGCTTGATGGAGTAGCATTGCCTTCGAGTGAAGCGATGCTACCGAGACTTGTCACAAAGGATCGTTTAATTCGCGCGAATAGTTTTTTATCAATGCTTAATGAATCCACAAGATTAGGTGGCTGGGCACTTGGTGGGCTAATTGTTGCGATGACAAATGGGTCGTGGATTATTATGCTGACATTAGCATTATATGTCCTATCAACATTGGCTATTTTTTGTATTAAAGATGCAACGGAATTTATACGAAAAGAAACCGTTTTGGAAAAAAAGTGAATTAATGGAAGGCTTCCAAATTATCTGGTATAACAGATCGTTTCGCAGTCTTCAAATTCTTTCATTTTTATCAACGTTTGCGAATGTTGTATGGGTAGCTGCCTTTATTTACATTTTTGTAGATGAAGTGCTCCAAGTTTCTGAGGCATGGTGGGGCTATATTAATACCAGCTTTTTTGTAGGATTACTTGTGGGTGCTTCAGTATGTATGAAGCTTGAACAGTATTTTCAGATGAATTTCCGTAAATGGCTGTTGCTAAGCAGCATTATCATCGCCGTTGTTATGCTAGGTTTTAGTATAAATACGTGGCCTTTTATGGCGCTTGTATTGTCTGCTGCTTTTGGTTTTGTGACGCAGCTGCAAGGAATACTTATGGTCTCATGGATACAGGTGAGAGCAGATGAACAGATGCTTGCGAAAATATATAGCGCGCAGGAAGTTTTAAATGGCGTCGCATTTGTTGTCGCCACACTTTTAGTCGGCTATGTTGCTGATTTTATGGCGATTCAATTTGTTTTTATCGGTGCCTCCATTTTATTAGGCATCACAGCATGTTATTTGCTGTATGAACGCAAAAATTTCACGAAAACATTGCATTAATTTTTTGAAGGAAGTCGCATCAAGCGGCTTCTTTTTTTATGTGGCAGATGTAAATGATTTGCTAGAAATACCGAATTACCTCAGAAAGCGTGTTTTAACTACGACATATTTTTTAATAAGTGCTATCCGTATGTTTATTTACATAGTTATGTAGTAATCATTTGCTTAGGATAAAGCAAATAACAAATCTTTAGGATTAATTTGGCGATAAATACAAAATTGTTGTATAGAATATCAGCAGAAAACACCCGCTAGAGCTACTCTAACGGGTGTTTTTTGACTGTTTTCTTGCTCAAAAGGGCGTTTTTTGTAGCAGCAAACGAGAATTTTCGGCAGTTGCAGCGAAAATATTCGTTATTTAAATAAATGACACGATCCAGATGGAATTTCGATTTTATGGGATGAAAAAAAGAGCATTTTCTATTAAAAACTACCCCATAGAGCCGCGTTTTTTCACAAAATTCGACTTTGCCGGGAATCATAAATAATAACTATTTTTCAAGATGTCGTGAAATAAAAGTTTAGTTGACAAGGTTATGCAATATTTCTAATAAAACTGTCGAGATTCATCGGACAATCGTCTTTGATTGGCACATATTTTTAAATATGTCGTATCCAAAACCCGCTTCTTGAGATGATGAGTGATTTGGTGAGGCTGATTTATTTAGAGCGTTAAAATTTGAAATATTCAGAAATTTTAATTATATTATAGATGTATGCGAATAATAACATAGGCTACTTAATCACAATATACTCAAGGACTATTTTTGTGTATATTTGTGATCTAAAAATGTAGGAATGCTTTGTGTTTAATTTCGCAAAGTATTTTTTTGTGAGGTGATTTTTTTGGAGAGGACATTTTATGAATTACTTACAGAGATAGCTTATGGACTAGTAGTAAAAGAAGAAACCTACAATAAAAATAGAGACAATGAATTCGGCTATTTCCAACAACCTGAATTAATTAGTGCTATTCAAAAGTTTGCTTTAATGATGTTGAAAATGAATATTTTGGATGAAAAAAGCATTCCTATTGCCCCTAAAAATGAAACTGATGCGCTGTTAAATTATTTTTCGTTACCTCTTGAAGAATGGCCCCCAACTGCAAATGAAAATTTTTATTTTCATTATGGATTTGATGCGGAAGATTTTTTAGTTTATATGTATAAGGATAATACAATGTTTTATACAACTGATTGGTGCCGTGAACTTGCCGATGAATGTAAAAAATATAATCAAAATACAATGCAAAATATGGTTTTTCAAGAAATGTTTAATACAGAACCACATCAATATGTATTTTTAAGAAAATTCATTGTTGAAAATCCATTAATTGGATTGAAAGAAAATAGGGATTTCTTGAAAATGGGCAAAGATATAGGATTAGATAATACCTTTTTGAAAAATTTCATAGATTTGGCTTACGAACCTTTCTCTTCAAATGTGATTGGGCAATGTGGTTATTGTGGTTGGACAGTCACTAAAGATAGAATTAAACTGCGTTGTATAGATTATAGATGCAGTAGAGAAACAGATGGATTTTTAAAAATGACTAAGTTAGCTATTGCAAATGACTTTGAAGATGATAAAGCTCCTGTGTTACGTTTAAATGCTGGTGTAATGAAATATATATGTTTACCTGGAAAAGATGAATTGGCCATACAAAAATTTTGTAATCCTGAGCATTCAAAAACGGAACTTTGGCCTGATAAAGACAGGTATGATTTGAAAATTGAAATCGCAGGTGAAATATTGGCTGTAGATGTTAAAAGTTTTAGGCATCCATATTCATTAAAATATAACATTGAACAAAAAGGAATTTTTAATAAGTTATATCCAAATGAAAAACCTTTCTTAATTATTCCAAATGATCGACTACGTAAGAATGGCTATATTGATATTGTTAAGCAAGCATTGCCGGTTTCTAAAGAAATCACCTGTATATCTATGAAGGAATTTGAGCATATGATTAAAAGAAAGGAAGCGAAAAAAGATGACCGCTAAATCATTTGTAGATAGTATTGTCAACAAAGTATTTGAAGTTCATCAATTAGGGGAGAATAAATTATCAAAAAAACAAGTATTACAAGCAATACGCTTGGAGGCCTTACTGTATTTTAATTATATTTGGAGTTATTCAGAAAAGATAAGTGAAATACACGCTTTGCTGCAAGGGTTACACAAGACAAATAAAGAAGAGTTGAATTCAATCCACTATAATTTAGATATGTTAGCAATAAATTTAAACTACATCTCTAGTAAGAGTCAATTGTATAAAGCTGTAGAAAATTATAAATGTTTGGAGAATAATTTAAGACTTTTTGATTTAACAAATTTAAAGGAACTAAAGAAGGAAACAGATTTTATTGACGCACGCATAGAATTATATACCAGGATGTTTCAAGAAGAACAAACTTCTACTGTTTCTAATATTAAAACAATTACAGATATACCGTATGTAGAGCTAGATGGAAGGAAAATTTATATTAATGATTATAAATTACCAACGCAATCTCTAGTAGAACCAATAAAAAGAAAGTGTGACAGTATAACTGTAACGATTTCTGAGTTAAAAGAATCAGCATTAAAAATGGATATGTTATTGGAAGAAAATGCACCACACCTAAAGCAATCGTATTTTAAAAGAATGCACAATTTTAAACTTTTAGGGAAAGGAAACTCATTATATGAAACGTCTGAAATTACGATTAAAGAAGTTTGTCATATAATTGGTATGGTAGGAACAGGGAAATCAACGTTAATTCATGTATTAATTTATACATTGTCTCAAAAAAATTATCGTGTAATGTTGGTGTCAGAAACCGTAAAAGATGTTTTAAATAATGTTGAAATATTTCAAGCATTAGGAATTAATTCATCAGCTATCAATGGGGAGAAAAAGCAAGATCAACGCATTCAAAAAACTATTGAAGAGCAAGAAATGATATTGAAAGAAAATATTGCTACGCATTTAACCGGCAATTGTTATATAAGTCAATTATCTGAAGGTGAATATAATTCTTTAGGAACTTATGGTACAGAACCATGTTATAAATTGAAATACGAAAATAAAAAAATATTGTGTCCCTTTTATTCTATTTGTCCAAGAAAGCAAGATGTTCGTAATTTACTAGAGGCATCTGCAGTTTTCACCAACACATATAGCCTTATGTATAATTTTACTGGAATAATAAAAAACCGTGGGCGACTATTGTTATTGGAATATGCTATTGATTATATTGACCTAGTAATATTCGACGAAGCAGATTCTGTGCAAGAAACTTTAGATAAATTAACAAATGAATCTGATTATGTAGAAAAAATTTTAAAAGAAAATTCATCTTATATTTTAAATTATACTACCAAAAGTATTTCCACAGGAGATATGGATATTTATAGGGATGCCATTGTTCAATTTATAACTGTATTAACAGGATTATCGGAATTAAAAACGTTAATAAAGAAAAAACCATTTTAACACAATTTGAACGAATAAATGAGGGGCAGTGGTTTTCTTTAAATATTTTGATTTCGAACGCGCCTTTTTTATCTCCAGAGTTAAAAGAAATGTTACAAGAGCGATCTAAAGATTTATTAAATGTTGCAGAAGTATATACGGGAGAGAAAAGACGAATAGCAGAAAGTTACAAAAAAATCTTTAAAAAGTATAATGTGAAAAAAGAACATTATTTAGCAGTACAGTTTTTATTAGCTTTAGCAATCACAGAAAAATATTTGTTATCTTTACAATACGAATTAGAAGAAATGCAAGAAGATTTATTTAAGGACAGTAGTATCATAAATATATTCCGAAAAATGAATGGGGAACTCGCAAAATTATTGCCTAAAGCTCCTGCGGGAAATCGCTTTGGATTTTTATATGATTCTGAAGAAAATTCTCTCCAAATCTTCAAACAACAAGCAATTGGGCGCAGTGCGATGATTGACATGCCTTATCTGAAAATTGATAAAACGGGAAAGCCACAAGGTCCTAATGTATTATTACTTTCAGGTTCTAGTTATTCTCCAGGTAGTAATACACATCATATTGCTCGTCCTGTGAATTATTTGTTAGATGCTCTTGATGATGTGAAATTATTTATTAGTAAATCAAAAATTATTCACGTAGCGACAAATATTCGAGTATCAGGTAATTTAAAGAAAAAAGAAGCGCTCCTTAAATTATGTGAATCACAAGAGCATTTATTTTTAGAAGCCTATCAAGCGCAGGGTCGATCACTTATCATTGTGAATAATTATGAACAAGCCCATATTGTTCAAAAGAAATTAAAAGAGTTATTAGGAATAAAAGTATCTCGTTTAATTCGAGATGCTGATGTGGAAACAGAAAATACCGTTCAAAGAAGTAAATTAAATTCATCAAAAAATTTAAATTATAAAATTTTAGTTGCACCAGCTACAGCAATATCTCGAGGTTTTAATATTGTGAATGAAGAAGGACATTCGCTGTTTAACAAGATGTTCTTCTTTGTACGCCCTATGTCAAAACCAAGAGAGATTGGAAATGTTGTTTCGATTGTGAATGGTGTTGTGACAGAGCGTAGAATGTATCAAAATGACGGACAAGAGGCGACTAAAATGTTTGAAAATTTAGTGAAATGCCAAAAAGAAGCGTATATTACTTGGAATAAAATTTTAAGATATAGCTACGGGATTGAACATACAAGTGAGTTAGAAAAAACAAATATTGTTGTATCGCGCTTAATTTTATTAATGCAATTGATGGGACGATTACTAAGAGTTACAGATGTTCAAGCTACTCCACCAACTATTTATTTATTAGATGCTGCATTCAAGAGCAAAACAAATGTTCAATTTGATTTACTAAAAGAAATAGAAACTTATTTAGAAGAGGAATTTACCTATCAAAAAGACGGCGAACTTATGGAGAAACTATATATGCCATTTCTAGCGGGCCTAAAGAAAGGACGAGAACATGTCTGAAGAAATCACATTACAAGCGTACAAATTAAAAGCGGATTTAACAATGCCGGTTTATTATTATGAGTATCCTAAACAATGGACTGAAAGTTTTAAAGTCGTTAGCATGGCTTTAAAGAGTGATAAAAAATATTTACCCTTTAAAAAAATTGCTCAATTTCTATATACATGGAATCCGAATATTATGTATGTAAATGATTTATCAAACTCCTATAGAGATACTACATGGATTATATCTAGTAAACCGATTGATACATCGCTAATAATTACCATTTTTCAAAACTGTTTAGAAATCACAGTATCAAAAATCAAGAGCAGTTTTGCTAAAGAGCATTTTGAAGAATGGGCCAATAATTTAGAGGATGTTTCAGAAGTAGAAGTTGATAAAAAAGAGATTCCTTTGACGACAAAGGAAGGATATATTCATGAGAATGGTTTAGCTTTCGAAATTTTACCACGCTATATTTATAGTCAATTAAATAATAACCCGTTGATTTTAAATGGTGAAGTAATAAGATTTATTCCAACAGAAAAAGGGATGCTTTCTTATCCTAATAGTCTTTGTTATCAAACAAAGACAAAAAGGGTTTATTATTCTATTCGTTTAACTGTAACGATTCAAACGACGCCGCATCACCGAGTGCCGATGCTTCAATTTAAATTTAATATTACAAGGTGGATGGATTATAAAGTCCCGTTGAAAAATTGGAACAGTGCGAATACAACCGTTTATGCTGCAATTGGAAATCGACTTGCGCGTTTAGAAATTATGAAAAATAAGAATAAAATACAATGGGAACCATTACTAAAAACTATGTATGAGACCACATATATAAATAAACCTTTACCAGATGTAGAGGAACTTATTAAAGAACCTAAAAAGTTTGCGGATTTTTTCGTGGCGCATCGTTTAGAATTTGGGAAAATAGCAGTCGGTTCTGGAGAAAGTATGCGTGATCGCTATTTATTAAACGATTGGATTTCAAATGAATTAACAAATATAATAGAAAAATATCCAATACCGCTGCGTGAAAAGAGCATTATTGGTCAAAATAAAAGAGCTTCAATTATACAAAATTACCAGAATGTTGATACAATTCATGAAGTTCTTCGCAATTCCACAGGGGCAAATTCTATTCATTTTAAGATTTATTACATGGGAGCTCAACAAGAATTATTAGAAAAAATTAAAAGACAATTTAAAGAGAGGCTAGGAGTTTCTGAAGGTGAATTACAAAGTAAGCATCTTCGTATTACAGTGACATATGAACAACAAAATGAATTGTTGACAAAATTAGATGTGACTAAAAAAATGGAGAAACAACGTCATGAAGAAAGAATTTATCAAATTCAAAATAAATTACCTACTGTAACAGAATTGACTGCTTGTCTTATACTGTTGCCTTATACAGATGACAAAGGGGTACCTTATTATAAAAACCTTGAAGATCCAAAAAAAGCAATTCGCGCAGGAATGGCAACTACAGGACGATTAACACAGTTTTTAGATAGTACAAATCCATTAGAAATCGAACAACGTATTGAAATAGCTTTATTAGATTTGATTCGACAATTAGGATATGTAGATCCGTTTGAAACAAAAAAATATAAAAATATTAACTATAATACAATGGTATCTGCTATGCATATTATAAATTTTAAACGTACACCTTATGGAAATACTAAACCTACTATGGTTTATTTAATTCGTAAACCAAATCAAGGGCCTATTATGGTAGAATGTCCAGCGTTGTGGAATGGACAGAAATACTATTGGGAAGCTTGTTTAGCTTTTCAAGAAGTAGCTACTATAGATGGCTACTTGAAATTTAATCCGGATCGTGTAATAGGTGATATAAAAAATAAACTTTATGAATTAAGCTATATAAAAAATCAGCCACATTTATTGTTACTCATTGGTGATGGAGTAACACGTAAACAATGGCCTTTTTTAACTGATAAAACTTTGTCCACAATAAAAAAGAAGGAGAAATATACATTAGAATCTATATGGTTTGAAAAAGGAAAAGAAAATGAAAAATTAATTTTACAACCAGATAATCAACTTAGAATTATTCGAGTTCGAGTTAATAATGAAGTTCCTCACTACTTAAATCCTGTAAAAGAGAGTGGGGATTATAAATCTAAAACAGGTTTGTTTAGTTTAGAACATGTTTATTATAGTTTGGCTGAACGACCTAATGATATAGCATATAAAAATGCTTTATATAAAAGTAATAGTAAGTTATTAGCTGAAAATGTTAGAAGAGAGTTTAAATTTTCTAATTTAGTAGAGCTATATCCTATTCATTTAAATGAAGAAGACAATCCAGATGAATGGGTATCTTTAACACATAATTATCGAAACTTCGCACATCAATATAAGGGAAGTTATAAATTGCCATTTTTACTGCATTTAGCTTCTAGGTTAGAAGAATATATTTATTAAAATAATTTTATTTTTTATAAAAAACAACAATACTATTTAAAAGCGCTTTTTTTTATTAATGATGATAAAATATTATTAGAAAGAGGTGTTGGTATGGAGTGGACAGTAGAGGGATATAAAGCATCATTACATGAACAATTTTCTCAATATTCAGCCGAAATAATCGAGGGATTTAAAAAGGTGAAGCAGGAGAGCTATTCTGAGGACGTGGCATTGCTACAGGTGATGGCTTTTATTGGCGAGCCTACAATCGATATGCAATTGTTTTTCATGGCAGATATGTTTGATGAAGCGGGTACAGAAGCATTAGATTTCTTAGAGGATGCACTGCTTGATAAATGGCTTGATGTGTATGGCTATGGTGAGGATTCAGAAGCATATGAAGAATTCTACGAAGAAAATGAGCTTGAGGATGTATTGATTGCAGAGCTTGGACAATGGATAAAGGCTTGCTTTGATGAAGCAAATGGTTCAGACATTCGCTATCCAATTTATTTTGGAGTGCATGATGGTCCATATATGCTTGATTTGCATACGAATGAGTGGATAAATCCAGATGAGTCAGATGAGGACGAATAAATAGTAAAAGGGGTTACAGAATTTATTCTGTAACCCCTTTTTTTATTAAGGAAAATGGGAAGAGACATATAAAAGGAGGGCGTGAGATGTTTGCTCTGGCAATGGCAATCGGTGTAATTATGGCAATTCAGTCAGCGGTAAATGCACAACTTCGTATATATGTGGGCTCGGCATATGTAACATCCTGGGTATCGTTTACGGTGGCACTTCCTTTTCTCATCATAATGACGTATGTTACAGGTGCATCACTCGGATTTCCGCTTACTCTGTTTGAAACAGAGCCTTTTTATATATGGATAGGTGGCCTATGTGGTGCCGTGGCATTGATGTCAAATGTGTTTTTATTTCCGGTGCTGGGGAGTGTGCAAACGGCAATCTTACCGATTGTTGGCATGACAATAATGGGAATGCTTATTGATCATAGTGGTTGGTTTCAAGTACCACATTATGCTTTTGGATGGGCTCGATTCGCCGGATTACTACTCGTTTTAATTGGTGTTGTGCTTGTCGTTTATCGAAAAAAAGCAGTAGTAGTTTCGACAAATAGACAATGGCTTTGGCGCTTATTAGGCATTGTCGGTGGTCTACTACTAGCGATACAGGTAGCCGTTAATGGCCGTTTAAGTACGGTACTTCATTCCGCACCGCATGCAGCGTTCATTTCCTTTTTTGTCGGTATGCTGACGCTTGCTTGTATCGTTGTCGTGACGAAACATTCATTTCGTCAAGTGCTCACCCCATTTCGTGAAAAAGCGCCGTGGTGGATTTTCCTCGGAGGGATTTTAGGTGGAACCTTTGTACTGGCAAATGCCTATTTAGCAGGGGTTTTAGGTACAGGACAAACTGTTGTATTTGCGCTTTTTGGACAAATGACTGCGAGTGTAATCGTACAGCAATTTGGCCTTTTTCATTCAGAAAAAAATCGCGTACGCCTAATGCAAATAATGGGTTTAGTCATCATTATCGTTGGCATCGCGATGATTCAATTATTATGAATTAATTTGTTAATAAATTAACTAATTAATTTCACTTTAAAGTATTTCTTTTTTGCTTTTCATATATGTCTGATATCAAGTACTGAAATAAACAGTAGATTAGCTGTATTTAATAACGTATATGCTAGATCAGTACGGTGTGGGAAATGGTGGTTTGGAAGTAAAACACTCTGACTTATCGATGCTAATCGTCCATTCTGAAAAATCTCTAGCCAATATATTAAAACAATTTTTATAAGGCTAAAAAACGACTGGGAAAAAATATACCCAGTCGAAAAGATAAGCATAAACATAAGGAGTCGTGCTAACGTGCGATTCCTTTTTTGTTGTGAACCTATTTGAGACTTTTCATTGAATAATTTTCTCCATTGATACAATGGCCATAACTTCTCCATTTAAATTCGTGTACAGCTCCTCGGTTGTAATGGTGAAGCCCAATTTCGTATAAAGGGCGATATTGCCGGCCTCACTTTTACGAACCTTACATTGAAGGAAAGCTTTATGCTGGGCAAGTGCCATCCGTGCCAATTCATCGACTAGCTTACTCGCAATGCCGCGGCGCTGATAGCTTGGTAGAACAGAAAGACGTGAGAAATACAGAGCATTTGGCATCCATTTATATTTAGACATCGCTACTAGCTCTTCCTCTAGTTGATAGCCAATGCAATACACGCCATTTTCGAGCTCCTGCTCAAGTGATTCGACGGTTTCCTTTAGCGCACTTGATGGCTGTGTATCCTCCTTGTATCGTTCAAAGGCTGCTAACATAATTGGTAAAGCCTCTGAAGCGGTTAAGTGATAGTTGAACATAAAAATCCCTCCTTTTACATTAATATACATACAAACGTATGCATAGTGTTAAAATAATATATTATTAAGTAGAACTAAAATAATTATTAGGAGTGTTAAGATAATGGTTTACTTAGAAGATTTAAGCATCGAGTTTAGTGAAACAAAAGTTGGTTTGAATGTATTAGAGAAAAAAGGCGAAACAATTCATTTTGATTTAACGCTTGAATGCGAGTTTTTGAATTTTTCGCATGACTATGTATGGCTAGAAGAAGATATTGATTTAGTGTTAAAAAGTATTGCGAACATCAAAAGAAACAACTTAGAACAAGATATTATCAG
>NZ_HE578960.1:212098-223416 GCF_000307285.2 Kurthia sp. Dielmo
CAGTGTCAGTAGATTTGGGATTCATCACATCTAATATGGGGACAGAAACACTACTTAGTATCACACTAAATACTACGCTAGCTGATTTTGAAAATTGGATTAGAAAAGGCTTCAATAAATAAACATGCGCTTTGAACTACCCCCACTTAGCCATTCTTTGAACGTTACTTGAAGTGGGAGATTCCTACGAACAGTGCTTGCTTGTTTCCAGTTGCTCGAAACAGCGGCTTCACTTTTTTTTAGTAGGCTATCCCCGTAGTTCCTACGGTTGTTGCAAAGTTAATAACAATTACACCGATTAGCATTGGTAGTAGAACAGGGCTTTTCCAAAAAGCTAATCCTTCTTTAAAATCTGTGTTGTTTTGACGGATTTATTTGAATATATTTACAAATTAATAGAAGGAGAGAAAAAGGTGCTTTAAATTCTTCTATTTTTTTATAAAAGATTATCCTCCTTCATACTCTCGATTGTCCCATCAATAATCTTTTCTAACATCAGCACTTTCTGCGTATAATCACCAATGCTTTTCTCCAGTGAGGATTTATCGATAGGAATCGACAAGGATAGGAGTTTGGTGTTTCGTTTTTTGCTAGCTGGCAAGATTTCTTGTACACGTTCATATAAACGCTCCGCAAATAGCTGTTTATGTTCAATAAACTTCGCGTATTGTGGTTCGTTTTTAATTTTGGCATGGGGTACATAGGGGTTCGTCTCAAAACGCACGCCAATTTCGTTAAGGGAATCATTGGAGCTGCTCAATAGATTAATGTAGGTATCAATATGAACATAGAAGGTTTTGGATAAGCCAGCTTTATCAAATGGTGCTGTCGCTTTCCAATTTGATTTTGTAATCAGGAATAGGAAGTTATTGCGACCAGTACCTCCTACCTCTCCCCAGTCGAGTGTAAACAGAGTATGTGCCCTAAATTGCTCAAAAAGAAGTTGTTGCCAACATATTTTCTTTTGTGTGCTATCCAATGCATAGTCTGTAGCTAGTGTTTCTAATGGTGTACGTAACGGCGCATAAAATGCATGTAATTTTTCTTGGAAATCCTTAAAAATCATATGTAGCGTCGAATCCTGTAAAAGCCAATCCTGCGCTAAAAATTCACTATAGTATAGATGCTTAAAATTTGAGCTACTTGGTATAACCGTTGTATCCAACGTTAAGAAAATATAATGAAATGTGGCCGCTTCCATTCTAAATTTCTTTAACAAGCCTTCTTTAGCTTCGTTCGATTCATAGCGCATCGTCTGTAAAATACCTTCACCTGTGCCAAGCTTATTTTCAATTACAATGATTTGATCACCGTTCACAATCACCATATCCGGAGTTCCAATCGCTTTACCGAGTCCTAAGCGATTCATAATCGTGTACCCAGCATGTGTATTGAGCGCCACATCCCCCGCTGCTAGAAATTGTTTTAAGAAAGCTGGAGAATCTTCAAAACAGCTTTTAAGTAAATCAGAAATTACATCTTCTCTGTAAAAAATATTCAATGCGTCAATGGTGTTCACGTGTAGTGCCTCTTTTCTATGTAGATAAGTGAGTATAGCTTAACATTTTAATTTTTTGTGAAATTATGAATTCGGAAACATTATCAAAAGAGCAACGTCAGATTAAATAGAAATAAAGAGTATTTAGTTAACTGGTGTTAAAATAAATAAACGGAGTCTTAAATAAAGGGAGAAAAAATGAAAAAAATATTGCTTTCTATAGTGCTGCTAATTATAAGCATTGTATATTTAATTACATCTTTATCAAAAAAAACGCTGTATGTATCTAGTATGTCAATGGATGTGGATAATCCGATTCATTTTCACCCGTTATTTTTAAGAATCAATTTAAATATTTCTGATACTCAGCTAGCCTATTACGATATTACACTAGTACCCGTTTATCTGTTAATAGTAGTTTCATTAATATTAGTAAGTTTAGCCATGAAAAAAAGTAAAAGTAATTGATTTAAAAAATTTAAAAAGCATTCCCAAACAACATTTTGATATCCTTACAAATCAATAAATAGACGACTTTAAACACAAAGCCTACTAAAAAACGCCACTTCAATATTAATTTGAAGTGGCGTTTTGATTTGTCTATAAAAGGATGGTTTTGGAGAATTAAATTCACTATGCTAAAAATCATAAAAATTTATCAGTTCAATTTTAAAAAAAGCACCTCATTCACTGGGGTGTTTTTTTATGTACTTCAAGCTTTCCATATTCAGCATCGAACAATGAAGCGAGTTTAAAAGATGTATTGCTGCTTAAAAAAACTTAAAGCCCCGCCCATAAAATTAAATATTTATTTAGCATTTGACGAGCGGATGGAGCGAATGCTTATTCCGTCCTGCTAAAAATTAAATTATAAACTTGTTGAATTGCTTAAAAGGGCATAAAAAAAGACCTCTAAAGTCGAGGTCAAATTATTATTTTTGGTCTGATAATTCTTCGCCAACAAGGATTTCAAAGAGTTCTGCTGAATTCCCCGTATCTAGTTGAACATAGTTACTTTCGGCGTCTATAACAAGTTCTACTTTATCGTTATTCGGAGTTATCCAAAGTTCATATGTCGCCGCTTTTGATTCAACTTTAGGATTTTTGTATGGAAATATGAATCTGTAATCAGGTGGGTGAGTCATATTTACTTTTGCATGTTCCCAATCAATCTCATTTAAAATATCTTTCACTTTTTGAACCTGTTCATTATCAGTAATTTCTTTGAAATCCGCATATTTATTTTCATCACCAATGCGATGTTGAACTTGTATATAGCGTTCTTCATTTTCTCTTACGTTTGAACACCCTACTAAAAATATGGAGACGATACCAAAAAGGGAAATAAGGTATTTAATTTTTTTCATAATATCTCCTCCTATATAAAATGGCTATAATTGGAAACTATTTCATGTTTAGTATAGCATATTCTAAAAACAACAAACTTTACGAAAACAGCCTTTAACAAAAAAAATCCCACCTTTCATGAAAGGTGAGTTTCTTCTTTTGTATCTTTTAGAAAATAAGAAGCAATGAAAGCTGTGATTGGAATGACAAGGGTTACGCCAATACCAGCACAGCAAATCGTAATGAGCTCACTACTAAAAATTTTGGAGTTTACAATCTCACCAAGTGAATAGGATAAATCATTAAACCAAATAAGTAGGGCTAGGTAGCTTCCGAAAAAGGCGAAAAATAAGGTGTTCGCACTTGTACCAATAATATCTCGGCCAATGTGCATGCCAAAATCAAATAATTGTTTTCGCGTAGCTTCAGGGTGTAAAGTGAGCATTTCCCGCATTGGAGAAGCAATCGCAATGGCTGCATCTGTAATGGCGCCGATGGTACTCATAATAATGACCGAAATTACGATTTGCTGAAAATCTAGGCCAATATGGAGTGACATCATACTTAATTCTTCTGTTTCTTCCTCGCCAAACCCTTGAATTAATGAGCTTTTAGTGAAGAGCCAGATGAGTACTACAAGAAAACCAGTAGTAGCGAGCGTAGAGACGAATGCGATTTTTGTCATGGGATTTACTTCATTAATATAAAACAAATTAATGATACTAACGACAATACAGGCAATAAAAGTCAATAAAATCGGGTTGAGTTGTGGAACATTCATAAAGAAGAGCAGCACAATTACGACAATGAAATTTAAAAATAAAGCAATAAATGAACGCAATCCTTTTTTGCCGCCAATTATCAGCATACATATCGCTAAAATAATGGCGAGTACTATAATAATATTCATCGTATCGCCTGCTTTCGTTTAATAAAGAATAAGACAATGACTAGCGAAATCGGGATGGCTAACACAATACCAATGCCGCCAACAAGGGCACGGACAAGCTCTAATGAAAGGTTAATGGATAATGTGTACCCGAATGCCGATTGATTTTTAAAATAAAGTAACAGCATGGGAATGGAGCCACTTACATAGGCAAAGAATAAAATATTGGTCATTGTGCCCATAATATCTTTTCCGATTTCACGACCAGATTGAGCCAGTCTTTTTAAAGAAATAGCGGGATTTTTCTCATACAATCCATAAAGCGAGGAAGACATCGTAATCGCAATATCCATTACAGCTCCGAGCGAACCGATGAAAAGGCCTGCCATAAAGACCGTTTTATAGGGCCGCGTAATAAATTGTAGCTCTTCATAGCGCATACCTTGTTCATTTGTCAGCTTTAAGACAATATAGGCAAGCCCGAGCGACACAAATGTACCAACTAATGTGCTGATAATAGCAGTCATTGTCTTTTCGTTAAAACCATTTACGAGTAGAAGGGATAAAATGGTGAAGAGGAAAATCCCAACGATGCATAGTATAAGTAGATAGGCGTCGTATGTTGTATAAATACTAATAATGGTCCAAATAATTGCCGCGTTAATAAAAAGACTAATGACAGAAAAGAGACCTTGTAAACGCCCTACCGCAATTAAAACCGCGATAAATACCCAGAGTAGTGTGACGATATGAACGTCTCGTTTAACGCCTACAATATCATAGCTATGTACGTCATTTTTTTCGGCTAGCTTATTTTTTTCGATAAATAAATCGTGGCCAATTTCATATTCATTATCAAATCCCTTTGAGTCGGAATATTGATTAGTTAACGTGATAACGTCGCCTTTTTTTTCACCATTTGTAATTTTTGCAGTTAGCTGCTGTGTATAGAGCGTATCTTTATTATTGAATTGATCAGTAACGGCTTCCGTTTTTGTGACAGTGTTTTCTGTTACAGTCGCAATGGTTTGATGATAAAATGAATCATTATAGAGCGTAAATACGATGGAAACAGCCGCACAGAGAATGAGTAAGGCGGCAAGCCACCATTCACGAAAGGATTTCATACGCTAGGCACCTCCTTGATATGTAATACCTTAGCTATCTTACAGGTTTTGAGCATGTTGATAAAGTAGAAAGTGCCTTTGTTTAAGCTAAAAATGATACATACGGAACTAAGGAATGAAATAACTCGATAAAAGGAGCATTCTATGGGGAAAATCTTATTTATTACCTTTTTCATCGCAATCCCGCTTCTATCTATCATTGTCGTCACGAGCATAAACGTTGCGCTGCGAGACGCTGCATTTTGGCCAGCCTTAGAAGCATCTTTTCCTATCATTGTTTTTTACTATTTAGCACTGAGTATTGTGTGGATTAGTAATGTAGAAAAAATACGTCAGGTTAAATAAAAAGTAGAAACATGTCTATACATGTTTCTACATATTTTCATCATCTGGACGGTTTTTATTACTTTCCATTTTTGTTAGACTATTACTGGTAGGCTAATAAATCATACATAGGAGTGACTTAATGAAACATATCGCAGCAGCCATCTACTTATCATTTGCGTTCTTATTTATTTTCCTGCAATCATTCGATGGTTATTATACGACAAGTGGTACCTATGTAATTATTGCGTTATTCTTTGTCTTAGCAATCATTTATTTTATCCGTATCGCCAGAGATTTTTTCAAGGATTTAAAATAATAAAATGAACGAATGCCTATTCTTTGGAATGGGCGTTTTTCTTCTTTGTATTTTCATTCGGCCTTTAAAATCTTCAACATGATAGAACGATTATATTATAATAGTAATAGAATATTTTATGTAAAGGAAGGTAAGCGATGACTCAATTTATATTCTTGAATAGAAAAACCCCGAGCTTGTAGGGCGTGCTATGTAATCCCTTGACATGCTTTGCGAGCTCGGTTTTCTTTCAAGGGAGCGGTTTTAAATGAACAAACGTACGAGAGCCTATACGCGTCATCAGCGAGCAAGAACCATCGAGAGGAAATGGTTTATTCTAAAACATATATGGCAGCGAGAGCCAGAATATATGCCTGTGAAAGGCACGCTAAGCAAGAATAAAAATCCATTGCTCTTGCCGCATGTGCCGATACGAGCAGTATCATGGTATTCCAAAGGCGAAGTATAAAGCGAGATGGGCAGAAATGAAGAAGGAAATGGATTATTGATTTTTGTAGGAGCGTTTTAAGATAACTATAAAACACAAAAAAAGTAGCAATTTGCTACTTTTTTATTTTACATAATTAAATTGGTGAATAACCTAATCCTTCAAGTGTTGATTTTACGGTTTGTAGAGAATAAGAAGAATCATAGTCTTTCGAAATTTCTTCAAGCTGTGTAATATTTACATTTTCATTTTCATCTAATACAATATTACTCAAACCACGAATATATAAATTTTCTGCTACTAATTTTTTATCTTCATCATATTCTTTAACTTGGTAAATACCGACGAACGAACCCCTTTCGGCAGAATTAATGCTTGAATAGTCGTTATTATTAGCAGGTTTGAACTGACGATAGTACATTTGTTTTTCCTCTACGTCATAACTCTTAACAACTTCATTTTCATCAAAAATATTGAATTCATCTTCAAATTCTCTATTGTTATTTTCTTTAATTACACGCTTAATTTCTTTTAAATTTTTAATTTCTTCTACTTTTTCAGGAACTACTTTTAGTCCTTCTACTTTCTTTTCGACAATCCCTTTACCTTCTAAAATATAGCCAGCATCTGCAAGGTCATCAATGTTTGTTACTTTATATTGAACGGTATCACCATTTTTGAAAGTTTTAGCCTCGTCCCCTTTTGAATCTACTTCTTCAAAGTGTACTTGTGGGAGATCTTCATCATTAGGATTATATGTAAGATGTCCAGTTGCTTGTCCGCTATAACCTTCCGCCACAAACGATGTATTTTTTTCGAGTTCTGCATCTGTTAATTTTTTCGGTTCTTCTAAACCAGTAACCTCAAATTCCTTTTCTCCACCTTTGATTTTATCTGTTTTATCTTCATCTACCACTACATTTACCTTGACTTTGTCACCATTTGAAAGATTTTCTGTTTTATCAAGTTTTATATCAATTGCTTGTTCAGCTGCAGAAATTTCTTCTAATGTTTCGTAGCTATCATTTCCGGTGAAACCAAATACTTCTTTTAAATATTTCGTTTCATTTACAGTGTATTGAGCAGTTCCTTTCGTATCAATCCCATCAAAATCTACGCTAATATATTCTGTTACATCTTTAGCGCCACATCCACCTAAAATAAAAGCGCTACTTAATGCTGCGACTAAAAATTTACTTTTTTTCAACGCTATCCCTCACATTCGTTTTTAACTAAATATTCCTTAATTAGAAAATATAGTTATTTATTTTATGTAAATTTTAACATATTTTTTTGATTTTTTTGTAATAAATTTAAAAAAATTGATAGAATTGAGCGTTTAATATCATTTTTAGAATAAAAATTGCTGGAAATGAAATAGGAGATAGTTAGAAGAGAATAAAGTTAAGATGTCGTGTTCGATAGAAATCGTCTATAGATGAAAGGCTATTTAGGCGGAAAGTAGTACAATAAAATGAAAAAGGAGCTGCGTACACGCGAAGAAATTATTGAGGATTTATGGCATGACAGCTTATATATCGATGAAAATACATTGTATGTGAATATAAATCGACTACGAGAAAAATTGAAGCAAATTGGCGCAGCAGATTTTATTAAAACGGTGCGAGGAGTGGGCTATCGTTTATGATAAAGGAATTTTTAGTAGATAAAATTATTCTACTTGGATTTTCAGGGATTTTCTTTCTTTTTGTCATCATAGATATTAAATTCTGGTATGAGGATATGGAGGGTTTATCAATTTTGGCGAAAGATTTTAATGGATAAAGGCTACATCAAAAAAGCAATGCACCTTCGTACATTGCTTAAAGACCATTTGAAAACAGTCGAATGATAATCCTTGGAATAAACAAAAGTATACGCAAAATGCCATCAACTATTACTTCGATTAAAAAATCCCAAATGACCTCTACAATATTTTTTTTCATTTTAGAAAGTTGCTGTTTTTTCTTTTTCATAATCTTATTATATCGGTTTTTTTAGTTGGAGTCAGGTGTCTATAGATGACAAGCTAATAAGTTGTTATCTGTGCTGAAAGTAATTATTAGATAAGGACCATACCGCCACCATTCATACTATTTTGAGTTTTTTAGGATAAGAAATATGCCCAAGATGTTATTGACTATTACTCCTAAAACTTTATAATGGTCAAATATCGAGTAAAAGAAATGGAGGACGCACATGGAAAATAAAAAGGTCACTTGGTTAGAGCTGTTTTCCGATTTATTATTCGTTGCAGCAATAGCGACTGTTACAAGTGTACTGATTCACGTAGAACATGGAGAAATTCCACTTGAATCAATCGCAAAATTTGTCTTAATTTTTATTCCGATTTGGTGGAGCTGGGTTGGACAAACCCTATTTACGAACCGATTTGGAAAGGATTTAATTCATCATCGATTCTTTCTGATCTTACAAATGCTTTTTGCATTAGTCATGATTGCAAGTCTGTCTACTGACTTTGATTCTTATTTTGTACCATTTTTAGTTGGTTATTTAGGATTAAGAGCTTTAACGGCTATTCAATATTTATTAGCTGCGCGTGTTGAAGAAGGCGCACGTAAAAAAGTAGCTCAGTTTTTAGGGAAATATTTTTGGTTAGGCATTCTCATTTCACTTATGTCAATTTTCTTTGATAGCTGGTGGCGTTATTTCTTCTTATATCTAGGGATTATTGTGGATATTATTGTCCCAATGTTTGGAAGGAAATATTTGATGAAGAGTCCTGTAAATAGTGAGCATTTAATTGAGCGATTTAGTCAATTTACAACAATTTTATTTGGTGAGATGCTCGTTAGTACGATTGTGATTGTGCAACCAGCACCGGGCGAATGGAATAATATATTATATGGCACATTATTTTTTATTTTGATCATTTCGATGGGTTGGCAATACTTTGATAACTTAGACTTTAAAGTCGATAAAAATATAAAATCCACAGGACAACGGATTATTTATGGACATCTCTTTATTTTGATGGCCATTAGCATGATTACGATTTCAATTCGTTTGTTATTCCAAGAGCAAATGCATCCATCTTTTATTCTAATGTTTATCTTCATCGCAATGTCGATGTATTTAATCTCTACATTATTCGTCTTTAATTCGTATCGTTATTCTCATGCAAAATTGAAGAAACACCAAATTATCGTATTAACGCTATTTTTATTTGTTTTATTGCGATGATTTTTGTGAAAGTATCCATCCTTTCAAACTTTTTCATTTTAATAATGATGGTTATTTTCTTTGTTATTTATGCAATTATTTCTTTAAAGTAATGAATAGTAAGGCATTGTATCGAATATTTGGTGCAATGCTTTTTTATTTCAGAACTAATTTGAACTATTAAAGTGATATCTTTTAATGTAGGGGAGTGGGTAAAATGATGAAGAAAAAACGAATTCAACATATAAACTACAAAAGATTTAAGCTTGAAACGGATTATATAGCAGCGCAGGAATGTGAAGTATGTCATGAATATTTTGTTGTTGAGGACAAGGATATCAGGGAATACTGTCCGAGTTGCGGGGGTGCTTTAGAAAATTTCACTGAACATGAGGGAGCGGAATGTATGCAGTGCAATCAGTTGTTTGAAGCGTATGAACCGATATATGTACATAAGGAAAATCGTCGTCTATGCATAGGGTGTTATGAATTATTAGAAAAGAGGTATTTGTCTTTTAAAAGGGGGAAGTTAGATGAACAAAGTTGAAGCTTACTGGCAGAGCTATGCGACAAAAAATGGATTGAATCTTAGCACACCCGATGCGTGGATGTTTGGGGATGGCTCGAAAGAAATGGGTGATACATTAGGTGCGCTTGTTGTAGATGGCATCAAAACAGGGACCTGCGCGGCGCATTGTATTTATGAGTTAGAAGGCGAAAAGCTTCAGCAAGTCGGTCAGTTTGATATTGTCTTAGATGGCGATGAAAATCCGCTTGCCATTATTCAATATACCAACATCGAGCTTGTCAAAATGAAGAATGTAACACCTGCCTTTGCAAAATCGGAGGGTGAAGGGGATTTAAGCTATGATTACTGGTATGACGCCCATGTGCAGTTCTTTACATGGGAGCTAGGCTTATATGATCTCACCTTTACACCAGATATTGTGCTCGTTTGCCAAACGTTTGAAGTGGTTGATATTTATTAAAAGCACCTAAAATGATGGCATAGGTTTTTTGACCTGTTTTATTTTTCAGTATAATATTTTTCATGGATGTATGTTATGCTTTAATTGGTTATTACCATAATAAGGTATAATTTACAAAGGGGTGACAACGATGAAATTATTTTTATGTATACTGGGTGCGGCCGTATTAAGTAGTTTACTTTTCTTTGGTATTTTTGGTATTTATATTGTCAGTGCGATCGTAATTGGTGTGTTATTTAGAGCATTGATGCTACTTCAAGAGATTCATAAACAAACGGTACCAGCGAAGGATAAGGTAAATGATGCCTATACAAGCTATATGAACGAGCGAGAAAATTAAAGGTACATACAAAAAAGCGTGATTCTTATGATGAAATCACGCTTTTTTTGTTAGCGCAATAAATATCAAAAATGATGCAAGTTTTTCACATATACTTATTTTGAGGTGAAGCAAGATGTACAGTCAAGCAGTCGAGCAAATCATTGATACATTAGAGGAACAGTTATTAACTGATTGGCAGTTGGAGCAATATGCGGAGCGAATAGGCTATTCAAAATATTATTTAACAAGAACCTTTAAAAAAGAAACGGGTCTTACGATAGGAGCGTATATTCGAAGAAGACGTCTTGCTGTAGCGGCATTTTTATTACTGCATACAGAAGAAATTATTTTAGATATAGCACTTGAATGCCAATTTCAGTCCCAAGAATCGTTTGCCCGTGCATTTAAAGAATTGTACAGGATGCCGCCAGGAAAATATCGCCAAATGATGCGTGATTTATACATGAAGGAGGAAAAAGAGATGGTACAAAATGAAGTGAAGGGTTGGTTGCTGACAGGAACCAATCCAGCTCTCTATACAATGAAGGCAGATTATGAAGTGTTTCATACAGGCTCAAAATCAGGTTATTTAGGTGCTATTCAGCCTGCTGAAGAGGGGCAGTTCGGTACGATGATGCAAGTTTTTTCAGCTAAAAATTGGCTTGGTAAACGTATGAAAATGTCCTGCTTCATTAAAACAAAGGATGCTATGAAATGTGGAGCTTGGTGTCGAATTGATACAAGAAATGGTGATTTACTTCAGTTTGATAATATGGATAACCGCGCAATCCACGGCACAACAGATTGGAATTATTACTCGATTGTTTTAGATGTAGTAGAGGAAAGTGCTGCCATTCATTTTGGTGTACTACTCGTTGGGTCAGGCGAAGTAT
>NZ_HE578960.1:223845-225261 GCF_000307285.2 Kurthia sp. Dielmo
TAGAGGAAAGTGCTGCCATTCATTTTGGTGTACTACTCGTTGGGTCAGGCGAAGTATGGATTGATGGGATAGCATTTGAAGAGGTGGATGAATCAGTTCCATCAACAAATTTATCAAGTTCTGTAGAGAAACTGCCTTTAGAACCAGTAAATTTAGGATTTGATGAGCTATGATAATGTTGAATTAATTGTATGTATCATAACGAATTTTTGCAAACGTATAGCTTCCGAATAATTGAAGAAAAGTAAGTAAAAAAACAGCTCAAATGGATGAGCTGTTTTTTTGTCTACTACTTTATTTTTGTTTGTAATGAGGTAGTGTCTCTTTTGTATCAGAAAATAGCATTTCTTTTATGAGTACGGCACAGCCATTAATTGTTTCAAAATAGTTGCCACTTTTTATGTTATACCAAATATCATGTTGGTTATCATTTTGATCAAGTGCTGAAAAATAAAGTCGTGTATCTTTTTTTCTAATATATTGTACATGATGATACTTTAAAATGCTTCGGATTTTACTCATGGATAGCTGAATGTCTGTATTTTTCATAAAAACCTCCAAATATTTTTTTAATAAACATTAAATGGTACCTTATAATCTCGTTCACTAGAAGCTGCTAAATCTAAGCGTTCATTCAAATATAATTGATACGATTTTCCGGCTGTATAACCATTCACCGGTGCATGGATAATCAATGTGTTGGAATCTTTAATGGCAATTCTAACCGGTACCATTACGTCTTTTTCATCTAAGACATATATACTGCTGTTTAAAAGATTATTTCGATTAAAGCCATTATCAAATAAAATCACCCAATTACATGTCGCATCTACATTTTGAGGGCGTAGCTTAATTGGACGTTTCATTTTCATATTCGCTTTGATTTTTAAAAATATATGTAGGATAAACAAAAACAAGCAAATGCTATTTGCGATATAAAGAAAAGTAAAATTCAACTGTCGTCACCCCCCTATAAAATCAACTTCCTCAGATTAACGGATAAAGGTTAAATTAACGTTAAAAAATTACTTAAACTTTCAACAAAAATCAAAAGAGTATTATTTTCCAGCGCATACAAAAAACTAGCTCAAATGGATGCGCTAGTTTTTTGTATGCGTAGTTAAAGTAACTTCCATAATACTTGGCCAATTAACACTAAAAAGATAATCGGTAAAATCCAGCGTAGCCAAGCACCTTTTAAATAAGGGGTCAGGCGCATGCCGATATGTGAGCCGACAATAGAGCCCAGTGTGACAGGAATCGCGATGTCCCAGTGAACAATGCCGTATAAATAATAGAAGCCAAATGCGCCCATGCAGCTTGCGAACATGAGGAAGCGCGTGTGCTCGGCGGCTTGTACATAGGAATAACGTTGCTTTAAAAAAATACGTAATGTTCATGAGCGCAGAACCGGGG
>NZ_HE578960.1:225435-241884 GCF_000307285.2 Kurthia sp. Dielmo
ATGCCAATGAAAAATGGTGTGATGGAGCGGTGATGTCGAATAGGCTCCTTGTCTTCTAGTTGCGATGAGGGGGTTCCTTTTAACACAACGAAGAACATCGCAATCAAAATGATGCAGGCAACGATATTCATCGTGTCATCGCTAAGGCGTGTCGCTAAAAATGCGCCACTAATACCGCCCAAAACAGCGAGTAGCATCAGTGGGCTCATTTTTTTGAGGGATACTTTTTTATGTAGTATTAGAGTGAGTGCGGTCGTGAGAGATGAAACGCCGGTTGCAAATTTATTGGCGGCAATTGTTGTGTGAATCGGGATGCCAAATAAGAGCATGGCGGGTAATAGCACAAAGCCTGCCGCACCAAACATGACGCCGATGATGGCTGCGAAAATACCGATAAAAAATAATAATAGGAAATCCATAACTGTCACCTCTTACAATTATCGTAATGCTATACTACTTATAAATCTAATAGATAGTTATCGATAATTTATAAATTAAATTGATAAATGGAGGGCTAAATGAATTTACATGCATTTAAAATTTTCACAGCAGTTGCGTCCTGTGGTAGTGTGACAGCGGCCGCTGAAAAACTTAATTTGACGCAGCCGGCTGTAACGATGCAGCTTCGAAAGCTCGAGCAGGAGCTAGATACGGCACTCGTTGAAGGAAGAGGTCGAGGCATTCAATTAACGGAAGCGGGCGCGTATTTATACGAGCACGGGGACTCGTTATTTAAGCATGAGCAGATGATTGAGCAAAAATTTCATACTTTCTTAGCGGGGCAACAGACGATTAAAGTGGCTGCTTCATATATTTCCACGAATTATGTACTGCCGCATGTGATGGCGATGTATCAAAAACAGTATCCGACAACGAAATTTGAGCTCTCGCTCGGCAATGTGCAGTCTGTGAAGGAGCGGATTTTGCGGCATGAGGTTGATTTTGGCTATGTTGTACAGCAGCAGGTTAAAGACGATGAGCTACGATTTGAGCATGTGCGCGATCTCGATTTTATTTTCATTGTGCACCCGAGCCATCCGCTAGCCAATCAAAAGGTATCACTAGAAGCAATCTGTGCTGAGCCCTTTGTCTATCGCGAAAAGGGAAGCTCTACACGAACATTATTAGAAAGTGTTTTTGCGGCAAATAATAAAAAGCTACCACCAGCCTTTGTGGAAATTCAAGGAGTAGAAGAGTCTATTCGCGTTGTAGAGGCCGGACTTGGGATGACACTTGCGCCGCTTATTAGCATAGAGGAGCGACTTGCGCAGCAGAAGCTCGCACGCGTTTTAGTCGATTGCCCAGCCATTCAGCAAAGCTTGTATATTTGTACACGCAATGAGGATGTAGCAGAGCATCCATTTAATACGTGCTTGAAGCAGATGATGGAAGGAGAATAACGATGACAAATTTATATTATTATAGCTCGCACTCATTTCCGACAACAATCAAAATGGTTCGCTATTTTGACCAGCTAAAGCTGATTCCAAAGGGCTTTACAATTGGAGAAGAGCGAGAACTAGCCTCTTGTTTGAAACAGTTACATTTCACAAAAGGGGATCAGTCCATTCATCTGTATGTCTATATGAATGAACAGTTAAATGAATTATTTCTATTTGTACAAGAAGGACCGCTGAAGGAAAGGCTAATCCGTTATGCACCAAAGCCTTTTTTAACGCTTGATTTTTCCGAAGAGCTATTTATAGATGAAACGACGCCTCAAGGAATCATAACTCGGATTGATACGCATTTAGCAGCACTTGATAAGGAAATGACGGATGCGCGACCAGATTGTTTACATCTCTATGGGCAAAGTCAGTGGCATGACGATGCATACATTGTTGGGAATCGAGCTGCGCTTGAACGATTACATAAAAGTATTGGAGAGGCACTGCAGTATGGTGAAAGTCGAAAATGCTTCGTACCAAGTGATGACGAGGCATATGACGTCTATATTAGCTGTGTGGACGATACGTTTGATTTTGAAACGCTACCGCTGCAGTATCATGATACAGAGTTCTTCCCAAAACAAGTACCGCCTCTTGAAGCCTTTAAATTCTATAAACTAGAGGAGTGATTCAATGAAAAAATGTGCAAATTGCGCGCGCGAAAATCGACCGTTATCGTGGCTTGATGCAACTACACCTTATTTCGGGAGTAAGCTCTGTGCAGCATGTCGTATCGAAAAGCTCCTCGCAAAGCCGTCGATTCCGACTGCGCATGTGACGGGTCTTTATTTTGCACTCCTAACATTAGTAGAGCAACCGGAGTTACAGCCACGTATTTCAAAGACGATTCAGCGGAAAATGCTGCCGTTTCTTGTGCTTCTTTATGAAGATACGGCGCGCGATAGCTTTCAAGAATTTTGTGAGCAGTTTAAAAAGCCAGATAATACTGCGCTTGCGGCATATGTTGACGAGCCAATGCGTGTTTTAACATGGTATGAGGTAGAAGGGGTGGCGCTTATGCGAACGACTCCTTCAAATGAAGAAAAGGCATTTTTAGCTCAGTTCCTTGCGTCCTGGCATCTTGACATGGGGCTGATTGAGCAGATGACACAAACAGAAGCGGCAGTAGCGCCTGTTGAAGAGATATCAGAAGAGGAAAGCGTCTCTGTGCCACCTCATTTATACGGTGTTTCATGTGCCTACTGTGGTGAACAGGCAGAGAGCATTGACCATATTGTGCCGCGCGCTTTTGGTGGGCCAGACCATGAAAGTAACTATGTAGCTTCTTGTCTTTATTGCAACCAACTAAAAGGACATGATACATTTCAGCAGTTTTTGACGTTTCGTATTCACTTTGATTTGGAACAATGGCGGCAGTTTAAACGTCATCATTGGACAAAGCAGGAGATTGCTGCGTATAAATCGCAGCAATCTTAGCCTTTAGGGTAGAATTTCAGTTGGTAGTTACTGTAAAATAGAAGTAACTTCATATAAGGGGGTTCTGCATGGTTAATTTAGATAAAATTGAGTTGACGAAAAAAGGGCAGTCGATTAATCTCGACAAAAAGCAGGAGCTTGGTCCGATTACCGTTAACTTGAATTGGAATCAGCAAACTGGCAAGTCAGGTGGATTTTTGAAGTCACTGTTTGGTGGCAATCAAGGTATTGACCTCGACTTAGGTTGTTTAGTCGAATTAACATCAGGTGAAAAAGGCTGTGTACAGGCGCTTGGCAATGCCTTTGGTGCGTACGAGCAAAAGCCGTTTATTCAGTTAGACGGAGATGATCGTACAGGTGCGGTTTCTGCAGGTGAAAATCTGCGTATCAACGGCTTACAGGTGGCAAGGATTAAACGTATTTTAGTCTACACGTTTATTTATGAAGGTGTGACAAATTGGACCGAGGCAGATGGTGTCGTCACACTAAGCTATCCGGGCGGGCAGGATATTGTGGTGCGTCTTGATGAGCATAGTAAAGACAAGCGCATGTGTGCCATTGCGATGATTGAAAACGTCAACAATGAAACCTTTAGCGTCAAACGACTTGTTGAGTATTTTGATAGTCATCAAAACCTTGACAAAGCATATGGCTTTGGTATGAAGTGGCAAGCAGGTAGCAAATAATATACTTATAATGGAGGAATTTCTCATGGCAATTCAACTAAGTAAAGGGCAACGTATTGATTTAACGAAAGACAATCCAACGTTAAGTAAAATTATTATTGGTTTAGGATGGGATATTAAAAACTATGATGGCGGGCAAGATTATGATTTAGATGCTTCAGCCTTCTTATTAAATAGTGCAGGCAAATGCCGCCAAGATTTAGATTTTATTTTCTATAACAATCTACAAAGTACAGATGGTTCTGTTCGCCATACAGGGGACAACCGTACAGGTGAAGGGGATGGCGATGATGAACAAATCACTGTCGATCTATCAGCTGTACCAGCGGATGTCGATAAAATCGCCTTTACGGTAACGATTCATGATGCGGAAGTACGTAATCAAAACTTCGGTCAAGTATCTAATGCGTTTGCGCGTCTTGTAGACGAAAATACAGGACAAGAAATCTTACGCTTTGACTTAGGAGAAGATTTCTCAATCGAAACAGCAGTCGTATTCTGTGAGCTATATCGTCACAATAGTGACTGGAAATTTAATGCAGTAGGTGCAGGCTTCCAAGGTGGCTTAGGTGCATTAGTAAATGCATACGGCTTATCTGTTTAATCCGGTAGCCCTCTATGGAAATTATTAATCAAATTTTATCTACCTACGCGTTATTTTTTGATTGGGATCACTGGGTAGAGGTTTTATCCAATCCAGTCAACTGGGGCTTAATTTTATCACTTGTTGTATTGGAAGGCCTTTTATCAGCCGATAATGCATTGGTGTTAGCTGTTCTCGTCAAGCATTTACCAGAAAAACAACGGAAAAAAGCATTATTATATGGTTTACTAGGTGCCTATATTTTCCGCTTCATCTTTATCGGAATCGGCGTCTACCTTGTGAAGTTCTGGTTTATCAAAGTGCTAGGTGCCGCATATTTAATGTGGATTAGTATTGATTATTTCCGCAAAAAAGGCTCAGGCGATGATGAGGCGAAAGAATTCGATAAAAAGGGACTACTTGTTAAGATGTTTGGGATGTTCTGGGGGACGGTTGTAGCTGTTGAGTTAATGGACATCGCGTTCTCTGTGGATTCTATTCTAGCAGCGTTTGCAATTTCAAGTGAGGTATGGGTGCTACTAATTGGTGGGATGCTCGGAATCTTAATGATGCGTACCATTGCCGGCGTGTTCGTCAATTTAATTGACCGGGTACCAGAGCTTGAAACGACAGCCTTTGTGTTGATTTTCATTATCGCATTAAAAATGCTCCTTGGCGTCTTCGGTATTCATATTTCGCATTATGTATTCTTTGCGATTTTAGTGATTGCATTCGCCGCGACCTTTGTTGTGCATAAAATAAATAAAAAAAGGGAAGGTACTTCTTAGAAGGAGTGCCTTCTTTTCTTTTTACAGCACAAATTTGATTTAAAGATTATACTCACCGTATAATTAAAAAAAGATATTTCAAGAAACGATGATTTCAAATGAAGGGGGGCTGTTCGAATGAAAAACAGCCCCTTTTATTAAGGAGGCGTTACATATGCGATTTCACAATCATTTATCAGAGCAACAACTAACGATGATTTTATCGAAACTGCCGAAGCCTTTTACAAAGCACACTAACAAAGAGGATTTAGCTCTTGGTTTAGGCGCTGCAATGTATACACCAGGAACACGCACACAAATTTCTGAGGATGTGCGTACGAAAAAGTTTCCACAGCTTACGACGCTCATCATCGATTTAGAGGATGCTGTCGCCGATCATGATGTGGCGCTAGCACTTGAAAATACGTATGTAACATTATTAGAAATCGACCGTTTTTTAACAACAAACCAGCTGACAGAAGATGAACTGCCATTATTATTTGTGCGCGCACGAACACCGAAGCATCTTGAAGAGGTAGTGACGAAATTGCGCCCCGTCCAGCATCTTTTGACAGGTTATGTCATGCCAAAGTTTGAGCTTGAAAACGGAGCGGCTTATTTGCATGTGTTAAAACGTGAACGGGCGAAGGGCTACCAATTGTATGCGATGCCTGTACTAGAAACAGCGAATTTATTGTATAAGGAAAATCGTCTTGCACAGCTAAAAAATTTACATGAATTATTACATGAACACCGAGAAATGATTTTAAACGTGCGTATTGGCGCAACGGATTTCTTAGGGGTTTATGGTATTCGTCGCAAGCGCCATCAAAGTCTGTATGACGTCCTAGTATTACGTGATGGGCTAACGGATATTTTAAATATTTTTGGGCGCCAAGAGGATGGCTTCATTATCTCTGGTGCGGTATGGGAATATTTTGATTCACCAACAACATTGCAAGATGGCCCTGTCGCAACGAAGACGCTGACACCGGCACTGCAAGGTCTACAAAAAGAATGTGAGCTTGATAAATTGAATGGCTTCCAAGGGAAAACAGTCATTCATCCAACGCATGTTCAATTTGTAAATGCTTATTATGCGGTATCACAGGAGGACTATGCTGATGCACTAGCCATTCTTGATCATGCAGAGGATGCAGGCGTATTAAAAAGTACGTATGGCAATAAAATGAATGAAATGAAGCCCCATCATTACTGGGCAACACGAATTGTACGCCAGGCAGAAATGTATGGTGTCTTACTACCACAAAAAACACATCTTGATTTAATGTAGGGGGCTATAAAATGGGTACTTTTTCAATTGACGAGCGGTTACGTGTCACAACGACAATTCGCGACAATCCATATGAGTTTGAGGAAAGACAATTATTTGATTTGGCGCTACGCATTAATAAAAAACGCCAATTTTTATTCGTATCAAAGGTGCTCGGGAAGCATTTACATGTAAAGCCATTCGTACCACTGTATACAGGCTTTTTATTAGCGTGTCGCTTTTTAGAAACACAATATGGTCAAATGCATCCGGCTGCTAAGCAGTTAGTAGCGGGTCTAAAGGCAAATGAACCAACCGTGTCGCTTGCTGAGCAGCGTATGGCAGCACCTGAAAAAATCGCGGTCATTGGCTTTGCGGAGACCGCAACAGCGCTTGGACATGCCTTTTTTAATGCATTTTCAGCTAATGCCACGTATATCCATACGACACGTGAGAAGATTCAGGAGCGCGCATCTTCAATTGCTTTTGAAGAGGAGCATTCTCATGCGACAAGTCATCGTCTCTATGCGCCGGAGGGTTTTTTTGACGAGGCTGCACAAATCGTACTTGTGGACGATGAAATGTCGACAGGAAAAACGAATTTGAATATTATCGCAGAGCTTGCGGCATATTATCCGCATATTAAGCGCTATACGGTCGTATCCATTTTAGATTGGCGAAATGAAGCGGAACGCGCGGCATATGAAACGTTTGCGAACGAGCATCACATTACGCTAAATGTCGTGACCTTAATGGCTGGGGAAATGGCGGTTGAGGGTGCCTTTTACGATGAAGAGGTTGTACCAGAAGCGCCTGTCTATGACGTGAAGGAGGCAACGATTTCAGAAAAAGCGTTTGTCGAAGTGTTGCCGCTGACAAGTCAGAGTGAGGATGGTTCAGTTTGTACGAAGGGCTATGCCTACGAAACAGGGCGCTTTGGTTTAACAGCAGAGGAAAACGTGCAATTCTTAGCAAAGCTTGCGAAGCGGTCATTACCAAAACGTGGGAAAACACTCGTTGTCGGTACCGGTGAATGCATGTTTTTACCGATGATGTTAGGGCTGAATCTAGGTGAGGACGTATATACACAATCAACGACACGAAGCCCAATTTTTGTAGATGAACAGTCGGTTATTTATGAAAAATATCGTTTTGGAAGCCTTGAGAATGCAGGTGTACCAAACTTCTTATATAGCGTATCAAAAGGAAACTTTGAGCAAATTATCATCGTGGTAGAGCGTATTGCGGACCAGCAAGGACTAGATACGCTTATTGCGCAATTATCTGTGCCTGTACTAGTAGTTGAATTAACGAGAGGGGTGTTGCAGTATGACGGTCAACACATTTATGAAAACGAGTTATAGTGCTGATGATGTTATTTTTTTATTGAAGGATTTAAGTGATATTGAGCTAGAAAAAGATACATTTGCGCGTGAGCAACTGATTCAGCAAGGGGTGCATTATTCGACAATGCTTCCAAAGGAATTTCAGCCGAGTGAGGCATATATTGAACTTTTCCATAAGACGCTCGCACAGTACAGTAAGCGTATTGCTGATGCGGTCGCGGCTGTAGCGGAAATGATTGTGGCGCATAAATCGATTGACCGCGTAGTGCTCGTAAGCTTAGCGCGAGCTGGTACGCCAATTGGTATTTTAATTAAACGTTATTTAGAGCAGAAATATAAGCGTACAGTGCCACATTATGCGATTTCAATCGTTCGTGATCGCGGCATTGATGAAGTGGCGATTCGTTATATGCTCGCACAGCATCCGGAGGCAGAGCTACAGTTTGTTGATGGCTGGACAGGTAAGGGCGCGATTACGCGTGAATTGACGGAGGCTTGTAAAGGGCTGAAGCAGCAAGGCATTGAGCTAGATGATACGCTCGCAGTGCTTGCAGACCCCGGGCATTGCTCATCGATGTATGGCACGCGTGATGACTTTTTAATTCCTTCTGCTTGCTTGAACTCGACTGTATCGGGTCTTGTCAGTCGTACTGTATTAAATGATGACTGGATTCATGAGGGCGATTTTCATGGGGCAAAGTATTATGCGCATTTAGTAGACCAAGATGTTTCAAACTTGTATATTGACACGATTGCACAGCATTTCTCAGAGACTACACCAGATGATTTAACGACAGAGCCTGTAACATGGCTTGGCATGCAGTCTGTAGAACGCATTCAAAAGAAATTTAATATTCAAAATACACATCATATTAAACCAGGTGTTGGCGAAACGACGCGTGTGCTACTGCGTCGTGTGCCATGGAAGATTCTCGTAAATCCAGCGCATGATGCGGACCTACAGCATATTTATATGTTGGCTGAAGAGCGCGGTGTGCCGGTGGAAGTATACACAGATATGAGCTATTCTTGCTGTGGTTTGATTAAGGAGCTAACAGAATAATGCATGTATTAACAACAGATTTAGATCGTACCTTTATTTTTTCAGAACGTACAATTGGTATTCCGCTTGAAGAAACGCGCTGTATTGAGCAGCTAGATGGCAAGCCGATTTCCTATATTTCAAATAAAACGGCGCAGTTAATGGAAGAAGTGACTGCACGTAACATTGATATTATTCCCGTGACGACGCGCTCGCTTGCACAGTATGCGCGCATTGAATTATTTCAACAAAAAGTACCACACTATGCGGTCGCTTGTAATGGTGGCTTTGTATTACGTAATGGTGAGGTAGATGAGGAATGGTCAAAAATTGTCGCAAAAAATGTTTCAACTTGTCTGAGTTTCGACGATTTTCGTACGCGCTTTGCGGCATGCTGGGAAATGGAGATGTTTCGTAAAATTAATGGCGTCGATGAACTATTTTACGTGTTACTAATAGATGAAGCGAAAAAAGATATTGATGCCCTCAATGCGCTGCATGAACAATTCCAACAAGCAGACTGGACGACGTATTTACATGGTAAGAAATTTTATGCACTGCCAAAAACATTGTCTAAGGAGGCGGCAGTGACATATGTTCTAGACAAAATTCAGCCGACTGTCCACTATGCAGCAGGAGATTCCTTTATGGATTTAGGAATGATGCAGCTAACGGATACGCATTTTTCACCACAGCATGGCGAGATTTATGAGAAGTTAGGCGATGCGTCACCGGTACGTGTACTTGACGCACGCGGAGCAGCCTTTACCGAGCAGATGTTAGAAGAGCTTATAGCGAATGTGCAGTAATTTGCTTAGTTTGACCGTTTAGATTGAAAAAGTTGAGATAGTCTATTAGAATATACTGAATATTCAGTTTTGTTTATGAGAGGAGCAGGTTGAGATGAGTTTAGAAAAAACACAAGCAGGTTATTTTGGTGAGTTTGGTGGTAGTCAGGTTCCACCTGAATTGCAAAATGTATTATCGATTTTAGAGGAAAACTTCAATAAATATAAAGATGATGCAGATTTCAAAAAAGAGCTTGATTATTATTTCAGTGAGTATGTTGGGCGTAAGTCACCCCTTTACTTCGCTGAAAATTTAACGACTCGTTTAGGTGGCGCAAAAATCTACTTAAAGCGCGAGGACTTGAATCATACAGGATCTCATAAAATCAACAATGTATTAGGACAAATTCTTTTAGCAAAACGTATGGGTGCGCACCGTATTATTGCGGAGACAGGTGCTGGTCAGCATGGTGTCGCAACGGCAACCGTTTGTGCAATGTTTAAAATGGATTGTGTCATTTATATGGGTGCGGAAGATATGAAACGCCAAGCGCTAAATGTATTCCGTATGGAGCTCTTAGGTGCGAAAGTTGTTGCGGTAACAGATGGGCAAGGTCGCTTAAAAGAAGCGGTTGATGCGGCATTTGCCGATTTAGTAGAGAACTATGAAAATTCATTTTATCTACTAGGCTCGGCTGTCGGCCCACATCCATTCCCAACGATGGTGAAGCATTTCCAATCCGTCATTAGCCGCGAAAGTCGCGAACAAATTTTAGAAAAAGAAGGCAAATTACCGACAGCTGTTCTAGCATGTGTGGGTGGTGGGAGTAATGCCATTGGTTCGTTTGCAGAATATATTGATGATGCAGCGGTACGCTTGATTGGTGTTGAACCGGACCAGGCACCATCGCTTACACAGGGAACACCGGGTGATTTACATGGCTTCCGCTGCCTTGTGCTACAAGATGAGGCAGGGAATCCACAGCCAACATATTCGATTGCGGCAGGTTTAGATTATCCCGGCGCAGGTCCTGAGCACTCTCAGTTAAAAGTGACAGGGCGCGGGGAATATGTGACCGTATCGAATGAGGAAGTATTAGAAGCCTTTATGATACTTTCAAAAGAAGAAGGTATTATTCCGGCGTTAGAAAGCTCACATGCCGTGGCATATGCGCTGAAATTTGCACCGACACTATCAACCGATGATGTCATTATCGTCAATATTTCAGGGCGCGGGGACAAAGATGTGGAGCAAGTCTATGCAATGTTAAACAAGGACTAAATGAATAGATAAGTAAAAGCGATTGATGGACTTTTTTCATCAATCGCTTTTTTGCTGTTTAAAGAAAGATTAGCTAGCTGAATTTCGATAAATTCCGTATGACGAAAAATCTTAATATATTAACAAAAATACTGAACAATAGTATTTTTATCCAATGAAAAAAGAGTGATAAATGGAATTTGGAATGTTTCTAGCATTTTACAGCGTAACTAAGCATATTTCGAATATTTTTGTAGAATAAAATTGTAATAGTAGGAAAATTCTGATAATATATTTTTAACAAAAATAACCATAAAAGATTTTTGTTTCCTTTTAAATTTAGCTTGAGTAGGAGGTGCACACAGATGGTTTCATACATTATTAAACGTTTTCTTATGATGATTGCGACGATTTTTATTATTGCGACCTTGACTTTTGCGCTTATGCATTCGATTCCGGGCTCGCCATTTGACAGCGATAAAACGTCGAATCCGGTCATTCAACAAAACTTAGAAAAGTTTTATCACCTCGATGATCCGCTTCCGGTACAGTATGTCAGTTATTTGAAAGCCATTGTGACATTCGATTTTGGCCCATCGATTAAAAAGCCGAATGAAACAGTGAATTCGCTGCTAGAACGAGGATTTCCAATCTCGCTTGAGCTCGGCATGATTACGATTATTGTCGCCTGTATTTCCGGGATTATTTTAGGAACGCTCGCAGCGCTGCGGCATAACGGGCTCATTGATTATTTTGCGATGGCGATTGCGGTTATTGGAATATCCATTCCAAACTTTATTTTAGCGACGGTACTGATTCAAGTATTTGCGGGTCAGCTTGGTTGGTTACCTGCTGCTACATGGTCGAGTCCAAAGCATATGATTTTGCCAACACTTGCCCTCGCTACAGGCCCAATGGCGATTATCGCCCGTCTAACACGCTCAAGTATGCTTGAGGTGCTGACACAGGACTACATAAAGATGGCAAAGGCGAAGGGGCTGAAGCCATGGCGCATTGTATTCCGACATGCACTGCGTAATGCAATGATGCCGGTCGTGACGATTATGGGCACGATGCTCGCATCCATTTTAACGGGAACATTCGTTATTGAAAAAATCTTTGCGATACCAGGGATGGGGAAATACTTCGTTGAGAGTATTAATAACCGTGATTACCCCGTTATTATGGGCACAACGGTCTTTTACAGCGCCTTCTTAGTATTCATGCTGTTTATCGTCGACATTGTATACGGCTTGCTAGATCCCCGAATTAAACTGCATAAAAAAGAAGGTGAAACTTCATGACAAATATCGATGTAAAAGACGAATGGTTTCGTCCTAAAAAAAAGGATGGCGATGAAAAAGAACAGGTCATGCGGCCGTCGCTCTCTTACTGGAAAGATGCGTGGCGTAGGCTTCGTAAAAATAAACTTGCGATGCTTGGCTTGATTTTTCTTGTGTTGTTAGCACTCTTTGCGGTTTTTGTACCGATTTTTTCACCCCATTCGGTGACGACAACAGACTTACCGAATCAAAATCAGCCCCCTTCAGCAAAGCACTGGTTTGGGACTGATGAAATGGGGCGCGATGTCTTTACGCGAACATGGTACGGCGCACGGATTTCCTTATTTGTTGGCTTAATGGCCGCGTTAATCGACTGTATCGTCGGCATTATTTATGGCGGTATTAGCGGCTATAAAGGTGGCCGCGTCGATATGGTCATGATGCGTATTGTTGAAGTGCTATATGGCCTACCCAATCTACTTGTTGTTATTTTATTAATGGTTGTGATGGGGCCAAGTTTAACGACGATTATTATTGCTCTGACCATTACCGGCTGGGTCGGTATGGCACGTATTGTACGTGGGCAGGTGCTACAAATTAAAAACTACGAATTCGTCACCGCTTCGAAATCCTTTGGTGCGAGCTCATCCCGCATTATTCGTAAAAACTTATTACCAAATACAATGGGGCCCATTATTGTTCAAATTACATTAAGTGTCCCAAGTGCCATTTTTGCGGAAGCATTCCTTAGTTTCTTAGGGCTTGGTGTACAAGCACCGTATGCCAGCTGGGGCGTAATGGCGAATGATGCCTTACCGGTTATTTTATCTGGCGACTGGTGGCGGTTATTCTTCCCAGCATTATTTATTTCGATTACGATGTTCGCATTTAACGTACTCGGCGATGGTCTACAAGATGCGCTAGATCCGAAGTTAAGGGGGTAACGACATGATGACACAAGCAGAGCAGCATGAGCATGTTGCTGCCCGTGAAAAAGTATTAGAGGTGCATAATTTACATGTGACCTTCAAAACATTTGGAGGCGAGGTAAAGGCAGTACGCGGGGTGTCTTTTGACTTGTATAAGGGTGAGACACTGGCCATTGTAGGGGAATCGGGTTGCGGTAAAAGTGTAACATCGAACGCCATTATGGGCCTCATTCCACAGCCACCGGGTCGCATTGAAAATGGGCAGATTGTATACAACGGCAAGGATTTATCAAAGATGCCGAAAAAAGCACTGCGTAAAATTCAAGGTATGGACATTTCGATGATTTTTCAAGATCCGATGACGGCACTAAATCCAACGCTGACGATTGGTGAGCAGCTAACAGAAGGGATTCGTACCCATCATGGTTTATCAAAGGGTGAGGCGAAAAAACGGGCAATCGAGATGCTGAATCTCGTTGGAATTCCAAATCCAGAAGAGCGCTTAAAGCAATATGCCCACCAGTTTTCAGGTGGAATGCGCCAACGAATTGTTATTGCGATTGCGCTTATTTGCGAGCCGGATGTACTTATTGCGGATGAGCCGACGACCGCGCTTGATGTGACGATTCAAGCGCAGATTTTAGAGTTATTCGCATCGATTCAGGAGCGCATGGGTATTTCCATTATTTTAATTACCCATGATTTAGGCGTTGTCGCAAAAATTGCTGATCGTATTGCGGTCATGTATGCTGGTCAAATTATTGAAATTGGCACGAAGCGGGATATTTTCTACCGCAACACGCATCCATATACGCGCGGCTTGCTTAATTCTGTTCCGCGTCTCGATTTACTAGAGGAGGAGCTCAAGCCAATTGATGGCACACCACCCGATTTATTTGACCCACCAGTAGGCTGTGGCTTTGCGGCACGCTGTCCATTTGCGATGGATGTCTGTGAGCACGTAGAACCACCTGCGACATATATAACGGAGGAGCACCGTAGTTATTGCTGGCAGCAAGATGAGCGAGCAAAGGGGCTTTTCGCTAATTATTAGTGACTCGTACAGTTGTACATCACATACATCATTTGAATCAAAAGGGGGATTTTTATGAAGAAGTGGCTATTACTTACGCTATTGGCGCTTGCAATGGTTGTCATGGCGGCCTGTACCGCAAATGAGGATGCAGGAAAAAATGAAGGCAGTGAGTCTTCTGGCGATAAAAAGTCAGAAAAAGTGTTGTATTTAAACAATGGTGTCGAGCCGACATCCTTTGACCCGTCTGTGGCATTTGATGCGGTATCGTGGAATCCATTAAATAACTTAATGGAGGGCTTAGTTCGTTTAGATGAAAACAACGAGCCAAAAGAAGCCATTGCTGAAAAAATCGATATTTCAGATGACCAAAAAACGTATACATTTACATTACGTGAGGATGCGAAATGGTCAAATGGCGATGCAGTGACAGCTGGTGACTTCGTGTATGGCTGGACGCATATGCTAGACCCTGAAACAGCGTCACCTGCAGCATTTTTAGCGTACGGTATTGTTGGTGCTGAGGACTTTAATACAGGTGAAGGGAAAGCAGATGGTATTGGTATTAAAGCAATTGATGATAAAACATTTGAAGTAACATTAACCGATCCAACAGAAGCATTTTTAAATATTATTTCAAATCCGAGCTTCTTCCCAGTAAATGAAAAAGTAGCGACAGACAATGCGAAATGGTTCGCTGAGGCAGATTCTTTTGTTGCGAATGGTCCATTCAAATTAGCATCATGGGATCATGACTCAAAAATGGTCTTTGAGAAAAATGACCAGTATTGGGATAAAGACAATGTAAAGCTTGATAAAGTCGAGTGGGCAATGGTCAATGATACGAATACAGAATATCAAATGTATCAATCAGATGAGCTGGATATTTCATCTGTACCAGGTGAAATGTATTCGAAATTAAAAGATAGCGATGAATTAGTCAATTCAGAGCAAGCGGGTGTGGCATTCTACCGCTTTAACGTAGAAAAAGAGCCATTCACAAACAAAAAAGTACGCCAAGCATTTGCGTATGCAGTAGACCAAGATAATATCGTGGAATACGTAACGAAAATCGGTCAAAAACCAGCGCATGGCTTCGTATCATATGGCTTCAAAGGGCCAGATGGTAATGAATTCCGTGATACAGTGGGCGATTTAATCGGTCTTGATAAAGAAAAAGCGAAGAAATTATTAGAAGAAGGTATGAAGGAAGAGGGCTGGGATACACTTCCGAAAGTAACACTGACGTATGGTACATCACCAGATAACCAAAAAGTGGCGGTTGCCTTACAAGACCAGTTCAAAGAAGCATTAGGTGTTGAAGTGAAGCTACAAAGCGTGGAATCAAGCGTATTTATGGCGGAGCAAAAAGAATTAAAGCATCAATTATCTCGTTCATCATTCTTATATGACTATGCAGATCCAGTGAATGCATTAGAAAGCTTCATTACGGATTCTTCAATGAACCGTACTGCTTGGTCAAATAAAGAGTATGACAAATTAATTGCGGATGCGAAATCAGAGCAAGATTCTGAAAAACGCTGGACATTACTACAAGATGCAGAGAAATTATTAATTGAAGAAGCACCGATCGTGCCTGTTCATTTCTACAATCAATTAAGCGTGCAAAAGCCTTCTGTATCAGGCATCGTGCGTCACCCAGTTGGTTATTTAGAGTTGAAATTTGCGGATAAAGAATAATGGAAGCTGGCAGTGCTCGTCACTGCCCTTCGCTGTAGAAATAACGGGTTTGTTTCTACAGCGAAGGGGGCGTTCTTATATGCAGAAACCACAACGATTAAAAAAGGGCGATAAAATTGGCATTATCGCACCAGCAAGCTCACCCAATCAAAAGGCATTGGAAAAGTCGCTCGCATTTTTAACAATGCTAGGCCTCGAATACGAATTTGGAAAAACAGCACATAGCGAATATGGCTATTTATCCGCGACCGATGACCTGCGTAAAGCGGACGTAGAGGACATGTTCCGCCGCGAGGATATTGCGGGCATTATTTGTGCGTGCGGTGGCTATGGGAGCGCACGTTATACGGATACGCTCGATTTTGAGCTCATTCGTCAAAATCCGAAAATTTTCTGGGGCTATTCAGATATTACATTTTTACATAATGCATTTCAGCGTCACGCAGACCTGGTGACATTCCACGGGCCGATGCTTGGCTCAGATATTGGACATGACACCTTTTTAGAACAGTCAGCCGCACAGTTTCAGCAGCTATTCACACCTACAGCGCTTGTTTATGATGACCGCTTTTATGCGGGTATCGAAACGGTGGTTGAAGGCGTAGCCCACGGCAAAATTGTTGGAGGCAATCTGAGCTTACTCGCGAGCGCTGTCGGTACAGATTATATGCCACTATCGGCTGGTAATCTTTTATTAATTGAGGATGTAGATGAGGAGCCGTACCGCGTGGATGGCATGCTCAACCAGCTCCGAATGGCTGGTGTACTCAATGAAGTAAGTGGGGTTATTATTGCGAGTTTTTCCGGTGCTGAGCCGAAGAAACGAAAAAAATCACTAACACTAGATGAGGTTTTCGCACATTACTTTGCAT
>NZ_HE578960.1:242539-245146 GCF_000307285.2 Kurthia sp. Dielmo
GAGTTTATTATTTGTGATGAGCCGATTTCAGCACTCGATGTATCTGTACAGGCATCGGTCGTGAAGCTCCTACAACGATTACAAAAGGAAAAGGGCTTCACCTACTTATTTATTGCGCATGATTTATCGATGGTAAAATATATTTCGAGCCGAATTGCGGTAATGTATTTAGGGAAAATCGTCGAGCTGACGACGAGTGAGCAGCTGTATCATAATCCACTGCATCCGTATACGCAGGCATTATTATCTGCGATTCCGATACCTGACCCAGATATTGAGGAGTCCCGCCGTCGAATTATTTTAGAGGGCGAGCTACCGAGTCCGATTGATCCACCAACAGGCTGTGTATTTCATACGCGCTGTGCTCATGCCTGTGAGGCGTGTGTCACAGTAGAGCCTACGTGGCGTGAGCAGGAGGGCGAGCATTTTGTAGCCTGTCACTTAATGGATGATTCGATTGAAATGGGCAAACCATTACGCGTGCAACAGGAAGTGTAAAGAGGCGGTTTTAACCGACCTCTTTTTATTTTGTCAATTTTTGTCGAAATGTTTATTTTTCTTTTAAATGCTATAAAATCCCTTTTAAATGCTGTATTATCGACTGTTTAAAAAACAGTATTTATTCATTTAAACCATTTTTTCGTTAAAATTCGACAAATTTTCAGCGTTCGCACAGTTTGATTTGCAATTGAAAATCATTATCAATAAAATAAGAGTGTATTAAACGATAATCGTTATCAATTAGAACTGAGGGACCTTACTATGATGAAAAATATTGCCTACATGGGCATCGACATTCAATTTGCACGTCTGAATGCGCTTGATGCAAAACGTGGCCTTGTATTTTTATATGAATATGATTTACCATATACGGATTTAATGGCTTTTGATGGCGTCATTATTTCAAATCATGTCGACGAAGCATTTTTAGTCGAGCATAATGCGGTGTTAACGGACTATTTAGCAAAGGGAGGCGTTATTTTCACACTTGCTGAAAAGGGACTGCCTTGGCTAACGGAAGTGGCAAATTGGAAGCGTTCTCCAATTCCACTAAAAGATCGTGAAGCACGTATTATCGCAACAGACCATACATTATTTGAAGGCGTTACGTCATATGATATTGAATATCGTAAAGGCGTACGTGGCTTCTTCTCACGTGGCTACTTTGAAACAGTGCCTGCACATGCGAAGAAATTAATTGTGGACCAACAAGATAATGTCATCGTTTATGTGGACCGTGAATCAACAAATGGCACAATCTATGCGGGTGCAGGGACAGATATGTACCGCATTTACATTCATGAGGACAATTCATCAAGTCAAGTAAGTCTGCAAATGCTTGAAGCAATTCATACAGAAGCAGCACGCAATCGAGGTGACAACTAATGACACGTCGCGTATCAGAAGAAGAATTTACTGTATTGAAAGGAGCTCTTTAATATGAGCATTGCATTAATTGTGAATGGTACACCGTATCAAAACCGCTTCCTAGAGGAAGAAGAGTTTCACTATGTCTACGATGATGTGCTGCATATTCGAGATTTACATAACTATGATTTAACACAATATGACACCGTGTTACTATCATGTCGTTTGGATATTACGTTATTAAAACGCTATCAATCGAAATTATTAAATGTATTACATGCGGGAAAACGTATTGTTATTTTTGGCGAAGTATTAGATCACTTTATGCCAACAGTAGACTGGGAAGATTCTGAAGTAAACTTTAGCTGGTGGGTACGTCCAAACGGCGATTTACCACTGAATCAACAGCACGCTAATCATCCACTCTATCATTTCTTAACAGTGCCTGATATGAAATGGCATTATCACGGGACGTTTATGCCGCCAGAAGGTGCAATGTCGCTACTAGATACACCAGATGGTCGCTCGATTTTCTATGTAGATGAGAGTAGCTTTAATGGACAATTAGTCGTAACATCACTTGACCCAATGTTCCATATCGGACTGGGCTTCATTAATCAATCAAAGCCATTTTTACATGGCTTAGCAAAATGGCTACGAGAGGAAGAAAAGTAATATGAAGAAAAAATTGGGCTTCTTAGCAGCGGCGACACTTGCGGCAGGACTATTAGCAGCATGTGGCAATGATGATACGAAAGAGACAACATCGACAGGCGAAAAACAAACAACAGCCGGAGAAAAAATGATTCAAGATCAACTTGGTCGTGACGTAACCGTACCAGGCGAAATCGATCGTATCGTAGTTGGCGGTATTTTACCGTACTTCTCAACTTGGTATGTTGCAACGAATTCAACAAAAGAAATTGTTGGGATGCATCCAAACTCATATAATGCAGCAGAAAACTCAATGTTAGCAAAAATTTCACCAGACGTGTTAAAAGCATCTACAAACTTTGTGCAAAATGGTGAAGTGAATGTTGAGGAACTAATGAAAGTGGACCCTCAAGTGTATTTTGAAATTGCAACCGACCAAAAATCAATTGAAAAAGTAGAGGAAGCGGGCATTCCAACAGTAGGCGTAAAAGCCATTGATGCAGCAGCGGCAGAGCCTCTTGCGACGTTTAATAGCTGGCTAAAATTAACTTCTGATATTAAGGGTGGCGACACAACGAACCGCGC
>NZ_HE578960.1:245445-252401 GCF_000307285.2 Kurthia sp. Dielmo
GTACAAAAAGAAATCGATGCTAAATTAGCGGATGTAAAAGAAAAAGACAAGCCGAAAGTATTATTCTTATTCCAACATAATGATAAATCCATCGTCGTTGGCGGCGCAAACTTCTTCAGTGAGAAATGGACGAAAGCAACAGGGGGTATTGATGTTGCTGGTGATTCAGGTGCTCAAGGGCAGAAAGAAGTAAATATGGAGCAAATTTATAAATGGAATCCAGATATTATTTACATCACAAACTTCACACAGACACAACCAGAGGACTTACTAGAAAATAAAGTATCTGGTCAAGACTGGAGCGATGTTGCGGCTGTTAAAGAAGGCAATGTCTACAAAGTGCCACTTGGTATTTATCGTTGGTTCCCACCATCAGGTGATGCACCACTTATGCTGAAATTCTTAGCACAGCATAATCACCCAGATGTATTTGATTACGATATGAAGGAAGAAATCAAAACATATTATAAAAACTTCTATGAATTTGATGTGACCGATGAGGAAGTAGAAAGTATTTTACATCCATCATCAGATGCGGCAAAATACTAGAATGAAAAAGAAGTCTCTTTACGGAGGCTTCTTTTTTACATGTTCCGATAGCCAAACGTCTTCAATCAAGCTAAACTGAAGATACCATAACAAAAAGTGAGGGGATTATGATGATGATTCGACCATATACGGATGCTGATGAGCAAGGTTGGTTGCGCTGTCGGGTGCTCGCCTTTTTAAATACTGCTTATTTTGATAATGTACTGCAAAAAAAGGAGCATTATGAAAACCCATCAATCGAGCTCGTCGCAATTGAAAATAATCAAATAGTGGGCTTGATTGATATTGAATACGAAACGGAGCCTCAGACAATTTGTACGGCACATGATACGGTTGGCGGCATGATTTGGCATATTGCGGTGCACCCAGATTATCAGCACCGACATATTGGCGAAGAGTTAATCAAAGCCGCGCTGAAGCAGGCAAAAGCCTTGAAATTAACATATTTAGAAGCATGGACACGCGATAATGCGAAAATCCAAAAATGGTACGAAAAAATGCGTTTTGTGCAAACGTACACGTATCATCACTTGTATTTTGATGAACCAGCACTTGAAAAATATGATTTATCGGTGCCTGCACAGGTTCGTCCAGTGACGATGTTTGCGCATTATACAGGTAGTGACCCGGATGTATTAAATCGCGCCTCGCGAAGACATTTATGCATGTGCTATGTGAAACGTATTATTTAAATTTCATTGAAATGTCCGCCATACATGATGATGGTGCCAAGAAGTTCATTATAAACGGTCGCGTAAATCGTGTAGCATTGTTGCTCGTCATCATAGCCATCTTCGACAATGGCCTTGCCTTTAAAAAAACCGGGTAGTGGCACAAGACCTAGTAAGTGCTGTGCGTTTGTACGGGTAATTAAATGCCCATCTCGTGTGACATCAAGCAATAAATTAGAGCGCATCATCGTCGGTTTGCCGAGCAAGTCATAGGCATGATTTGTCGCTAAATCAACGCGCGTAATCGAATCGAATTGACGTGTTTTCTCAGGGAAATAAAAGTTGCGATGCCAGTCAATATCAAATAAATCGTCGCCCGTTTGGATGCAGCGGTGTTCTAAATCAAATGGAATATCATGGCCCTCTTCTGGGAAGAGGAAATCCATCGTAGTCGCTGCATAATAAAAGGGAGTAAGAAGCGCAGAGCCATGTGAAATCTCATGCATAACCCCTTTTGCGCGAAAGACATCGCCGGCATTTGTGGCATAGCGGTGCTGTAATTTTGGATGCATTCGTTCAAAACGATCGCCAAGCAGTTGTTTATATACAGACATTTTTATCATTCCTTTCGAAAAATAGGGGCTCCGTACGAATGACGGAACCCCTGTTTTTTAATGTATACCCGCATTTTTTGCTTCCTAACAAAGTAGTCTATACAGTCTTTTATTGCACATATGCCTTTTTTGCGATATATATGAGGAGAGGAGTGATAGATATGAATCGATGGGATGACCGCTATAAACATGACCGGTATTTTTATGGCACAAAACCGAATGCCTTTTTAGCGCAGCAGTATACGGTATTTGAGCAATCGCCACATGTGGCCTGCTATGCAGAGGGAGAGGGACGAAATGCCGTTTTTCTAGCGACAAAGGGGCATCAGGTGACGGCCTATGATTATGCCGAGGAAGGTCTTCGGAAAACAACGGAGCTTGCCGCGCAGTTTGATACCGTAGTGGAGACGAAGCATCATGATTTACTAAATGATGCACTTGAGCCAGAGCAGTATGACGGGGCGGTGATGATTTTTGGGCATTTTGCGAAGGACCAGCAGCTACATGTGCTTGAACAAATAATGACTTCACTGAAGCCAGGCGGCATTTTTCTTATGGAAGTGTATGAGGAGGCGCAGCTCGCATATAAAACAGGAGGCCCGCCGAATATAGATTACTTGTATGCCGAAGAGACATTACGTGATTGGGCACAACAATATGAAGTACTGCATTTTGACTGCGTAGAGGTTACACGTCATGAAGGTGTCGGTCATAAGGGACTTTGTAAGGTTGTTCAGGTTATTGTGAAAAAATAAAAAAAGCAGGAAGCGCAAAATAAAATGTGCTTCCTGCTTTTCTCATTAGACGCGGAATTTTATAAGAAAGGCTTGAAGTTCTTCTGCCATTTCTGATAAATTGACTGCTGATATGATAATAAAAATGAGAATATGTTTTGATCATAAACACACTTAATTTTAACTTAATGCATTATTTATTTAATGATAAACATTAAAAATATGTTGCTTTACGTTAATTTTGCCTTATAATGGAATTAAAGGAAGGGGAGAGGGAAATGGAAAAGAGATTTCAGCAATTTTTAACAGCTATGTACATTATCACAACATTTGTATGGATTGGTTTTATGGTGGTAGTTGTTATACTAGCAGGTGCGTTTATTGCGCTTAGCATCATTTCTGAGGAAACGGTACAACGCTTTCTTCAGCTTGGCGATGTACAGGCAGCGATTCATTTTTATGGCATTAATCTAGAAATAAGCCCACAATTAATTGAGCAAGCAACATTTAGTAAAGAGACCTTTTTAATGCTATTCGGCATGATGTGGGTATACACATTTATAGGAGGGATCATCGTATTTTTCATTAGAAAACTTTTGAAATCCTTAAAATCAGGTGCTATTTTCACTGTGAAAAACAGTCGCTTTATTGAATGGATTGGCTATAGCTTTATCGTGCTAAGTTTGTTAATCACGACTATCCAAGCGTTGATGGCTTATAGCTTCGATAAAATGTTTCATCTGACAGCGTCATTACAGCAATCAGAGGCAATTCAAGGAGTGTCTTATGAGTTTATTGGCATTCATTGGAGCTTGTTATTTGGTGGCATCATCTTATGGATTATTGGACGAATCTTTAAATATGGTGCATTCTTACAACAAGAGTATGATGCAACAGTATAGGAAGTGAACGTATGATTATTATTCGGTTAGACCGTATGCTGGCAGATCGCAAAATGCAGCTTAGTAAATTGGCGGAGCTTGTAGACATATCCGTTGTTAATTTATCTAATTTAAAAACAGGTAAAGTAAAGGCGGTTCGTTTTTCAACGCTAAACGCCATTTGCAAGGCGCTTGATTGCCAGCCAGGGGATATTTTAGAGTATGTGGAAGAGGACGAATAGGAAAGAAATGCGCCGTGACATTTTGCTACATCTCACTATTAGAAAATATTATAATGTAATTTTAGAAGGAGCAATACATGATTACTTTTTTGTGGTACAGCACATTCGGGTTAGTTGTACTTTGTTTTATACCGATAATGACTGGTAAATTGGAGAATAGTGATGCGTTTAAAAACATAATGTACGGTGCAATGATTGTGATTGTACTAGGCATTGTCCTCGTGAATTTTTTAGAGGCAGTTGATATCATCAAATCATTGCGGATGTTTTTCGTGCTTATTTTAGGAATTATTCTTTTAAATTACACGAAAGTATTTGGCGGAAAATCGTGGAAATGGTGGCTGCTTTATGCTGTCGTGAGTATGGCAGCAATCATTCTTTCTAATTATTGATGAAATTTTTCATATAACTAAGTTAGCGATGTTTACTCGTATTTGCGGCCATTGCGCTAGCGTGCGTACCATCACAAGCACATGCTAAAGAGGCGGTATCAGTAGTCGAATAGAAAAACGTGCATTCCTTTTATAGGGTGCTCGTTTTTTTATGCGTTGGAATCGAACGCTCCCGCGTGTTGTTCACCCACTCTAGGTAGTGCTGACTTCAGCTAGTAAAATAGATGTGAGCGTTGATGAGCTATTCTTACATTGCTGAATTTTTTTAATTAATTGGTTAACTTTATCAGCTAATTGGCTAGGATAGGAATACAATAGAGAGGAGTCTAAAAGCTTCCGTAATAAAAGTATGCACAATATTCAATCTGTGCTAGAAGAAAAGGTGTGACAGAATAATGTTGAATTTTGAATGTGATTATTTAGAAGGTGCGCATCCACGCATTTTAGAAAAATTAATGGAAACCAATATGGAGAAAACATCGGGCTATGGCCAGGACCCTTATACAGAAAGTGCCGCGCAAAAAATCTTGGCGGCCTGTGAATGTCCAGCAGGGGAAGTACGCTTTTTAGTCGGCGGTACACAAGCAAATGCGACGGTCATTAATTCGATTTTACATACTTCTGAGGGCGTAATTGCTGCAGATACAGGCCATATTAGCACACATGAAGCAGGTGCTATTGAGGCGGGCGGACATAAAGTCTTAACAATTCCACAGGTAGATGGCAAGCTAACCGCAGTAGGCATTACCGCATATATGCAAGCCTTTTTAGCCGATGCAAGCCACACACATATGCCACAGCCCGGTATGGTCTATGTATCGCACCCAACAGAATACGGTACCTTGTATTCAAAGGCGGAGCTTGAAGCGATTCATGATGTATGCCACGAATATGATTTACCATTATTCTTAGATGGCGCGCGACTAGGCTACGGCTTAGCGGCAGTGGATACCGATGTGACATTACCGGTTATCGCTAAAAACTGTGATGTCTTTTATATTGGTGGCACGAAGGTTGGTGCGATGTTTGGCGAAGCTGTTGTTGTGACGAAGGCCAATCGCATTAAGCATTTCTTCACAACCATCAAACAAAATGGTGCACTATTAGCAAAGGGGCGTATGCTAGGTATTCAATTTGATGTATTGTTTACCAATGACTTATATATGGATATTTCAGCACATGCTATTCGTTTAGCGGAAAAATTAAAGGCTAAATTACGCGAAAAAGGCTATCAATTTTTCTTTGAATCACCAACGAATCAGCAATTCGTTATTTTAGAAAATAGCGCGATGCAGGCACTTTCTGAAAAAGCGAAATTTAGCGTTTGGGAGCCCTTTGATGATACACATACAGTCGTTCGTTTTGCGACAAGCTGGGCTACAGAGGAACAGGATTTAGACGACTTACTTGCGCTATTATAATTGAAGATCTGAGACACTATAAAAAGACACTTTCAAAGGGATCTGATCCATTTTTGGAGGTGCTTTTTCATGGGTAAAAAACGAGTATAGTCATACAATGCAAAAGGAACAAGCGTGGCAGTTAGTGAAATAATCCATTTATTCGTTATGTGAAAGAGCGATAGATAAGATAAAGGCGCATGAAGTAAACAAAAAAGGCGTTATTATGAGCATGTCCTCTAAAGGCAGCCCGCTATAACGCCAGCATGAAGCATTCGATTAGGGTGATAAGTACATGTTGATAAACGAATGCTCACTTTCAGATGTCAGTTCTGTGCGAGTAGTTTTTCTTTTGCATGCAATAGCTGTGCTTTAAATGCGTGCGGATCATCGGTTTTAATTGCGACATAGTGATAGTGCTTTTCAAAACCCATTGCGAGCGTCACTTTTTGTGGTTCGCGCATTTTTAATACTATATCTGGGTAGACCTTTTCAAAATCGCGGGTAATAAATTCGACCGTATCTTTTGTTTTCTTACGCTGTAGAAGAGCATCATCCTCAATGATTTCTTCAATCATCGCGACATCAATTTTGGCACGCTTCATAAGACCAAGTGAGAGATAGACTGTTTGCCCTCGCATAACGGAAGGAGTCAGGCGCATTACTTGTAAGTCTGCAATAAAGAATAGCACCGAGTATATATTAAATGCTAGCAGAATCAGTGAGATAATCGGCGCCTTTTCGTGCAACCAGTAATGAATGCCAATCGTTTCAATAACAATCGCATGAATCATCATTAGCTGAAAGGCAACAAAACTCGATTTTTTGTGTAGTGTAATGCCGTGTGGAATGGGCTTTTTCCAGCTTGCAAAGGCATAATAGAGCATTAATAATTCTGAGCATAGCACATGAATTATCGGGTTTTTTCGTACATGCTTATCGAGTGCATTACTGAAGGCGAAAAGTATCGGCAGCGAGCTAGTTTTTACATAGGCTATAATACGCGGGAAATACGTGATAAACCGAATGAGGAGAAAAAGCTCAATGACCACTAAACTTCCCTCTATCGCAATGCCTACCCATGTAATTGTCGCATAGGGCGCGAGTAGATGCCCTGGAATCAAAAAACGTACAAAAACACAGCCGATTGCCGAAAATAAAATTGCTTGCTTCCACGAAAATCGATTGCGGTATAGCATCAACATAAGTGGGGCGACAATTAATAAATCAATGAGCGAGCCTAAAACGACGCCATTTGAATCCGTTGGCATAATATGTGTGCCAAATTGATAGAGCCAGATATTACTTAGCACAGTCAACAATAGTAACCCAAGCCACAGAGGTTTGGTATACGTAATCCACGTCATTCAGAAAAGCCTCCTTTACAATTATATATATTCCAATTATTACATATTGAGGGATTTATGAACAGAAAAATAAAGAGGCCGAGACATACGTGTAAAAACGCCCCCT
>NZ_HE578960.1:252859-273239 GCF_000307285.2 Kurthia sp. Dielmo
GATGTGTTTTGTCCCAGTCACTTTATCTCACCGCGCTTAATCGCGATTTGCGTACATTGAGACACAGCTTTTTTCTGCATGCTTTGTTTCTTTTGTAATGGTGTCTATTGCGCTATCTTTATAAAAATCTTTTTCACAAAACTGCGTAATTTCTTTATCTTTTTTAGATAAACCATAGTAATAATGCATATTAGGCTCATCTTTAAATTCAAGCGTATAAATATCACCGTAATAATCATTGTTTATAGGGAATTTTGGATTTGAGAATAAATACATTGATGTAGCCGCCTTTGATTCCCCAGCTTTTTCAAGATGCGTTGGTAATTCCTTGTCCATTTGATATTTCACATATGGATTCCCGTTGATTTCTGCGTAAACAAACCACGCAATCGCACAAATAATCACAACAGGAATACCAATCATAAACCATTTCTTCATAATAATCTCCCTTTAAATACAATATATGGTACAATTTATTATACCAGAAAAATGACAAAAAGGGAGGATTTATAAATGATTTGGATAAAAATTTGCTTATTAATCGTGCTATGGGCGATGTTGATTGGCAGTTTTATTACCCAAAACTTTACGTATATGCCGATTATTACATTATTTGTTGGCTTATTTTTCACACTTATTGCATACGATATGTACAAGCGAAAAGCGAAGCGTGCATTTTTTTACGGCATTGCCAGTGTAGTCATTATTTTATTTGCACTGTTTAGCTTTTAAACCATTCAGAGATGAGTGGTTTTTAATTTTCTTATTTACAAATCGTAATCATTACGATATATTATAAAACGTAACAATTACGATTTAAGGAGTGGAACAAATGAAAAAGTGGAGAGCAGCAACAGCAGTAGTAGCATTAGCTTTCGTACTTGCGGGGTGTGGGGAGGAAAAAACCGAGACACAGGAGCAAAAAACGGTTGCACAATCGACTGAAAAGGAAGAGACACACGCACATGATGAAAAAAGTGAAGCAGCTCAAAAAATCTATGAAGGCTATTTTGAAGATGGAGATGTACAAGACCGTCCGCTAACAAATTGGGCGAATAATTGGCAATCGGTCTATCCATATTTGCAGGATGGTACGCTAGATGAAGTGTTTGAACATAAGGCAGCGGATGGGGATAAGACCGCTACAGCCTACAAAAAATATTATAAAGTGGGTTATAAAACCGATGTCACAGCCATTGATATTACAGCGAATACAATGACATTTTATAAGGGAAAAGAGAAAGTGACGGGTACATACGAGGCGGATGGCTATGAAATTTTGACGTATGAAAAAGGAAATCGCGGCGTGCGCTATATTTTCAAGCAAGTTGATGACGCATCCACTGCACCGAAATATGTGCAATTTAGCGACCATATTATTCATGACGAAAAATCATCTCATTTCCATCTTTATTTTGGCGATGACCGCGCAAAATTATTAGAGGAAATGGACAATTGGCCGACGTATTATCCAGCTGATTTATCAGGGCATGATATTGCACATGAAATGATCGCACATTAGAAAAATGAGGCTAGGACAAAACTAGCGTTCACAACGAAAAACCGGAACCGTGCCACAGCGCGATTCCGGTTTTTCGTATATTCATAGGAAAGGCTGTCTTTACACGTATGTCAAAGCCTCTTTGTTATTATAAACGGCGGAATTTTTTCATGGCCTGCATATTAATGAGGAACAAAATAAGCACAAAGCCAAGTAGCCCTGCTAAATACATCCAGATGCCAGCGAAGCCGTCACCATAGACCATGATGCCTTTGATCGCCGCTGCGCCGTAGTAAATCGGCATAATATAGCATAAGTTGCCGAGATGATATGGAATTAAATCGAGCGGGATAAGGCCGGAGAAAAAGACCTGTGGAATAATGGTAAACGGAATAAGCTGGACGACTTGAAGCTCTGAGTGTGCAAAGACGGAAATCATCGCACCAAATGATACCGCAACAATTGCCAGTAGCACCATCGTGACAAAAATCCAGCCAATATGCCCCGCAGAGCTTAAATCGAGTACATAAACCGCGTAGAGGACGATTAATATCGCCTGCACAACCGCAAAAACACTATAGCCAAGCGTATAGCCTAAAATAACTTCACTGCGCTTAATGGGCGTCATTAATAGCCGTTCAAGTGTCCCGCCACTGCGTTCGCGTACGAGTGCCATACCGGAAATAATGAAAATAAGGAAAAACGAGAAAAGTGCTAAAAATACGTAGCCAAGCGAATCAAAAAGTGTTTGGTCTGCATCCCCGTATATATAGGAAATGTCCATTTTTGCTGCCGGATTGACGTCTGCCAGTGCATCCTGTATCGCGGTCATTGCCTTTGCGCCCTTTGTCGAGGATTCAACTAATGTAATCGACACGCTACTGTCATTCAGTTCAAACAAGGCATCCACTGCTTCATGCTTTTTCAAATAACTTTTTGGCTCGTCAAATGCCTCGCTAGGTAATTTTTTGATATGCATATGCTGCTCTTCCATCGCTGTTACGAGTGGTTCAGGCAGACTTCCTTTTTCAATGCCAACAGTCGGCTTGTAGTTGGAATCCCCTAATAAAAAATAAACGAGCGTCAAAATGAGCAGGGGAGCGACTAAAATCATCATTATACTGCGTTTATCATTGACGGTTTGCTTGATGACGCGCTTCGCTAAATCCATCATAGACGAGCACCTTCTTTTTCACTCGCCATAATAAAGAGCTCCTCTACTTTTCCAGAGGTCGTACTAGCTAACAGGGTAGGAACGGCATCATAGGCGATTAGCCGCCCGTTGTAAATGAGCGCAGCCTTGTCACATTCTGTCACCTCATCCATGACATGCGTTGAAACGATAATCGTTGTCCCCGCATGTTTTAGCTCCTGAAACTGATTCCAAATCGTACGCTTTAGCACCGGGTCAATGCCAACAGTTGGCTCATCTAAAAATAATATTTTTGGAGAATGTAAAATGCTTGCGGCGAGTGATAAGCGTTTTTTCATACCACCGGAGAAATCACGGACCATTTTTTTTCGGTGCGCGGTTAAATCAACAAGTGCCAGTACGTCATTCATCCGCGCTTCAAGTGCCGCCTTTTTCATTTGCTGAAGTCCGCCGAAAAAGCGTAAATTATCCTCAGCAGATAAATCATCATACAGCGCATCATTTTGCGGCATAAAGCCAATATTCCCTAGCATAGATAAATTAGGCATGTTGACGTCGTCGATTTTCACAGTTCCCTTGTTACCTACAATCGCACCAATCATTAGGCGAATGAGTGTCGTTTTTCCAGAGCCAGATGGACCGAGTAGACAGCAAATTTCACTCGGTGGAATTGTCATCGAAATACCTTGAATGACCGGATGCTTTCCGAACTTTTTATAAAGATTTTCAACTTGTATCATCGTAAAACCCCTTTGTTACAGCTTATGTACCCGTTCATTGGATCGAAATATCACGCATTCGTTTTACAATCTTTACGTATAGCCCGTAAACTAAGGACAGAGAAGGGAGAATGAACATGACAATTGGATTTATTGGTGCAGGAAATGTGGGGACATCGCTCGGGCGTTATTTCATCACGCAAGGGGAAGCGGTTGCAGGTTACGCAAGTCGCACATTCGAGCATGCGCAGGAAAGTGCGATGCTGACGAATACAGACGCCTTTGCCTCGACTGAGGAGCTTGTAGCGGCCTGTGATTGGCTATTTTTAACGGTGTCAGACAGTGCGATTGCCACTGTATTTCAAGAAATTGAGCCGCTGCTACGAACAGGGATGATTATTTTTCATTGCTCGGGTGCCGCATCGGCTCAAATAATGGCGACGAATGACACGCGCTCGTACGCTGTTGTGTCCTTGCATCCGATTTCAGCCTTCCCAGCAAAAACGACCGCACTTGATGCATCTGTTATTTTTACGTTAGAAGGTGACCGACAAGCTTGCGAAGATGTACAGCAAAAGATTACGTGCTGGGGGAATGAGGCGCCGATTATTGACGCACCGCAAAAGGCGCTTTACCATGCGGCCTGTGTGACATGTAGCAATCTTGTGAATGGCCTTGTGCATACGAGTCAGCAGCTTTTCAGTGAGGCAGGATTTTCCGGAGACATTGCACAGCAAGCCTTCCGTCAATTATTTTTACAAAACGCCCAAAATATTTATGATAAGGGACCAGTAGCTGCGCTAACAGGTCCTATTGAGCGCGGCGATCAGACGACAGTAGACAAGCATCTAGCGGTTATACCAAAAAAATATCAAAACACCTATCGAGTCATGTCAAAATCTGTACTAGAGGTAGCGAAATTAAAGCATCCATCACGTAACTATGAAGCACTCAGTCGTTCACTTGAAATGAATGAAAAGCCCAACTAGCGTGTTTTGGATACGACATAATTGAAAATATGCGCCATTTTCACAAATGATTATCCTTTTTAAGCATATATAGCAGGTAGTTATAAAAAAGCTGTCATTTATTGAAAAAACACATAGCGAAAAAGGGACTAAAATGGCTTGAAATCAGCTAAAATGGGTTAGAAATAAGCCTCTGACGGGTGTTTTTGAATCGCTTTTAATCGCTTAACGAAAATCGTTGAGCTGCTGGCATGACATTTATTAAAAAGGAGCTTTTGAGTGTTTCAACTGCCCATTTCTGTCCCGAAATCGACTGTTTCAGGACCAAAAAAGGACCGTTTTCAGCCACTTTTGGGGAGTGTTTTGTTAAAAACCGCGTTGTCAATGCGCAAATCATTCGCATGAAAATGGCACTTTTCTTGTATTTAGCATGATGTAATCATATTGTTACTAACACGCTAGGCCATTTTACAGTGTGCTGACGCTTATCAAAAAATAAGTCGTATCCAAAACACGCTTCCTGAGGTAATCAACGATTTCAAATCAATTATTTCAAATGAATGAATGCTAATAAGTGATAAAAATATTCCTCGCCAGTCTATAAAATAAAAATAAAACACGACATCTTACATACGATGTCGTGTTTTATTACGCATTTTTAAAGAGAGCCAGACTACAGGCAAAAAGAAAATCGCTGTCGCTGCAATGCCATGTGTAACAGATGTATAAAGGGCAATGAAGCCAATAAGAGGACCGCCTGCAATTTGACCAAGCGCATCCACTTGTCCAAACATTGACAAAGTAGTAGCGCGTCCATTTGCAGGTAGACGTGTATTAATCATCACTGCAAGTAAAGGTTCATTCGTTTCTCGTAATGCAGAAATCAACCAGTAAAATAGAACAGCTAGAGGGAAATTATCACTATAGGCAAAGCCAATTAAGCATAGTACTAACAGGCTGTTTAGTAGCCCGAACAATCGCGCATAATCCTTTTTAACATACAGTTCAATCCACTTTAATAATACGATATTGAGAATGTATGCTACGGCAAAAAGGGCACCAAACCAGTAAATCGCCTTTTCCTCATTAAGATGAAATCCCTCGATAAAATGGGCACCTGATAATCGGTCAAAGCCTTCACTCGCAAGGCCAATAAACAAGGTGATCCAAACAATTGAGCGAAGTGTAGTTTGCTGTTTGATTTGCGCCCAGCCTTCTAGTAAAGTCGATTTCATTTGAGAGAAAGGGGATACTTGCTTGATCGAAACAGGTATATAGTTTGTTTCTGGTACAATGCATAAAGAAATGATGGCAATGAGTAATAAAAAAGCACCTGCTAGGATAATCGCAAGTTGCACAGATAAAAATAGCGCTAATACGACACTCATGACAATACCTAAAAAGCTACCAATTGAACGCCACTGAGCGCCTTTTAAAAAAACACGTTCAAGCGCTTGGTTTTCTAATTCGTCTGCAATCCAAGCCTCTTCTGATCCGCTAATAAATGTCCAGCCAATACCCCATAGCATGGATGCAAGCGCAATCGCCCAAAATTCGGGGGTACTGCCTTCTAATAAATGCGCGCTACCAATTATTACAGTACCGAGTATAAATGATTTTTTACGGCCAAAAAAATCAGCAAATAGACCAGTTGGTATTTCACAAATAAAGACAGTTAATTCTAAAATGGTGCCAATTAATACGAGCTCTAATGCGTTTAATTGTGCAACGGATACATAGTAAATGGCGCTGATTGTAAAAACAATGTGAATGCTAAACGAGCGCGAGGATGTTAAAAAATAATAAATGGTTGTTAACTTCAAAAGAGACCCCTCCGATTTAGATGAGGGCGCTTTTTTCTAAGAATTGCTACCCTCCAATTGATGATCGATGTTCTGGTCGTATTGCTGCATATAATCACTCCTAAGAAAATAGTTCTCTCCACTATACAGGGAATAATTGGAAAGATAAAGCTTTATTTTGTACAACAAAGGAAGCCTACCAATATAATGGAAAATAGCTACTAGAAAGGGTGATGGAAAATGCCAAAAACAACAGTTGAAAATTTAAAACGAGCAATACAGCAAAAACTACAGCAAGCAGATGTATTAGAGGGGCATGCAGAAATTATCGCGGATGTATTAACCTTTGCGGAAACACGCGGGGTGCAGTCACATGGTGTCATTCGCCTCCCGATTTATTTACGCCGCGTGGCACAAGGACATATTAATATTCGTCCAGACATTGCGATCACCCAGCTAAATGAGGCCGTTTGTAAGGTGGATGGTGATTTTGGATTTGGGCATGTCGTGGCGAAAAAGGCAACGGATGAGGCTATTACCTTAGCGAAAAAATCAGGTATTGGACTAGCGATTGTATCCAATTCGACGCATTGCGGAGCTGTCGGCTATTATGCACATGAAGCGGCAAAAGAGGGAATGATTACGCTGCTACTAACGCAAGCGGATGCATTAGTAGCACCATTTGGCGGTCGGGATGCTTACTTAGGTGTTAATCCAATTACATATGGTGTGCCAAATGAAGAAGAGCCGATTGTGCTAGATATGTCAACGAGTAATGCAGCATTTGGGAAGGTGTTACTCGCACGCGAGCAAAATACTGAAATTCCTACGGATTGGGGCCTTGATGCAGAGGGTAATCCAACGACGAATCCACATGAGGTAAAAGCTCTGCAGCCAATTGCAGGGGCGAAGGGATCAGGACTAGCGCTGTTTGTTGATGTGGTGGCGGGGCTTTTACCAGGCGGCAATGAGACAATGTACAATGATTTATCGCAAAAGCGTCATTTAGGGCAATTTATTATTGCGATTAATCCAGCGCTCTTTATGCAACCAGAGGCTTTTGCAAAGGGTGTGCAAAATATGGTTGATGGGCTACATGAGGCAGTGCCAGCACCCGGCTTTGATAAGGTACAGCTGCCAGGAGAGCGCTCTGCTCAAAAGGCGAAAAAGGCGCAGGAAACAGGGGTTGAACTGTCGGAGAATGCGTATGACTTACTAAAGGAGCTACTAGAATGAGCTATGAACAGGATGACTTACGAGAAGCAAAGCGACAAATTGAGTCGACGCTGCATAAGCTACGTGAAACGGTCAAAACGTTAGAGGGAAAAGAGAATCCGTCGCGTTATAAATCACAGATTACGTTAGCGAAGCGCCGTATTAAAGCTTTTACAATTGCAGTAACGTTAATAGAGCAGCAATTAGAAATTGAAAAGAATGGGTAAATAAGCCCATTCTTTTTATTTTGATGAAAGATGAAAAAGGGAATGGGATAATAGCATGAAGAGAACGGAGGAGAAGCTAGATGAAGAAAAAGATAATGGCTACGACACTAGCAGCCATTGTAATGGCGAGTACTATACAGGAACCACAACTTGCAGAGGCAGCAACGTACAAACTAAAAAATGGCGTGTTAATGAATAGTGCTACAGGCAAAGCAGCCGCTGGTTATGTGCTGTATAAAGGTAGATTATATAAAAATGGCAAATTGAATAAGGGTTATGTTGTGTATAGTGGGAAGCTTTACCGTCATAGTGTGCTGAATACAGGCTATAAAATTATGGGGACAGGCAATAAAATGAGGCTGTACGACAATGCGACACTGAAAAAAGGCAATAAAACAGCGCGAGATAAGACGTTATTATTCAAAAATGGCATACTGGCAAAGGGCTATGTGCAGACAACTACGAAGGAGCGACTTTATAAAGATGGCTTTTTAGCAAAAGGGACGACGATGTACCCACAAAAAGATGTTGCGACGGCTAAAAAATTGTATTTATATCAGGACGGCTATTTGTACAAAGGGTTGAAGCGCTATCGTTATTTAAATCAGTACACGTATTTATTTAATAACGGCTACCTTGATACAAAGGATTACCGCCTACATGATGATGTATTATTCCATGAGGGACGTAAGGTGCTGAAAAAGATGCTGTATCAGGGGAATTACTATGAGCGCGGCATACTCGCAACGGGTTATTATAAAGATCTATTTTATATTAAAGGGATTCTTGCAAATGGGATGTATAATGGTGATGAATATCAGGACGGCAAACTACAGTTTACAGTCGATAGTATAGAGGCCATTGACCGTACCATTTTACGTGTGAAAGGGAAGGGCTTAACAGGTCTGCGCAAAGACGATGTAAAAGTAGATGGCACTGCATCAGTTGGGCTATCGTATCCAGAGGACCGCGTAATGGAGGTTGATTTGGAAATGCCATTACCGCTGAATACACCGACTACCGTACGTATTGGGGACCAGATGTTTACGGTGAGCTATATAGCGGATATCCAACGCTTTGGTCTATGGGAAGATACTTTTGCTGAAAATGAGCCTGTGACGCTACAGTTTAATATAGAAAATACAATGCAAACAGTGGATATGTTAAAGCTACAAGGCTATGAGGTTACATTCGAGGCAGATGAGGCGATTTTTGAAGAGGGTACAACGTCTACAACAGGGAAATTACGTGGCGGTACTGGGACATCTTCTGTTAAAATTACGCTGAAAAATGCGGATAAAACGTATGAAAAAACGATACCGGTAACGTTCACTAAGCTTCAAGCAACAGAGGAGCAGGAGCCTTATACACTATCTGTGAAGCGTAAAGAGGGCTATAGTGCAATTCAAAGTAATACATTAGTGATTGGTGAGCAAGGTTATATTTCCTCAGCTGCTTTTGGTGGAGGCCCGGGTCGTATTGATGGTTTTGGACTAGCGCTGACATCCTCAAATCCAGCTGTCGCGGCCATTGAGCAAAAGCCTGTAAAAGAAGGGCGTCTACCAACGGACCAAATTATTGCTAAAAAAGCAGGTAAGACAACCATTACGATTGCAACAAAAGGCTATAAGCAAGAGTTTGAGCTTACGGTTGTAAATGATGAGCGTAAGCTGACGACTGTGGACGCACCGAGTAAATACGAAGCGGTTGTTGGGAATGCGAATAAAGAAAAAATTCCGGTGACATTACTAGACCAATATGGTGATTTTATGGAGCTAGAAACGCCAATTCGCGTCGTCTACCCAGCGATTGTTGGGATGCCGGATGAAGGGAAGCTATATAATAGCTACGCACCATTAGAGTTTAATGTGAAGCAAGCGGGGCAAGTCGGTGATATTTTGTATAAAGATGACGAGGGTAAAATTCTAGCAAAAACGACGGTAACGACGGAAGGACTTGCGACGAAGGAGCATCTTGTATTAGATCGTAAATCCGAAGAAACCCGGCATCATGTACAAATGTCGGCATTAACGCGCTTTGCTTTTGAGGATGCACGCGGGAAATATGCAGGTGGCGCGACTGTTGCGGATTTAAAAGGTTATCGTATTCAATATAATCCGGGAATGGTTATGATTAATGGGGTGAGTACGGGCGAATATGTTTTCACTGGAAATGAAGCGACACCAGATGTATCAATTGGTGGTAGACATGAGGGACATACAACGCTGAATTTTTATAATCCACAAGGCGAAAAGGTGCTAACGACAACGTGGTATTTCTATGACGATCAGCCATCCATTATTCAGCTAACTACGCACGATATTGCGACGTTGAGAGCTCCGACGACGCTTGGCTTCCGTGATGTTCTTTATACGAGAGAAGAAGCTGGTAAGGATGACATCGTCGAAAAAATCACCTTATCGAGAGACAATGATTATCCTGTACGTAGTGCGAGCGAACGAAGAAGCTGGGTAGGGCAATACGACGAAGTAGATTCGCCTTATGTTAACTATGGCGATTTGTATGTTGATTATGACAATGATGGACAATTTTCACCGTCAGACGAGCGTATAGCAGATCTTACAACAGAGGACGAAAAGAACTATGCGACGACTGGACGGATTGTAACGGAAAAAGGTCAAATTAAAATCAAGTATGGAAAAATCGTTTCAAAAGTAATTGATGTAGAATAAAAATAAGATTGTCCCTGAATTTTCTTATATGAGCATTCAGGGGCTCTTTTTTGTTAGGAAAGGCTTTATACTAATCTATTTTTGCGATAAGGGACTTTCGTTGTTTTAATTTTTTTATTTAAATTAATAAAAAAATATTAAAATATGTTTAGAATAATCAGAAAACTGGTATAAAAGGTAATGTAAAGAATGGAAAGGAGGGGTTACGATGGATTTAATTTCAGGATTATTAGCAACGATTTTAGGAATCTTAGGTAAATTATTAGGTGGTTTATAAGAAGTAATGAATAATAGGTGTGGAATTCAAAAAAAGTAGGCATTGCGTTTGAGCGCAGTGCCTACTTTTTTTAGCTTATGAAAGAATGTTTTTTTCCTTCGCCTCTTTTAACCACATTGGGAATTCATCAAGTAGCTGGTCATACAATTCCTCATCACTTACCGCTTCCATTGCCTGTAGGTGGAAGAAGTTCGCATTATCCACAACGCGGCCCTCCATCGTATCGAGCTTTTGAAGTGTATCAAAGTTGCCATTGCCAATACCGATAAACTGCCAAAAAATTGGCTTGTCTGAAGAGGACATAATGAATTTTTTAATGCCCGCTTTGCAGCCACCATCATTTAAAAAAACGATAAAGGCCGGTGTATCCTCAGGTTCTTCTTTTAAATATTTTGTCATAACATCCTTCATTACTTGCGGCTCATCATTACGTCCAAATTTATGAACATTGTCATTCGTGAGTACAGCCTTGTCGATATAGCCAGAGAGCTCATTTTCTGTGACAGCTGGTAGACGAGAAAATTCATTATCGTAAATCCATACATCCATCGCCCCGTCATCGTCAAATTGACTAGCGACCGCAAGCACGCGCTCAACCGCCTCCTGTACGACACCTTCCTTATACAATTTACGCATAGAGCCTGAAATGTCTAAAACAAGACCTACGCGTGCCGTTACGCCAGTAAGCTTTTTCTTTTCTAAAACAATTTTTGCAGTTTGCTTCTTTAATGAAATTGATGACATGTTAAAACTCCCTTCTCATGTGATACTAGCTTATTTCTACATGCAGACATAATGTTCCTTTAAAATGTATGATATAATGACAATATATTCCATAAATATACCGATGAGGAGGAACTACTATGTGGCAACAGCAGATAATTGAAACAAATCGAGGTATGTTTGAGGTATTTGTGGCAGGTGAGGGTGAGCCACTATGTGTAACACATTTATATAGTGAATTTAATGAAAAAGGAAATCTTTTTGCGAATCAATTTGTAGCAACGCATCGCGTGTATTTAGTGAATTTACGAGGCTGTGGACAATCGACGGATGATACAGCCATTGCTTCTTATAGTATGGCGGATAGTGTGCGCGACTTAGAGGCAATTCGTGAGGCACTGGGTCTAGCAAAATGGGCGTTTGCTGGACATTCAACCGGTGGGATGCTGGCGCTCGTTTATGCGATACAAGCATCTAGCTCACTGTCGTTTATCGTGGCAGGTGGTCTTTGTGCCTCAAATGACTATATGAAAAATCCAGCAAGTATTTACTGTAAGGACAATCTACATAATGCGCGCCTTCGTGAAATTTTGGCGATGCTCGTCGCAAACCCCGCTTCCACAGCTGAAGAACGTCAGGCCGGCTCAAAGGAATGGTCACTTATGTCGCTGTATGAGGCGAGCAGCTATGACAAGCTGATTAGTCGTCCAAATAGCGGTAAAACGGTATCGAAAAGATTGGATTATTTCTCATATGAAGAGCTGCCAACCTTTGATGTACGCCCGCAGCTAGGGGATGTCACGATTCCAGCCTTTATTTACGGTGGGAAATACGATGCACAATGTCCGTATGAATATGCAGTCGAAGCGGCGGCGCTACTTGGCAACGCAACACTTACGACCTTTTCAAGAAGCAATCATTTCCCATTTGTTGAGGAAGAACAGGCATTTGAGCAGTTTGTCGAAAAAATGATACAGCAGAAGGTGAACCGTTGATGAAGCAGGTGGGTTGGGGTACACTGTCACCCCTTTTTGTCCTCGTTGGCCTCATCTTATCCATTTCAGTCGGTACTCATGAGGCATACGGAGACAAAATCATTCGTATGTTAGGGCTAGATGCCTGGTCAAATGGGGATGATGGCGTTCATTATACACTGTATTACTTATTTATTTTTTACATACCAGCACTTATATTAGGATTGAAATTTAACGAACATTTTGGCGCCACACTTGGTAAAAATCTATCGTTATGCATCATTGTTATCTTATCCGTAACGATTTTACTCGTTGTCACTTAGGAGGAATAAAAATGCACGTAAAATGGGGAGAATCCATTGTAAAGCTAACCTGGCAAAAACGTACGACACTGCCACCTTTATCGCTTATTACAAGTGTTCATGGCTTTTGCTTTTATGAAGATAAGCTATTGCTTGTAGATTTAAATGCGCGCGGCTGGGATTTTCCAGGTGGACATATCGAAAACGGCGAGACAGCAGAAGCATGCTTTAAACGAGAAGCCTTTGAGGAGGCCTATGTCGAGGGTGACTGCACACTGCTAGGTGCGATTACTGTTGATCATCATGATAACCCTGCCTGGACAGAACATAGCCCCTATCCGAAAGTCGGCTATCAAGTATTTTACAAAATGAAGATTATAAATTTCTTACCTTTTGAAGGGCAGTTTGAATCATCACAGCGCAAGCTCATTCATCGAGCAGATGTTTCACTGTATTATTCAGGATGGAATGAGGTTTACGAGGCGATAATGGATAGTATAGAGTAAAACAGAGACAAACGTTTTTAGCGTTTGTCTCTTTTTAGATGGCTCAATCCTCCGTAATACGTGGAAGAGTTGAAAATGGATGCGTCGTAAAGTTAGCGATAAAATCCCAGCACTGTCCGTCTAATTGAATCATTAAAAAGAATTTTTTTTGACAAGTCACATCAAAGGTAAATTCATATTTCGTCATGTCATGCGTAAGCGGGATGTGCTGCTCTGAAGTGATGACGATATTTTCGCCATTCTCCGCATCACGAGCCACACGACGATAAGCTTCCTTTAACTGTACCTCATTCGAAATTTGTCTTATTGTATAATAGTCGCCGCTCGCGATTTTCTGCGTATCCTTTGGCTCACTCGAGAGATTTGATAATGGAAATACAGATAGGTTTTTCAAAAAAGATAAACTCGTTTCTACTATTGTCGGATGATGGAATGAATCCAGATTAGGCTCACAGCAAAAATGTTCTAGTGGCATGTCTGTATTGTTTTTTAAGAAATAATGTTCTTTTTCACCAGTTAATAAATGATTTAAGATATAATTCATTGGTACTTACCTCACTTTCGTATATAGTTCGTAAAAATAGATAGGAGCATGACATGGATACACAATTTCACTCGTTAGAAGGACCATTTATCCACTTTACAATAAATAATGAATTATTTCAGCAGCACTATGACCAGCTGGTTAAAACTGCCAAAAGCGATTTATTCCATACAATGATTGATGGGAAAGACTGCTTGAGCACAAAGGCGTTATTTAAAATATTTTCTAAGAAGCTCGCGTTTCCAGATTATTTCGGGAAGAACTGGGATGCATTTAATGAATGTATAAATGACTTAGAATGGCTTGATTACAGCCAATATGTGGTATTTTTCAAAAATTTCGAACAGACATTAACTAAAAATAACGATGAATTGGCTATCTTTTTAAATATTATCGAGGAAGCCATTCAAGAGTGGGCAGAGGGCGTTGATCGCCTGCAAAAGCCATTTCATCTTGTGATACAAGCCAATGAAGATTTAGTAGGGAAGTTGAGTAATCACTTGAAAGCTACAGTAACGGTATTTTAAGAAAGCGATAAGCGCATTGAAATGTGTTTATTGCTTTTTTATTGGAACTTTTTGTCATTAATGGGCGTTAGCATTTAGGGAGGGATGACATTGAGGTTAGAAGAAATTATGCACATGCTGCAGCGCAATTTATTGTTTGCGGTAATTGTGACCGCTATTATAGGTTTGATATCGTTTCTATTTTACCGGTTTATTTATGTGAGAAAATGTGCTGGTGATAGGCGGTGGAATGAAAAGCAGCTGATTGGCTATATGTTATTTGTCGTATATATCGTATGTGTATGCGCACTAACGCTGTTAAATCGTGGTGTACATTATGAGGGTAGCGTCAATTTAGCATTGTTTAGCTCTTACCGGGAAGCATGGTATGAGTTTAGTTTACGCGACTGGCAATATATTTATTTTAATATTGCGATGTTCGTGCCGTTTGGCATATTTTTACCACTATTATTTAAACGATTTTCCGCATTAAGATGGACATTACTTGCTACACTATTATTTACCGCATTCATTGAAATTTTACAATACATAACTGGTGTAGGAATTTTTGAGTTAGACGATTTATTTAATAACCTTTTAGGTGCACTGATTGGTTTTGGCTTAGTAAAAGCCGTTACGTTGAAAGAGCTTAGATTACGAATGCTATCACTGATGCCCTTATTATTAGTCATTGGCTTATCGATTGCGCTATTTACATATTATGAGCAGAAAGAGTTTGGGAATTTAGCGATTGTTCCAGTTAACAAAGTGAAGATGGACAATGTGCAGGTAACAGCAGAACGAGCATTTACGGACAAGCATCCAGTAAAGCAGCTTTACAAGGCACCAAGCTTAACAAAGGATGAAGCGGCACAAAAAGCAGATGAGCTATTCAAGAATTTGAATGTAGATACCTCTGAGATCGAGGTGATTGATTATCAAAATGAAGCAAATTATCGCTATAACGGTGAGCCAAGCTATTTTATTTGGCTGCATTATTTAGATGGCTCCTATGAAATTACGGATTTTTCAAGCTTTGATGTCAAATTTGCAGATACAAATAAACAAGCATTACTCGCCAAACTGCAAAAAATGGGCATTACCGTTCCTAAACAAGCTCAATTTAAACGAAAAAAATTGGGGCATTATATATGGGAAATCAAGCAAGTTGAACAGGAGAATCACTTATTTGATGGTACGCTAGAAGTAGAATATTATCAGGATAACACAATAAAAAATGTCGTAAATAACATCGTTACTTATGAAAAGGTTAAAGAAATAAAGCTGAAAAGTGAACAGCAAGCCTATCAAGAATTACTAGCTGGTAAATTTACTGTAGCTGAAAAAAATATTCATGAAATTAACATTCAGCAAGTAAAACTGACCTATGAATTAGATTCAAAAGGATTCTACCAGCCGGTTTATGCATTTATTAGCACAATTGATGGTGAAAAGAATATTATTTATATTCCAGGCATAGATGCTTAAAATGAACGCGTAGCTACATCGACTAGCTATGCGTTTTTTTAAAAGAAGCAGGAGGGAACGAAGTCAGCTTAAAACAGTCTATATGAAAGTAACTTCATCTTTTATATAAGGGAGGCATTTTATATGACGGATAGAATAGCTAAGAAAAGTAGGAAACGAAAAAAAATAATAAAAATCTCAGCACTTATCGGTGTCTTATTGATAGGAATGATTGGATATGGCATGTACTGGGCTTTTTTTGATATGAATCGGTTACCGGTAGGCGAGTATGTGACAGAAAAAACGTCTCCAGATGGCACCTATACAATCAAAGCTTACCGAACGAATGCGGGTGCGACGACTTCCTATTCGATAAGAGGAGAGCTGACTTTTAATAACAGTACGCAAAAAACAAAAAATATTTACTGGAATAATCGTGAAGATACCGCCAAAATCAACTGGCTTAGCAATGATAAGGTCGTAATAAATGGTCATACACTCGAAGTGCCGAATGAAAAATATGATTTTCGACAATAGGCTCTGACTATATGTATCATACAAATTGTAAGCGATAATTGTTGGCAACCGACGAAAGATGGAAGCGATATATTCATACATTATATTTAATGCGATTTTGAGTATGGTATTTTTTTCTATACTTATGCCACCGGTTTCATCAATTATAGGGATCTTCATAAATAATGTATGACGACATGTAACACTCAAAAAGCTTCGAAAAGTTGGTTACTCAACATTTCGGAGTTTTTTTTTATATTCCTTTTAGTATACTAAAAGGAATATTTTGGTTAGAATTATAATGGCGTGTAATGAAAAATACTTATTTGGAGTTGATTGTCGACATGAAACGATTAATACCAATGACTGAAGCAGATTATGACTTATACATAGAAGATAAAATAAAAAGATATGCGCATACACTTGAAGAAAATACGTTTGAAGTTATAAATGACTCCGCATTTTTACGAGCACAACAGGCAATTAGCGGCTATTTACCACATGGATTTAATACAAAAAATCATGAATTTTACCATATTATAGAAAATGGTAAAGTCGCTGGCTATGTATGGTTAAAAGTAGTGAACGAAAATAAAAGTGCATTTTTATACGAAATCTATCTTAATGAAGATATCCGTTCAAAAGGCCTCGGTAAAGAAATGATGACTGAATTGGAATCTCTTTTGATAAGTCGAGAAATTCTATTCTTTAAGCTACATGTCTTCGGAAGCAATGAACAAGCAATCCGGTTATATCATCATTTGGGTTTTCAGATTGCCGGAATCAATATGTATAAGCACCTAAGTCAATAACAGGCGTTTGTAGTGGGAATACTATAGTTTGGGGAGTTGTTTTAAAAGAAGTTTCTCGATTTTGCTGATAATACTTTTTTGAAATACTACTTGAATGATTCTGGCTGGAAGTTTAAATAATTGATGGATTTAAAGATGTTTTGTCAGTAACGGTGATAAATAGTTTACAAAATCAGATAACCCTAGCCGATTCAAGGGAGAACGTTGAAGAATTTTAAAATTACAAAACGTAGCAATGTCACATGAAAACATTTTTAAAATAATAATTTGTTGTTTATTTTGAATAATGATACAATTTTAATATCAAAGGTAGTAGAGGTGTATGAATGTTTTTCATGTTTATTGCAATTTTTATCATATTCATTGTTATTCAACTTTTAGCAAAATCTAAAAAGGTTTTTATGTTCTTCCCAATCTTTTTTTTAGTAGCGGTTATTGCCGCATTAATATTTAATTTTGAATTAGGTACTATAATCGAGCCTTATATTGTATTTTTAATCATTCTTTGGGTTATAGCCGTGTATAAATTATTTAAAAAAAGCTAATTAAATGTATAAAGCGATTTGAAGCATGTGTGTTATTAACTAACATTCATGCTTTTTTTCATGAAATCGTATAAAAAGGTCTGGAGGAAATCTACTAATGTTTTTATAAATGCTTTTTTGTATCATATCGCTTCAATGTAAAATGTATCATTTATTTGTTATAATGGGATAAATAGTAAATTTTGGGTGGGGTTCTCTTGAAGAAAAAAACGATTTTTATAGTAAGTGCAGTGTTATTAATTATAGCTAGTATCAGTGTATTTAGTATTGTACAAAACCAGAAGAAAGCAGAAGCAAAAGAAATTGTTGAACAATCCATTGAGAATTATTTGTATAAGGAAAAAAAGTATAGTAACGATGATATTGCGGATGTGAAATTATTGTACAGTGGAAAAATGGATGAAAAAGGGGACTATTATAAATACACAGCCTCTGTTTACTACAAAGATGAGCCTGATAATGAATACCTTTATTACATTCGTAAAAAAGATCATAAAGCAGATTTCATCTCAATCGGCGATGAAGGAGATATTCAACCTTCTCATGAAAAAATCGACGAATAAATCGATTATAAAATTCAGTAGCTAAGACGACTATCGTTTTAGCTTTTTTTAAATTTTCTATATAAGCATTTACTTATGTAAAAACGAGTGCTATATTAAATAAGCAAATACTTATATATAGGAATGGAGGAAGCTTTGTTGAATGAATTGGAGCAAGTATTAAAAGCAATGGCGGATAAAAATCGTTTAACTTTACTAGCTTGTATGAAAAACGGCGAAGTGTGTGTCTGTGATTTTGTCGATGTATTGAAAATTTCACAGCCAGCAGTTAGTCAGCAGCTTAAAAAGCTAAAAGATGCAGGGATTATTAAAGAGCGGAAAGATGGTACGTGGAAATATTATCGTATAGCAGAAGAGATATCACCGGTTGTAAGAGCCGTTATTGATACACTTGAAGCAGACAATACGTGTCATTGTGGTGGCAATTCATGTTCTTGTTAGCGAGTCTTTTATTTATCATTACCTTACTTTTTGTTATTTGGCAGCCGCGTGGATTAAATATTGGCTGGTCGGCAATGGCTGGAGCAGTAATTGCGTTGTTACTAGGCATTGTTGATTTTTCGGATGTAGGAACGGTTATTGGTATTACATGGAATGCTACTTTATCCTTTATTGCAATCATTTTGATTTCCTTAATTTTAGATGAAATTGGCCTGTTTGAATGGGCGTCATTACATATGGCACGTATCGCAAAAGGAAATGGCCTCAAAATGTTCATCTATATTAGCTTATTAGGTGCAGGGGTTGCAGCTTTATTTGCGAATGATGGAGCGGCCTTAATTTTGACGCCGATTGTCCTAGCGATGGTACGGAATCTTAAATTTAGTGAAAAAATGATTTTCCCATTTATTATGGCGAGTGGGTTTATCGCAGATACAACGAGCTTACCGTTTATCGTAAGTAATTTAGTAAATATTGTTTCCGCTGATTTCTTTAGCATCGGCTTTGTAGAATATGCTTCGCGAATGATTATTCCGAATCTATTTTCTTTAGCCGCGACAATTATTGTCCTTATGCTGTATTTTAGAAAAACTATTCCGAAAACCTTTGATGAAACGATGCTAAGAGAGCCGAAGCTAGCGATTAAGGATAGAAAGCTATTTCATATTTCATGGGGGATTTTAGCGATTTTAGTCGTTGGTTATTTCACAAGTGAATGGCTTCAGGTGCCCGTGTCTCTGATTGCGGGTCTTATTGCGATTTTCTTTTTAATTATGGCAAGACAAAGCAAGGTTGTAAATACGAAGGCGGTTATAAAAGGGGCTCCTTGGAACATCGTTTTCTTCTCGATCGGTATGTATGTCGTCGTATATGGCTTAGGAAATGCAGGGTTAACAATTCAACTGGCGCATGTTATTGAATGGACAGCTGAACAAGGGTTATTGATTGCTACAGTAGGTATGGGCTTTATTGCGGCCTTTCTGTCATCGATTATGAATAATATGCCAACTGTTATGATTAATGCATTGGCCATTGCGGAAACAGCAACAGATGGCACAGTGCGAGAAGCATTAATTTATGCGAATATTATCGGCTCAGATTTAGGACCGAAAATTACCCCAATTGGATCGCTGGCTACTTTAGTTTGGCTTTATGTGCTTTCAACGAAGGGTATCAAAATCTCCTGGGGGACTTATTTTAAAACAGGGATTTTACTAACGGTGCCGATTTTACTCGTGACATTACTTGGACTATATTTAACATTACAAATTTTTTAGGAGCGTGTAGAAGTGAATAAAAAAACAATCTACTTTTTATGTACAGGGAACTCATGTCGTTCTCAAATGGCGGAAGGCTTCGCAAAAAAATATTTGTCATCTTGGCAAGTCGAGAGTGCGGGCATTGAGGCACATGGATTAAATCCGAATGCAGTGAAAGTAATGGCTGAGGTTGGTATTGATATTTCGAACCAAACATCGAATGTGATTGATTCGAACAAGTTGAATCAGGCGACTCTTGTTGTGACATTATGCAGCGATGCGGCAGATAAATGCCCTGTAATACCATCGCATGTAAAACGTGCACATTGGGGATTTGATGATCCAGCAAAAGCACAGGGAACAGAAGCGGAAAAATGGCTTGTTTTTCAACAAGTTCGCGATGCTATTGAAGCAAAAATTCAAGCATTTGCATCAGAAAATAACTAATACGTATTCAAACGCGTGGTGCTAAAAATAAATAAGCATATCCATGCGTTAAGAAATGGGGAAGTAAGATGGAATTACCAATTTTAAATAATCAAGCGTGCTGTACACCTGGCACGAGTTGCTGTGAAATGAAATACCCTGTAGCAATTCTAGGGGCGGGCCCTATTGGTTTAGCTGCAGCAGCGCATTTACAGACATATAATGTACCGTTCATTCTATT
>NZ_HE578960.1:273334-278191 GCF_000307285.2 Kurthia sp. Dielmo
ACATATAATGTACCGTTCATTCTATTAGAAAAAGGAGATGTCGCTGCCAATGTAGCCACTTGGGAGCATGTGCGCCTATTTTCACCGTGGGAATACAATGTAGATAATGCCGCTAGAAAGTTATTAGAGGAGACGGGCTGGAAGATGCCTGACCCTCAAGCTATTCCTACAGGCGCCGCATTACGACATGACTATTTAATACCCTTAAGTAAACAATTTAAAGGCCGTCTTTATACAAATGAAGAAGTCATCGCCATTACAAAACTAGACGCAGATAAAATGAAATCGGTAAATCGTGAGGCGAAGCCATTTCTAATCTTTACGAAAAATAATCAAGCAACGAAAACATATAAGGCAAGTGCGATTATCGATGCTACCGGAACATGGGGACACGCTAACCCAGCCGCAAGTCATGGTGTTTTTTTACCGTCTGAACGCAAGCTAAGCGAAAAAATAACTTATCAAATTCCTAATGTAGTGGTACAGTCGATGCGCTATGCAAATAAGAAGGTAGCCGTTATTGGGAGTGGTCACTCCGCGATAAACTCCCTTTTACAATTAGTAAAGTTAAAAGAGAATTACCCACAGACAGAAATTACGTGGATTCTTCGAAAAAATCAAGTAGAAGAAGCTCTTGGTGGAGGCGTGGATGATGAACTAGCTGCGCGTGGTGAGTTAGGGTTGAAAATAAAAGAAATTCTTTCAAATGGCTCTATCCAAGTAAAAACATCTTTTTACGTTCAAACGATTTTAGAAAAAGAAGAAGGTGTTGTATTAAAAGGGACAGAGCAAAAAATAGGGCCTTTTGATGAATTAATTGTGAATACGGGGAATCGACCAGATTTTTCATTCCATGAAGAGCTCCGTTATACAACAGACCCTGTGACAGAAGCAGTACCCGCCTTGGCCGATTTAATTGATCCAAATCACCATAGCTGTGGTAGTGTACCTGCTCATGGTGAAAAGGAATTACGACAACCCGAACCTAATTTTTATATTGTCGGCTCTAAGTCATATGGCCGAGCACCTACATTTTTAATGGCTACAGGGTATGAGCAGGTCCGTTCGATTGCCGCTTCGATTGCAGGTGATACAGAAGCTGCTTTAAATGTGCAACTGTCACTACCTGAAACAGGCGTTTGTCATACAGGCATTGGTGGCGGAGGGTGCTGCCAGTAACTATCTATTTTTTTGTTTCGTATAATTGAGAAAAGCAGCTAATCAGCTGCTTTTTTTAATTCCATCTAATTAGCGCCAAATATTGACGAAAATCGTATCGGTTTTTGTGACTGGTTCAAAGTTTGATGAAGGCTCTTCTGCTTGAAGACTCATTGTGAAAAATGTCCCAACTACGGCAAGAGCTACAAGAATATAGGTTATTTTTTTCTTCATGGAAAATCCATCCCTTTCTGTTTTAGGGTCTACTACAAATAGTAGCATACGTACGACGAAAAAAACGATTTTTGTTATTTTTACCCATTTTTTCTGCCGAAATAGAAAAAATTTCTATACAATAAATAGAAAGGGGGAATTTATATGTGGCAGCAGCAGATGATTACTACGCAAAGAGGGCAGTTTGAATATTTTGTGAAAGGTGAAGGGGAGCCGCTAGCGATTACCCACTTTTACTCAGCTTTTAATGAAATCGGCAATTGGTTTGCGGAGCCATTTACCGCACATTATCAGGTGTTTTTAATCAATGTGCGAGGTGCCGGGAATTCCGTACCTCTCGATAACGATGAGCAAATGGCGCTAACAGAGGTCATTAAAGATTTAGAAGCGGTGAGACAGGCACTCGGCTTTATGTCATGGGGCTTTGCGGGGCATTCAACGGGTGGAATGCTGGCATTACAATATGCTATTGAAGCTCCGGATGCATTGACGAAATGTATTTGTGGGAGCAGTGCAGCAAGTAAAGCCTATGCGAGTCATCCGGCGAGTATCTATTGTCCGGAAAATCCACATTTCACGCGAATAATTGAGATTATGGAGGCGTTGAATAATCCACAAACGACTCGAGAGGAGCGCGTGTCATTATCATTTGAATGGACTCTTCTTTCCTTTACAACAAGGGATAATGTAGAGCGCGCATTAAAAATTCCTAATAGTGGCCGTACATAGCTGTGCGTCCTTTTCCCTTCACAACTTTTAATAAGGTGGTGAATTTTTTTAATAGGGCGTTTAATGTACTTTGTGGTATGCCTATTTCTTTGCACAATTCGCTTTGAGTTTTCCAAATGAAAGGCGTATGTTCTGACATATGGAGCGTAATGTAGTCGGAAATATCGGATTCCCATTCTTCAAAATGACTTCTTACGCGGTCAATACGATTTTTTTTGAACTTGTACCAGCCGTTCATAGAAATAGGGTGCTTTACATCCGGAGCATATAAGTCGAGTAACATCTTCAAATAGTCTAATTTTGCCCCCTTATAACGTCCTGAATAGGCTGAATCTAAAATTGAACGCATTTCATTTTTATCAATAGGAGTATCGAAGCGGCCATTTAAGGTTTGGATGTAGTTGTGAGCTTCATCTGTCGTTAATCCACTTTGATAGCAAACCAGCGCAGCAGAAAATAAGGTATTGTTTCGTCCAATCTGTCCTTTTTGGCTTTTAACATTCTTGATTTGAAGTAAAGCATCTAACCACTCTGATAAATAAGGATTATGAACTTCTTTGTGAGAGTGATAGAGTGACTCACCATCATCAAATGTGCTTGACCATTGAATGAGTTGTTTGAATGAATACGTTTGGTTTAAATTGGACCATACTACATTGTGTCGAGATGGCATTCTAAAAAATCCGAAATCATTACAAAATAAATCTGCATTAATTGTTTTTAAACTTTGTTTGATATTACGTGAGATTCGTTTAGCAACGGATAGCCCGCGATAGTTGTTTTTGTTAGTTATGTATAATGGCGTTGTTAAAACGAAATAGAGCTGATAGCCCCTAGGCGATTTGATTACAAATGTAGGTGATCCGATTGGACCGTCTATACAAGTTAAAAGAATCGTTTGTAATGAATGCTTTGTAGTGGATAGGTAACACTTAGTTGGACAGAAATTATAAGGTTTAGAGGGCGATTTCTAATCCGCTCAATTAAGAAGCGCTTTATATGGAGCAATGTGCATGATAGCCTTTCTTGGCTAATGCAGCCTAATATAGCTGGATTTCTGTCATAAAAAGTCATGCACAGAGAGGCTCCATGTCAAGCTGATTCTGTGCTTCATAAGCCTTGGAGCACCCCTCATAAAAGTTGTCTAAAAGTGTTGCCATACCATAACAATTAACTAGATCACCACATTTCATTCACCATAATCTCTAATTACGGTTAAAAATGAAATGTAAGGATATATCCGTCTTGCTCGTTATAAACATCAAAGATTAATGAATTGTCTTTCCGTATACCTTTAAATCCTTCTACCTGTATATAAACACCCTCAGAACCTTCAATCGTAAGTTTAGTTCCTTCTTGTTTGATTGAATATATTTTAAACGGGAGTGTTTTAACTTCATATAGCAGATTGTCCCGAAATCTGAATTTCCCTCTTGTAATTTTACTTACAAATTGATTTAACCCTTTTTCTTCATCATAAGTTGAAGCGGAAATTGTTTCCTTCATATTCGTAGTAAGCGGGAGCAAATACCTTCTTGCTTTACTTGCTTCTTCAATGATTGATCTTTCATATGTTTTATAGTCGATTTTTTGTGTGAAAAAACGAAGTTCTTCTTTTTCTTTTATCACTTTTTGCAACATATTCGAATTGTGATTAAATCGAATAATGGATTGAGCGCTTTTGAAACCTCTATTGCTTAGTTCCTGTTGCCCTATACGTGTATCGCCATCGAGACTAAACCATTGTTTGCCTAATTCAACTGGCAAACGACATTCAAATCCCTCCGTTTTATAGTACACAAGAGCTGTTGCATTTCGTAATTCATCGAAGAATTGATTCATTTCCCACTTTACATACGTTTTCTTTTCGGTATCATTATTTACAGCATAGTCTAGTTCATCTAATACCATAACTGAACCTGTCGTTATTTCAGCTGGATTGACTTCTGTTGTATTTTCAGCTGGATTGACTTCTGTTGTATTTTCATCTGTATTATTTTTTACAAGATCAAAAATACTAAGTTGATGCTGCATTATACAACACCTCGCGTTTTCCAATTTTGCATTTTATCGTAACTGTCTGTACGAGTTGCAATATATGAAAATTTCACGTTATTTTTCTTTAATCTTTTACGAACTATTTCTGCTAGCTTTTCTGCTCTCGCATGAACTTCTTCTTCACTAAGAATATCTACTGCAAAACCTTGTGACACTCCGTTAGAATAAAGTCGGATAACTGTAGATTTTTTCTCAGGTAAACTTTGACAAACTGCTTCGTCTTTTAATACATCTTTTACCGAATACCCTTCAATTTCTACAACTTCAATTTGACCAAATGGTAATCGCTTTTCTTCAGTTTGAAACATTTCATCGTATAAAGCCTTTGATACCTCGATTTTTTCTATGAAGTCTCTGCGGATTCCTTTAATCGCTGTGAAAATTAAATCTTGTGGCTTTTTAAAGTCACGCGAATTTAATTTTTGCTTCATATGTGAGAATAAAGCATATGGCCAGCTATCATTTTCATCTTTTGGTGCAGCACACGATACTCCTTCAAAATAAATACCTTCCTTATCTTTATCTACTGTTACAGGGACCCCGTTTACTTCTTTTACATCTTGTTTCAAGAAGCGGTTTAACTGAACCTTAAATAAAGGAGAAACAATAAATTCTTTAACCTTTGTAGCATTATCGGCAATTACTTTGTGTAGATAATCTACAGGTGAACGTAAGTTA
>NZ_HE578960.1:278211-314460 GCF_000307285.2 Kurthia sp. Dielmo
ATGACAATGAACTTTACACAATTTCGTATTGCACGACCAACGGATCAGATTCAATTACTTGAACAATTTTACTGTGAGGGGCTAGGCCTTGAAAAAGTAGGCGAGTTTGGTGGTCATAGGGGTTATACAGGGGTTATGATTGGACTGCCTGATACGAATTACCATTTAGAATTTACGCAGCATGAAGCGGGGAGTCCTTGTCCGGCACCGACAAATGATAATTTGCTCGTATTTTATATGACTGACCTAGAGGAAATTCAAGAAATCGCGGCGCGTCTTGCGTCAATGGGTTATCCTGCAGTTCCACCTGAAAATCCGTACTGGGCGGAAAAGGGTATCACTATCGCAGATCCAGATGGCTGGCGTGTCGTTTTAATGAATACAGCTGGAATTTAAAAAGGAAGTGTGAATAAAATCACACTTCCTTTTTTGTATTCATTTAATTATTAGCATCACAAAATCGTTTACTAGAAATCGCTGATGACTTCAAGAAGCGGGTTTTGGATACGACATAATTTTAAATATGTGCCAACTTATGACTATTGTTTGATGAAAATGCAGCTTTTCCCTAATAATACTGTAAAACCTGTCAATAAAAACAGTTATTTCGCGACACCATCACAAATAAATACAATTGCTAATTACCAGAAAAAGCTTTTACAACATGAAATAGGAGCTCTGAGGGGTAATTTTATTGAAAAAAGCAGCCTTTTTCATACGCTTAAAAAGCATCTTACATAACTAAATCTATTTTTATTCGAAAAAACGACATTTTTGCACGATAGAAGCTTTTTATGTCAGATTTCTGTGTGGAAATGCCCATATAATGACCGTAAATAGACAAAAAATGCCCGTTAGAGCCTCTGTAAGAGCCCATTTTTGCGAATGCTTTGTGCAATGTTTTGATAGTTATCGCCAATGTATTAATAACTATATGTGTATTTGCTAAATGGAAACAAATGATTACTAAACAATCGAGCCTATTCGCTTACAGATGACACTTATTAAAAAATATGTTGTAGCCAAAAAGCGCTTTCTAGCGTAATGAGCTATTGCTAGAAAACGAAATACGCGCTTTTATAAAAGAATCGCAATAACTGCGACGAGCATACCCGCTAACTCGTAGCCAATATAGCCTGCGAGCTTTGTGACAATAGGACCCGGGAAAATATTGCCGATTGCGATGACACTACTATATTCAGTAAGTGTCATCATTTGATAATGATCGACAACTTCCTTTTGCATCAGTGGAATTGTCGAAGGACCACCATCAAAGCCAATTAAACCCGGAATAAAAAAAGCTAAAAATAATTGTTTCTGAATCATAATCTACCACTTTCTAAACAAATCTCTTCTTACTAGTATTGTTATTTTGCCTAATTTATCAAGCTATTTATAAATTAATAAATAAAACAATTTAATAATTAATATATTAACTAATTTTTTTATTAGAAAAACTATAATAAATAAAATTTTGAATCGTATTGTATACTTAATTTTTGTAGAAAAAAGATAACTATGTAACAGAATTAAAATAAGATAATAAGGTGCACTATGATTAAAGGATTTCTAAATAGGACGATTAAAAACGGATTAGTTTAATTGTTTTGATTATGTTTGTTATTTTTTCTGTAGAAATGGAATTTTACAATCAATAACCAACTAGTAAAGCAGCAGAGCAACAGCTATTAAATCAGCAATAGTGCTTGAGGAAATCGTGACAGGTATTCAACAGATGGCGCAAAACTCTAATGTATTAGTGAATTCATCAAATAAAATGGTTACAGAGATGCAGGATATTGCAGACGAGCCACGCTTAGTCGTAGCAAAAGATGTGTTGAAATCGCTTAGTAGACAGCATGAAACCATTAAATTGTATTAAAAAAAGGCTGGGACAAAACACGTCATTTTCCTTTTTTAGCGTTCGCAACGAAAAACCGGAACCGCACTACAGCGCGATTCCGGTTTTTCTTCTGCTCATATGAACGGTTGTTTTTATACGTATGTCAAAGCCTCTTTTTTTATGGCTGTTCTTCGAGCGTTGCTGATCGACAATATTTGATTAAATGCTGGGACATAGCACCGTAGGACTTATACCCGGCATCGTAATATAACCACAACAGGGACAGGGATGCGTAGCCTTAACTATTGGTTCTTCTATAAGTGGTTCTACCTTAGACAAATAGGATGCAAATATCTTCTTACGTCTTTTTTTATTATTCAAAAAATCACCTTCTTTAAATTTATTGTAGCAAATTTTACTTATATTTTGTAATTAATGGATTTTTAATTAATTATTGACAATATAAAGAAATATATATATTGTATATGTAATATATATACAATGTGAATTGAGGAATGTGCATGCAAATTATAATCTCTCATAATTCAAAAGAGCCAATTTACGAACAAATTGTTAATCAAATCAAACGAAATATTTTAGCTGGAACTCTAGCACCAGGGTTTGCATTACCATCAATGCGTAAAATGGCAAAAGATTTAGATGTTAGTGTTATCACAACTAAGAGAGCTTTTGAAGAACTAGAAAAATTGAATATGATTTACTCAATTGTAGGTAAGGGCTCATTCGTAGCAGAACAAAGTATAGAAATGATGAAAGAGCGTAAGAAAAAAATGATTGAAGAACAATTAACGCAGGCTATTGTAAATAGTAAAGAATTAGGAATTAGTTTAGAAGATGTGCAAGAGCTTGTTGCGCTTTTATATGAGGAGGAAGTGTAATGGACACAGTTATTGAATTATCCAATGTCACAAAAACATTTAAAGATTTTAAAACAAATAATATATCCTTTCAAATAAAAAAAGGCTTTGTAACAGGATTTGTAGGTGCAAATGGCGCTGGGAAATCAACAGTTATTAAACTAATTATGAATTTATTACAGCCAGATAATGGTGAAATTCGTATTTTTGGACTAGATTATAAAACACATGAGAAAGAAATTAAAGAACATATAGCATTTGTTTATGATGATCATGTCTTTTATGAAAATTTGACGTTAAACAATATGAAAAAAATAATTGCCCCATTATATAATAATTGGGATGAAGAATTGTTTAAACATTATGTAATAAAATTTCAATTACCACTTACCAAAAAATTAAAAACATTTTCAAAAGGAATGCTTATGAAAAGCTCCCTCGCGATTGCTCTATCACATCATGCTAAATTAATTATTATGGATGAGCCAACTGCTGGGTTAGACCCTATATTTCGTCGAGAATTTTTAGCAATTTTACATGAGCTGGTTGAAGATGAAGAAAAAACAATTTTCTTCTCAACACATATCACATCTGATTTAGAGCATATTGCGGATTACATTGTCTTTTTACATGATGGCAAAATACAATTTGTAGACGAGCTTTTAACAATAGATGAAAACTTTACTTTAGTAAAAGGCTCCCTCGATTTACTTGATAGAGACATTGAAGAAGAATTTATTTCTCTTCATAAAACAGAGTTAGGTTTTGAAGGTTTAGCAAAAGATAAAAAGCACATAATGTCTCTATTCGGTAATTTAGCCATGTATGAATCAGCTTCACTGGAAGATATTATGTTTTATACGAAAAAAGGAGTGATACGTTTGCTACAATTGATTAAAAAAGACTTTTTAATTCATAAAAACATTATTATTATTATGTTTGTTACAATTAGTATATACATGTTTACGGGTATATCCTTGCTATTCATTGGCCTACTATTCGCTTCTACAATGGCGATGCATATTTTTTCGAGTGATGAAAAAAATACAGCTCGAATTCTTTTGAGCTCACTGCCATTAACGCGTAAAGAAATAGTGAGTTCAAAATATATTTCTGCTTTCTTATATGTATTATTAATTAGCATAATTTTAGTAATTAACAGTTTGATTATTCAAAAAGGGTTCCCGAGTTTTACTAATATTAGTCTAATAATTATTTGCTCATTGCTTATTATTTCATGTATCTATCCATTTTCGTATAAATTTTCAAGTAAGTATTTGATGTTTGCAGTTATTATTTTATGCGCGCTTTATTTTTTAACAATGAGCGTATTTATTCATGATATAAATGATCAAATCCGCATTATGGTAGGGTTATTTATGAAATTTATGGAGGTTAGATTCCTACTTAGTGCTGCAATCATTGTTTCAATCTTCTATGTTATTTCATGGTTTTTATCCATTAAAATTTATGAAAAAAAAGCTTTATAAGCGCATCATTAAATTGTAATAAAAAAGCAGCCACTTAGGCTGCTTTTGTTATTATTTCACTTTTTTAATACGGTCTTTTAAAATCCAACCATAAGGCGTGTATCCTTCATCTAATTGTTTTTTAGAGTATTTTAGTTTAATAAAGACATATTTTTTACCATCCGCTGTCACTTCTTTTAATACTTGAACTTTCGTGCCAGCTTTGACTTTATCCATTGCATAATCGGATGTTAAGAATTCTTTACCGAAAGATAAGCGTGTAAATGTATCTTTTGTTACCTTGTATGATACTTTGCGCTCTGCTGTAGTATATACTTTTGTCGGTGTTTTACTTTTTTAGTTGAAGTCGCAGGGATCATTACAAGTGTTTCTTGTGTAATGCCTACATAATACGTTTTATTATTGATTTTAATCTTATCGGAGAAAATTAAAATTTCACCTTTTTTAGTGAAATCAAAGAAAACGGTATCTTCAAAGTTATCAAAACGTGGTGAGAATGAATTTGAAATCGTATTTTTTGTTACGACAGTACGTGTTGTATTGCCGATGTAGCTTTTTACGAATTTATTTAAGTCTGCTTCCTCAATATCATCCCATGATGAGAATAGTGAGTCATAGCCACTAATTGTTACTTTTTCTTTAAGGGTATCTGATACTTTCACATAGCCTTTAAAAATATCAAAGTTTTTATCAAAATCTTTTTTAGATGTAATTTCATGCGCATTTGAGTACGTAATGCTGTAATATTTTTTACCGTTTAATTCAACAGTGTCTATCTTTTTAATGTACGTACCGGCTGGTAATGTATGAGCTACCTTACCTTTTTTAATATCTGCATATTTTGCATATACATTTGTAGCCGTTGTTGTTTTTACTTGAGTGGTTACTTTTACGTCTTCTTTATCAGTTGATTTTAATTGTACGCTTGTTGTATTTGCTTTAGCAGTAAATGGTGTGTAAGAAGATACAAGTAATGTACCTGTTAACACTGCCGCACTTGCAGTTTTAACGAATGTTGATGTCATCATAATAGCCCCAATTCATATGTTTTCATATACTGTTTAGTATATATTAATAATTTTATGATAAATTTGTCATATTTAGTAGAGGAAACTATGAATTAACACGCAAAGTATTTAAAACAAGCATTAGTACCTATCAAAATGATTTCTTGAAGTAGTGTAAACGGTGCATTTTTGTAATTTTTAAACAATCAACACCTACCTATAGCCATTGAATGAATTCAAGGCGATTACCAAATGGATCGTCCAAATAGAAGCGACTAGCGCCTTCTAATGGCTCATCTTCTTTTATGTCGACTTGGTGGTGCTGTAATTGTTGCTTGAATGCCTTAATGTCTGTCATTAAAAATGCTGGATGTGCTTTTAAGGCTGGGGTAAATGGCTCTTGAATACCGATATGAAGCTGATGCGCGCCACATTCGAACCAAACACCACCTCGTTTTTTTTAGATTTTCTGGTTTTTCAATTTCAGTCATTCCTAGAATGTCGCCAAAAAAAGCACGACATTGCTGTTCACTATTTTTTGGAGCGGCTAGTTGTACATGACCAATTCCTTTAAACATCAAAAAACCTCCTTATACCACTTGGTTAATTATACCGTTTAAAATCACATATACCTTTTTTACAAAATTAAAATAGACTAGGACAAAACATGTTGCTTTCCTTCTTTTAGCGTTCGCAACGAAAAACTGGAACCGCGCCACAGCGCAATTCCAGTTTTTCTTATGCTTATAGGAGAGGTTGTTTTTACGCTTATGTCCCAGCCTCTTTTTTCATTATTTCACTTTTATAAAGACATAGTTCTTTCCATCAGCTGTTACTTCTTTTAATACTTGCAGTTGTGTACCTGCTTTGATTTTATTTAGTTTATGATCTTCTGTTAAAAATTGTTTACCGAAAGATTCATGACTAAATGTATCTTTTGTTGTTTTATAGACTATTTTACGTTCTGCAGCTGTATACACTTTTGTTGGTGTTTTGGCTTTTTTAATCGAAGTAGCGGGGATGATACGCTGCAGTAAGCCATAATTTCTTGCATAATCTGTTTGGCCATTAATCGTAAATGTATCAAGAGCTATTAAAATAGCCCCTTTTTCTATAAACATAAAATGATTAGGGTATTCAAAGTCATCAAAACGAGCAGATGATAGATACGAAACGAGATTGTCTAACACTACATATCGAGTCGTGGTGCTTAAATTCGTCATGTTCTCTGGATAATTTGAAAATAGTGACTTGAAGCCGCTAATTGTTATTTTTTCTTTTGTAGTATCTGCGACCTTTACATAGCCTTTTAACACTTTGAATTTTTTATAAAAATTAGTCTCAGATGTGATTTTATAGGCGTTGGAATATGTGATAGTGTAATATTTTTCGCCATTCACTTCTACAGTATCTGATTTTTTAACATAGGTGCCTGGTGGTAGTTTATGTGCTGCCTTATCGTTTTTATTTGTATTGTTACTTGCACATCTTTTTTTACGTCAGATGCTGTTTTCGCACTTACTTGCTGGCTTGTAAAAGGTGTATAAGAAGATACCAGTAATGTACTCGTTAATACTGCCGCGCTGACAGCTTTAATTAACGTTGGCTTCATTTTCTCATTACACCATTTCTCTTTGTTATTCTGGAAATAAAGGAGAAACATATTGTGCTGCAACGTAAGCTGTTTTGTCTTTGTAAGTAATTTTGTACCAAGAATCCGTAGCGCCTTTTTTATACGCTTTAGCAAATTTTACAGTAGCACCATTTTTAAGCGTGCCAACGATTGTGCTTTGTGTAGAAGGCTTTTCACGTACTTTTAACACAACGCTACTCGTATTGCGAACGACGCCTACTTTTGTCGTTGGTGTAGCAGGTGCTGCTTTAGAAAAGCCGATTTTGCTAGAAGAAACGTACGCTACTTGGTTGTTATAAATAATTTGGAAAAAGGCATCCTTTGAAGCGGCTGTATAATTTTTTGTTAGTTGGACAGCAGCGCCATTTTTAAGGGTGCCAATTTTTGTCCCTTTATTCGATGCGGTTGTTCTTACAGCAAGGTTATTTGTTTGCTTTACATAGCCCGTTTTTACAATGGCTGGTAGTAGCTTTGCTGAAACATACTCTTTATAGACATAGACAATTTCTTTATTAAGTAAGACGCGATACCATGATTTTTGTGAAGTTCCTAATACTTTAATAGCCGTATTACGTGGAAGTGTTGTCACTACATTTGAATTCAAGCTAGGTGCATCGCGTGCATAGACTCCTTGTGTTGTATACATTGTTGTCGTTTTTAATGATACTTTTGTTACCTCTGCTTGAGAAATCGTAGGGAGTGCTAGTGAAGAAAAGGCTAAGCTTCCTGACAGCGCGATTGTTAAAAATGTCGATTTTTTCATAAAATTATCCTCCTGAGTGTATGTTTAATTAGATGAATAGTAGTAAATAAGACTACTACGATAGATTGAACTATCGCTAACATAGTTCAGTATGAGGACGAAAGGTTAAAAAAAGTTAAAAAAATTTTTTTATCTTAAAAATTTTGTTTTTTTCAGGACATTTTAATCTTTTGACCTACTTGTGAGAAGAAAAATAAGGATTTTTACAAAAAGGAGGGCACATCATGCTACCGATTCCACTAATCCTTATGATGTCTCTGCTGATTTTCATGCTTCCATTGCTCATCATTGTACAAAATACACCGTATGCCAAGCAGAAATCGGCAAGAATTTGTGGGATTGTCTATGCAGTAATTGCAGTTCTTTTAATTAGCATGGTGCTTGCCAACAAAGTGATGGCGCTTACTGATGCATCACCTGAGCTCAGCTTCCTATTTTTTCTCGTATGGAGTTTAACCGTTGTCGCATTTATCATGGCAATTATTTTAGTCATTCGAAAAGTACGCACATAGAAAAAAAGCAGCAATCGCTTCGAAAACGATTGCTGCTTTTTATTGTAAGCCCTCTAGTTGTGAAACAGTTACACATGTATAGCCTTGCTGTTGTAAATAAGTTAGTACCGCATCTAATGCATCTGCGGTCGTTGGATGAATATCGTGCATTAATACGATTGCGCCCGGATAAACATGCTGCTGTACTTCTTTGAGTGTGGAAGCGGCATTTCGCGTTTTCCAGTCTAACGTATCCACTCCCCATAAAATCATAGGTTGTGCAGATAGCTGCTCTAGTTCCGCATTACGCGCTCCGTACGGCGGGCGAATCGTCAATGGTTCCTGACCGGTCGCATCTTTAATTAGTTGATTAGCTTTATTAATATTGGCTTCTGCCTCGACACCTGTCATTTTTGATAAATTTTCATGTCCATAGGAGTGATTGCCGATTTCGTGGCCATTTTTTAATACTTCCTTCGCCAATTCTGGTGCTTCTTCCACCGAGCTTCCTAGCATAAAGAAGGTTGCTTTCACATCATGTTTTTTTAATGTTTCTAAAATACGTGGTGTTACCGTTTTATTCGGACCATCGTCAAAAGTTAGCGCAACGTATTTTTTATCATGTGTATTTAAACGGAATACCGTTGTATCACGTTTTTTGTCAATGGCTGTAATCGGAATACTAATAACGGAAAGATGATTCACTAATGTATTTGGCTCGTAGTACACGATAAAGTTTTTGCCGTCTAATCCAAAGTCGGAAAACGTTTCCCATGTATCTTGTGTTAAGTGATCAATCTTTTTGGCACTCCATTGTAAATGGTCATTTTGACGCTGAATTTCTGTACGAATTTCCTTTGAAAGACGATTCAGACGCGCTTCTGTCTTGATAAACTGCTTTAATGTTACAAGTTTTTTATCCTGGCGATTATATGTAAACGTCTGTACAGAGCTTTTCGCCTGATTCGTCGGTAAAAAGACATCATTTTTAATTAAAAAGCTAATATAATGTCCTGAAGTTGTTGCTGAAATCGTTGCGCGTAAACGTGTTGCATTAGAAGCTAGAAAAGCATCACGTTTTGCGTAGATTGATTTTTTAATGGCATCATCCACCGCTTTTATCCCTGTTTTAGGGTAGGTCAGTGTGTAATGATACGTTTTTGAGCGTTCTTCGACATACGAAATTCCCTTAAAGGGCGATTCTTTAGTCGTCACTTTCGGGTCCTTTACCGCATCTTGTGCAGCATCTACTGAATCGTAGCCTGTCTTGTTATGCTGCCACAATAAGAACAACGCTCCGCACCCTATAATCACGAGAAAAAAGAGTACGAAATTTACTTTTCCTAATTTTGTTTTAGGAAGCCATTGCATAGAACACACCACCTGTTTTTCAATATCATTAATTAGACGTAATAATGATGTTAAAAGTTTTACATTTTTGTAAATAAACAAAAACAGTAGAACTCATATGATATACCCTATGGATTAAAAATTTCTAATCAACAAATGATTTAGGTAGATGACTTGAAACTTCACCACCCATTTTTACGTATAATCAATAAAGGGAGGGCTTTATATGTATTACAATTACATTATGCTTCTTGCGACATTGGCCGTTTTCTTCATCCCATTTTTCATTATTGTTAAAAACGTACGCACGCACAAAACACGGGCAAAATGGATTTCTGGTATTATTTATGGAATTGTGGCAGTTTTACTCGTAATTACCGTCATTTCTGATGATGTAATGAACTATACAGATGCGAATATTGGCTTGGGACTACTCTTTATCCTTGTTTGGAATTTAACCGTAGTGGCTTTTGTAGTTGCGGTTGCTTTCTTTATACGGAAACGAACACAATCCCATTTATAATAAGACAGCATCATGTTTTATGAACGAGAAAAGGGATCTGTGTTATTTTTGATAATAGGAAAGCGCATCGTTTGGCAAAAGGAAAAGTCAAATTAAGTCAACCTCATCTGCTAAAAACACAGAAAGTTTTTATAAGCAGCTTGAATGAATTTCAAGAATGGATTACAGTCATGGTGAAAGAAGGTTGGTTACATGATTAGTACGATAATTTTTGTATTATTAATGCTATTTACATTCGTAAAACTTTATAAAAGCCGCGCACTTTTTAAGAAACTTACACGTCAAGAATGGCTACACACAATAGGCGTATTTTTAATAGCCTGGACCGTAGCCATCCTCATTGTTATGGGGGCCTCTAAACTCACGTCAATGATGGAAACAACATGGTTACGAAATCTATTTACGATTTTTTGCATTATTATCGCATTGGCTTGTGGTAACATGGTGATGCATCATTTCTCGCCTAAAAAAATAAAAGCGTTTTATTCTTAAGCCTGATATACAGCTAAGACACATCGTGTTTTGGCTGTTTTTTTGTTCAGTCATTAGTAACTATGATATTATGGAAAATATTACAATTAAAAGAGGGGATATTAATGCGAAAAAATCCAGACTCGACTAGTAGAGATTTAGCCATCGCTGTTTTGATGCTGCTGGTTATTCTTATGTTATTTATTTTTGATTTAACTATTGGTATAGGGCATTTTAAGGACAGTCATACTTATATTGTCGAATTTTAGCTATCTCCTACATAATTTCACAAAAGCCGTAACCTCGTCTCTGGAGGAAGCGGCTTTTTAATGTGCGTGACTAAAAATAAATGATTTCTATGCGTACACTTTTTCACGGCTTCAACCGTTGTATACATGAGGGGGAGAGAAATGAATCAAAAAGACGCGTTCGCCTCTTATTTAATTCAACTTGGAGAGGAAGTGATTATACTTTTACGCTCAAAAGGCGCTTCAAAGGAAGATGCCGAGGATATTATTCAAAATACATTTTTTAAAACGTATTCCTTATTACCAGATTTAGATGAAAAAACAATTCGTCCTTGGTTTTACCGCGTAGCATTAAATGAACTCATTGATTTACAACGAAAAAAATTTAAAACGAACATACCACTGTCAGAAGAGCTTCAATCAAAATTAGCAAATGGCTATGATGACTTCGAAAAGCTTTTTAATCAGGACGAAATAATGTATTTATTACAAAATGTCAAAAGGAATATCGAGAACTATTTGTCTTGAAATATTATTATGAATTATCCTACGAGGAAATTGGTCAATTATTGCAGCTACGGACAGAAACGGTGAAGAAAAAATTATACAGAGCACGAAAATCAATTCAAAAAGAGGTTGGAGGAATCAAAGCATGGGTTCATCGATTCAAAAAGCATTAAAAAAAGCGAAAATAAAGCACTGGCTTAGTATTGTTGTTATTTCTATGGCTAGTTGCCTTATACTCATTTTTATTTCTGATAGTTTATCGACTAGGCATACAACTCAATTGCATGACCGTTTATTTTTAGAACATCGTATATCTCAGCCAAATGTGACTATTGATTCGCAAGTGACGGCGAATAACACAGCTTTTGGTGGTAACATTATTACGAATCGCTCGAAAAACGTAGATGGTTATTTAATTCCTTGGAGTACGCTTACAAGTTCCTATTCCTGGATGGGTTCCTCTGTAGATTTTAATGAGTTAACACCCGGTTCCCATTCAAGCGGAAAGACTGATTACGAATACGATAAACAAACGAAACAAAAGGTAGCTACGTTTTATAATCCAGCAATCAAAGACTATTATGGCGGGGTTCAAAATCAGCTTGAAGCAGTTGGAGAATTGAAAAATCATGTAGCGGAAGTGGCGATTTCATTTAAAAAACCTTTGACGATGAAACAAGTAAAGGATCGCATTCCTGAAAATTTAAATATTGCATGGCTTTATATGCATTCGGAAATTGCTGACGAATCGAAAGGTCCAGCGGGGTTACCAGTATATGGCTATGCAGATACGGAGCTATCAAAGGATTCTTTCGAGACATTTATTGATGATTTGAAAACATATGACAGCAATAATTCAGTGGAAGCCATTCAACATTACATTAACGAAAACGAGCATAAACCATTTAATGAGGTGACCGTATTAGGTGTAATGGTTACGGGACAAACAAAAAACTTTCATGAATTAATAGGGAAAGAATTTATTCGAGGAGCATCTGTAGGTGTAACCGCTCCCGTCGTTCCTTATATTAAGCCGACGAAATAATTAAAACCTAGACGATAAGCAGCTACTTATCGTCTGGGTTATTTTTATCTTCCAAAGGTATGACCGCCATTAATAAATACCGTTTGGCCGGTCATAAAGTGGGCATCCTCACTTGCTAAAAATACAATAGTCGGTGCTAAATCGGTTTCTAGATCACCTAGACGACCGAGTGGCACTGGCTCCATCGTTTTTCGGTAGACTTTCCATCCATCTTTTGGCGGCTGGTGTCAGTGCACCTGGAGATACGACATTTACGGTAATACCGTACTCGCCAAATTCACGCGCCGCAACACGTGTCAATGAACGAATGGATTCCTTAGCAGAGCCATATGCACCGAATGTGGGCATTCCTTCAATTCCAGTATCTGAGCAGAGATTTATAATACGACCATAATTTGAATCAATTATATGAGGAACACCTGCCTGCATAAAGAATAAGCTCGCAACAAGGCATGTTTTCCAAGGAACCTCCATATCCTCTAACGTAATATCGAGAAGCTTTACGGATGGTTTGGCTGCCTGTGCATTATTCACTAAAATATTCACCGTACCAAATACGGCTACGGTTTCCGCAACAACATGATTGACCTGATCCTTATCCGACACATCGCATTGTACGAAAATTGCTTCGCCGCCAAATGTCTGAATATCCTTGGCTGCCTGTGCGCCTGTTTCGTCATTAAACTCTGCAATGGTCACCTTTGCGCCTTCTTTTGCGAGTGCAGTGGCAAACGCCAATCCTAATCCTTACCCAGCACCTGTCACAATCGCTACCTTATCTGCTAATTTATCCACTATAAAACCTCCTATTAATTCAAATTTATTCCATATAAGTATACACGAAATGATAGAATATACTAAGGGATAGGGGGATAAGCTAGTATGTATACATTTTACGGAAATACGTCTTCACAAGATGTTATTGTTGCCATACCAGCGCTAGGGGAGCGCAAGGAGATGTTTAAGCCATTAGCTAATCAAATGAACAGCTATAAATGGCTTGCCTTTGATTCACCTGGGAGCCATCAGCAAAATTTAGAGGATTATTCTATTGCTACTTTTTGCGCGTATATTCAGGAGACACTTGAAGCCCTGCAAGTGACAAAGGCGCATTTTGTCGGGAGCTCTTTAGGGGCATGGGTGATTCAGGCATTCACTAATCGTTATCCGCAGTATATTCGCTCATTAGTGCTATTAGACGGCGGGCATTATTTTTTAGGAGAACGCGGGGAAGTGCATGAGGATATGGTCATTTCTTCACCCATCGAGGATTTTAAAGTCATCGAAGCGGCGATTCATGAGCTAACCTATTCAATGCCTCTGCTAGAGCAGGATTGCTATGATCAATTTGAAGCTTATTTTCTACATAATTATCCGAAGCAAGGGGATAGCTATAAGCATCACTGTAGTGAAATCGCCTATAATGCGCTATCGAAAGAGCTTATAACGGTTAATCATTGCTTAACCGAGCGATCAATTCCCGTATCTTTACTAATTGCAGAAGCATCTGCTGATGAACTGTCGTTACAAAAGATGCGGGCTTTTAGTGAGCGATTTGACAATGCACACTGTCATATTGTTAAAAATGGACAGCATTATTTACCACTAACTAATACAGGCGCTGTAGCGGAGATTTTAACTCTTGAATTATTACGAAATGGATGTGATTAATGTGAAAAAATTTGAAAAACTATTTTTTATTATCGGTTTTTGCTTCATGCTTCTATACGGCGTATATATTGGCGGTTATTCATCTGCATTTGTCTTTAAATATGCGCTAGTCATTGGCATGGTTTTCTTTACATTAGAATTGATTATAATTTTATTCACTTACTGGCTAGATTATAAAAAGTCAGTTAAATAATACAACCCCGCTTTTTCGTAAGCGGGGTTTTTGTTAGAAATTCTCTTCATAGAAGGCAAGGAAGATATCTGCCTCTCCACCAGGATTTGCTTCCTTCGTTAGCTCGATCATAAACCAACTGTATTCTAAATCATGAACGATAATAGGAAGCTTTTTTTTAAATGTATTCGAAATAACTTGCTGCTCACGTAATTCCTTCGCAACCTCCGAAACCACCTCCGCAAGCTCATAATAGCCAGTTGGCCCTTTACCAATATATTCGCCCTCATCATCGTACATCGTATCTTCATCTTCAAAGCCGATATTTTCAATGCCATTGTCTTCGTACCACTGAAGTAGCGTTGCCGTTGATGCTTCGTCACCAATAACTTCAATTTCATCCTGTCTTCAGAAAGCGTAATTCCAGCGCTCTTCACTAAGTACCGACGTATCATCACAATCGGCTTCAGTATTATAGCTAATTGAAAAAGTGGGAATTGAATTATTGCTCATATTTTCATGAATGAAAAAAGATACCGCGTAAATTCTTCATCCCACTTACGAATAATCGGTTCTACCTTGTTAAATATGCATTCTTTTAAATCCATTGTTTTTACCCCCCTAATATACTTCACCTAGATACTTATAGCATGCCATATATATTCTTTTTTACACATGATTTCACTGTTATTCTATTATAAATTTAAAACTTTAGTAAACCTTAATTATTTAAGTATAGTTAACCATGTTAATTTAAGATAACCTTTAAATTCAATTGAAATGAAAGAGCTGATTTTAACACATTTATGCTTATACCGATAAGAACTAGTTACGCGAACTAGCAAAATAACCCATTTAAAACTAGCTGGTTGTTAAAAATCCACACAAAAGAGGAAGAAAGCCGAAAACGCTGGAATAGCTAATGTTTCCAGATTGGATTCTTTTAGTTTATTTAAATTTTACAGAAAGGCTTAAGAGTGATATTTACCATACTAATAAAATGTATTATTTGGTATAATTTAGGAAATGTTATGAAGTCGGTGGATAAAATATGCGTAAAATTAAATCTTTATTTATCCTAGCAGCCCTATCTCTTGCTGCTTGTAGCAATAACTCGATAAATATCGATACCCATTCTGAGATAGTCGAGTTAAGCGAGAAAGAATTAAATTCGATTGGTGGAGAGAAAGATCAAAATATTACGCCAGAGAATTTCAAAAAATTAATCCTGTATTCAAAAATAAGTAATTATGACAATTTGAAAAATGCACACGTAGAAACGGATGTTCATCTAAAGAAACTTTTAGGTGATGTATATTGGGTAGGAACGTCAGCAGAAGGAAACGCAAAAAATGGTGATTATATTTATGAGGAAAAAGCGATTATAAATTTGAAAAATACATCGGAACAAGAAATTAAGGAAGCATTGAAAAATGCATACATTACCGTTGTTTGGGACGAAGGTCAGCACACCGATAGATTTGACAATAATTTTCAATAACTCTAGGGCTTCCTTAATAAAAAAGACTGGAAATCATAATGATTTCCAGTCTTTTAATTTTAAATAGCTTTTCAAAAATTAAATAATATAATTTTCAATATAACTTTTAAGTCGAATACTATATTTGTTTACATCATACTCTTCACTGTTATAAACAACCTGAGCTATTTCTTCTATATCTTTTTTAACATTATGTAAAAACACTGTTTTCTTATATTTTTTTAATATGCCAATTAAAGCATGAACAGTTTCTTCGACAACAAAAACATGGTTACTATTAATCGCTTTCTTTAATTGTTTAATAAACCATTCACTATCTCCTGCACTAGTTAAAAAATAATGAATACCGTCTACTATCTCAATCTCATCTTGATAACGCTCAAATAAACCTTCAAATTCATTGCGATCAAAGATTTTTACTTCTTCCTCATATGCTATATGCTCTTCATCATTTTCGTATTCTTCATCGTCATCGTCGATATCCACTGTTAAATTATTAATCAACTCTTCAAAATCATCTGCGACAATCACATCTAACTCTACCTCTAAATCAATATAACTAACGGGTGGATTATTTCCATTATAATTTCTATAATCTAAACATACACAATAATGTCCCTCATGCAAAAGAATTACAATATCTTCTGGATACTCCCATTCCTCAATCATTTCAAATGTACACCCAATACCTATCTTATCAAGTGTAATCCCTCTCAATTGAAATATATTTAAAGAACTTCGACAATGTTCTCCATCATGAGGATTCATATATTCAAAATAATATGTATTGTTTTGAAAAGATATCATACCACCATTTTTCGCTTTCATTAACTCAATATATGTTTCAGGCAGCTTTATTCCAAACTTTTCTTCAACATCTTTTAATACATTTTCAGTCAGAACTTCTGACTCATAAAAATCATATTCCAAATCATCATTATCACATTCAAAAATCTTCGTATTAATCAATTCATTAAACCCCTTCTCTAATCAAAACAACTTCAATTCCTTCTCCTCTTTCAAATACGCTGCCCACACTTCTAAAAAGGCTGCATCAACATCCATTTTACTTACTGCATGTTCAAATTCATAGGTTGCGTCAGAAAATCCACCTTTAAAATCCCAAATCAGACGATACAATGTCGTGTTACTCACTGAAATCGACTCGCAGTTTTGCTGGTACAGCCATAGCATAATGATATAAAGAAATTTCCGCTTACACTTCTGTAGAAATTCGACATCTTCTAAGCTCTGCTTCACAATGACACCCTGCTTTATCAGGTTTTGTAGCGCTTTTTCAATTTCATCTTCTTCACCTTTCAAAAGAAAAGAAGCTTCTAACACACTTTCAGGAACATCCTGCTGTGTAGATGCTTCCATTTCTGCCTTTTCAACCACATGCTGTAATGTTAAAAAGCCCGTCTCTACGCCAAAATATAACTCATTCCAATTCAACGTCGTTTCATTGATGAAAAATGAAAAAGATACAATTGCCGCTTCTGTATGATTAGAAGGAATCTCTAAAATTAGCTCCTTGTTCACATGTATCTCCTGCTTTCATTCATTATTTTGCATTAAGTTAATCTCGAGTTGCTGAGTAAAATCCCATTTGCAGCAGCCAACACTAATCATAATCATACTGTGTAAATTGGAGAAAAGAAACATTTCATTTGCATCATTTCCTATGAAAAGAACAGTTGAATTTTCTTTTATTTCAATATCTAGATAAATAGACTCTTCCTTAACAAATCCAACTAAATCTAATTTTTTATGGAACTGTAGATTTGAATTGTTTGTTGAAAAAAAACACTTGGTTACCTAAACAAATTTGTTCAATAATTCTATGTCAGACACAGTAATCTCATTCGGTCTATTTCCTACTAAAAAGAGCCAATAAAGTTCATTTTCAAAAATATCTTCCAATAAGGCACTCCCTTCCATTTAGATTTTTTTCTAATACTATCATTCATTCAAAAAGGAGATTACCCTTTTTGGCAATCTCCTACATCATTTATTTACTACCAATAATTCTTTCTTCTCCGTCACTTACATTAAAAATATCAATATGTGAAAAGGGGACATGTTGTCGAATATCAGCCATTCCATTTGCGCCACCGACTGAACGCAGGGCTAAATTTTCACGTTCAATCAGTAAGCTTCCTTTATCTGCAAGAAGATTCCGTTTACCAATAGACGTATCTCGCAATACCTGATGACTGTATGGCGCGACACTGATGCGCCATTTTTCTCCTTCCATGCTTAATGCACCCTGCAAACCAAAGGACTTCTCCTGCTGTGGTGTTAATGGAATATGTGGTCTACTAGCTAAATGTTTAAATTCATTATACGCCTTCCCCAAATTGCAAATGCTTCCTGTATCTACTGTAAATGTTGAAAGGAAAAAGTAACTCGGGGCATAGCCAGCTGTTAATAGTGCCTCGGCATACAGTTGGATTAATGGAATGATTTCAGCCTGTACATAATTGGCTGCATACTGATTAGATGGCGCAAGCTCCTCCGCTGCATGCATTAATAAATGCACTGTATTCGCTACATCCGTCCAGGTAGCCGCTTCAAATGTACCTCGTCTATCTAAAATTCCCTTTTGGCGTTTATAGCTGAGTAATGTATTTAAAAAATAGCGCTCCGAATCAATATAGCCAGCTGATGGTCGTTTTGCTGTTGGTGGATAAAATTGTTTGGCAAACATACCATTATTCTGCATCATTGGGTCTACCCCGTAGTAAACACCATCTTCATTTTCAAACAAGTATACTTGCACAAAGCGGCTCATCGCATGCGCCTCTGTCAGCAGCATTTCTACAGTCATCGACAGCTCATCTGTCGCAACATCTCGTAGCTTATCCGACTGAATCATTAAATAAGATTGCCCTTTCCCATCTACATGCATTTGATTTGCCTCATCAACGTGTATATAACTTTTTGTAAAAGGTGCTGCCCGCTCAGTCGACATCAGTGCATACGGCCCGACTGCCATCACATGATGGTCATTTGCATCAAATAATTCACGGAATACTAATCGATCTTCTAGTAATGGCTTGAAGCGGAACTCCACGCATCCTGTACGTTGACCAGGCTTTAAATGGTCAATTAACGGTTTATACGTCGCTAATACATTGGCTACATCCTCCTTGAATGAATCACGAGTGGCCTTATTTTTCCAGCCATACGTATACGGTGTAATCGATAATCTTACGCCTGCGACATGATTCAAATGATGCTCATTGATCTGGTCATGCATGTCCTGAAGCTGTGTATTATGACGACTGTAGCCGACTGTAGAAAGGCGAACTTTCACCCCTAAATCCTCTGCGGCATACTGAATATACTGCTTTAAAAATGGATAGGTGCTAATGTCATTATCTAAGTAAGGGAAAATAACACCTGGTCGATGTGAAAGACGTCCATAGCCAAGTAGTCCATGCTTTGGCATTTCAAAATATGGATGGAAACGTTGATTAAGTGTTAGTGGCCCTGTTGGATCTAGATAATAGTCTCCTTCCTGTGTACGGAACTGCTGTGCCTTTTCCATTGCGACGGTTTTAAGTGCTGAAAAAATATTTTGTAAGCCATTTAGATTAAGCGACCAAATACGTGTTCCTGCACTTTGACTGCAAAAGCTACAGCGATTAAAGCATCCTACCTCAGGCTGAAGATGACGGAGCTTACTAAATGCATCCGCTGGTAGGCCACGAAGCTCTTCTATTACCTTATGACGTTCAATATAATCTACTGCCGCTACATTCGAAGGCTCTTTTTCACTTTCTAAAATCAAAATATTCTGAAATTCATTTCGAATCATTATCCAATAAAACCCTAGTTTATTCCATATTGGGTCTGCTGCATCTTGAATGGCTCGTCCGTTTGTATCGAGTAGTAACGCTAAAATTTCTGGGTACGTATAAAGTTTCGCTATTAATGCTGCCCTTGTTACCGTATTTTCATTTGCCAGCTCAAGATTTTCACCTGCTTTTTCCGCTTCTTCTGATGTTACCATTAAACGGATTTCCTCAAATCTAGCAGTTCCAACAAATTTTTGCGCCTCAATATAATGCGTTACCGTTGGCCATTCATAACCACCTAATGTAAACGGATGATTTGAGTGGTTACTAAGCGCGTTATATTCATCAGATAAATGATTATTAAGAATTATATTTTTCACATTAAACACCTCTTTTGTATTGTTTAACTTTACAAATTCATAATACAATAGACACATGGACATGTTATGACCATCTAAAATATTTTTCAATTATTTTAGCTAACAAATATAAAGGAGTATTTTAAATGGATACAAACCAAATAACGCGCGTCTTATCAATTTATTCACGGTTTTATGCAGGTGAAGGACTTAATAAAAGGGCCATTGCGGCTGAATTTCAAGTAAGTGAAAAAACGATTCAGCGCGATTTCAACCAAATTCGAGATTTTTTAGAGCAACAAGGCATACAAGCACCTATACGATATAATGCCTCTGAAAAAAAGTATTTTTGGCATGAACGAAATAGTTTATTAAAGCCCGATGTTATTTATTCAACAACGAAAATTTTATTAGAATCACGCGCCTTTTTAAAAAATGAAATGCAGCAAATTATCGAGCATTTAATTGGTCAGATAAACTTAGACCAACGAAAAATATTACAAAATGTGCTATCTAGTGATATGTCAGGCTATAGAAATTTGCAGACAAATATTTCTGTAACAAACTTGCTTTGGCAGCTTGCGAAAGAGATTGAAGAAAAAAATTGCATTCGTATCGTTTATACCAAAGAATTTAACCCATCTAAAAAACCAACTGTGCTTTTTCCAGTTGGCATTATTTTCTCGGAATATTATTTTTATTTAATAGCTTATCAAACATCGTTTAAACCTGACTATCCAACGATTTACCGCATAGACCGTATTCAATCATTAGAAAGTCAGCCTCATTTTAAACCATCTTATAATATTGCCTATTTTAGTGAAAGTGCTTTTCGTGATCGTATTCAATTTATGTATACAGGGGCGCTTATGACAATCCGTTTTCGCTTCACTGGTCCATCTGTACAAGCTGTATTGGACCGTATTCCAACAGCACGCCAATTACATAATAATGAATTCGAGGCAGAGGTATATGGTAAGGGAATCAAAATGTGGCTGCTTAGTCAGGGGCCGCATATCGAAGTGCTTAGTCCTGCAAGCTTTCGTGCTGAAATGAAGGAAGAAATTCAGCACATGCTTTCGAAATATGACTAAATAAAAAGGTTGTAACATACATATAAAATAACTGCTCCTATGAGTATAAGAAAAACCGGAATCGTGCTTTGGCGCAGTTCCGGTTTTTCATTATGAACGCTAAAAAAAGGAACATGATATGTTTTGTCCCAGTTTCTTTCAATTAACGCTTCATTTTTTTCGTATAATAATACCTATCGAAATCAGCCATTGCACCTGAATACGTTTTTAACACTTTATATTTCTTGCCATTTATTTTCTTTGTTCCTACCTTGTAGTATGTACCTGCTCCTGCATTTTGGTTAATCCCCTTTACATTCCACAGACCATTTTTCACTTCAGAATAGTAAAAGATTTTTACACGTGTTGGTTTAGAAGTTGTACACTTCCCGTCGTAGCATCCACGAGAAGACATTTTCCCGCCATTGTAAAATGTGATCTTTTCATATTTCTTTTCTTTTTTGTTGTATGCATACCATGTACGCTTAAATTTTTTAGGAAATGCTTTTTTTACGGAAACAGAAGCATCTGCTGTTGTTGGTTGTGTAAGACTTGTTGTCGTAACACATGAAAAAGCAATTCCTGCTGCTAATACGCATTTTGTTAATTTGTTCATTTTTACTTCCCCCTTTAATCGATATCATAAGAGTATTCCTCTTACAATAATCCTTATTTTACCATATAAAGATTTATTTCTCATTTAATTACCAAAAATAGTATAAAAACAGCATAACAGATTAAAAAACTTACTAGAATGGATATTTTATCTAGTAAGTTTTTTATTTTTTTCCCCCGCCGAGCACATCACCTGTTTCCGCATGAATACCTCGGATAAACTCGCCATCTATTGTACAAATAGTATAAACTAGCTGCATTCCCTGCCACTTAGCCTTAACTGTTAATTGTGTTAGGTCTAGTAATGCGGGGAGCGGCTTCACTTGCTGTGGATTAAATTGCTCGATAGCTTTAATGGACACAGTCGGTGCAGCAAATGTTAAAATTGCACCGGTTTTTTACTAATCATTATATAAAACAACTGATTTTCTATTTTATAGCCATTTTTATAAATGCCAAACTGAAAGCCCACCTTCTCATTATCCTCGTTATTTTCTGCAACCTGTAAATACGGTGTAAACTCCTCATAGTAGGTTTGAATAAAACGAGCCGCACGCATTAAACAATCCGCTCCAGAAAGGTCTAGCTCTGTAAAATGCATAAAGCTTTGTAATTTCTTTGTCTTCCCATGTACCTTCGCTTTTATTCGATTTTCAAATTTAAAAAACAACAAGGTTAACCGCAGATTTGTGTTTAACCTTGTTGTTTTTTTCGAATGTATAATCAAAATTTCACTATTAAAACTTCTAACGATATTTTCTGATTTAAGCGGCGTGCTTGTTGAATATGGCATTAATTCGTTCTTAATAACATCCATTTTTTCCTTTAAATGGTATTGTTTCAACATTTATAATATTTTTCTGATATCATATTCATAAGGAGGTATATGATGGACATATTAATTCAAGCAATTAAATCCCCAACAACTGCACTTGCAACGCTTCAAAAACAACCTTTTTCTAAATCATGGCTGTTTTTCTTATTGATTGGTATTGGAACAATTTATTCATGTATGATTCAAATCACATCATTTGAAGAAAATTTATTTTTCTCACCACTTGTTACATTCATTCTTTCGATTGTTTTAGCTATCCCAGCAATCATACTTTTTATTGCGATTGGTGCACTTATTTTAATTTTATGCGTGAAGATGGTCGGTGGAAAATGTACATTGAAAGGTATACGTGAGGCAACTTATATTTCACAAGCACCTTACATAGTGGTTCTCCCTATTTACGTTATTTGGAGCTTTGCTTCCCCAAATACCTTTTTCTTAGATGTAGGTGGTATTGCAGAAATCATAGCATTAATTATCGAAGTCATTATTAGTCTTTGGTCACTTTTCATTTTACTTTCTACTATTTCTAAAGTGGCTTCTATTTCAAAATGGCGCGCATTTCTGTCAGTGTTATTATTCTTTGTAGCAATTATTATTATCACAATAATTGTCGCAATTATCATTAGCATATTCATTTATATCTAAAATAAAAAAAGAAGCTGGAACATAAGAGTAAAACAACCGCTCCTATGAGCAACGAAAAACCGGAATCGCGCAGTGGCGCAGTTCCGGTTTTTCGTTGAGAACGCTTAAAAAAGAAAATGATGTGTTTTGTCCCAGTCTCGTTTTTTAGTGTAAAGATTTTATGATAACTCGCGTTGCCTCTTCAATCAATTGATTATCGTATGTAGCATTTTGCTCACTTCTACTTGAAAGAATAGCTAAAACAATCGGTGCTCGATTTGGTGGAAAGACAACCGCAATATCATTTCTTGTTCCGTAGCTTCCGGCACCACTCTTATCTACAACCTTCCAGTCTGTTGGAACGCCTGCACGAATTAAAGCATCTCCTGTTTTATTATCCGTCATCCAATCGAGTAGAAGCTGTCGCTTTTCAATTGATAATGTACTGTCGATAGTATATTTCTTCAAATCAATTGCGAGTGCTTTGGCGGTGCTCGTGTCACGTTTATCTCCTGGAATGGCTGTATTCAATTCTGTTTCAAAACGATTAGCGTATGTTGTTTTGTCGCCCATTTTGCGAAGGCTTTGTTCAAATCCCTTTGGACCACCAATTGCATGAAATAACAGATTCCCTGCTGTATTGTCACTGTATCGAACAGCCGCCTCACTAATTTCTCGTAGTGTCATCCCTGTATCTGTATAAAGCTCTGTCACGGGTGAATATGCGACAAGATCATCCTTTGTATATAGAATAACCGTTTCTAATTGCTCTAATGAAGCGTTTTGCAGTAAAACCCCCGCCGCAAGTGCCTTATACGTCGACGTAAATGCGAATCGTTCATTTGCATGGTACGCTATTTTTTTATTTGTTGCGGTATCGATTACATAAATACCTAGACGCGCATCATATTTCTTTTCTAGCTCCTTAAAATCCTGCTGAGGCGATGACCATCCAGCTAGCGGAATGATTGCAAGCACCATGATAAGTAAGACAACTTTCAGTGACGATTTTTCCATTGAGTAAATTCCTCCTAATAAACCTAAATTTAGGTTATTAATTCATGATAGAGCAGTGACGATACAAAGGCAACCCAATGGCCAGTACAATCTAAAATCAGATAGCTTATTGTCTTTATTATAAAATTCGTGGTACAATTGGACATATAAAAAAGGCCGATGCGCGAACATCGACCTTTGCAACAGTCTTCACTGGAAGCGCCAACTTTCAGTGTTGATGCTCTCGTTTAGTAAAAGTACATGTGAGAGATCACACACTTAAGCTGTGCCTAGCAGCTAAAATGATTTAGGATTGGACGCTAATCTTCTTGATTAGTGTCTTTTTGTTTGTCCTTTTTATCTCGGTTTACGCCAAAATAAATGCGCGTCACTTTTAGCTTACCATCTACACGTTCGATATGAACGCATAGAAATGGCGTAACTAGCAGCAACACAAGAGCAAGCACCATAAATCGCCTCCCTTCTGAGAGGCTCTGTTGCTCTATTATTATACCATATCAACACAAAAATCCCGCTTCTATTCAAAAGGAGAAGCGGGATTTTTATTAAAATTCATAGCTAGCTACATATTCCTCACCAGACGCATCCTCAACAATTCGTTTTCCTGTTTTCTTTAATGTCATCGAAAATTCGTCATCTCCGGTAATATAATACCTATCATCTTTGATTTCTACCTGAATCCCCTTATATGTCTGCTGCTCATTCTTCACAACACGTACATCCTCAGGCTCCATGCTAGGCTTTATATTATCCTCTCCTTTTTTGACGATTAACGTATTCCCTTTAAATTCAAGCGAATTCAGTGAATTATACCGTCCCGTGAAATATAAGCCATCTAATGAAGTACTCGTTGTTTGCGCACTACAAGCCGTCAGTAATATACATACAACCACACTTACTACCATTTTTTTCATTTCGATACGCCCCCTTTTGGCAATTCAATTACTTTCGTTCGTTTGTCGTTAAAATAAAGCCTTATCTTCGTTGGTGAAATCCATGCTGCCGTACGCAGATTCTTTACTTGTTTATTCGTCTGGTAATGTTGCTCATTCTTTGTATTGTTAATGAATTTCAAGCGTTTGCCGTCTTCATTTTCTATTATCGCCATAACGTTTTTTTTGTCTGGTGACAGCTGTTCCTCCAGCAAGCGCCCCTTTTCAAAGGATGAAAGATAATCCGCGTCTCCTGATGTAACGATAAATGACATACCACAGAAGGTCTCCTTACAATCCGCTGTTACATAGTAGCCTTGCTTAACATAGGCAGAGGGTGTATAGCGAAGCGGAACCTCTTTCCCTTCTGCTAAAAATCGAATTAATAAATCATACAACTCCGTTGAAATCGCTAGTTGTTCACCTGTTTGTGCATGTGTGATAAAAGATTGCTCGATTACTGCCGAAGAATCCGCTGATTTGAAGGGAGGCGTTGCTTGCAGACGTAAGCTGATAATTAAAAGTGTGATGACAACAACCGGCACTAGCCAATACATCTTTTTTTGACGCTTTTTGTGCATTTTTTCATGAAGTCTTTTTTTAATACGCTCCTCATGTACGGTAGTATCACCGATTTTTTGATGCAATTGTCGTTCAAGCTCATTCATGGAATAATCCCTCCCATTCTAAAGTGCTCAATTTCTCCTTTAGCTTTTGCTGTGCCTTTTTGTAGCGGTAATGAATTGTGCTAATGGGTAGCTGCAATAGCTCACTCATCTCCGCAAAGGAATGATTTTCATAAAAATAAAGAATAATAATTTCACGATATTTAATCGGTAATTGTAGCACCGCTTCAGCAATTTCAAGGCGTTCCTCTGTTGCAATAAGCTGATTTTTCATTTCATAGCCACCTGTAAAATACGTCGTCACCTGATGCGTACGGTACCGCCAGCTTTTCAAATAGTCCTTTGAGCAATTAATCGTAATACGCGTTAGATACGTTTCAATTGAGGATTCCTGTCTAAAATCATGCTGTTTCTCAAAAAAGCGGAGAAATACATCCTGGACAATATCCTCCGCAGCATGAAAATCCTTCACATACAAATAGCTTAATTGAAAAAGCTTTTTCGTATATTTATCGACAATACGCCGCCATTTTACCTCCACTTTTTTCACCCCTTTCTTATTAGACGATGCTCGTTCATTTTTTTTCAACTTTCCATGAAAAAATAATTTAAATATTGACATCTCACGCTACGAACTAAATAGTTGCATATGCAACTATTTAAAGGAGGGACAACATTTGGCCAACTTAAACGACCTCGTCCATCAATTCTTTCAAGTGTCTCGTGCGATGACAAAGGACTTAAATCATCGTATGGCGCCACTTCAGTTAACACAGTCACAGCTTGGGATTATCGAGTATTTATTAATTAATTAATTAAAGACGGATCTTCTTCGCTTGTGGACATTGCAAAATATTTAAGTGTTGAAAAATTTTCTGTGACACGTGCGGTCAAGCATTTAGAGGCGCACGATTTTATTGAACGTGCCCCGTCTGAGGATAGCCGAGAGCGCCGCATTATACTAAGCAGTCATGCCCAGGATACGCAGCATGATTTGAAACAGGCGAAAAAAAACTTTGAAGCTAATACATTTAAAGATATTTCCGAAGAGGAGCTAGATGTGACGTTCCAAACCTTACTTAAAATGTTGAACAATATCAATGGAGTTGACTCAAACTAGTATGACAAAAGCCAAACTTTGGACGAAAGATTTTATTATTATTACGCTAACCGCATTTTTAGTATTCTTAACGTTCTATTTATTAATGACAACGATGACACTGTATGCCATCGAACAATTTAACGCCTCGCAAACAACAGCCGGTCTAGCAGCAAGTATTTTCGTTATCGGCTCACTATGCTCACGCCCGTTCACTGGCAAATTACTCGATTTACGAGGCGAAAATATTAGCATTTATCCTGCTCTTATTTTATTTACGATTGGTCTTTTCTGTTTAAGTCAATCATATGGTAGTGGCATGATGCTTGTAGCAAGTGCCTTAATCGCGCTAGGCTTCGGGAATATGATTTCTTGTAGCCAAGTAGCGGTTGTCAATTTAGCACCCAATCACCGTATTGGTCTAGCAACCTCAACTTTCTATATTGCAATGGATGCCGGAATTGGCGTTGGCCCTATTATTATCGGTGCCATTTTACCGCATTTTGGCTATCGTGGTATGTATGCATCAATGGCTGTTTTAGTACTGATTACAATTGTTATTTATTACTTCGTTCATGGTCGCCATGTGAAAGTAACTGCCTCATAGAAAAAAGCGTAGCCTTATGTGCTACGCTTTTTTTATTTATTAATCAATCAACGTTTCCTTATCTGGTGCCTGTAAAAATTCAAACATCGTCTGATTATGAACTCTCTTATGTCATTATCAGTAAATGAACCCGTATTCTAAGAAGTAATTGAACGAAAAAATAAAGATGGCTACAATTGTACTCATTATGGTTCTAAACAAGTTGTGCGTTTTAGAAAGTATAAAATGAAACTTGGACTTAAAAAACTTAAGGGTTTGATGTTCCCTTTTTACCTTAGTCTAGGTGCTTCAAATGAATTAGTGGTATGGTCTAGTAACAAAAATGTATTCAGCCTAGATAAAAGGGAATGGATAGGAAATCTTGAAGGTGATATTAGAGAAACAGTCATTGTTAAAATGGAAGCCGATAGCAGTGTATTTTGGATTGGTTATGACGGAGACTCAATTGTAATAATCTCAAATCAACTTCAATTTTCTACTTATGAAAAAATAGCTCAAACATTCCCTAAATTTGTTTCTCCTAAGAGATGTGATTATGGTGAAGCATGAAATAGGGCTGTACTAAAAGCCCAAATTGGCTTTAGCACAGCCCTCTCATATTGTAATAACTTCTCTATTTCCATTCAAAAAGACGATAAATGATAGAATTCTATGATCAAAAATAGACAAAAGCTACCCGAAAATCATTTCTTGGACAGCTCCTTTTGTTTATTAAAAAACAAAAGTATTAATTAAGATAGCTTCTCAAATAAAAAAGCTGAAATCCATTAAAATAGGATTCCAGCTTCTATTTATTTATACCATGTACCTGTTGATGTCACATATTTGATTGTAGATTTCGTTCCAATATCAACATATGTTTTTCCTTTATGGACTTCTATATGCGTATAGTATTTACCCGTTTTATACACATGAATAGACACTTTCTTTCCTGATTGATTGTATGCTTTATATGATTTTCCGAAATGTTTTTTGACAGATGTAGATGAAATTTTATAATCATACACACGAAAAATTCCTTTTACTTTAGCATCTTTGGGAATTTTATTTTTCGCAAATTTGTTGAAAAGAAAGTTATCTCCAATAGTTGTACGATAAACGGGTGGATCCCCATCAATAATTGCTTTTCCTTTTTCCTTTTTTATGAGTGTTTTATACGTCATACCAATTTTTCCGCTTGTACGCGGTAATGTTCCTTTGCGTAGATTTTCCGCAAATTTTTCACTCATATTATAAGACTTTGCCTGTGCTTCTACTGAACCATTTGGTATCACCTCTGCAGAAACTGCACTCAACCCCAAAACAATTGCTGTGCTAACTATCCATTTTTTCAAAATAAATCGCCTCCCTTTTTACATCATTCCTATCCTTTAATTCGTTTAAACATCCATTCTAGAACATGCTTAGTTTCAAATTAAAATTTTTTATAATGTATACAGAAAAATCTATATAACTTTTTATGCATTTTTTTGAATAAAGAAAAGCCGAAATTCTACGTTAATGGATTCCAGCTTTTTATCATAATTAGTTATAACGAATAGCCACGATACTATCGAATTTCATCTTATTTCCAGTCAGAATATATCCAGCAAAAAACAACTTATTATCGCTTTCTATACTTTTTTTAAAATAAGATTTTTTAAGATATTCTTAAAAACAAGATTCGCTTATTAGTACAAAAAGATTGAATGCAAATAACTAATTACCAATTTTAAATTCCTTTTTCATCCATTTTAAATAGTCTTTAGTAATAAAGAATGGGATTTCCATTAAATTTGGAACTTTTCATTACAGTATAGCGCTCCTAACAAAGAGTTTTATTTCAATTGTAAATTTATTTTTACAATCATGACTTTTATGTTACGATATTAACCATGTTATTTTTAAGTCATATTTGGAAATAAAAAGGAGGACTTCACTGTGGACAAAGAAAAGAAAACCTCTTGGCTTATTTTTACGGGTAGTACCGTTTTTTACACAGTCATTTTAATCGTGCTGTTGTATTTATATCACTACAAAGATATTCAAGGAGGTTCATTTATTTACAATGAGTTTTAGTGTGGACAATAAAACGATGTTGGAAAAAATGAAGCAATGGGCTGTAGATGATCCGAATCGCATTATGTATAAAACAAGTAACAAAGATTATACATATGGTGAGCTAGAACATTACAGTAATATTGCCGCAAGTTTTTTACAACAAACAATTCAAAGCAAAAAGCCTGTTATTATTTTTGGTGACTTACAATTTGAGATGGTGGCAATGTTTTTAGGCGCCACAAAAGCAGGGATTGCATATATCCCCATCTCTTCAGATACACCAAATGACAGACTACAATTAATTTTAGAAACAGCAGATCCTTCATTAGTTGTCATGGTTAATGAAGATGCTAGTTTTGTTTCATCTACACCAATTGTTGCATGGTCAAAAATCAAAAAATTTGATGGGCTCGTTCAAACAGAATTTTCAGGTGTACAGCAAAAAGAAACATATTACATCATTTTCACATCAGGCACGACTGGTGTTCCAAAGGGCGTGCAAATTAGTCATGACAATTTATGTAGCTTCGTAGATTGGATGATTGAAGCCTTTTCATTAAAACCTGGTCAAAATTATTTAGCACAGGCAGCGTATTCATTCGATTTATCTGTCATGGGGCTTTATCCGGCACTCGCTTCAGGTGGTATGCTATCACCACTTCATAAACATGAGGTCATTAATTTTAAAGATCTTTTCACGCGATTACCGCAATTACATGTAAACAATTGGATTTCAACACCATCATTTATAGACATTTGCTTGATGGATGAGAAATTCGATGAAGCACATTACCCTTCTATTTCTACATTCTTATTCTGTGGTGAAGAACTAGCACGCTCAACAGCCATCACATTACGCGAACGTTTCCCACAAGCGCGCGTTTTCAACACATACGGCCCTACAGAGGCAACCGTTGCTGTTTCAGCTGTTGAGATTACCGATGAGGTTCTAGCTGCCCATGAACGACTTCCTATTGGCTATGTTAAAGCGGATACACGCGTCGTCATTGATGAAAAAACAAACGAAATTATTCTTTCAGGTCCTTCTATCTCAAAAGGCTATTTAAACAATGCTGAAAAAACAGCTGAAGCCTTTTTCACATTAGATGGAGTGCCCGCCTATCATACAGGTGATGCGGGTTCATTAAAAGATGATTTACTTTTTTATGAAGGACGTATTGATTTCCAAGTGAAACTGCATGGACATCGTATCGAACTTGAAGAAGTAGACCATCATTTAGCACAATGCCAATATGTCAAACAAGCCATTGTGGTGCCAAAATTGAAAGAGAAAAAGTCCATCAGCTCGTGGCGATTATCGTATCAAATGAATCACCATTTGATAAAGATTTCAAATTAACACGTGCCATTAAACAAGAGGCATCCGAGAAAATGATGGATTATATGATGCCACAGCGCTTTATTTATAAAGCCAATTTACCGATTACACCAAACGGTAAAATTGACCGCAAAGCGTTAATGGCTGAGGTGAATCAATGATAGAGAACATTCCTTCACTTATTCCCTACGCGAACCCAATGTATTTTATTTACGTGCTGATCGCGTTAATTCCATTAATGCTGTTTATGCTATGGAAGGGTAAACGATTACCATGGTATCAAAGCCTGGTCACATTATTTTTCTTATACATTAGTTTTGGTGGCGAGAGCTGGAAACAGGGTGTCGCGCTTATTTTGTACGTCATTTGGCAAACCATCCTTGTAGCGGCGTATCAAAAATACCGTATCAATCATAATCAAACGAGCATTTTTTACACGAGTATTGCACTCGCCATCTTACCGTTATTTTTAACGAAATTTTTCCCTCTATTTGATATCCATCTATCGTTTATCGGATTTTTAGGCATTTCTTATTTAACATTTAAAAGTGTGCAAGTGCTGATTGAATTTAGAGACGGTGTGCTGAAAACATACAATGTATGGGATTATATCCGTTTCCTACTATTCTTCCCAACTATTTCATCTGGACCAATCGACCGTTTCCGTCGATTCCAAAAAGAATTGCATACTGCACCACAGCGTGAAGAGTATGCAGGAATGCTACAGCTAGGGATTCAGCGTATTTTCATGGGCTTCTTATACAAATTCATTCTTGGCTACTATCTTGGCAGTGTACTACTGCCATCATTTGAAAAGGCGACACTTTCTGCGGGCTTCTTCTCATGGGATCTGCTTGGCTATATGTATACATACAGTCTTTACTTATTCTTTGATTTTGCCGGTTATAGCCTATTTGCTGTAGGTGTCAGTAATTTAATGGGTTATCATACACCAATGAACTTTAATAAGCCATTTGCTTCTTGGAATATTAAAGAGTTCTGGAATCGCTGGCATATCTCGCTTTCTACATGGTTCCGAGATTATGTCTATATGCGTTTAATGTTCTTACTCATCAAGAAAAAAGTATTTAAAAGCCGTATTGTCGCTTCAAATGTAGGGTACTTTGGTTTATTCCTACTGATGGGCTTCTGGCATGGCTTTACATGGTATTACATTTTATATGGCGTCTTCCACGCAACAGCTATTTGCGTAAATGACTGGTGGCTACGTCTTAAGAAAAAACACAAAACATGGCCATCTAACAAGTGGACACATGCATTGGCAGTGGTTGTGACATTCCACATTGTCTGCGTGAGCTTCCTGATTTTCTCAGGAATTTTGGACAAACTATTTTTTAACTAAAGGAGAATAACACATGAACGAAACATTATTAGCAATTTTAGAAGAAGTTACAGGTGCGGATGTACGAGACGATTTAGATTTAGATTTATACGAGGAAGGTATTTTAGATTCATTCGGAACCGTACAATTACTTGTTGAAATTGATGGTCAATTAGGTATTCAAGTACCTGTTTCTGACTTTGAACGTGAAGACTGGCGCACACCAAATAAAATCATCGCGACAGTCGGAAGCCTAGCATAATCATGAAGAAAAAGCTTTTCTTTGCTTTTGGACCACTTATTATCGCTGTCATGATTGTAGGGATTATCTTTTTAACACCTGCTAACTCAGCTATTACAAACAACAAAGTATTGGAGCAAGCAAGTAGCTCTATGGCAGACACTGTTATACAAGGCAGTGACTTAACAAAATCTGCGCTTAAACAATCCGAATATATTCCGTTTTTTGGCTCATCTGAGCTGAGCCGATTTAGTCCGTTCCACCCATCGGTCTTATCTTACAAATATGATCGTGATTATACGCCATTTCTAATTGGCGCACCTGGTACACAATCACTCATGCATTACGCGATTATGAACAACAGTCAACAAGCACTGACGAATAAAAAAATGGTCTTTATTATTTCACCTCAGTGGTTCGTTGAAAATGGTGTGAAAGAAGATTATTTTGCAGCACATTTTTCAAAACTACAGTTATATCACTGGATGATGCATACGAAAAAAGTGACCGCTTATGAGCAGTATTATGCAAAGCGTCTTTTACAATTTGAAAATATTCAAAATTCACCTACGATGAAAGAGAATTTACAGCAAATCATGCATGGCACTGCTCTTTCTGAAAAACAAGTACGTGATTTGAAGCTTGAATATCGTGTATTAAATCGTGAGGACCGCCTATTCGGTACAATGAATATGCGGGCATCAAACAATTTATCGAAAATTCATGACTTTGAAAACATGCTGCCTACTACAGAAAATCAACAAGAATGGCTTGCTTTAGCAAATGAGCTTGGCGCTAAAGAGACTTCTTCGAATGATTTAGGCATCTCAAATGACTTTTATAATAAAAACTTAAAAGATCGTGTTGAAACATTAAAAGATAAGCAGCAAAATCTTGATTATACAAAAGGGCCTGAGTTCGCGGACTTCCAACTTGTTTTAAATCAAATTGCCGCTCAAAATGCCGATGTTCTGTTTATTATTCCACCGATTAATGAAAAATGGAGTGACTACACAGGCCTATCACAAGAAATGGTTCAACAATTCGCAACGAAAATCACGACACAATTGAATGAACAAGGCTTCTATCATGTCGCTGACTTCACGAAAAAATCTGCCGAGCCGTACTTTATGCAAGATACGATTCACTTAGGATGGCGCGGTTGGATTGATGTCGATAAGGCCCTTCAATCATTTATAAAAGATACAACCAAACCTCAGTATCAAATGGATGATAACTACTTATCAGAAGCGTGGCAACAGCAATAAAAAAACGTCCCGAGAAAAATCTCGGGACGTTTTTTTTATATAAGTACTACTTTTTATTTTTGAGGATTGCCCTCTTTTTGCGTTAGCGCAAAGTAAAGCGCGCCTATTAAAAACAGGCCTCCTACTCCATACGCAATAAGCATCGCATAATCTACTGTATTTTTTAAAGCTAGACCGAGCATAAGTGATGATGAAAAGAGCAGTAAAAATACCGCAATATATTTTTTATTCATAACAGCATCTCCAATCGTATACTAGGTATTCAAAAATGACCTAGAGATTTATTACTTCTATGTCTTTACTCATTTTCTAAATAGATGGTCGTATAGGTTAATAAAAATTCCGCAAACGTCGGCTCTTTTTCGAATGCAGCAATCTCTTGGTTTAATGTACCCATTTCATCTGTAATAATACCGTCTACATTCAAATAGAGTGATTGTCGCATATCCTTCTTGTCATTGACCGTCCAGACATAGACTTTTTTATTCATCATCAATGCCTTGCCAATGAAGGATGAATTTAACGTTGTTTGCTCCATTGTATACGCGTCAAAGTCCGTTGTTGGGAATGAAAAATTAAAAGGTAAAATATAGCTCACAAAGGCTTCAGGGTCCTCCTGCTTTAGTTCATCTGCCGCCTTGTGGCTGAGTGTCTGCAGGATATGCCCATTTTTTCAAAGTTCTTTTCGTATTGCTTGATAAATCGTGGAACCATTTCCTTCGAATCAGAAGATGACGTTTTTAATTCTACTAATAATTTTTGATGATGCCTATTCGCTACCTTTAAATAGTCATCGAAGCTCGCAATTTTCGCCTCATAACCATTTTCACGTACCGTCATTTTCTTTAACTGCTTTAATGTAAGCTCCTGCGGCTTCTTATCAACACCTGCTAATTTCTTTAAATTTTTATCATGCACAACAACGTATTTATGATCCTTTGTTTCCTGTACATCCATCTCGATATAATCTGGTTGATAATATTTTATCGTTTTTTTCATTGCAGGAATCGTATTTTGTACACCATTGCCGCTTGTTACGCCGCGATGTGAAATGGTTTCAGTTCCTTTATCAATCGTATCAGCAGAGGAAATTCCATTATAAATCGTTAAAAGTAGCACACCGGCAATTAAAAACCAATGCTTATAGCGATATGTAAAACGTGTCGGTTCTACATGCTCCTCCTCATCCGCCACAATCAATTCATTTAAAAATACCGAGCTATAGGCCACTACCGCAAAAACATTGACGAGTAAATGAACAATTTTCACAATCGTTAAATTGATAATTACTGCAGTGACAGGAATTGGAGATGGTAATAAATCAAAGCCCATTTGTAAAAAGTACACACCAAAATAAATTGCATTAGAGATTGTAAAAATCGTCACCGCAATCCATGTATAGCGAATCGCATAATGGAAAAAGCGTTTATTTGTGCGTCCCCAGCTTAAAGCTAATGCTGCTCTAAAGCCTTTTGGTCGTATAATAAGCTCCGGTAGTGTAAATACTGAGCGAATACCAATATAAAAAAGTCCCGCAATAATGAGCGCAAATCCCGTCATATAAAACGGATTATTAACAATCTCATCATAAATAAATTTTGGAAAAACAAGTTTACTTAAGAGTGGTGAATTTAAAAAGAAAACATTGAAAAATGGTAGTAAAAAGCCTAAATAACAAAAGAATAAACTAAATGTTTTCCAGTTAGTATGCGTGACAACCTGATAGACTTCCTTTACAAGTGTCTTCAGATTAAAGCAATGTTGTTTAATTTGAATAATACCGCGTAGCACAAAAACAAATTGAATAAACGTAATAAAGAGTAGTATAGCGACAACGACAACAAGTCCGAGTGCAACAAATGGATGCTGAATAAACAGCGGCAGGGCATTTGTGTACGATAAATATGTAATATTCCCAAGCTCTAGCACCGCTGATAAGCTAAATCGGAATAATGGAATGACAATGGCTTCTAATAAAATATTCGTGCCGGTAATAACTAATAAAAAATAATACCAATGATGACTAAAATCCAACCAAATCGCATGAATAAATTTTTTATACTGTTCCATATGCTCCCTCCTCTTCAATAATCTTTCTTTCTATCATACCGTTATCTCGGTATTTTTCACACAAAAATAAGAGGCTGGGACATACGTATAAAAACAACCTCTCCTATGAGCATAAGAAAAACCGGAATCTCGCTGTGACGCGGTTCCGGTTTGTCATTGCGAACGATAAAAAAAAGAAAATAACGTGTTTTGTCCCAACCTCTTTATGGACATACTGTTGCTTTTCTTGTATCAGTTCATTCTAATCCTAATATATCGGTATTTTGTGGGGCATGACCAAGTTGGCGCAGCATGGCGACAACTTGGCCCTTATGATGAAATTCATGTGTCACTGCATGCATAAGTAACTGCCTCAGAGATTTCCGAACGATGCCACTATCCGCTCTCCAAGGAAGCTCCTGCTCTATAGGCTCATCCCAGTTCACTCCCTGTGCAAAAAGCTTTGCAACATACGTATCCGCTTCCTCAAAATACTGCTCAATGTCGTCAAATGTCATGCTAGCTGCTTGCTCTTTTGTACGTATGGGCGTCTTTGTTTGGGTGAATAAAAAAGACCCAATCCATGCATGATAGCATCCAGCGATATGCACGAGCGTCGCCTTAATACTGAGGAAGCCAAAATTTGACTCCGCAACGAGCTCCTGCTCACTTAACATGCGACATTGTGCTAAAAGAATGTGACGCGTTTGCTTTACCCAGTCATATTCGATTATTTCCATACGTGATCTCCTCGATTCCTATTACCAGTTATCAAATTCCCCAG